>VXMG01000132.1:0-16166 GCA_009841185.1 Gammaproteobacteria bacterium
GGTGGGATACGACCCGGCGCAGGGGGCGTTCCGCTTCATTCCGGCGGGCGCCGACTTCTTCCTGATCGGGGCGTTCGCGGCCTACTCGGGCGCCGGCGGCATGACCAACCTGACCCTCTCCAACTGGGCGCGCGACAAGGGATACGGGATGGGCAGCGTGGTGGGCTACATCCCGGCCGCGGTGGGCGGGAAGCAGGTGCGCCT
Source organism: Gammaproteobacteria bacterium (assembly GCA_009841185.1). Lineage (GTDB taxonomy): Bacteria > Gemmatimonadota > Gemmatimonadetes > Longimicrobiales > Gaopeijiaceae > BD2-11. The sequence continues at coordinate 205 of VXMG01000132.1, forward strand.
CGCCCCGACCGGCTACATCTTCGACCCCACCGCGGAGGCGATGGGCCGGTGGCGGGGGTGGTGGCGCATCGTGCGCGCAGACCAGTGGGGGATCTATTTCACCGGCGCGCTGCTGGGCATGATCCTCCCCGCCGTGCTCTACGTGACCTTCATCGAGGCCGGCACCGACATCCGCGGCCTCTCGGTGGCGGCGGCGCTGGCCGACGCCATGGCCACCCGGGCGGGCGCGCTCTTCGGGGGCGTCATCGCCCTCATGGGCGTCTGGATCCTCTTCAAGACCCAACTGGACATCGTCGACGGAATGACGCGCGCCATCACGGACATCCTGTGGACGGGCTCCCGGCGCGTGCGGCGCTGGCGCGGGGGGGACGTGCGCTTCGTCTACTACACGGTGCTCGTCGGGATCGCCGGATGGGGGATCATCGGCCTCGGGCTGGCGCAGCCGATCGTGCTGCTGCAACTGGGCGCCAACATGGCCGGCATCGTCTTCGTCATCGCCTCACTTCACCTTCTCTACATCAACACGCGCTTACTGCCGGAGGAAATCCGGCCGCCGATGTGGCGCAGGGTCGCGCTCGTCGCGACGTCGATGTTCTACGGGGCGTTCGTGGTGCTCTGGCTGCAGGGGTTCTTCCAGCCATGATCCCCGATGGTGGATTCTGCCGCGGGTGAGCGCGCGATCCGAAGTTCTGGTCGATTCGGAGGCCGTGTGGGCGGCGGTGCAGGCCGATCTCGCCGCGGCGCGCGAGTACGCCTTCATCCAGACCTACTCGTTCGAGGGCGATTGGGTGGGGACGGCGCTCTCGGACGCCCTGCTCGCCGCGCGCGCGCCGGACCGCCGGCTGCTCGTCGACTCCTATACGCGGGCCAACCAGAACGACCGCTGGATCGCGCTTCCCGGGACACTCTTTGACCCCGCGTTTCGGGCGGAGGTGCGCAACACCCGGCGGCTGGTGCGCCTGCTGCGGGCCGGAGGCGTGGGTGTCCGCTTCGGCCGTCCCTTCGGGATCCTCGGCCAGCGCTTCCTCAACCGCGACCACAAGAAGGTCATCCTCTTCGACGACCGCGTGTCCTACATCGGGGGCATCAACTTCTCGGAGCACAACTTCGAGTGGCACGATCTCATGGTGCGGGTCGAGGATGCTGATGTGGCGCGCTTTCTCAGGCGGGACTTCGAGTCCTCCTGGGAAGGGCGGTCGCAGTATGCCCGTGCATCTTTCGCAGGGTCCGGGCTGGACCTCCATCTGCTGCCTGGAGAGGGCAACCGCGCGGCCTATCGCGACCTGCTGGGGCTCATCGACGGCGCCGGGCGCTCGATCGACGTCATCAGCCCCTATCTGAGCCCGCCCTTCACGGATCATCTGGCGGCGGCCGCAGCGCGCGGAGTTCGGGTCCGGATCGTGACCCCGCGCTCGAACAACAAGGCCTACCTGCAGAAGTACCTGCTGGCGATGGCGGGGCGGGACGGCTTCGACGTCCGGCTGTTCGAGGGTGGCATGATCCACATGAAGTGCATGCTGATCGACGACGGCATGCTCGTCACCGGGTCCTCCAATTTCGACCTGATGAGCTACAACGGGTTTCTGGCCGAGATCGTCGCCGTGTTCCGTTCACCGGAGGTCGTCGAAGCGTTCCGGCGCCGGGTGCTGGAGCCGGATCTGAGGGGGTCGGGGCGGTTCGAGGACGATGGCGGTGCCGGAGGGGGACGGCTGGGGAGAGCGCTGCGCGCGATGCCGATCCGGGTCGCGAGACGGGTGGCGAGGGTGCTTGGACCCGGGTGAGGGCACTGCGTCCCGGCGGGGCGCCTGCTGACGATGTTGAGCCGCGTCAAGACGGAGGCCAGGACGTGTCAGCCGCGTTCGACCGGGCGGTCGGGATCGGTGACCCAGTGGCTCCACGAGCCCGCGTAAAGCCGCCCGCCGCTGAACCCTGCGTGCTCCATGGCGAGCAGGTTGTGGCAGGCGGTGACGCCGGAACCGCAGTAGGACACCGATTGCTCCGCCGGCGTGTCGCCGAGGATGGCCCGGAAGCGTTGCCGGAGCTCCTCGCGGGACTTGAAAGTCCCGTCCGGAGTGAGGTTTTCCTCGAAGGCCGCGCACACCGCCCCCGGGATGTGGCCCGCCACCGGGTCGAGCGGTTCGACCTCGCCGCGGTAGCGCTCTCCGGCGCGCGCGTCGATGAGCGGGGCGGAGGCGTCTCCGAGGCTGCCGAGCAGGTCGGCCGCGGGGACGAGGCGCTCCGGCCGCGGTGCGGCGGTGAAGACCCGCGCCGGCCGCGCGGCGACCTCGGCCGTGACAGGCCGCCCCTCGGCGCACCAGCGCTGCCAGCCACCGTCGAGCAGGGCGACCGCGTCGTGGCCGACCCACCCGAGCATCCACCAGAGCCGCCCCGCCATCGCGCCTCCCATGTCGTCGTAGGCCACGACCTGCACCCGCCCGTCGACGCCCCAGGCGCCGAGAGAGCGCGCGAAGTCGGCGGCCGCCGGAAGGGGGTGGCGGCCGGTCGTGCCCGGGACGATGGGACCGGAGAGGTCTTCCTCCAGGTGGGCGTAGGCGGCGCCGGGAATGTGCGCCTGCTCGTACTCGCGCCGGCCGTGTTCGGCGTCGGCCAGCGAAAAACGGCAATCGAGGATCACCCAGTCGGGATCGTCGAGGTGGGCGAACACCTCTTCGGGGGTCACTAGCGTGGTGTAGGACATATCGGCGTGATAGGGGTAGGAAGTGTGAGCATCGGGATTCGCTTGTTCCGGATCCCCGTGTGAAGTTCAGATGAACATTATCGGTCTTTGCGCGCCAGCAGTCCGTCCACGGGCTGCCAGGCCAGCGCGTCGCGTGAATGAGACTGCGGCAGTCGCGAACAGACCGCGGACCATGAGGTGACTCTTTGTCGGTTGCAAGCCGAACCGCACCACCCTCCGGCCCTGCCGGCGACGGGGCCGCGCCCGCCCGGCTCGAGCTCCCGGTCACGGGCATGTCGTGCATGGCTTGTGCGGCGACCATAGAGAACGTCCTGCGCGCGGGCGTCCCCGGGGTGGTGAGCGCGGACGTGAACTTTGCCTCCGGGCGCGCGACCATCCAGTACCAGCCCACCGAAGTGACTCCCGCCCAAGTGACGCGCGTCATCGAGGAGGCCGGCTACGGGGTGGTCGCCGAAGCGGTCGAGGAGGAGGACGGGGGCGCCGGAACAAGAACGGAGGACGCCGAGGCGGCCGCGCGCGCGAGCGAGATCGACCGGCATGGCCGGGAGTTCCGCACCGGGCTGGCCCTCACGCTCCCTCTCTTCCTGGTCAGCATGGCGCGCGACTTCGGGCTGGTGGGCGCGTGGGCCCATGCGCCCTGGGTGAACTGGGCCTTCCTCGTCCTCGCGACCCCGGTCCAGTTCTACGTCGGGCGGAGCTACTACACGGGCTCCTTCAAGGCACTGCGCAATCGCGGCGCCAACATGGACGTGCTGGTGGCACTGGGGTCTTCGGCGGCGTTCTTCTACAGCGTGGTCGTGACGGTTGCGCTCACCATCGGGGTGACCACGGCGGGCGAGCACGTCTACTTCGAGACGGCCGCGGCGATCATCACCCTCATCAAGCTGGGCAAATGGCTGGAGGTGCGGGCCAGGGGCGAGACCGGCGACGCCATTCGCCGCATGATGGCGCTCCGGCCGCGCACCGCCACCCTTCTCGCGGATGGGGAGGAGCGGGAGGTGCCGCTCGACCAGGTGCAGGTGGACCAGATCGTGCTGGTGCGCCCCGGCGAGCGGATTCCGGTCGACGGCGTCGTGCTCGACGGGCGCTCCTCGGTGGACGAGAGCACCTTCACCGGCGAGAGCCTCCCGGTGGACAAGGCGCCGGGGGCGGAGGTGATCGGCGGCACCCTCAACCACGAGGGTCTGCTGCAGGTGCGCGCGACCCGGGTGGGCGCCGACACCGCCCTGGCGGGGATCGTGCGCCTGGTGCGCGAGGCCCAGGGCAGCAAGGCGCCCGTGCAGCGGCTGGCCGACCGGGTGGCGGGGGTCTTCGTGCCGATCGTGATCGTGATCGCGGCGGGGACCTTCCTGGTGTGGTGGATGGCGGCGGGCGCCGGTGTGCCGGCCGCGCTGATCCGCACGGTGGCGGTGCTGGTGATCGCCTGCCCGTGCGCTCTGGGGCTGGCGACCCCCACGGCCGTGATGGTCGGGATGGGGGTGGGGGCGGGGAAGGGCATCCTGTTCAGGAACAGCGAAGCGCTCGAGCTCGCCCGACAACTGAAGGTGGTGGTGCTCGACAAGACCGGCACCATTACCAGGGGCGAGCCCGCAGTGCGCACGGTGGTGGGCAGCGACCCGCGCAGGATCCTCGGGATGGCGGGCTCCGCCGAGTGGGGCAGCGAGCATCCGCTTGCGCGCGCGGTTGTGCGAGAGGCAGAGGCGCGCGGAATCGAACTGGAACGTCCGCGCGACTTTGAAGCCGTTCCGGGGTCGGGGGTGGCGGCCACCGTGAGCTATCACCGTGTGGTGGTGGGGAAGAGGCGGTTCGCGGGCATCCTCGGCAGTCTCGGGCAGGACCTGGCGACTCAGGCGGAGCGCCTGGAGGCGGAGGCGCACACGGTGGTGTGGGTCGCGGTTGACGGGCGCGCGATCGGCCTGATCGCCATTGCGGACGAACTCAAACCGGGCGCCCGCGACGCGATCGAAACGCTGCGAAAGCGCATGCGGGTGGTCATGGTCACCGGCGACAACGCGGCCACCGCCGCCGCCATCGCCGACGAAGCCGGCATCCGCGAGGTGCGCGCCGGCGTCCCGCCGCGCGAGAAGGCCGAGGTGGTAAACGCCCTCAGAGAGGAAGTGGGCGGGCGCGTCGCCATGGTGGGAGACGGCACCAACGACGCTCCCGCGCTGGCCCGCGCGGATGTCGGCATCGCCATTGGAACAGGCACCGACGTGGCCATCGAAAGCGCCGACATCACCCTCATGGGCGGCGACCTGGCGGGCGTTCACGAGGCCATCCACCTGTCGCGCGCGACCATGCGCACCATCCGCCAGAATCTCTTCTGGGCGTTCGGCTACAACGTGGCGCTCATTCCGGTGGCGGCCGCCAGCAGCATGCTCCACCCCGTTCTGGCGGCACTGGCGATGGCCTTCTCGAGCGTCAGCGTGGTGCTGAACAGCCTGCGCCTGAAGCTCAGAGCCGACCGGCCTCTGGCCTGGTGAAGACCAACACCCGCCAGACCACGCCGGCGCGCTCGAATCGCTTCACGAATCCGTAGCTCTCCACCACCGCCTCCACCGCGGAAGGCTCGTGGGCGAAGACGCGGAACGGATGCCGCCTGAGGCGCTGGATGAAGTTCACCAGCCCGACGCCGAAGTGTGCCAGTGGTCCGCCCCGCGGCATCACCAACCCGAGAGTCCGGTTCGCCAGAACCGCCGCCGCGCCCAGCAGGGCCGGCATGTCGGGATAGCAGCAGACCACCCGGTCCAGGGTCACCAGGTCGGCCGCGGGCAGTTCGCTCGCCCGCTCAACGAAGTCGCCGTCCACGTAGCGCATGCGGTCGGCATAGCCTCGCGCCTCGGCCTCGGATCGCGCCGCGCGCAGAAACGCCGGAGCCGCGTCCGAGTGCGTTCCCCCGGCGGCGCCCTGCGCCATCAATCCGTGCTGAATGGCCCCGATTCCCCCGCCGACGTCGATGAAGGTGCGGCCCTCGACGCCGTCCTGCGCTACGGCCCCCAGCAGCCAGCGCGTGGCTCTGGCCGGGCCCTTGCGGCGGAACCTGCGCAGGTTCCTGAGTGCGTGCGCGTCATCGAACTGGCGTTCAAGCCCGCAGCACTGACGACAGCTCACGGCGATCCGCGGATCAGATGCGCTGGTGGTCGGCTCGCCAGTTCTCCACGGCCTGCTTGATCTCCTTTCGCTCCGTGAGCTCGCCGTCGAGAACCCGTCGCACCAGACCGGACAGCTCCGCGTCGGAAGCGAAGCGCAGCCCGATCAACTGATCCGTCGTCAGATCCTCGATTCGGCCCTTCAGGTCATCCGGAAGGAGTCTCTCCATGCGCAGGCGCTCCTCGAGGCGGATCACCCGGTCCTGCACGCCCGTCGAAAAGCGGCGCGCGTAGAGGAGGCCCGTCGCGGCGCTGGCCGCGACCAGGAAAAGGGCCAGGTTGCCGGTGCTGAAGTCGGTGACGAGCTGGTAGCCGATCGCCAGCGCGGCGGCCGTGGAGCCGTAAGCCCCGGCAAGGAACAGCAGAGGAGGCCGCTTGGCGTGATTGGCGTAGCTCTGGGGTTCGGCCATCAGGATTCCGGGGTCCGGGGGTATTCGTCGGGCCGTCGGGCTATCAGGTCGTCAGGGCTTCGGCGGCCTACCAGTCTTCCTTCTCGAGCTCCTTCATTTCCTTCCGAAGTCGGTCCCAGTCGGTGTCGGAGATGTCCGAGTCCACCACCGGGACGCGCTCCCGTCCCTGGGCCACGTTCCTGCGCACGAAGAACCCGATGAGGATGCCGGAGAAGGCCACCGCGACCCACGGCATGACGTAGCCCACCCAGTTGAAGCCCTCCATCGGCGGCGAGCTGATGATGTCCGTGCCGAAGTCGGCGACGAAGCCGGCCAGAATGACCTCCTCGGACTCGCCTGCCTCCAGCGCCGCCAGGATGCGCTGCGTAAAGCCGGGGGATACGCTGCATTGCATCTGGTACTGGCAGATATGGGTGTCCAGGTTGCAGCTGCAGGTGCAGCGGATCATCTGTTCGATGCGGAGCAGGTCTTCGCCGTGCGGCCCGTCGTGGGAGTGCCGGAAGATGACGGCATCGGTGTGGCCCGCGTGCGAGGGACCGGTGGAGAGCGTCTCCTGGGGCGCGCCGTGGGCGTGCAGGGCAGAAGCGGCAAGCAGGATGGCGGCGGCAGCAGTCATGGTCGTCCTGTCTTCCTGGGGAACCGGCCGGGGCCTGAACCAATGTAACGGGTTCGGGTGAGGTCGGGGCAACCGCGGGGCGTCCGGCACACTCTTGACCTCCCTCGATGCGCCCGCTAGGGTAGCGCTCGACTTGTCCCCGGGTTGTCCCGGGGGCGCCGAGAGTGGGCGGTGGGCAGTCCGCGAGGTGGAGGAACCGGCGATGGCGCACCTGTTCGATCTTGCAGGGTCGCGGGAGCGTGTGCGCGCGTTGACCGGAATGGCGCTCATCCTCTCTCTGCTCCTCGTCCAGGCCATAGAGAGTTCCCACGCGCACGACGACGAACCCGATTCGCCGGGCGCGTGTTCCGTGTGCCAGGTCGTCCACAACCCCGGATCGACCATCGTCCCGGGTGCCCCGGTCCTCGCAGGATCGAATCTGCTGCGGACTCCCGCGCTGCCCGGGCGACGGTTCGCTCCCGCGATCGTCCATCTCGCCCCACGACGCAGCCGCGCCCCTCCGCTCAACATCTCTCTCTAGCAGAGCCCCTCCGCCGACCCCCGCGCCGGCGGACCCCTGTTGATGGCTGCGCCTGCAACGGCGCACCCAACCCGAGAGATGGAACACATGAATACGCCCGAGTCTCGGCACGCCGCCGAATTGGGAAATGGGCGCGCGCCTCTTCTGGAGGCCCGCGGGCTCAGCAAGAACTATGGCGCCACGCGCGCCCTCGACGCCCTCGACCTGGCCATCGCGCCCGGCGAGGTCTATTGCCTCCTGGGTCCCAACGGGGCGGGCAAGACCACCACCATCAACCTCTTCCTGGGATTCGTGGCGCCCACAGCCGGGCAGGCGCTCATCGCCGGTCTGGACGTGTCCACCCACGACCGCGAGACCAAGCAGCGAATCGCCTACATCCCGGAACAGGTCATGCTTTACCGCAACCTGACCGGTCTGGAGAATCTGGAATACTTCGCGGCACTGGGCGGGAAGGGAGCCCTGACCCAGGCGCGGCTCACCGACATCCTGGTCGAGGCAGGGCTCGAGCGCCCCGCGGTCGATCAACGCGTGTCCGAGTACTCCAAGGGCATGCGGCAGAAGGTCGGCATCGCCATCGCCATCGCCAAGGAGGCCGACGCGCTGCTGCTCGACGAGCCCACCTCCGGCCTCGACCCGCAGGCCTCGAACGAGTTCTCCGAGCTGATCGAACGGCTGAAGGATCGCGGGGTCGCGGTGCTCATGGCGACCCACGATCTGTTTCGCGCGAAGGAGACCGGCACGCGCGTGGGCATCATGCGCTACGGACGTCTGGTCACGGAGTTGGGCACGGAGGAGATCGGCCACGCGGATCTCGAGCGCATCTATCTGAAGCACATGCACGATTAGGAGATACCGACGATGAAGCACATCGTACGCAAGGAGTTCACCGACGTCCTCCGGGACGGCCGCTTCCGCTGGTGCTCGGTGCTGGTGGGCGCGCTGCTGCTGGTTTCGCTGGGCCACGGATGGGTTCAGGCACGAAACGCGCAGCAGGAGCACGCGGCCGCGCAGGCCACTGCCCGGGACCACTGGGAATCGCAGGGCGAGAAAAATCCCCATTCGGCCGCCCACTACGGCATCTACGCCTTCAAGCCACGTCTGGCGCTATCCTTCGTAGATGAGGGCGTCGACCCCTACACCGGTACCTCGGTTTGGCTCGAAGCCCACCGGCAGAACGACTTCCTTCTGCGTCCGGCCCAGGACGCGACGGCGGCCCAGCGCATCGGGGCCCTGACGGCGGCGCAAGTGCTGCAACACCTCGTGCCCCTGCTCATCATCCTGCTCACCTTCGGCGCGCTCGCCGGCGAGCGGGAGCGGGGCACGCTGCGCCAGTTGCTGGCTACGGGAATCGGCCGCCGGGAACTGGCTCTGGGCAAGGCGCTGGGCATCGCCGGAGCGCTGGCGCTGCTGCTGGTGCCGGCGGCAATGGTGGGCGCGGCGGCCCTGGTTGTCGGCAGCCCCGGTCCAGCGGCGTCCCCGCTGGCTCGCGGTGTTGTCCTGGCCGGCGTCTACCTGGCCTACTTCACCGCCTTCCTGGCGCTCTCGCTGGCGGTGTCCGCGTGGGCCCGCTCGGCGCGCACCGCGCTGGTGATCCTTCTGGGCGTGTGGGTCGTGAACGGGCTGGTGGCGCCGCGCGTCGCGGTGGATCTGTCGAAGTGGCTGCACCCGACGCCGTCGGCGCTCGAGTTCGCCCGCAATGTGGAACGTGAGATGGTGGCCGGCGTGGAGGGCATCCCCCGTCCGGACCGGGACGCGTTGGCCGAGCGCCTGCTGGCCGAGCACGGGGTGGAGCGGGTCGAGGATCTCCCCGTCAACGAGGTGGGGGTCTACCTGCAGGAGAGCGAGGAGTTCGGCAACCGTATCTTCGACCGCAACTACGGTGCGTTGTGGGACACCTTCGAGCGCCAGGGCGTCGTGCACGAAGCGCTCGCAGTGGTGGCGCCGCTGCTGGCGGTGCGCACGCTCTCCATGGGGCTGGCCGGGACCGATGTCGAGCAGCACCGGCACTTCGCCACCGCCGCGGAGGCGTACCGCCGGGATCTGATGCGGCGGATGAACGGTGATCTGGCCGACAACTCCCGCACGGGCGACACCTACCTGGCCGGGCCCGAACTGTGGGAGGAGACGCCGCCGCTCGAGTACGCCGCCCCGACGCTGGGCTGGGTGCTGGGCAACCGCATCCTGTCGATCCTGGTTCTGGGGACATGGCTGGTCGGGGCAGTCCTGGCCGCCGCGGTGCGGGTCCGGCGCGCGGAGGTGGGATAGCATGACCGCGCGCACAGTTCTCCGAAACGAGTGGCGTCTGCTCATGGCAGACCGGGCGCTTCGTGTCGTGCTCGGGCTCTTTGCCGTCCTTCTCGTTTACGCGCTGGCCAACGGCGTGGTCTGGATGCGGTTTCAGGAGCGCACGGTGGAGGCCGTTCAGACCAGCAACGTCGAGCGCGTGCGCGGCCTCGAGCAGCAACTGGCAGCCATCGCAGGTGGAGCCGAGCCGGCGTCGCGCTTCGCCGATCCACGCTCCCCCAACGTTCTTGGCGGGGCACGAGGCAGCCATACCGCGGTGCTGGAGCCCGGTCCCCTGACGGCGCTGGCGGTCGGTCAGAGCGACCTCCTGCCCTACTACTACGACGTCAACATTTACACCAACGAGTCGTCGTTCCAGCAGAACGGCGAGGTGGAGAATCCCCTCAACCTGATGGTCGGGCGCTTCGACCTGGCCTTCGTGGTGATCTACCTGCTGCCGCTTCTGGTTCTGGCGCTCAGCTTCAACGTGCTTTCCGAGGAACGTGAGCAGGGGACCCTCGCCCTGACGCTCTCTCAGCCGGTGTCGGCCCGCCGCGTCGTGGCGGCGAAGCTGGCCTTCCGCGCGCTGCTGGTGGTGGGCATGGTGCTGGCGGCCTCGCTGCTCGGGATTCTGGTCACGGGCGGCTTCGGCTCGCCCGGCCGGGTGCTTCTATGGTGCGCCACGGTGGTCACCTACGCGCTTTTCTGGTTCGCGCTCGCGGCGTGGGTCAACAGTCTGCGCCGATCTTCCGCGTGGAACGCCACGGTTCTGGTGGGGGCGTGGCTGGTCCTGGTCGTGGTGCTGCCGGCCGCCATCAACATCGCGTCGGGTCTGTTGCACCCGCTGCCGTCCCGCGTTCAGATGGTCACCGCCCAGCGCGAGGCCTCCAACGATGCCGTGAACCAACGAAGCGAACTGCTCGCCCGCTACCTGGAGGACCATCCCGAGATGGTTGAAGGCGTGGTGGCCGAGGAGCCCGGCCTGGGCGCGCTCGCCTGGGCCGCCACGGACGCCGTGAATAGCCGCCTCGAGGAAGTGACGGGCGAACACGATGCGCGCCGCGCCGAGCAGATCGCTCTGGTGCGCCGCTACCGGTTCCTGTCGCCGGCGCTCCTGGCGCAGGAGGTGCTCATCGACGCCGCGGGGACGGGCGATGCGCGTTTCGCGGGCTTCCAGTCGCAGGTGCGGGCGTTCGCCGAGCAATGGCGGGAGTTCTTCGTGCCCGCGATCCTCGCCGGTGAGCAGATGGACGCCAGCGTCCTTCCGAACGTGCCGGAGTTCCACCTCACGGACGAGGAAGGCGCCGATGTGGCACGCCGTGCGGGTGTTCCGCTCACGGTCCTGGGCGGACTCCTTGCCCTGGTGGGCGCGGGCGCGGGGGTCGGGCTGGGCCGGGTGCGGGGCGCGGACTGAGGCGCATCGGCGGCACAATGAGCAACATTCTTCTGATCGCGCGCCGGCAGGTGGGTGCGACGCGCGAGGATCGCTACTTCGTGTTCCTGCTGGGACTCGTCGCGGCTCTGGGGATCGTGTCCGTCCTCGCAGCGCGGCATCACGCCGCGAGCGAAGCGGAACAGCGTGCACGCTACCAGGCGGTGGTCGACCGGCAGTGGGCGGAACAGCCGGAACGTCATCCGCACCGGGTGATCCACTACGGGTTCCTGGTCTTCCGCGAGGAGGCGCCCCTGGCGTTCTTCGACCCGGGGGTGGGCGCCTTCGCGGGGACGTCGCTCTTCCTGGAGGGGCACCGCCAGAACAGCGCCAGCTTCGGCGATGCCCGGCACGCGACGGCGATGCTGAGTTTCGGACGTCTCACGCCGGCCGCCGTGCTGGGCCTGCTCCTGCCGTTGCTGGTGGTGGCGGCAGGGTTCGCGTCGGTAAGCGGAGAAAGAGAGAAGGGCACGCTGCCACTCATTCTGGCCCAGGGCGCGACGCCGGCCCAGATCATGGCCGGGAAGGCGGTGGGCGTCGGGGCGGCGGCCGTGGTGGCGGCCCTTCCGATCGCGCTGGTCACGGCCGCTTTCGTCGCCGGCGGAGGCGGAGACCAGCCGTCAGTCGCGCGGATACTGGCGCTCGCGGCAACCTACGCGGCGTATCTTGCCGGGTGGGTGCTGCTGACGGTCTGGGTGTCGTCTCGCAGCGCTTCCTCCCGAGCCGCTCTAGCCCGGCTCGTCGCCATCTGGGTTGTGCTGTGCGTTGCAGCTCCGCGCCTGGGCGCCTCCCTTGCGAACACGCTTCATCCCATACCGTCGCGCGCCGAGTTCACCGCGCAGGTGGAGCAGGCGCAGAAGCAGGTGGGAGACAGCCATAACCCGGACGATCCCTTCTTCAGCGCCCTGCGCGACGAATACCTGGCGCGCTACCAGGTGGCGTCGGTCGAGGAGCTTCCGATCAACTGGGCAGGCGTCGTAAGCCGCGAGGGGGAGGCGGCCACCAGCCGGATCAACGAGGAACAACATCAGGAACTGCTCGCCGTCCATCGCCGGCAGGACCGGGTCATGGCGTGGCTGGGGCTCCTCTCTCCCCACCTGGCGGCGCGGGACCTGTCGATGGCGGCGGCGGGAACCGGTCCGGAGGCAGTGGAGGCGTTCCGGTCGCAGGCCGAGGCCCATCGCTATGCCATCATCCAGCGGCTGAACGACCTCCACACCCACGAGATCCACTACGAGAACGACCGCGCTCAGCGTCTTGCGCGCCAGCACTGGACACAATTCCCGGTGTTTCGGTCGGACCTGCCTTCGCTTCGCCGGGTCCTGGCCGATCGGCCTCTTTCGCTGGCCGCGCTCGGGCTGTGGATCGCCCTTCCGCTCGCGGGCCTTGGGCTGGGCCGCAAGCGGCTGCCGCGCGTGGGGGTGGACCGGCCGTCGAGATGAGAGTCGGCCAAGTGAAGTCCTCAGGCGCCACAGTGTGGGCACGCCTGATACGGCTTGAACTCGCCAGGGTGATGCGCTCCGGCGGCGTCACGGTTGCGGCGGTTCTTCTGCTGGGGCTCGGAATCCATGCGGCCTGGCAGGGAAACCGGAGAATCCAGGCTGCCGAGGACGCCGCGGCAGCGGCCGAAACCGCCTACCGGGACCAGCTCGCCCATCTGATTTCCCGCTATCCTCCGACGACCGAAGCCGGCGAGTTGCTGTATTACCTGGCCCTTCCGGCATCGCAGCCGTTGTCCCGATTGTCGGCGCTCGCCAGCGGCAGGACGGAGGTCGAGTCGGCCAACCTGCGAATTCGCCTGCTGGCACTCGAAGGACAGCTCTACGAACAGGAGACGCTGAATCCGCGCCTCGCGGCGGCGGGGAAGCTGGATCTGGCCTTTTTGCTCATCGCGCTGATTCCGCTCTTCGTCGTTGCCGTCACCTACGACATCGTTTCGGGCGAACGCGAGCGCGGCACCTGGGACATGGCGCGGCTCTTCGCCCGAACCCGGCGGTTGCTGGCTGCGAAGATCGGCGCGCGCGTGATTCTCGTGGGAGGCCTGGTCACGGCGCTGGCCCTTGCCGGGGCATCCCTGGTCGGGGCGCCGCCTATCGGGGCATCCCCGACGGGCATCGACGGCGGTGGCCGCGCCGGCTGGGCAGCCGCGCTGATCGCGCTGCACACCCTCTTCTGGTTCGCGCTCTGCCTGGGCGTCGCGACCGGGCGCCGCTCCTCAACCGCCAACGCGATGATCCTGGTGGGCGCGTGGGTGGCGCTCACCTTCCTGGCTCCCGCGGTCCTGAGCCTGGCAAACGCGGTCCTGCACCCGGTGCCCGAAGCGCTGGAGCTGACCGTGCGCCAGCGCCAGGGATACCACGAAGCGTGGGACCTTCCGCCGTCCGAGACGATGGAAGACTTCTACAAGGATTACCCGGAGTGGAGCGACCAGACCGTCCCGGAGGACGAGTTCACGTGGGCATGGTACTACGCGATGAATCACCGGGGCGACCAGGCCGCCCGGGACGCCTCCCTAGCCTACCGCGATGTCCTGACGCAGCGGGACGAATGGGCCCGCCGATGGTCACTGCTGGTGCCTCCGCTGGCAGCCCGGCTCGCGCTCGACCGGCTCGCCGCCACGGATCTGGCCAGCCAGCTCGCCTACCAGGACGCGGTCCGGCGATACCACGAGCGTCTCAAGGCCCACTTCCTGCCGATTCTCTTCGCAGCCGCCCCGATCCCCCAGGTGGACTGGGAGCGGGTGCCCGCCTTCGAGCCCGCTGCGCCCGCCGGCCACGCATCGCAAGCCGGGTTTCCGGCGGCGACCGCTCTGGTCCTGGCCTCGATCTGTGTGCTGCTGGTCGCGAGGATCCGCGCCACCCGGGCGCCAGGGCGCCCGGAGGCAGCGCTGTCTGGCGTCACAGAGCGTCCCTGGCGGCGAAGTCGGGGCGGGCCCCGTTAGCGCTGTCGGAGGCTGAAGACGCCGGGCCGGCCTTGACGCGGCCTCTGGCGCTGGCGCCCCCACCGCTACACCTTCGCGGGTGCCTCTCGCCGGAGAGGCGTCATCTCCCTCAAAGCGCGCCATGCCCAGAGAAATCCATCCCGGGATCCACTGGATTCAGGAGTTCGGGCCGGATCGCCCGGGGATCGCGAAGTCCCTGGTCGATCGCGGAGCCCACTGGTACGGCCCTGGGCGCGAGATTCACGTTCCGCAGAACGCCTTCCTCTTCGCCGGCGAGCAGACGTTGCTCTTCGACACCCTGTCGCCGGCCGCGACGGAACGGATTCTCGTGGATCTGGAGGCGGTGCTGGACGGTCGCGACCTCGACTACCTTGCACTCTCGCACCCGGACGTTCCCCACGCGGGCAACACCTTCCGCATCCTCGAGCGCCATCCCGGCGCGACGCTGGTGGCGCCCCGCTTCGGGCGCACGCACGAGCTCTATCATCTGGAAGACGCGCACAAGGTCGGTCCGGGGGATTCGCTCGATCTGGGAGGGATGCGGCTGCACTTCCACAACGCCGCCTTCCTGGACGCGGCGATGTCGATGTGGATGACCGAAGAGACCTCCGGGATGCTTCTGCCGGTCGACTGGATGGGGCTTCCGCTGATGGACGGGGAGGGGCTCCTGTTCGCGGACGAGTTCCGTTCTCCCGTGGATGTGGACCGCTACGCGGAGTTCCACGGGCGCGTCATGTTCTGGATGCGGTACGTGGATGTGGCGCGCATGCAGAAGGAGATCGATCTGGTGTTGGATACATATCGCCCGCGCATGATCGCCTCCGCGCACGGGCCCGTGATTCGCGCCGACGTTCCGCGCTACTTCGAGATGATGAAGGAGGTCGTCGAGCGGGTGGCGACCGGCGGCCGGACGGGGGTGCTGTGAGCGGGGCCATGGGCGAGGATCGGGGAACGGTCACGGCGCTGGGCGCAGATCCGGAGGTGGCGCTCACGCGGGACGTGTTCTGGATTGCCGAGAACTACCCGCTCGGCGGGGGCCGCAACGTCCACGTGAGCGTGTTCCTGATCCGCGCCGAGGAACGGAACATCCTCATCGACTCGGGCTCGTTCTATCATCGCGAGAGCCTGGTGCGCCGGATCTCGCGCGCCACCGCCGGGGAAGGAGTCCACTCGCTGGTGCTGTCCCACTCCGACTATCCGCACTCGGGCAACATCCCCGCGTTCCGGCGTCGCTGGGGCGACTTCGAGATCGTGGCCTCCTCCGGCGAGCCGGAGATCCAGGGGCTTCCGTACGCGCGCCGCAGCCGGATCGGGGGAAGCCTGGAGGTGGCCGGGCGGGAGATCGACTTTCTCGACCCGCCTCTGGCCGACCGATCCCACACCTCGTGGATCTACGACCGCGCTTCGCGCGTGCTTTTCGTCGCGGACGGCTTCGGCTACCACCATGCGGACGACGAGACCGGGCTGACCTCGCGCCAACTGCCCGACGGCTTCCGCAGCGAGGAGATCTACACCTTCCACCGCGACACGCTGATCTGGCTTCGCTACGCGGATCCGGCCGTGCTCATGGGGGTGCTGCGGGAGATGTTCTCGGAGCGAGACGTGTCGTGGGTGGCGCCCATCCATGGCAACCCCATCGCCGCCGAGCACCTGGACGACTATTTGGCGCGGCTCGAGGAGGGGGTGCGGCGCATCGTGCGGGAGCAGGCGATCTGAGTCGCGGCGTTGGTCTACGGGTTGCACAGTCAGCTCGTGTTTCCGGCGAGCATCCCGTGTGCAGACCGGTCTGGTGGACCGCCGTCACGTGTTCGGGACACCCCCCAGGTAGATGACCTGTCCCGTTACCGCCTCGCTCTCGGGCCGCAGGAAGAAATCCAGCACGTTGATGACGTCGGCGTAGGTGCCCAACCGTT
>VXMG01000138.1:0-15754 GCA_009841185.1 Gammaproteobacteria bacterium
TCGCCGACTCGTCGTCGCCGACCGTCCTGTCCATGCTCATCGCGTCGAACACGTACGCGGCGCTCTCGACCGCGATCGTGACCGTGTAGTCGCCGGCCGCCAGGCCCGAGAAGGCGTACTGGCCGCCCGCGTCGGTCGTCGTGCTCGCGTCGGCCGCGCCCGACAGCGTGACCGCGATGTCGCCAAGTCCCATGCCCTCGACGCTCACCCGGCCGCTGATGCCGGAGGTGCGGAGCAGGACGCCCGTGAACGACACCGTTCCCGTCTCGTCCAGGTCCACGCTCACGTCCTGCGACGTGGCCGCGAACTCGTAGTCGCGCGTGTCGAAGTCCGAAATCGAGACCGTGTAGTCGCCGGGGCGCAGGTCCTCGAACCTGTACATGCCGTCGACGTCGGTCGTCATGGTGAAGTTCTCGTCGGAGGGACCGCCGACCAGCGTCACCAAAACGCCCTGGAGGCCCTCGCCGTCGATGATCACCTGGCCCTCGACCGCGGAGGTGCGGATGTAGTGGCCCGTGAAGTCGGCGTGGCCGACCTCGCCCACGTCGACGTCGACCTCCACGCTCACCGTCTCGAAGGAGATGTCCTCCGGGAAGTCGCTGATCGTGACCGTGTAGGTGCCCGCGCGGAGCCCGGTGAACATGAAGCCGCCGTCCATGCCGGTCTCCATGATCACGCCCATGGCGTGCTCGCCGTCGAGCGTGACCGTCACGCCGCCCAGCGTTTCGGGCTGGCCGTCGCCGCCGCTCATCATGGCGTCAGCCGCGGTCACGCTGCCGACTACCGAGGAGGAGCGGATGTATTCTCCGGCGAAGTTGAGTTGCACGTTCTGACCATCGCTCGCGATGGTCGCGGACTGCGTCACCTGGGCGAACGTCGCGTCCTCGGGGAAGCCGCTGATCGTGACCGTGTAGGTCCCGGCTTCGACACCCGCGAAGGCGAAGTTGCCCCCTGCCCCGGTGGTCGTAGTGGCACCGGAGGAAAGGGTGGCAGTGATGCCGGCGGCGGCCGTGCCTTCAATCGTCACCGAACCGGAGATCGTACCTACCGGAGTCGGCGGCGGCGGGGGCTCCACAGGCGGTGGAGTGCCCTCGTCGCAGGCAGTGAAGACCAGCGCCATCAGCGTTGCCGTGGCAAGGAGTTTGAGTCGGTTCATGATACCGTCCCTTGTGAAGGTTGAACGAATCAGGGCTTTAAGCCAAAGCGAGTCGGTTGAGGGTTTCCTGAGGAACATGAGTTGGCAGGAGCCTGATATGCAAGGCTGGTGCCAAAACGATGGGTTCGTAAGTTGTTGGCTGACAGGAGATTACGAGACCGGTTCCTGTGGCTGGGGGTCTTGGAAATCCGTGAAAGCGCCGGATTTCCGATGCTCCGGGGCGTTTTTCTCCTCCTCCGCGCGTGTGCGCGCCTGGGTAAACGAGCCAATAGCTTAAGGCCCTGGGCCGCAGATCGAAAGGGCTGAGACCCGGTTTTCGCACTGGAAAGTACAATCGCGCGCGCGCGTGCGTAGGGTCGAATCCCCTTCCTCAGCGGCGCGCGCGCCGTCGTGCCCGCCGCTCCGCCTGCTTGAACAGCACCTCCACCCTGTGGGGCGCGGTCGGCGGGCTGGTGCGCACGGCCACCACCACGTAGGCCGCGAGCGAGAGGGCGAGGGCCGGGAAGACCTCGTGCACCACCTGGCCCAGCGGGGTGAGCCGCCAGATCACGAGCACGCCGAGGCCCACCAGGAAGGAAGCGACCGCCGAGGCACCGTTGCCGCGCCGCCAATGCAGCCCGAGGATCACCGCCGGGAAGAAGCAGGCGGCGTACATGGCGCCCGAGAAGGCGGTCAGGCCGACCACGCCGTCGGGCGGGTTGAGGGAGATGACGGCCGTGATGGCGGCGAAGAGGGCCACGTACCAGCGGGTGCGGCGCATCGCCGAGCGCTCGTCGCGCTTGCCGCGCTTCACGCCGAAGATGTCGCGGTCCGTGGTGGAGGCCATCACCAGCAGCACGCTGTCGAGCGAGGACATCGCGGCGGCGACCATCGCCACCAGCAGGAAGGCTCCCACCCCCGGGGCGAAGACGCCGGGCTCGGTGAGCAGCCCGGGCACCACCAGGTCGGTGTCGTCCATGCCGCCGGAGAGGATGTTGCGCGCGTACATCCCGATCGGCACCAGCATCGTGTACACCGCGGCGAAGATCAGCGTCGAGATCCAGACCCCGGTGCGCACCTCGCGGGCGCTCCTGAGCGCGTAGAAGCGCGAGAGTTGGCGCGGCTCGACGATGAACTTGATGGTCGCGGCCACCATCACCCCCAGCACCAGGGGGAAGGCCTCGCCCCCGTTCCAGGTGAACAGGTGCGCGGTGTCGGGGGCGTCGGCCATGTCGAAGATGGAGCCAACCCCGCCCGCGGCGCGCGTGGTGCCGTGGAAGAGGAGCACGGCCGCGAAGACCATCACCACCCCCTGCACTGCGTCGGTCTTCACCACCGAGATGAAGCCGCCGATGACGGTGTAGAGCATCACGATCACGAAGACGATGAGGATGGCGGTGCGGTACGGGATCTCGAGGAAGGTCTCGAGCAGGTTGCCGATGCCCTTGAAGACCGCCGTCATGTAGAAGAACGACGCGAAGATGATGATGATGGCCGCGAGCACGCGGGCCGGGAGGCTCTCGAAGCGGAAGCCCACGAAGTCGGGGATGGTGAGCGAGTCGAGCGCGGCGGTGAAGTCGCGCAGGCGCGGCGCCACCCAGATCCACGCGGACGTCGAGAAGATGACGATGAGGGGGGCCATGAGGAGCCAGGGGGCGCCCCACGACCACGACTGCCCCGAGAAGCCCACGAAGCTGTTGGTGCTCGAGTAGGTGGCGAAGAACGAGAGGGCGATGGTGACGGCCCCCATGTTGCGCCCGCCCACGTAGTAGTCGGCCAGGCGCTTCGTGCCCCGGTTGCCCTCCCAGGCGTGATAGGCAAGCAGGAGGGTGTAGACGGCGAGGAGGGCGTGGACCGGCCAGTATTCGCGCAGCGAGTCGATCATGGGGCCCGGAGGATGAGGTCGCGCACCTGGTCCTTGAGCACCTTGCCCATGGAGTTCCGGGGCAGGTCATCGACAAAGACGATGCGCTTGGGCGTCTTGTAGCCCGCAAGGTACTGCTTGACCCAGGCGCGCAGCTTCGGTACGGGGACGGGACAGCCTTCGTTCAGGACGACCGCAGCGGAGACCAGCTCGCCCCACTCGTCGTCGGGGACTCCCACCACCGCGCAGTCGCTGATGCGGTGGTGCTGCAGCAGCACATCCTCGATCTCGAGCGCCGAGACCTTCTCGCCCCCGGACTTGATGATGTCGACGCTCTCGCGCCCGAGGATGCGGTAGCCGCCCGGCCCCTCCCGGACGGCGCGGTCTCCGGTGTCGAACCAGCCGTCGCGGAAGGCGGCGGCGGTCTCTTCGGGGCGGCGCCAGTATTCGCGGAACAGGCCCGGTCCCCGCACCTCGATGCAGCCCTCCTCTCCGGCGCGGGCCACCCCGCCCCCGTCGCTCCGCAGGCGCACCTGCACGGACGGGAAGGGATGGCCGACATGGCCCTCGACGCGGTCGCCGTGCAGGGGGTTGGTGAGCACCATGCCGGTCTCGCTCAGGCCGTAGCGTTCGAGGATGCCCTGCCCGGTCATCTTCCGCCAGTAGCGGTGGGTCGGGGCGGGGAGCGCGGCCGATCCCGAGATCATGAGGCGCAGGTCGCCGGCGGACCAGCCGACCACTTGCCCGCGCCCGTGGGGGAGGCGCTTCCACGTCTGGATCAGGCGCACGTACATGGTGGGCACGCCCATGAAGATGGTGATGCGCAGGCGCGCGAAGCGGTTCCAGATCGCATCGGGGTCGAAGCGCGGGAGGAGCTCGACCGTGGCGCCCTGCCAGAGGGGGCACAGCAGCGCGTTGACGATGCCGTGCACGTGGTGCAGGGGGAGGGCGTTCAGGACCCGGTCGTGGCGCGTGATCTCCCAGGCGCGGGTGATGCTCTCCACCTGGTGTCGGGTGGCGGCATGTGTGGTAACCACGCCCTTGGGCTGCCCGGTGGTGCCGCTGGTGTAGATGATGTGCGCGATGCGCGATTCGGCGATGGCCGGGAGGGGAGGCGCGTCGGCCATTGCCGCGAACAGCGAAGTCAGGCGCGTGCCGGGCGGTCCCCGGAGGGTATCCACGACGTCGGTGCAGGGAACGCCGCACGCCGCCGCCGCCGGCCTCCCCTTCTTCTCCGTCTCCGGGTGCACGAGCACCAGCTCGGGGTCGGCGTCCGCGATGAGCGTGGTCAGCTCCGGGGTCGGATGCGCCAGCGCCAGCGGGACCACCACGCCCCCCGCCCGCCAGATCCCCCATTGAGCGGCGACGTATGCGAAGCCGGGAGGCGCCAGCAGCACGATGCGGGCCTCCTTGAGGTCGGTGCGCCCGCGCAGGAGGAAGTGCGCCACCCGTTCCGACACGGAGAGCAGGTCGCGGTAGCGGCATATCGAGTCGCCGATCACCAGGGCGGCCCGGTAGGGATTGGCCAGGGCGGCGCCCAGGAACGGGAGGTGGGTATCGCTCATGCGGTGATCCTAGCCTTGCGGGCGCGCCTCGTTTCGAGCCACCAGCGGTAGAAGATGATCCCCAGCGCGATGCCCATGATCCACCCCTGCCCCACCTTCATCACCGCGCCCGCCATCTGCTGATCCCCGAGCGCCGTGGTGCCGGGAATCGGGGGCGCGAGTTCGTAGGTCGCGTAGATGGGGAATTCCGAGAATACCATCATCGCGAACGGCGGGCGGATGAGGATGCCGTTGATGCCCAGGTACGCGACCTTGGCCAGCGGATGGAAGCCGCTGCGATCCGGGACCGGGCAGAGGACCGGCCACCAGAATACCAGCCCGGCCAGGAGCCAGGCCATGTCGAGCGCGAACATCCCCGGCTGGGTGGCCATGAGCGTGTCGACGACGCCCGGCCAGTGGGTGACGGTCATCATCACGTTGTAGATCATGAACGCCGCGAGCGGGTGCGTGAGGTCGGAGAGGAAGGCGAGCAGGCGCGGGCGCTCGCCGATGCGGTCGAAAAAGCGGGCCGGCAGCCCGAGCAGCAGGAGCGCCGGCGCGATCAGCCCTACCAGCAGGAACTGGGCCATGTGCGCGCTGGCCAGGTACGAAGCCCCCAGCGGACCGAGGGGCCAGTCGAAGGCGGCCCAGAGCAGGAGCACGCCGGCGTAGAAACAGCGCGCGCGCCGGTCACGCAGCCCAACTCCGCTCCAGCGTGCGTATCCGGCGGCCATGGCGCCCACGAACAACCATACCCCCGGATAGGCCTGCCACTCCCAGCTCCAGGCCGTGCTCTGGGAAAAGCACCACCATTGCACGTCAGCCGGGCGCCCCGCGGAGTCGCGTCAGGAGCGTCCGCTCAGAACGTCCTGGCAACCCCGACATGAATGTTGAGAATCCGGTGCCTGGCGGACGTGGCCTGCTTGTTGATGTTTTGAATCCCGTAGCTGTACAGGAGCCCGCCGGTGATGCGGGTTGCGCCCGTGCCCACCTCGATGCCCAATCCCCCCGAGACCCCGAAGTCCATCGACTGGGTGTCGAGGATTGCGTTCCGGCAATCGCCGCCGGGGGGGGAGCCCGCGGCGGCGGCGCTGGCGTCCGGCACGAAGCGGCAACCCAGCTCGAAGGACGCGTAGGGGCCGACCAGTGCGTATATGGGAAGATTGCCCGCCGTCAGCACCGAGATGCGCGCGAGCGCCGTGAAGTCGAGGCTTTCGAGCGTGACGTCCGCGTTACCCCCTCCCAGCGTCGCTCTGGCCCCTTTTTGCGCAAACTGCGCGCCGATCTGGACGCCGTACCGGCCGCTGACCGGGAATGCGACGCCGAGCCCGCCGCCCACGCCGAAGATCTGCGACGCACCGATGCTCACCGGGCCGCTGAAGGCCATGGTCGATGCGTTCATCGCGACCAGGGGGAAGAGCACGGTAAGCCCGCCCCCGGTCCCGACAGGCTGAACGGCGGGCGCAGGAGCAGCGGGGGGTGCCGGAGCGGCGGCAGGGGGCGGCGGGGCGGCGTGTGGAGGAGGCGCGGCGGGTGGAGGAGTTGCGGCAGGCTGAGGAGGTGCGGCAGGCGGCGGGGCGGCGGCGCGCGCCGGAGCGGGCGCGGGGGCCGGTTGCTGCGCCCTCGGCACCACAGGGGCGGGATCGCCCTGGGCGCGGTTCATCGCCTCGTCCAGAAGTACCAGCGCCGAATCGTAGTTCTCACCCCCCCGACCCACCTCTTGCAGGTAGCGGGTCGCGGATGTGATGGCCGCATCGGGGAATCCGGCTCCCAGAGCCGCCCTTGCGTGCGTGAACCAGAGCTCCGCCGGGGTCTCCAGACCTGCGTCGGCCTGCAGCAGCACGACGACGTCCAGGGCTTCCAGGGCGGCCGGCCAGTCCTGGTTCTGGATGTGGCGCTCCGCTCGCACCATGTAGAGGTCTATGCGGACTTCGGGAGGCAGCTCCTGGCCGGCAGCCACCGCAGGTCCCGGCGCGGCGGCCAGGCACAGGCACAAAACCGAGTATTTAACCCAGGGACTCACTCGGGTCATGGTGCTCCTCCAGTGCGTGTGTCGCATCGGCATCTGCGGCACAGAAACGTTATCAGCACGGGACAGGGTAACGCTACCCGGAGTCATGTCCAAGGAATACGGGGGATGAGCCGGACTGGATTCGGAGAGAGTCGAGCCCGGAGTGCCGACCTAACCTGCGCTGCGCCAGGTGCTTTCGTGGACGATATCCTCGAGCTCCGTCAGGCCGCGTACCTCCGCGCGCAGCGAGATCGCCCGCCCGCTGCGGAAGCGCAGTACGCCTCTGAGCGAATCGCCGGCCACCGGGCGTCGGGCGAGGTCGAGCAGCATGACGTGCGTGCCTCCCGGCACCAGGCGGGTGACCTGGTCCGCGGGGAGCGGCAGGGCGGAGACCGGAACCATGACGCGGATGCCGTTCCTCTCCCCGGTCTCGTGGATCCGGGCCGACCCGGCGCCCTCGACCACGATGGCCTCCAGGGTGTCTTCCAGCGGTCCGCGGTTGCGGAGGGCGAAGTAGACCGCCGACGTCCCGCCGGTGACCGACTCGCTGGCGAACGCCTCCGAGACCTCCAGGACTCCGTCCCCGCTGGTGGAAACCCACCGGGGCTCGGGGGTGTCGCAGGCCGCGGCGGCGAGAAGAACCACGAGGCACCAGCGATGGGGCGGGTTCATGTAGCTATGGGCCCGAGCCCGACTGTTCCATGAGCCTGGGGAGGTCGTGGGCCCACGCCGCCTGGCGCGTCCCGAAGGGATAGCGCAGCCGCGCCGGCCCATCCGCGGAAAAGGCCAGCACCGAAGCCGCGTGCCCGACCAGGTAGTTGCCGTCCTCGTCGGGCTCGTCGAGCAGCGATGCGGGAAGGAGGACCTGGTTCTGGATGCGGTTGACTTCCTCGAGGGTGCCGCGCAGCCCGACGAACGAGCGGTCGAAGACATCGAGCCACTCGCGGATGCGCTCGGGCGTGTCGCGCGCGGGATCGGTCGACACGAAGACGACCTCCACGCGGTGCCTGTCCTCGGTGGGGATGCTCTTCAGCGCCTGGCCGATGTTGGCCATGTGGATGGGACAGACGTCCGGACACCATGTGTAGCCGAAGAAGAGCAGCGCCACGCGGCCGCGCGTCTCGTCCAGGAACGAGTAGGGACGGCCCTCGGTGTCGGTGAGCGTGAAGTCGGGACGCTCGATGACGATCGGGAGGGGTTCGCCCTGGAATTCGGCGTCCGGACTCCGCGCGCTTCCGGGCGCGCAGGCGGTAAAAGGAGACAGTGCGGCAAGGGATGCGGCGACCGTAGCCAGAGGTCTGGCGCGGCGCGGGATCGGGCCGCCGGGCCCGGGGCGATTTGCTTGCGTCATGCTGGTCAAATATGTACGGAATCGTCCTCCGAAGGAAGGTCCGGCGGAGGCGTTTCGGGGATCTCTTCATCGCGCGGGCGAACCTCCGGAAGCACGTCGCCGTAGGCCTCCGCGAAGATCTCCCAGACGGTGACGAAAAGCGCGGCCACGATGGGCCCCAGGATGAAACCGACGGCCCCGAAGAACACGATTCCGCCGAAGGTGCTGAGCAGGATCAGCAGGTCGGGCAGCCTGGCGTCGCGGCCGACCAGGCGCGGGCGCAGGAAGTTGTCGACGGTGCCCACCACGAGCCCGCACCAGAGGCCGACCGAGATGCCCGCCGCGACCTGGCCGGTGGCGAGCAGCCAGATGACCGCCGGCACCCACACCAGCGCCGTCCCCAGCGCGGGCACGATGGACAGGACCGCCATGACCGTGGCCCAGAAGGCGGCTCCGGGTACCCCGAAGACGGCGAAGCTGACGCCCGCGAGGCCGCCCTGAAGGACCCCGATTACGAGCGACCCCTTGATCGTGGCGCGCGTGACGGAAACGAAGCGGTCGAGGAGCCTCTGTTCGTCCGCCGACGGGAGGGGAATGAGGTGTAGGACGCGATCGAGGATCGCCGGGCCGCTGGTGAGGAAGAAGTACATCGCGTACAGCATGAGGAAGAGCTGGAACAGGAAGTTGGTGGTGCCCAGGGTGGCGGCGGTCAGGCTGTCGACCAGCACGCCGCCCGCGCTCTGTGCGAGCTGGCCCGCGAGGCTGATGATACGCTCGCGGTCGGGCAGCAAGTCGCCCAGCAGCGGGATCTCGAGCAGCCGGGCCTCGATGGACTCGACCAGGTCCATGTTGCCGCGCACCCAGGTGGCCGCCGCCTGGGAGACATCCACGGCCTGCGAGACGACCAGCCCCATGAAGGCGATGGCGGGCGCCACCAGGATGACCAGCACCAGCAGCAGGGTGGCCACCGCGGCGGCCCGCTCGCGCCCCCTCATACCAGCGGCCAGCCGCAGGTAGAGCGGCCGGGTCATGGCGCTGAACACCGCGGCCAGCAGGATCGCGACCAGGAACTGCCGGATCATCAACAGGAAGAGGAGCGAGATCCCGAGCGCCAGCACGAGCAGGAAGCGGTTCTGGAAGCGGGTGGAGTCGGAGATCATGTGGCGTCTCGGGGTGCGGAGTGGCAGGCTCGAGGTGTGCGGGATTCCGGGCAGGCGCGGGCGCTCAGGGGCGGCGGCCGATGGAGATTCTGACGGTCGAGGCGGCCTGGGCGGCGGCCGCGGGGGCGCCCGGGGCGCGAGTTTGGTTGCCGGGCTCGCCCGGGACGACGCGGATGATGTTGCCCTCACCGTCGATCTCGGTGATCGGTCCCCGGTAGACATCGTTGCGGAGATCGATGGGCGGGGCATCTTCAGCGGCTGCGGCCGCGGCGGCCGGGGATACCATGTACGGCCGGGCGAGACGGGCGTTGACGCGGTAGCCCAGATCGGCCAGCGCCCGGATGGTGATCGCGCTCACCGGATTCGCCTCTCCCATCGTGAACCGCGGCGTCATGTTCTCCGGGCCCATGACCGACTCCCGCCAATGCGCGTCGTCGCCCCCGTTCTCGACCGGCACCTTGCCACCGGTGTAGCTGGCGCCACCGGCCGCGTTGAACGCCGCGACGGCCTGGGATCCGGGGAAATGCGTGTCGGCGCCGGGAAGTGCATCCGATGGATTCGCAAGCATGGAGTACCAGCCGTCAAGCAGGCCTATCCCCAGGACATGCGCGATCTCGTGCATTGCCACCTCAACCAGATTCCCCGCCTGGGCGAGCCGGTCCGCGTCGGCGTTGTCGAACAGGATCACGCCCAACGCCGGGGTACCGTCGGCAACGCGTATCGCGCAGATGCTTGCCAGGGCCGCCACGCCGCCCGCTTCGTCCGTTTCCGCGCCAACGGCGATCACCAGATCGTCCAGGTGTCCGAGCTCCACTTCGAATACCGTCTCGTTGATCTTGCAGGAGAAGGTGTCGTTGACCGCGACATCCGGGAAATCGTTGTCTCTGAGGATCGCCTCCCAGGTCGCCGCGGCGGAACGCATTGCCGAACGCACGTCGGCGCCCACGCCGGACCCGAAGCCGAGCTGGATCTCGAAGCCGGGTTCCGGTTCCGGCGGTGGCGCGGGGACCGTGACCTCGAAGGACTGGGTGGCCGAGAGGCCGTCGGAGTCGGTGGCGGTGATGGTGAGGGTGGCCGTGCCCGCCGACCATGCGGTGAGGACCAGGTCGCTCCCGTCGACGCGGACCCGCACGACCCAGGGGTCGGACGACGATGCGGCGTATTGGAGCGGGTCGCCGTCGGGGTCCGTGAAGTGGGCGGCCATGCCCAGCCGCCGGGACGGCCCGCGGGCGAGCGTCTGCGCGGGAATCGGGGCGGTCGTGGTCGGCGCGCGGTTGAGCACGGTTACCGCGAAGCTTTGGCGCGCCGACAGGCCGCCGGGGTCGATGACGGTCACGGTCAGGGTCGCTTCGCCCGTGACCCCGGCCCGCACGGTGAGCGTGGTGCCGCTGGCGGCCGCCGTGGCCACCTGGCTGTCGCTCGAGGCGATCTCGACCTGCAGCGGGTCGCCATCGGGGTCGCTGAAGTGGCGGCTGAGGTCGAGCGCCGCCGTCTCGCGTTTGTGGAGGGTCTGCGCGGGAATGGCGTCCGCCGCGACCGGGGCGCGGTTGGGAACCGTGACCGTGAAGCTCTGGGAGGCGGTGAGGCCGTCGAGGTCGGCCGCGGTCGCGGTGATCACGGCCTCGCCCTGGGAAAGGGGCGTCAGGATGAGCGTACCGTCGCTGGAGGAGACTTCGAGCGCCACCACGCTCGCGTCGGTCACGGCGGCCGCCCAGGTCAGCGGGTCGCCGTCCGGATCGGAGAAGTGGGCCGTCAGGTCGACCGTGTCGGCCTCGCTCTTGTAAAGCGTCCGCGACGGGATCGTGTCGGTCGCGGCCGGCGGCCGGTTGGGCACGGTGACGGTGAAGCTCTGGGAGGCCGTCAGGCCGTCGGGGTCGGCCGCGGTCACGGTGACCAGGGTCTCGCCCGTGGCCAGCGGCGTGACGACCAGGGTGCCGGCGGCGGCAAGGGTCAGCGCGACCACGCCGGCGTCCGACGCCTCGGCGGCCCAGGCCAGCGGATCGCCGTCCGGGTCGGCGAAGTGGGCCGCCAGGTCGAGCGTGTCGGCCTCGCTCTTGTAGATCATCCGCGACCGGATAGTGTCGGTCGCGGCCGGCGGCCGGTTGGGCACGGTGACCGTGAAGCTCTGGGAGGCCGTCAGGCCCTCGTCGTCGGTGGCCGTGACGGTCACCACCGCCTGGCCCTTGGCGAGCCCGGTCAGCGTGAGCGTGCTGTCGGCCACGGATGCGCCGACCACCGCCTCGTCCGATACGGCCGCCGCGTAGGTCAGCGGGTCGCCGTCCGGGTCGGCGAAGAAGGGTGACACGTCCAGGGTGTGCGCGTGATCGACCATGACTTCGCGGGCCGTGATCGAGTCGACCGCGACCGGGGGCCGGTTGGGCACGGTCACCTCGAAGCTCTGCGTGGCGGTCAGGCCGCCGGCGTCGGTCGCCGTGACCGTCACCACCACCGTGCCCTTCGCCAGCGCCACCACCGTTACGGCGGCGCCCTCCACCGAGGCCGCGACGCGGTTCGGGTCGGACGCTGCCGCCGAATACCGGAGCGGCTGCCCGTCGGGCTCGGCGAAGTGTCCGCGAACGTCGATGACCGCCGAGTCGCCCACCATCAGCTCCCGGTCGTCGATCGTGCCCACGGCGGTCGGAGGCCGGTCCGGCACTATGACCTGGAAGGTCTGCCGCGCCTCCAGGCCAGTCGGATCGCTGGCGACCACCGTCACGACCGCGGTGCCGGGAGAGACCGCGGTGATCGTCAGCGTGCTGCCCCGGAGCTGGACGGTGGCTATGTCGGGGTTGGAACTGAACGCGTCGAAATCGAGCACCTCGCCGTTGGGGTCGCGGAAGCACAGGGCGACATCGACCGTTCCTCCCACCGTGATCGTCTGATCGGGGATGGTCCCGCACAGTTCGGGGGCCAGCGGGTTCTCGCACGAGATGACCCAGACGGCCGCCCCGAGGAGCAGGGCGACCAGGGAGGTCCGTGATCGAGGCGAGGTTTCACTCATGCGAGCAGAAACCTACGCACTCCACGTCGCGCGGTCGATACGACAAATCCGATTAACGGGGAGTCCGTCATTTGCCGGTCGGCGGACACGCCCCGGTTTGCCCGCCCTTGCCGCCGCGGCGTAGAATTTGCAGCGTCCCGATCGTAGCAAGGAGACCCCCACATGATCCGGAGTGAGTTGGCATGATGCGTCTACCTGGCCTGGCGATGCTGGGCGTGAGCGTTCTCGCCCTCGCAGGCTGCGACAAAACCGGTGCATACGGTGATGTCAACAGCATCATCGTGGGCACATCGATGGAGCTCTGGGACGAGGTGGGAGAGACGGTCACGACGGGGCTCGAGCCCACCATCTTCACCGTGCGCGACGAACGGACCTTCAAGATCACCTACCAGGACCCGCTGGCGCCCGACTGGGAGATCCTGCGCGAGTTCAAGCAGGTGCTGCTGATCGGGACGCTGGAGGACCCGTGGGTCGCAGAGGCGATGGAGGAGAGCGACGTCACGAACACGGAGCCGTTCGGCGTGCCCGGGGTCATCCAGTTGATCGACGTATGGGCGCGCGCCCAGTTGGTGACCGTCCTCCTGCTCTCGCCCGGCGGCGGGGCGGCCGAGGTGGAGGCGCACGTGGGCGAGCTGCTCGCACTCTTCGACGGGCAGTACCGCACCTATGCGCATACGCGCATGTTCGTGTCCGGTCGCGACTCCCTGCTTGCCGATACGCTGCGCGCCGTGGGCGGCTTCGCACTCGATCTGCCCCGCGTCTATCGATGGGATTATCAGGATTCGGTCTTCATATTCCGAAACGACAATCCCGATCCTGCCGAACTCATCCGGGAAATCGCTGTGACGTGGCGTACACCTGTGGCCGGCCCGCTGGCGGACTCGGCCATTCTGGACTGGCGCCTGGCGTTGACGCGGGCGTACTACACCGACGAGCAGGTGGTGACGGAAGAACCCGCGCCGGGGCGCGACCTGAGCGACGATGCCTACGAGCTTCGAGGCATCTGGGAGAGCCCCCCGGACGCGTGGCCGGCCGCGGGGCCGTTCCTGACACGGACGAAAGTGTGTCCCGGCCAGGATCGCGTGTATCTGCTCGACTCGTGGCTCTACGCGCCCGGCAGGGACAAGTACGAGTACATGCTGCAGCTCGAGTACATCCTCGACTCCTTCGCATGCGAGGCCGAGGTGCCGGTCGCGGCGATGTAGCGATGGCGCGATCGGGCGCTGAGATGCAGCGATGACCCCGGCGGGTGCGGGGATGTAGCGATGGGGCGATACCGGTTGGTCGTCCTCAGCCTGTGCGCTCCTGCCCTGGCGGGATGCGACAAAACCGTCGCGTGGGGTGAGGTCAACAGCATCATCGTCGGCGCGTCGGCCGAACTCTGGGAGGCGTCGGGCGATGCGATCACGGAAGGTCTTCAGCCCACCATCTTCACGGTTCGCGACGAGCGCACCTTCAGGATCACGCACCAGGATCCCCTCGCATCCGACTGGGGGCTGCTGCGGGAGTTCAGGCAGGTGCTGCTGATCGGAAGCGCCGACGATCCATGGATGGCGGAGGCGCTGGAGGCCGGACCAGGGCCCGACCCGCGGGATCCGCGGAAGATCTTCCAGTTGTACGACGTGTGGGCAATCGGGCAGTTGGTGACGGTGCTCCTGCTGGCGCCGGGCAGCGAACCGGAGGAAGCGGAGGCGCACGTGGACGATCTGCTCGCGCTCCTGGACGGACAGTACCGCGACTATGTCCACGCACGCATGTTCGTCTCCGGGCTCGACTCCCTGCTCGCGGACACGCTGCGGGCCACGGGCGGCTTCGCGCTGGAGCTGCCGGTCATCTATCGATGGAGCCGCGAGGACTCGGTCTTCATCTTTCGCAACGACAATCCCGATCCGTCGGAGCTCATTCGCGAAGTCGCGGTCACGTGGCGTTCGCCGATCGCCGAGACGCCGACGGATGGCGACATGCTCGATTGGCGACTGTCGCTGTCGCGCGAATACTACACGGACGAGCAACTGGTGACGGAGGATGTCGAGCCGGGCCGGGCCGTCGATGACGCGGCCTACGAAATCCACGGGATCTGGGAGAGCGCCCCGGGCGCGTGGCCTGCGGCCGGTCCGTTTCTGACGCGCTGGAAGACGTGTCCCGCTCAGGATCGAGTGTACCTCATCGATTCCTGGCTTTATGCTCCGGGCAGGGACAAGTACGAGTACATGCTGCAGCTCCGGTACATTCTCGACTCCTTCGAGTGCGAGCAGACGCTGCCGGGCGGCCTGGGAGGCTGATGCGATGCTGATTCGACGACGTGGCGGGACTGCGCTCTTCCTCCTCGCGGTGCTCCTGGTTCCGGGGGCGGTTTCGGCTCAGAGCGGAGGCTTCCGCGCGGGCGTCCTCGTCCCGATGGAGCGCGTCAAGGCCACACTCGCGAAGACGGTCGACAATACCGCACCCAATACGCTGGTTCCTCCGCCACGGCGCGGGACGCTCGTGATGGACGAGGGTTCCGCCGATACGTGGGGGAGCGGGGTGGGCGCATTCCTCGGCTATCGGGCGCCGCTGGGCGGGAGCGGGTTCCACATGGGCGCGCGTGTCGACGCCGCGCTCCATTTTGCCGCCGTGGACGGGCAGTTGGCCGGGGTCGGGGATTCGCCGGGACGCAATCAGCTTGGCGAGAGCTGGCCGGATCAGTGGACGTTCGAGAGGAAGAGAAGCTTCGGCCTGACCATGGAGATCGGCGGCAGTCCGGGCGCATTGGCGTCGATGGATGCGACGCTGTTTCTGCTCGGGGGCATCCGCCTCGCGCAGGTCGAGCTGACGAATCGCTTTGACGGCTGCATGTTGCCGGAGGGCTGCGGGCCCTCGGATTTCGTTTCGGGAACCGATGCACGCGACCTGAACCACCAGGCCTTCACCTTCGGCATGGGCATGGAGAAGGGGTTGGGGGAAGGGCTCGCGCTGCGCGTCGAAGCCAGCCACACCCCCTACTGCGACGAGCAGTGGACCGCGCAGTTCACGGAGGTGGGCGTTACGGTCCCGACCGTTCTGGACGCGGGGGAGACGGGTCTGAAGGTGGGCGTGGTGTGGAGGGGGAGCTGAGACCCACGGCTCCGGCTGCGTGATCACCTCGGGAGCGCAGCAGCCCTGACACCAGATCGACAGTCCGCGCCGAGGCGCCGCGGTGTTCCTCGATGACGCGCCGGCCGTTGCGGGCCATGTGGCGGCGGGCGTGCGGATCATCCAGGAGGCGGGTCGCGGCGGCCATGGGGGTGTCCGTTACGGTAATGCCGCCGCCCGCCGCCAGTGCCGAAACCACGTCGGCGAAGTTCTCATGGTGCGGCCCGATGATGGTCGCGCACCCGGCGGCGACGGGGGGGATGGGATCCGACCCGCCCATCGGTGCGAAGCTTCGGCCCACGATGGCGACATCCGCCAGCGTGTACGCCAGCTCAAGTTCGCCCATGGTGTCGAGGAGGAAGAGGTCGGCGGGGCCGCTCCGGGCGCGGCTCCGGCGGCGGATGGCGGGGTGGAGGGCCGCGACAGCGTCGAACCGCTCCGGCTTTCGGGGCACGAGGAGCAGTTGGGCGGCGGGGGGGCGCGTGGCGATCAGCTCCTTCTCTTCGCCCGGCCCGGTCGAGCCGGCGACGATGAGGGGCCGGGTGCGGTCCAGGCCGAGCGCGGTGGCGAGCGCCTCGGCTGCCGTGGGGGCGGTGGG
>VXMG01000013.1:0-15704 GCA_009841185.1 Gammaproteobacteria bacterium
TCCCTACCCCGGGAGACCTCCAATGCGACAGCCCTCTCCATTCTCGGAACGAATCGAACTTGCGGTGATCGCCGTCATTTGCGTGGATCTGGTGCTCCAGACGGCGGAGACGGCGGAGACCATGGCCGGTGCGGCGACGTTCTTCTTCTGGGCCGGCGTGGGCGTCTGGGCGCTCTACACGGTCGAGTGGTGCGTGCGCATCCGGCGGGCGGAGGACTGGAAGAAGTACGCGTTCAGCTTCATGGGCATCGTCGACTTCCTGGCCGTCCTGCCGCTGTGGGCGTTCACGGGATTCGATCTGAAGGCGCTCCGTGCCTTTCGCCTGTTTCGCCTCTTCGTCTCGACGGCGAAGCTGGCCGTCCACACTCACGCCGTGAGCAAGCTCGCGAGGGCGTTCCGGCACGCCATGGATGAGGCCGGCGCGCTGATCGCGGGTACGAGCATCGTCGTGTTCACGGCCGGGTTCGGCATGTACCACCTCGAGCGCGACGTTCAACCGGAAGTCTTCGGCTCGGTGTACGATGGCCTGTGGTGGGCGGTGGTCACGCTGACGACGGTGGGGTACGGCGACATCCAGCCCGTGACGGCCGGGGGGAGGATTCTGGCCACGGTGGCGATGTTCGCCGGGATCGGGGTGATCGGGTCGGCGTGCGGGATCATGGCGGATGCGCTGCGCGAGGCCGGCACCGGCGAGCAGGCGGCGTAGGCGGCGAACGGGTCCGGGTTCGCGGCGCACGGCATCCCGCCAGATCGTCCTTCAGGTGTCGGCGATGACCTCGTGCAGGGGCTGGTAGATCCCGAGCTTCCCTCCGCCCGGCAGGGTTACGGCCGTCAGTCTGCCCCACCCCTGTTCCTCGACCGGACTGCAATCGACGCCTGCGGCGGAGAGATGTTCGACCAGCGCGTCGACATCTTCGCACATGAAGTACAGCTCATGGACGTCGTTCTTCTCGGAAGGATGCACCGCCACTTCCGACGGGGGCAGGGCAAAGAGCAGCCACCCACCGCCGAGATCGATGTTCGGCAAGGCCAGCACGTCGCGGAAGAAGCCCCGGTCGGCGACTGGATCCGTACTGTAGATGATGGTGTGCGCGCCGGTGATCATGGTCGTTCCCGTTGCCTCCTCGGTCTACTTGGTCCGTGTACACATCCCGGACACCCAGCCGCCCCCGGTCGTTCCCGTCAGCAGCCCCGCCCCCGCCTCACCGTACCTGCATCTGGAAGCACTGCCGTCCGATGCCGTGTGTCCACAGGTCGCGGGGATTCAACTGCCCGGTGACCGGACCGTCGACCTGGATCCTCGCCGCCGCATGGCAGCCCTGGCAGCTCATCTGAACGACCGGGGGGACTGTGGCCGGCTCTCCGGGCCCGGAACGGGACTCCCCATCGAAGGTTGCGCAAACCTCGTAGCGCAGGCTGTCGAGCGCCTCGTATCCGTAGATCTCCGAACTCACGGGATCGCGAGTGTTGACCCTCATGCCGGGTGCGGCCGTAAGATCGTCCAGGGACGCCGGCAGCCGCGAATGTCGAGACCAGTAGAGGTTGCTGGCCGCCGCGATTCCGTGCAGGTCCGCAACGCGCCGAGCGTCGATCCGGCGCTCGCGCTCCTGCGCGGGAGATCCCAGGAGTACCAGCCCGAACGCCACCGCCGCCACGACGGCCGTTGCCGAGGCCGCCAGCGCGATGGATCGCCGTGGGAGGTTCATGCTGCCACCACCTCCTTGCGCACATCGCGCAGGAAATACCCGAACAACAAGCCGGTGATCGCGCCGACAGTGAGGACCTTCAGGGTGAACCGGACCGTCAATTCGCCGCCGAGGAGGTTGTAGACGATGCTTGTGACCACCCCGATGAGGGTGGCTGCACCCAGGAACAGCGACAGGTACGTCAGCGACTGCCGCACTCGCGAAAGCCGTCGACCCGGGTCTTTGCGGACAGCGCGATCATTCGTCCAGAAGACGAGGGCGAAGACGGGGAACGTCGCGACGAGGAAGGAGATCGACCACCGTATCTCCTCTCGCGCCGCCTCCAGGGCGGCTGCCGGATCCAGGGCAGGATCGGGAAATGCCTGATGGATGAACGCGAAGATGAGGCTCCCCAGGCTGACCGCGCTGGCGTACAGCGTGCCGAAGAGAACGAGGTAGACGAAGGCCTCGCGAGCGGACAGGTATGGGGCGGGGCGGGGGACGGGGATCGGAAACGCGACATCCGCGAAACTGCCCAGGGCGCGTCGAACCTGATCCTGCGGCCAACCGGCCTCGTGAAGCACATCCTTGAGTCGCTCTCGAGGCAGCCCCTGCTCCAGGCCTGCCTTCAGGAATCCGGAAATCTGCTCGTTGACGGACATGTGGTGGTTCCTCCTTTGAGTGGTTGATCCGGGTCTACTGACGCCGCACAGGGTTGCCCGTTAGAGGCGGTACACGAACGAGATGGTGGCCGAGTAGGCAGCGATGTCAGCTAGCACCAGATCGAAGGTCGCGGGGGTCCGGCCATCGGCGAGCACCGGCCCGTGACTTCGCACCAGGTCCCATTTTCCGGGTTTGTGGACATCGCCGTAGCGCGCATAGCGGCCCCGCAACGCGAGGCTGACTTGCTCGTTCGCCTCGAACGTCACCCCTCCGATCAGGTTGGTGCCGAGGGTCGATTCAGCCACCGGGAACGACATGTAGTCGGCCGTGCCCGCCGCGCGCGTCTGCCATGCAGGAACAACTGCGTCCACGGCGGGGGCCACGCCCCCTGCGGGCATGAACCCGTCGGCGAGCGTTCGCCGCACCCGCAGGCCCTCGAAGGTGAGAATGACGGTGGAGATGCCACCTCCGGCGCCCAGGAACGGAGTGAAGCGCGACGAATTGCTGAAATCGAGCTGAACGTTCACGAACAGGTCGTTGACGCTGAACCCCGAAATCCGGGCTTGGGGCTGTTCGACCGCGCTCCACTCGTGCCGCCTCTCCTCCGCGAGCGGCCCGGCGTCCCGCATCGGCGCGGAGGTTCCGCCGAGCATGGTGTTGCTCAGTTCCGCTTCCACGCGGAGCCGGCCCCGGGCATACCCCACGGCGAGAGCGGTTGCGCTGGTCATGGTCTCCGCTCCCCGATCGAACTCCACCGTCGCGAACACGCCGGAAGTATGTCCGGAGCATGCGGGATCACGCGGGACAGCGCCCGGATCGGGATACAGCAGCCGGTCACAACGCGTGGGTTGATCGATGCCCTCGATTCGGGCCCGCATGGTCAACGCATCCGAGTCCCCGAAATCGCCCCGCAGATAGAAGCCGTCCCGCCCCTGCGCGCTCGCCGCCCCGGGGACGACGAACCAGGCTGCCGCGACCAGGACAACCGCGGTTGCGAGGGGAGCGCGGTTGGCAACATGCTCTCGAAGTAAGCCCCGCTCCAAAGCTGCCTCCAGGAACCCGGGAATCTGCTCGTTGGTGGACATCGGCTGTTCCTCCTCCTGTGATCGAGCTTGTTGACGCTGTCAACATAACCCGCGACGTTGACGATGTCAACATTGCCGGTCACCTTTGGCCCGATCACCTTTTGGCATGACCCTCGACGACAGCGCGTATCACCACGGAGACCTGCGGACGGCACTGCTCGCCGAAGCCGCCGCGATGATCGACGAGGGAGGGACTTCGAGTGTGACGATGCGCGCGATCGGGCGGCGCCTGGGCGTATCGCGGTCCGCGGCCTATCGCCATTTCGCGGACAAGTCCGCGCTCCTGGTTGCGGTCGCCGCCGCCGGCTTCGGCCGCCTTCGAGACCGCCTGGAGGCAGTGGGCGCGGGATCCGCCGGCGCGGGGATTGAGCGGCTCCGGCGGGTCGGCGAGGAGTACGTGCGGTTCGCGCTCGAGAACGCGGGGCACTATCGCCTGATGTACGGCAAGGAAGCGATCACCCGCGAGGACCGACCTGAGCTCCGCGAGGCCGCGAACGCGTTGTTCGACGAACTCGTGCGCATCGTCCGGACGCACCAGCGGAACGGAACCATCAAGCGACAGGATCCCCACCAGCAGGCCTATGTGGCATGGGGTGCCGTGCACGGGCTGGCATCGCTGCTGATCGAGGGGCAGATCCTCACTGCGGTGGATGTCGATGCGCTGATCCGGCAGACCACCTCGACACTCCTGGACGGGATGCGAGCCGGTTGAGCGCCCGAGAGCGATGGTGGCGCTACGGCCGTCAGTCTGCCTGCCGGAACTGCAAGCACCGCAGCTCCTTCCGAAGGTCCGTCACGGACGATCCAGAATCGCCAGGCGCTGAACGTCCAGTTCGTCTCTGGCGACTCCGTAGAGCTTCCCGTCTGCGATCGCGCGAAGGGAGAAGCGCTCGGGAAGAATGAAGTGGCGCCGAAGGGATCCCTGAAGGTCTACTTCGGTCCAGTGCTGGCGCTCGTCCCCATCGACTACCCGTTGTGCCCACACCTTGCCGTCGTCCGAAACCAGCAGACTGGTGGCCACAGACCAATGACTCGGCCAACCTTCGAAGGTCACGCGCCCTCGAACGCTCGGATTATCTCTCCGAAAGTCGGCCTCGGCCCGCTCTCGGTCCCCATTGCTCACTGGAAGGCCCTCGATGCGCATCGCGACAGAGTCCACCGAGAGCTGCGGGGTATCGGCCTCCATCCCCGGCGAGCCTGGCACCGTGAAGACCGAAATCGTGCCCGTGATTCCGTCCGCCACCACGATCGCGCTGTCTCCCATCGTCGTCCAGGCGCCGGCGGCGCCGAAGTCGGTCCTGAATAGCGACATCGTGCCCGCCGCCTGCCACATTACACTGCTGCCGTGCAGACTCGCGATCGTATCGGATCGGTTGGACCCCGTGAATCCCACAGTCACATGACCATACGGATCGCTGCCCGGGCCACCGGAACCCATCGTGTAGCGTACAGCGGTGGCATAGACCGTGACGCCGTTTCGCAGGACTGCCAACCCGGCCGAAGGCACCACCGGGCCGCTCACGCGCCGAGTTTCCAGATGCTCGCCATCCAGGGTGAATCGACTCACGCGTACCTGCCGCATATCGGGTATCGTCACCACCGAATCGACGCGCATCGCGCTGGGCCAGAGCAGCTCGCCCGGGCCGTTTCCCTGCCGCCCGAAGGCGACGACAAGGCGACCTTCGGTGTCGAACCGGAACACTCTCTTCTGGCCCGTATCAAGCACCCACAGGCCGTCGTCCCGGATCACCATCGCTCCAATACGATTGAAAAATCCGCCCTCGAACTCTGGTGGGATCAGCGTCTCCAGGGGCCTGTCGGAGAGGTCGACGACCGGAAGCTGGGCCGTCGCCTGCGTCGGAGCGAGCAGGACGGCGACGCAGGCCGAGAGGACGCTGCCTGCATTCCGCAACGTCCTGCCCGGCTTCGCCTTCGGCACCTGATCGATCAGAGTAGTCATCTTTGCTTCCTCGACATCCCCGCCGCCACCACCGCGAAGTAGATCGGCGTAAACACCACCATGTACAAGACCAGCAGGACTTCCCCGCAGGGATGCCCTAAGACATGTCGATGTAACGGCTTCGATGGTGGACTGCCACTGCGGGAAAGAGATCTGTTCCCTAACTTGAGCGCGAGATGTCGATGCTCGAACGCCGCGAGAGCGGCGGCACGACGGCTGCGTCGGTCCAACCAGGAGGAATGCGAAATGTCGAGTCATGTGCCCACGAAAGCCCACTGGATACCGCAGCTTGTGGCCCTTGCGTTCCTGACTCTGGCCGCCGCTTGCGGCGCGCCCGCGGATGACGCCGCGAGCAGCGCACCAGCCGGCAGCTCCGATGCCTCCGCCACCCAGCCCGTCGAGGCCGACCACTTCGTTCCCTCGACCCCGGAGAACGTTACCTGGGGCTGGTTTCCCATCGACAAGGAACCGGTGCTGCGGATCCAGTCCGGCGAGACCGTGCGCGTCAACACGCTGACCTCAGCGGGAGCGACCCAGGACGAAAACCCGGCCGACTTCCTCACCGGCCTCGGCATCCCGCGCGAGGAGATCCACCAGGACGTGCTGGACTTCTGGGCGTCCCGCGAGGGGCGGCCTCGCGATGTGGGGGGCGGCCATCTCATCACCGGCCCCATCCATGTCGAGGGCGCGGAGCCCGGGGACGTGCTGGCGATCGAGGTTCTCTCCGTCGAGACGCGGGCGAACTGGGGCATCAACAGCACGGGCGCGCGCAGCGGCGTGTTCTCGATGTCGTATCCCGGCTTCCGGGAGGGCGATCCGGCGCTGGACATCCCGCCGGAGAGCGGTCGCCACGTGATTCACACGGGCATGGCGGACGGCGTGGAGGTCGCGTTCCTCGCCGACGACATCCACGTGCCGCTCGAACCGTTCATGGGCGTCATGGCCGTGGCGCCCGAAGATCCCGTGATGGGCCAGCCCGGGGTGACCGCGCCCGGCGTCCAGGGTTCGACACCGCCCGGAGCCTTCGGGGGCAACCTGGACGTGAAGCACCTGAAGACCGGCACGACCCTGTACCTGCCCGTCTTCCACCCCGGGGGCCTCTTCTACGTGGGCGATCCGCACGGCGCGCAGGGCGACGGGGAGGTGAGCGGGACGGCCATCGAACAGTCGCTCACGGGCACCTTCCGCCTCTCGGTGCACAAGGACCGGTCCATCGAGGCGCCGATGGCCGAGAACGACGAGCACTACATCCTGATGGGCATCGACATCGACCTGGACCGCGCCACGCGACACGCCGTCCGGGCCGTCGTCGACTTCCTCGTCGAGGAGAAGGGGCTCACTCCGGCGAAGGCGCTCTCGCTGGCGAGCATCGCGGTGGACTTCCGCATCAACGAGGTGGTGGACATCACGCAGGTCGTCTCTGGGTTCATCCCCAAGAGCGTTTTTCTGCGGTAGGGGCCAGGACGTCGCGAGCCAATGCCTTCGGGTTCGAGCCGTCGTTTATGCTGCTCTGTCCTCGACGACCAACTGCCTGCCCACCTGCCTCAGGGCTTTCTCCACCTGGCGAATATGAGACCGGTGTCCCGGGTTCATGAGCTTGCGGATCGCGCCCTCGCTCACACCCATGCGCGCGGCCAGTCCCACCTTGGAAAGCTCTTGCTCGCGCATGGTCGTGTAGAGCGCAAGTTTCGCCGCGACCACGAGCGGAACCGCAACCATGACCTGTCCACGCCGGAGCGCCCCCGGCCGGGGGATGTCCTCCCGGGCTCGCACATAAGCCCCGAGCGCGACGGCCAACGCATCTTCGGCCATGGCCAGCGCTTCAGCTCGATCGTCGCCACAGGTCAGGGCTTCGGGCACGTCCGGAAACGAGACGGAGAAGCCGCCATCCTCCTCCGGGGCCAACACACATGGATACGCGTAGCGCATCAGAAGTCCTCCTCACGGATGTCCAGTTGCTTCAGCATTGCACGAAGGGTGCCCCGCTTCAGTTCGCCTCGCTTCACGACCGTGCGACGCTCTCCGAGGTAGAGCAGCCCATGGCTGCCCTTGCCGCGGCTGGCGTCGAAGCGTACCTCCAAGTCGGCACGCCTGCCGTATCGTCTGGCCCGCCTCACGAACTGAGCCCCGGTCACTGGTCAATATCGTACCCACGGGTACGAAAATCTAGAGCGATTCTCCCCGCCATGAGCGCCTCCCTGATCCCAACGTCTTGCCGAAGACACCTGCAGTAGAACGCTGATGCCGCGCGTCGTCGACAGGGCCACATGCCGCCGGACGATTGGATCGGGTTTCGTGAGGCTCATCCGGGCATCGCGCGGGGTGGCGCTTCTCCGTGGCTCTGTTCTCGCGGCCGCGCTGCTGTGCGCCGCCTGCATCGACGCTATCCCCGACCAGACGACCCCCAAGGTCCTCCTCATCGGCATCGACGGGGTCCGGCCGGACGTGCTGGCGGAGGTGCCGACCCCCAACATGGACGCCCTCGCGGCGGGCGGGTGGTATACGGCGGAAGCGCGCACGACCACGCCGTCCGTCAGCGGCCCGTCGTGGTCGTCGATGCTCACGGGGGTGTGGCCCGGGAAGCACGGCGTCACGAACAACAGCTTCACCGGTCGAGACTACGATCGCTGGCCGAGCTTCCTCACGCGCGTGGAGCGGGAGCGTCCGGAGTTGTACACCTTCGCCGCGCTCGACTGGCTGCCGCTGGCCGACGTGGACGGGCTGTCGCTTGCCGAGCTTGACGGCGGCGGTCCCGTGCTCCCGGCTTCCCTCGACACCCGCGTCGTGCTGAACGGCTACGAACTGGGCTGGGCCGAGGCCGACGCCCAGCTCACCGCGCAGGCCGTAGGCCATCTCGCCACCGCTGACCCCGACGCCATGTTCGTCTACCTCGGCGATCCCGACGAGACCAGCCACCAATACGCCTCTATCGGCACGGAGTACCGGGACGCGATCGCGCTGGCCGACCTGCATGTGGGCATGCTCATCGACGCGGTCCGAGCCCGGCCCGGCTACGAGAACGAGGACTGGCTCGTGCTCATCAGCACCGACCACGGCAGGCTCGCGGACGGCAACCACGGCGGAGATTCACCCGAGGAGATGATCATCTTCATCCTGGCGAACGGCCCCGCCACCGCCACCTGGCCACCGCCCGGACCGGCCTTCATCGTGGACCTGGCCGTAACGGCGCTGGACCACCTGGGTATCGAGATCGACCCGGGATGGGAGCTGGATGGAAGACCGCTGGGGAGGCCTCGGTAGCTAGCCGCCTGGACGTGCCTTCCAAGCAGGATCCAAAGAACGAACCGAACGTCCGACCTCTGCCGCATCGTTCCTATGACGCGGAAGGCACCTCCACCAACCTCACTGCCGTCTGTGGCTCCGGAATCGGATTCCCGCGTTCTCGGAGCGAGTCCAGGTGGTAAGCGACTGCCTCGCTGATCAGCTTCTCGGTTTCCTCCTGGGAGTCCCCGGCAGCGACGCACCCGGGCAGATCCGGAACGTAGGCTGAGTAGCCGTTGAGGGTGCGCTCAATGACGATCACGTATGTCACGGTGCTTCTCCTTGTCGAGGCCGGCTTGCCTGAGAATACTCTTCCACGTTCCGGGGGCCAAGTCCTTGCTCATTCTACCTGCGATGGTGACGGCTCCCGGCTTGACGGGATGGCAGGATATGGATGCTATGAATCGCGGCAAGGAATCGTCTAAGTTCAACCAGGACTGCACGATCTGCGTTTCTTGCCGTTGAACTGTACCCTGCTGGATCGTGCCGGGGAAGCGGGAAAACTGGACCTGAATAGCGGGACTCCCGCCCGCCCCACCTCCTTGCCGAAGGCATCCGACGTCTTAGCGCCAATCGTAAACGCGACCTCACGTGTCACCGCCACCGTTGAGTCGGTTGACCGGAGGTTCGCCGCCATGAACAGACGTATCCATACGGAAGATCGCGTCGTGGATGGACGCTGGCTAGAGGTTCCTGCCATGCATTGCCGACCCGGCGAGAGAGTGGCGAGATTCCTGTGTAGCTGCGGGGGCCGGAGAGGCTACACCACGTGAGGGTCGAGAGACTTGATTCAATAACCGAAGCCGAGAGCGGGGGACTCGAACGGACTTGCACTTGTCGAGTCGGACAGGATGATCGGAGAAATGCGGAGAGTTGTTCGGCATATCTGCCACCACGGTGGGTATGCCCGCGACAGGAGATGCGCGACAGTGGCCCTACAGGGGCTCGATGACGCGGCGAGGCACAACTGCGACGCCTTGCTCACCGGTGAAACGCGGAGCGAGACGATGCGTGACGAGGCGCTTCTGAAGAGCTACGGGGCAGTACGAGGCATCAATCGACATGCCCTTGCCTTGGCCGAGCTAGCAGTTTCATCTCCTGGGGTTATGGCTCGCGCGCTAGAGCGACGTGAAGTAAATCGATGTTCGGAGTTACCGGCTCCCCCAGCCTCCGGGCGGCTGGCGTCAGTTTGCCTTGGTCGGCCCGCCAAGCCTTCCGGGGCGAATCTTGCGGGCGCGACCGGGTTGACAGGGGCGTGACGATCTGCATGATGGTAGGCATGGCAATGCCACGGGTCGTTTCGCAGGCCATCAAGGGCCGCCTGGTATCTGTCGCAGGAGCAAGCTGCGACTCTCTCTCGGATGCGCTTCCCGCTGACGTGCATCCGAGAGAGGGTGCGGGCCGAATCGCGCGGTTTTTTCGAGCGCGAGGAGAAGGGTTGTTCGGTCGGCTGGCTCCAGAAGGAGGTCGCACAGCCGATGCACCGGCGGCTCGGTATGCCGAGCGACGCTAGGCCGACGAGTGGGAATCGGAGTCCCTGAATGCTGTCAAAGGCAATTGTGGGGACGGTGCTACTGGTCCTTGCGGTGCGTGAGATTCGCCTCTACAAGGTAGACCAAGGTCTCAGATGGGTGATCGAGATGGTGGTGATCGCCGCAATGGGTGTAGCCTTCATGATCGCCAGCGGTGTAGAAGCCATCAAGGGACTGGGGTCGTGGCTGCGCTAGCCCCGTTCGAGTGAGTATCCCTCTCCGGCGGCGGTGGGTAGCACAAGGCGATGTTAGACAACATGTTATGATATCCTGCACCCGTCCCCCGAGCGGTCGTCCCACGAAAGCCCGCTTCATCCGAGGTGATCTCTCGGTCCCGGCGGCCAGCCGGTGGCTG
This sequence comes from Gammaproteobacteria bacterium, assembly GCA_009841185.1. Taxonomy (GTDB): domain Bacteria; phylum Gemmatimonadota; class Gemmatimonadetes; order Longimicrobiales; family Gaopeijiaceae; genus BD2-11. The sequence goes on from VXMG01000013.1 coordinate 10,563, forward strand.
CGTCGTCAGCTGAAGGCACACGGGCAGCCTCGCCGATTCTCTGGACCGCTTCCATAACTTCAAGGTCCGATACCTTCTTGGGCGGTGTTCGGTGGGTTCTTTCAGCCCACGATCCGAAATCGACCAAACCGAACGAAGCAACGGCCCGCGTGATGTGCCGGTCGGGTTTGGCCAAGTCAAAGCCAAGGTTCTTCAGGGCCTCGGCTGCCAAGGGTACTCCCAAGGCAGGAAGCTTGTATTTGTCCCCCTGAGTACCCAGCCGCAACGCCGCGCGCACGGGATCGTTGTCAAGCTGACGGACCAGGGAGACGAAGTAGGCTTCCGCCGAACCGTGAACGCGGCTGTACTCCAAGAGCCTTCGCGCAGTGTGAACCAGATTGAAGAGGTCTCTCTTCAAGGTCATGGACCCCGCCCTGCGGTCGCGGAACCAAGACTCGATGCGACTGATGTCGTTTTCTGAGAGCCCGGCGTAGTGCCTCAGGCTAAACCCCGAAAACACGCTTGGGAGGTCCGCCCGAACCCTTTGGATCTTCGACCAGTCCGTGTTGTTGGACAACACGGCCATCAGCGTTGCCTCGAAGGTTTCGCCGTCGTTCCATGCCTGACCGACCGACCTTCTCTTCACCGCATTCGTTTGGCCGAACTCGTCGACGCGGTCGCGCCAGCCCTCGTGCGACGAATCCAAGCGGGACTCGATCTTCTCCCAAAGCAAAGATAGGGTCTCCAACGATGGCACCACTCGCAAGGCGGTCCTTCCTGGATTGATTCGACCACAACGGACGGGTCACTCTCGGCAACATATGTGGCGGTTAGCGCGGTCGCTATTCGCCTGGGGCACCGGGCCATGATGCAGCCCTGGACTGCTCCGCCGTCGAGACGGCGTTTGCCGCTGGTTCGAAGCACCGTTCGGTGTTCAATCCACGTACCCCGGCGTAAGACACCGGGCTGGCGAGGGGCTTGCCCCTTGATCTGGAACAGACACGCTAAATCTTAACTCATTGTCAGCCATGGTGTTATAGCGACACGACCAACCGCCGTATCACCTCCGGCACACTATTCGGACGCGACACCGAGACACCTTGTCCAGTGCTGTCCCGCCGCATCCACCGCGTTCCGGCACCAAGGGGGTTCTGCGAACGTTAACCCGGGCGGTCGGAAGCGCCAAGCGTGACCGATTTGTGGATGTGCCGCTAGGATGCTTGGGAGCCGACGCTCGTTCTTGGGCTGTCGTCGAGAACCGCGCCGTCGCCCACGCCGTCCGTGAAGTGGGCGAAGAAAAATGGGGGAGAGATTGCCCCGCAATGGCCCGACGCCTGCCGTAAGGTCGGGCGGTTCTGGCCATCCACCGCCCCTTACGCCGATGGCGAGAAGCCGGTATGCTTCGTGGACTTGCTACACAACTCGTGGGAGTCGGTGGCGGCTCTACGGCCAGCGTCCCAGCGGAGGAACCGTTGAGAAAACGGAAATTGACCATTGACCTGCTCTGCGGAGAAGCTCGCGCCTTCGCTGAGGCGGAAAGCGAACACCGAGAGCCATCGCTGTTCGGAGTAACGGACGGCAAGGCCGTAGGGACCTACCTGGAACACAAGTTTCAGGAAGACCTTCACCGCAGGTACGTCTACCAAGAGGGAAGTTCGGCGAAGGGAATCGACTTCCCAGGACTCGGTGTGGATCTCAAGGTTACGAGTCACAAGCAGCCCCAATCGTCCTGTCCCTACAAGTCTGCGCGCCAGAAGCTGTATGGCCTTGGCTACTCACTGCTCGTCTTCGTCTACGACAAGACAGATGATGAGGAGACTCGCACCGCCCGGCTCGACATCCTCCACACGATCTACGTCGCCGCCGAGCGTACTGCGGACTTCCAGACCACTACGGGCATCCGCCGGATCGTCGAGAACAGCGGAAACGCGGACGACCTCCTCGCCTTCTTCTCGGAGCGGATGCTTCCTGTCGAGGAGATCGAAGCGAACCGTCTCGCCGAGGAAGTCCTCGCCAATCCTCCCGACATCGGATACCTCACGATCTCGAACGCCCTGCAATGGCGACTGCAATACCGTCGCGCGATCATCGAAGCCGGCGCGGTCGATGGCATCTTGCGTGTGAGGTGACTCTGCCTTCCGAGAGCAAGACCGGAGTCAAGGCTGAGTTCGGCGATTTTCAGACGCCGCGGCCACTGGCTAACCGCGTGTGTGCCCTTCTCGTTGACCGTGGTCTCCGTCCAGCCAGTGTCCTTGAGCCAACATGCGGAACGGGGACCTTTCTGGATGCTGCAATTCGGGCGTTTCCGTCGGCGCGACGGCTACTCGGCTTAGAGATCAATCCCGAGTATGTGGCCAAGGCCAAGGACCTCCTCCGCAGGTCCCGCCCCGCCGCCAATGCCCAAGTACGCCAAGCCGATTTTTTTCGGACTGATTGGGACGAAGTACTGCTGGAGCTCCCGAGACCAGTATTGGTTCTCGGGAATCCACCGTGGGTGACAAGCGCAGACCTCTCGCGCCTTGGCAGCTCTAATCTCCCGGAAAAGACGAACTTCCGGGGTCACCGCGGGCTCGACGCCCTTACGGGCAAGGGCAACTTCGACATTTCGGAGTGGATGCTACTGCGCGCCTTGGAGTGGATCGAAGGGCGCGAAGCGAGTCTCGCAATCCTCTGCAAGGTCGCGGTGGTTCGCCGGGGCCTGCATCACGCGTGGAGCCAAGGGCACCGGCTTCGGAATGCGGAGGTGCATCGCATCAACGCCACCAAGCATTTCGGAGCGTCGGTTGACGCGTGCTTGTTCATGGTCTCGGGTTCTCCTCGGCGTGGAGAAGTCGAGTGTGCGGTCTACGATACGCTTGGAGCTGCCGCCCCGTCATCGCGATTCGGGCTCCGTGGCGGAGAGCTCGTGGCGGAACTAGAGCTCTACGAAAAGTGGAAGCATCTAGCAGGGCCACAGCGATACCGGTGGCGCTCCGGTGTGAAGCACGATTGCTCGAAGGTCATGGAACTGCTCCGACGCGGCCCGGACTCATATGTGAATGGCTTCCAAGAGGAAGTGCGACTGGAGCCCCGGTTCCTGTTTCCGATGCTGAAGAGTTCGGAAGTGGCGAATGGTACCGTGTCCGAACCGACGCGATGGATGCTGGTAACTCAGTTGACGATCGGCGGTGACACCCATCGCATCGAATCTGAAGCGCCCCGGACTTGGAAGTATCTATGCGCCCATGCGGACCGCCTCGACCGGCGTGGCAGCACGATCTATCGAAACCGAGCCCGCTTCTCGGTGTTCGGCGTGGGCCCCTACACGTTCGCACCTTGGCGCGTTGCCATCTCCGGCTTCTACAAGAAGCTCGACTTCCGAACGGTCGGCTCGTTCGAGGGCAAGCCAATCGTGCTGGACGACACCTGCTACTTCGTGCCCTGCGGGTCGAAGGACGAAGCGGATTGCGTACACGACCTACTGCGTTCTGAACCGGCCCAAGGGCTGCTAGGCGCTTTCACGTTCTGGGATTCCAAGCGACCGATTACGGTGGGGCTACTCAGTCGCCTAGACCTCCTGGCGGTCGCCCAAGAGTTGGGCAGTGACGGCAACCTGTCGCCGTTCTTGAGCGCCCGGCGCCGTGACGGGGACCAACTGGCGCTTCTGTAGTGGAGAACACGATGTGTAACAAGACCAACCGCGCGGAAAGGTTGCTCCAAGAGTACTGCTCCCAGGCAGGAATCGGGTGGACTCGCATCTGCGAACAAGTCGGCGTCAGGACACCCGACTACGAACTCCTAGTCGGCGGTCGGACGATCATCGCCGAGGTGAAGGAAGTCCGAAGAAGCCGCGAGGAACGAAAATCGGATGCGTTGACCCAACCACGCGGCTACACAACTCGTGGAGGCAAGACTGGTGCCCGAGTCAGAAACATGATCAGGAAGGCATCCCCTCAGATAAAGGCGGGAATTCGAGGACGTCAACCCGGAATGTTGGTACTGTATGACGGTCGGAAGTCTGGACACATCGACCCGTTCAACATCAAGGCGGCCATGTACGGCGATGAGACGTGGGACATCGCCGTACCCCAGGATCCTACCATAGGGCCTTACGTAACAGGCGCTAGATTCGGTCCAAACCAGAGGATGACCCCTAACCAGCAAACCTCGATCAGCGCTATCGGCGTCCTGTCGCAAGCTGGAGAAGAACTGTGCGTCTATCACAACGAGTGGGCCGATGTTCCCATCGACCCACGCCTGCTAACGAGAAGCGGGATTCGCCAATATCGGATTGATCGCGCGACGATGGAGTGGGTGCCCACAGGGTAAGGCCACGAGGAACAGCCGCCCGTGCTGCTCTCAGTTCTAGTAGGGTTGACGGTGACCTCTGGTGGCGTTGGATCGGGCGGCACGGGGTGGAGCTCCTGGGCGGTTGGGGAGTCCCAGCCGAAGCGCGCAGGGATCGCGGACGGCGGGTTCGCCGCAATGTCTGCCGATGGCTACCGGGCGGCCTTCGGCGTGATTGGGGGCGCGGTTCCAGAGGCGGTACCGGTCCTCCGCCGCGCCGACACCCCGGCGCGGAAGCCTGGGGGGTCAAAGGGGGCGGAGCGCTCCTCTTGCCAGTCCGCCGCGTTCAACGTCGCGTAGGCTCGGCGTCGCACGAAGGCCGCCCGGCGACTTCCGACAACACCCCGCTCATGCCCGATAAGGGTGTCCAAGGCCCTGCGAGGGCGTAGTTTGCAAATGGTGCAAACCCTACAGGGGGAGGGCCTGTGCGAAACGCATTCGCAACGATTTTTGGTTCGAAGAAGTTCCTGACCGCCCTCACGGGAGTGGCGGTGGTCGTCCTCGAAAATCTCGGTGTCCCAATTTCGGAAGAGGCGCTGCTTTCTCTCGTGGCGTACATCGTAGGCCAAGGCATCGCCGACCACGGGAAGGAGCGGGCCAGGGTGGAATCCGGCAAGGCCGACGAGCTTCTTGGCGTCCTTGGGCGCGGCTCGTGATGTCGCCAGCCTAGCCGGATGGGCGGGGCTGGCGAGGCTCTACCAAGCCTAAGGGAACGCGCAGCCGCGCTGAGGTCTTTGGGCTGGAGGGGCCGCCGCGCCGAGTGGATCGCCTTGGCCTGCTTCCACGGCGGCGTGTTCACCCGCGTGCAGTGGACGAGCTTCCTCGGGTGCCACCACG
>VXMG01000080.1:0-15504 GCA_009841185.1 Gammaproteobacteria bacterium
TCGCGCTGATGGAGGCGTTCGGGGTGTCGCTCAACATCATGAGCCTGGGGGGGATGGCGCTCGGGGTGGGAATGCTGGTCGACAACTCCATCATCGTGCTCGAGAACATCTTCCGGCACCGGGAGGCGGGCGTCCCGTCGGCGGAGGCGTCGGCTCTCGGGGGTGAGGAGGTCCAGGGGGCGATCACGGCTTCGACCCTCACCACCATCTCGGTGTTCGGGCCGATTATCTACATCGAGGGGGTGGCGGGCGAGCTGTTCGGCGACCTGTCGCTCGCGGTGGCCTTCTCCCTGCTGGCGAGTCTGTTGGTGGCGCTGACCCTGCTGCCAGGGATGGCGGCGCGCTTCGTGGACCGGGCACGCGCATCCGACCGGCCCGAACGAGCCCGGGCGGAACTACGGCGGGGGGTGCTGGCGAGAATCGGGCGGGCGATCCTGTGGGTGGTGGCGCTGCCCTTCCGGCTGATCGCGGGAGCCTTCGCGCTGGCGCGCGCGCTGGTGGGCTTCTGGTGGGAGGGGCTGGCCGGGGTGTGCAGCCGCCTGTTCGGGCCGCTGCTCGCCGCCTTCGACCGCGGTTTCCAGCGGTTTGCCGACCGCTATCACCGGCTCCTCGAATTCTCGCTCGACCACCGCGGGCGGGTGATGGCGGTCTCCGCCGCCGCGCTGGCCGCCACGCTGGCGCTCGTGCTGGCCCTCGATCGGGATCTGCTGCCCGACGTCGACCAGGGCGGGTTCCGGGTGCGCCTTGAACTGCCGGAGGGGACGGGTCTGGCAGCGACAGCCCTGGCGGTGGAGGACATCGAACGGGCGCTTCGCGACGATCCCGGGGTCGAGACCGTCTTCTCCCGCGTGGGCGAGGACGTCCGCTCCTACATGGAGAGCGAGGAGACCTCGGGGGCACATACGGGCAACCTGGAAGTGCGTCTCCACCCGGGGATCGCCACGGACGACGTGCTGGAGCGGGTGCGCGAGGTCGAGGCCCGCTTCCCGCCGGGGACGCTCGCCTTCGAGGCCGGCCAGGCGACCGCCCTGGGCACGGTCCTGGGCGGCGCCGACGCGGACATCGCCGTGCGCATCCGCGGCGAGAACCTCGAGGAGAGCTACGCCTACGCCGAGACGATTCGCGAAGAGCTGTCGACGCTGCCGGAGATTGGCAACGTGCGCGTGGGCACCGGCCGCGGTCAGCCCCAGGTCCAGATCGAGATTCTGCGCGACGTGGCCGCACGCCACAACGTCGATCCGCGACTCATCGCCGAGGAGATCGAGCGGGCCATGCGGGGCGACCGCGCTACCGAGTTCGTCGACTTCGACCGCAAGATCGACGTGGTGGTGAGGCTGCCCGACGCCCTGCGCTTCTCCGCCGAGACGCTCGAGACCCTGGTGGTGCGCGGCGTGCCGCTGCGAGAGCTGGTTAGCGTGCGCGAGGCGGTCGGCCCGGCGGAGATCCACCGCGAGGACCAGGGGCGCGTGATCACCGTCTACGCGGACGTAGTCACCGGCGGCCTGAGCGGCGCGATCGCCACGGTGGAGAACGAGTTGACCGCGCTTCCACCGCCCTTCAACGTGCGCGTCGACGTCGGTGGCGAGAACGAGGAGATGCGCCGCTCGTTCCGCGACCTCGCGTTCGCCTTCGGGCTCGCGCTGGTGCTCGTCTACATGATTCTGGCAGCACAGTTCGAGTCCTTCAGACACCCGGTGATCATTCTCATTTCGGTCCCGCTCGCGCTCTCCGGCGCAGTGCTGGCGCTGGCGCTCTCCGGCCAGAGCCTGAACACCATGAGCCTCATCGGGGTCGTCATCCTGGTGGGCATCGTGGTCAACGACGCGATCGTGAAAGTGGAGTTCATCAACCAGGCGCGCGCCCGGGGCGCCGCGCTGCGGGAGGCGATCCTGGAGGCCGGCAGGGTGCGCCTGCGGCCCATCGTCATGACCACGGTGACCACCGTCTGCGGGCTCACGCCGCTGGCACTGGGCATCGGGCGCGGGGCCGATCTGCGCGCGCCACTGGCCATCGCGGTGATCGGAGGCCTGGTGGTGGCCACCGCGCTCACCCTCATCGTCGTGCCGGTTGTGTACTCCGTGGTCGAAAGCGGCCACGCCCGCCTGCGGAAGAGGGCTCGCGCGCCGCGCCCGGTCCGGGCGGCGGAGGTGCTTCCGTGAGCGGCGGCGGCGTTCCCGGCCAAGCCGGGATGGCACTCTCGCCGGCCGTGGAGGTGCGGCGATGATCGGCGGGAGCATCCGGCGGCCGGTGGCGGTGGCAATGGGCTGCCTCGCGGTCGCGCTCATGGGGGCCAGCGCCTGGCGCAATATCCCCATCGGCCTGCTGCCTGACACCCGGCTGCCCCGGCTGAACGTGCGCGCGGAATGGCCCGGCGCCTCTCCTGAAACGGTGGAGGCATTCCTCACCTCCCCCATCGAGGCGGCGGTCCAGCAGGTCAAGGGGGTGGAGAAGGTCATCTCCCTGTCCAGGGAAGTACAGGGGACCGGCACATCCAGCATCGACGTGGAGTTCAGCCGCGACACGGACATGGACTTCGCGCGGCTCGACCTCTCCGAGCGGCTCTCGGCCCTTGAGGAGGAGCTGCCGCCCGCCGTGCGGCGGATTCTGGTGGAGCCGTACGTCCCGCCGGAGTTCGAGTCCCGCGCCCAGCGCGGGTTCCTGCGCTACACCTACACCGGCCCCTATACGCTCGAGGCGCTCCGGGCCGACCTCGACGACCGCGTCGTGCCGGACCTCTCGCAGGTCGAAGGCGTGGCGCTGGTACAGGCGAGCGGCGGACGTGAGCGCCTGATCGAAATCGAACTGAACGAGGACAGGGTCAGCTCGCTCGGGCTCACGCCGGGCGTGGTGAGCGGACGGATCAACGACCTGGACCTCGTGCGGGAGGCGGGCGCCGTCCGCACGGGTGACCAGGAATGGTCGGTGACCATCCAGAACCGCGTCACGCGCGCCGAGGAGATCCGGGGCACGGTGCTGCTCGAGAACCGGGGTGCCCTGGTGCGCGTCTCCGATGTTGCGGATGTGCGCGACAGCTACGAAGAACCCCAGGTCTACAACCGCATCGACGGGCGGCCCTCGGTCTCGTTCGTGGTGATTCGTGAGATCGGCGCCAACACGGTGAGCGCGGCGGATGCGGTGAAGGCGCGGCTGGCGCAGCTGGAACGCGCGGGGCTGGCGGGGACGAGCATGATCCTCAACTACGACGAAAGCGAGGACATCAAGGAGCAGTTGACCGATCTCCGCTCGCGAGCCCTGGTCTCCGCCTTCGTCATCTTCGCGGTCCTGCTTCTCTTCCTGCGCTCGTTCCGCTCCGCGGGGGTCGTCTTCATGACGATCGCGTTCTCGGTGCTGATCTCGCTGAACCTGATCTACTTCGGGGGCATGACCCTGAACCTGCTCACGCTCATGGGGCTGGCGATGGGGTTCGGCCTGATCGTGGACAATGCCATTGTGGTCCTGGAGAGCGTGTTCCGCCGCTGGCAGGCGGGGCGAGCCGCCGTGGATGCGGCAACCGAAGGCACCCGACAGGTGGTGTTGCCCATCCTCACCTCTACCGCGACCACCCTGATCGTCTTCGTGCCCTTCGTGTACCTGCAGGGGGAGCTGCGGGTGTTCTACGTGCCGCTGGCGATCGTGGTGGCGCTTACGCTGGGGGCATCGCTGCTGGTGGCGTTCACCTTCATTCCGGCACTGGCCGCGCGCGTCCTGCCGCGGGTGCGGAGAGACGAAGCGGCGACCGATCAGGCCCCTCGCAGCCAGCCCGGCGCCACCGGGATCGTTCGCGAATCCGCCACCTCGGACAACGCGCGATTCGGTGATGCGCCGGCGGGCCGCGGACGCAGGGCACCCCTCTACACCCGAGTCTACTCGACCATCATCGCCTTCACCCTGCGCCGTGCCTGGCTGGCGGTGACGGTGGCGGTGCTGGCCTTCGGCGGGTCGTGGTATCTGTTCGAGAACCACGTCACCCGAGGCGTGCTCTGGGGCGGGGGCATGGGCGGCCTGGACACCTACGTGCTCATCAATATCGAGTTGCCGCGCGGCTCCGATCTGGAGCGCACCGACAATCTGGTTCGCTCGTTCGAAGAGCGGCTGGCCGCGATTCCGGAAGTGGAACGCTTCACGTCGAGGGTGACCGGCACCTACGGGCAGATCACCGTCAACTTCCCCGATTCGCTCGAGAACACCGGCATCCCGATGGCCATCAAGGAACAGATGTTCAGCCACAGCCTGGGCTTCACCGGGGCCGAGGTGCGCGTCATCGGCCGCGGCCTGGGATTCTACGGCGGTGGGGGAGGCGCTTCGCCGAACTATTCCATGAAGGTGCTGGGGTACAATTACGAGAGGGTGCGCGAGATCGCCGAGGACCTCGGCGACCGGCTCGCGCGCGTGCCGCGGGTACGCAGCATCGACACCAACTCCGCCGGGCGGTTCGTCCGCGAGCGCGCAACCGAGTTCGTCGTCGAGATCGAGCGGGACCAGCTCGCGCGCCACGACATCTCGGTGCAGGAGCTGGTCATGCGCATGAACATGGCCGTCTCGGGCCAGACCAGCCTGGCGCAGCTCAAGATCGGCGGCGACGAGGTGCGCTACGAGGTGAAGCTGGAGGGATACCGCGACACCGATGTGCAGGAGCTTCTCGAGACCATCATCGGCACCTCCAGCGGCAGCGGCATCCGCCTGGGCGACGTGGTCTCGATCGCCCCCGTGGACGTGCTCGCTTGGATCCGCCGCGAGGATCAGCAGTACGAGCGTACCGTGGCATACGAGTTCGCGGGCCCGCGCCGGCTGGGCGACCAGTACTACGACGGCATCGTCGAGTCCACCGAACTCCCGGTTGGCTATGTGATCGAGGAGGAACAGGGCTTCCGGTGGAGCGAGGACGACCGCCGGCAGATCTACGCGGTGCTGGCGGTGTCGATCCTCCTCATCTACATGGTGACCGCCGCGCTCTTCGAGTCGGTGCGTCTGCCGCTGTGCGTCCTGCTCACGGTCCCCATGGCGCTGATCGGGGTCTTCCTGATGTTTTTCTACACGGGCGCGTCTTTCACCCGGGAGGCGTACGTGGGGGTCATCATGATGGGCGGCATCGTGGTCAACAACGCGATCCTGCTGGTGGACAACATCAACCGCGTGCGGCGCGAATCGGGGGGTGATCTGCACGCCGCCATTCTCGCCGGGACCCTCGAGCGGGTGCGGCCGATCCTGATGACCACCGCCACCACGGTGCTCGGCCTGCTCCCGCTGGTGCTCTTCTCCGAGACCGCCGACTCCACCATCTGGAACGCGCTAGGCTACGCGCTCATCGGCGGGCTGCTGTCGTCCACGATCTTCGTGCTGGCCACGACCCCGGCCATCTACCTGCTCATCGAGGGCCGGGGCGCGCGGGCCGGGCACGTGGCCACGCGGGCGCCGGTCGCCTGATCCGTGCGCGTTCGCTTCGCTCCGTCGCCGACGGGGTTTCTGCATGTCGGCGGCGCCCGCACCGCGCTCTTCAACTGGCTGCTCGCGCGCCGGAGCGGCGGGACCTTCGTGCTGCGCATCGAAGACACCGACCGCGCCCGCTCGAGCGAAGCGATGACCGATGCGATCCTGCACGGGCTGGAGTGGCTCGGCATCGACTGGGAAGAAGGGCCCTTCTTCCAGAGCGATCGGGTGGGCGAGCACACGGCTGCCGGCCGCAAGCTGCTGGCCGGCGGGCATGCGTACCGCGACTTCTCCACCCCCGAGGAGCTCGCCCGCGACCGCGCCAACATCGCCAGCCTGGCGGGCGAGGCCACCCGGGCGGCCCGGCGGCGGGCCGAGGCGCTGGCGCCCGACGAAGCCGAAGAGCGGGCGGAGGCGGGCGAGCCCCACGCGGTGCGTTTCCTCGTCCCGGAGGGCTCGACCGAATGGGAGGACGCCGTCCACGGCCCGATGCGCTTCCGCAACCGGGACATCGACGACCTGGTCATCCTGCGCGCCGACGGCAGCCCGACCTACAACCTGGCGGTGGTGTGCGACGACGCCCACGCGCGCATCGAAATGGTGCTCCGCGGCGACGACCACCTCTCCAACACGCCCAAGCAGATCCTGCTGGCGCGGGCCCTGGACTTCCCGGTGCCGCGCTTCGGCCACGTGCCGCTCATCCTGGGACGGGACGGCAAACGCCTTTCGAAGCGCCATGGCGCCACCGATATCGCCGAGTATCGGCGCGACGTGCTGCCGGAGGCGATGGTCAACTTCCTGGCCCTGCTCGGCTGGTCTCCCGGCGACGATCGCGAAGTGATGGAGCTCGAAGAGATCGTGCGGCGGTTCTCGCTCAAGCGCATCCTGCGCAAGGGCTCAGTGTTCGACGCGGACAAGCTCGCCTGGCTCAACGGCCGCCACCTGTCGCGCATGGATCTCGCCCGGCTGGGGTCGCTCGTGAAGGCGCGCCTGGCCGAAGTCCCGCAGGCAGTGGAGGCGGCGGCCCAAGACCGTCCGGACTGGTACGATGGCCTGCTCGAAATGCTGCGGACACGCGCGCGCAGCCTGGACGCGCTGGCCCGCAACGTATCGCTGTACCTGCCGGGCGAAATCGCATACGAGCCCAAGGCTGTGCGGAAGCACTGGAAGCGCCGTGCGCAGGTAGGGGAATATCTCGATGCACTGCGGCGGAGGCTCGAGGGCTGCGAGTGGCACCCCGAGCCGCTGGAGCGCGCGCTTCGGGATCTCGCCGAGGAGCTCGAGGTGGGCGCGGGGCGCCTGATCCATCCGCTCCGGGTGGCGCTCACCGGCCAGGCTGTGAGCCCGGGGATCTTCGACGTGCTGTACTACCTGGGCAGGGACCTCTCCCTCGACCGCATCGGGCGCGCGCTGGAGACGCTCGCCGTGGAGGAAGCGATGCCGCAAGTAGGCTCCGTCGGCCGGACGGCCCCCGCATGACGGCGCGGTTCGCCCTGCTGGCCTTAGCCGCACTGACCGCGCTTGCCGCTATCGCGCCCGAGCCCGTTTCATCGCAAAGAGCCAACCGCAAGGCCGTCGAGGTCATTTTCGACGTGCTCCCGCCGGGCGAGCAGCCCACCTTCTTCGCCGAGCAGGTCGGGCGTCCTCCCGGCACGACCGGCCGCGCCCTGCTGGACGACGAGAACCGGAGCGCGCTGGAGCAGCTCGGCTACGTCGAGGTCGTCGCGGTCGAGGACGTGCTGGTCTGCCCCGACTTCCCTTCCCCCGAGGGTTGCCGCATCCGGGACGCGGGCGTGCTCTACCAACTCGTCATGCCCGAACCCATCGCCGGCGGACGGCTGTCGATGCGCGTGGTCCGTCTGATCGACGGGGCGGGTACCAGCGGGGTGATCCGGCGCGAAGTGTGGGACATCCTCATGGTGCCCGACGCCGAGATGGGATGGCGGGCCGTGCGCACGCGCCTCGATGCCACCAGCGACGGCCCCTGGGCCCCGCCGCCCGGTTCGTTCGGGCTCGAAGGAGGACGCGTCAACATGAACAAATCCACCGCACACGACGATCCGGCCATAGCCGGCATTTCGGGCGGCTCCAGGCGGTGAGCGGGGCGGAGAAGCACGCGCGGGCACTCATCGTGAAGGCGTGGCGATCGCGCTGGGAGGCGCTGCAATCGCCACCGGCCAACGAGGCGGACTTGGCTGTCCTCATGGCACGGATCGAGGCCGACCTTGTCCGGGCTTGCGAAATCTCCCGGCAGGCGGGTGCGAGCAAGGAGCTTTCCGTCGCATTGGGCAAGCTCGGTCACGTCGCGCTGGACCTGGACCAGCCCGACAAGGCCCGGACTCTGTTCGAGGATTCGGTCGCGGTCGCGCGGGAGGCGGGCGATCCGCTGCGGCTCGCACACGCCGTACGCCACCTTGGCCAGGTGAACCAGCGCCTGGGCCGGCTCGATTCAGCGGGACGGTGCTACGAGGAGGCGCTCGACCTGTACGATCGGGACAGGACGGCCCATCCCCTCGACCACGCCAACGCCCTTCGGCCCATGGCCCTGCTCAGGGAGGAACTCGGCGACGCTGAAGGGGCGCAGCACCTGTGGCGCAGGGCGGCGGAGCTGTACCGAGCCGCCGGCGTCGAGGAGGGTGTGCGCGAATGCGAAACGCATCTGTCGAGCCCGTAGCCGCCGCCCCGCCCCTGGCTCAGACGCCCGCGCCCGCTGTCTCCTTCATCCCGTACCGGCGACGCACGTAGTCGTCCACGATCTCCTTGAACTCATCCGCCAGGCCTTCGCCCTTGAGCGTGCAGTAGTGGGCTCCGTCCACGTAGACCGGGGCCTTGGGCTCCTCGAAGGTGCCGGGCAGAGAGATGCCGATATCGGCGTGCTTCGACTCGCCGGGACCGTTCACCACGCAGCCCATGACCGCGACGCGCATCTCCTCGACCCCGGGGTGCATCGACTTCCACACCGGCATCTGGTCGCGCAGATAGCCCTGGATGTCTTCCGCCAACTCCTGGAAGAAAACGCTGGTGGTGCGCCCGCATCCCGGACATGAGGTAACCTGGGGCTCGAAGTTGCGGATCTCGAGCGACTGCAGGATCTGTTTCGCGACCTGAACCTCCTCGGTCCGGTCCCCACCCGGACGGGGCGTCAGCGAGACGCGGATGGTGTCGCCGATCCCCTCGAGCAGAAGCGGGGACAGCCCCGCGGCGCTGGCGACGATGCCCGGAATACCCATGCCGGCTTCCGTCAGCCCCAGGTGAAGCGCGTAGTCGCTCAGGGGCGCCAGCTTGCGATAAACGGTCACGAGGTCCTGCACCTTGGAGACCTTCGCGCTGATCACGATGCGGTCGTGGCCCAGCCCGACCTCCTCGGCGAGGACGGAGGAGCGCATTCCGCTCTCCACCATCGCATCCAGCACGACCTCCCCGGCATCGCGGGGCCGGGCACGCTTCGCGTTCTCGTCCATGAGCTCGGTCAGCAACCGCCGGTCCAGCGAGCCCCAGTTGACGCCGATGCGCACCGGCTTGTCGTGTTCGATGGCCAGCCGGATGATGCTGCTGAAGTTCTCGTCGCGCCGCTTGGCGCCGACGTTGCCGGGGTTGATGCGGTACTTGGCGAGGGCGCGCGCGCATGCCGGATGCTCGGCGAGCAGGATGTGCCCGTTGTAGTGGAAATCGCCCACGATCGGCACCTCGACGCCCTGGTCGCGCAGGCGCGCCACGATCTCGGGGACCGCGCGGGCGGCCGGGTGGTGGTTGACCGTGATCCGCACCAGTTCGCTTCCGGCGGCGGCCAGGGCGGCGACCTGCGCGGCGGTGGCCGCAGCGTCGGCGGTGTCGGTGTTGGTCATCGACTGGACGACGACCGGGTGGTCCCCGCCGACCATGACTCCACCGATATCCACGGCCGCCGAGGGCCTGCGCTTCACGTGACTCATCGCGCTTCCATCGCTCCGGGTTGTCATTTCGAGCTCGACGGTACAAATCTAGCACCCGGACGGCGGCCATACATGCGTGGCTGAATCTCCCCCCAATCCAGCGAGGAAACGAATGTCGCAAGTGACGATCCGCGTCATCAGGAACGGACCCTGCCGCATTGACGGCGAAATCGAACTCCAGAACGACGCGGGAGACCCCATCGAGACGCGTCCGGGCAAGGCGACCTTCCTGTGCCGCTGCGGCGGTTCGGCGAACAAGCCCTTCTGCGACGGAACCCACAAGCGCAACGGCTTCGAGGCGGACTGATGGACCGGGACGGGGCCGGAACCAGGATTTCGCCGGAGGCCGCAAGACTCGGTTCCCGAGCCGTGATGCTGGTGGTGCTGTCGGCGTTCGCCGTGGCTTGCGGGGATGGGTCCGCCCCCGGAGGCTCATCCGCGACGGATGGCACCGCCGGCGGAGCGGAAGCCGGCCTGTCCGCGATCGAATCCGCTCAGGCTGCTGCCGGCGACGCCTCCGGGCTCGCCGCGCGCGTAACGGCCCGGCTCGACGCGCTCCCGGCCCGGACCTCGCTCTTCGCCCGGCATCTGCCGTCGGGCCGCGAGATCGCCATCCGCGCCGACGAGCCGATGAACGCGCTCAGCGTCATCAAGATCCCGGTCATGGTGCTCGCCTACCGCGACGCGGAAGCGGGGACGCTGGACCTGGACGAGCGTTACCGCATCCGCCCCGAGGATCTGCGCCGGGGCAGCGGCCTGCTCCAGACCTTCGCGCCCGGGCTGGAGCCGACCTACAGGGACCTGGTGACCCAGATGATCATCACCAGCGACAACACCGCCACCGACATCATGATCGCGCGCCTCGGCCAGGAACGAGTCAACGAAATGCTGTCGGAACTCGGCTACGAGCAGACCCGCCTGCGCGCCACCACCGGCGATCTCTTCCGCCGGGTGTGGGTCATGGCCGACCCCGCCAATGAGGCGCTGTCACACCGCGAGGTCTTCGAGCGCGGCTTCCCCTCCGACCCCGAGGCCACCGAGCGCACGTTCCGCTTCGAGGGCGACCCCGAGGAGTGGCTGGGGAGCATCACCGCCCGCGAGATCGCCGGCCTGCTCGCGCAGATCCACAACGGGGAGGTGGCAGCGCGCGCGTCGAGCGATGAGATGATCGCGATTCTGGAGCGCCAGTTCTACAGCACGCGCCTCCCCCGCTACATCCGGTTCCGCGCTTCGGTGGCCCACAAGACCGGCGACTGGCCGCCCTATGCGGGCAACGACGTCGGGATCCTGTACTACGAGGGCGGGCCGACCGTGATCGCGGTCTTCACCAACCAGAACACGGGCGACTTCATCGAGCTGGAGTCGACGCTGGGCCGCATCGCGGAGGACATCGTCAACAGTTGGCGCTAGCGGGGCCACGATCCTCCCGCGGCAGGCACACCCACTACCGGTAGGGGCATCCCACGACCGGTAGTGGGTATTCGGGGCTCATTGGCCGCCGGGGCTCGTTAACAACGGATCGACGCGCGCGTAGCTCGCCTCCATGCCGTGCTCCATCCCGGTTTCGATCATCGTCTCTCGCGTCGCCTCATCGGGGAAGATCATGCGCAATGTCAGGAGAGCGCCTTCGCCGTCGGCTTCGAAGCAGGTCTCGACACGGTATTCTGCCGTCGCGTCGCCCAGCTCCATCCGTTCGCTGTGGACGATGCGCGCGCCGGACTCGATCTCGAGCATCTCCCCCGTGATGCCGAACCGGTGTCCATCCTCGTGCTGCCATTCGTAGTGGATACGCCCGCCGGGCCTGGCCTCGTTCACGCACACCGTCATTGACCAGCCGGGCGGTCCGAGGACCCACTGCCGGATCAGCTCCGGGTCGGTGTGTGCGCGGTAGAGCGCCTCGGGCGAGGCCTTGAAACGGCGCGTTGCGATGATATCCGTCTCGCCGTCCCTGGCGAGAGTGAGGTTGCTCATTGGGCCCCCTTAGTGTCCGCAGATCCCTTGGCGAGGAGGGCACGGCCGCCCTGCACCTTCGACTCGTCGGGTCGGCAGCCCCGCGTCCTCCAGAACCTTGAGGTATCTCGAAATGGCCGGCGGCGAGATGTCAATGTCAAGCACCTTGTGCCGTCCCTTGACACTCCCGGTCGCATCCCCTACTGTTGCATCTGTAGTATATGACTGCAACAGTTGAGACACCATGAGAATCCGACTCAGCCACGCCGACGGCCGACCGCTGTACGTCCAGATCATGGACGCGGTGCGCAGCGGTCTCGTTCGGGGAAGTCTTCGTCCGGCAGACCCGCTCCCCTCTGTGCGCGAACTCTCGTCGAGTCTCCGGGTGAATCCCCGGACCGTATCGCAGGCGTATGCGGCGCTCGAGCGCGACGGCGTGGTCCAGGTTCGGCACGGGAAAGGCACGTTCGTGGCGCCGGGGGTGCGGCCGGAGGAAAAGGAGCGGCCGCGCCTTGCGAGGGAGGTGGCGAGGCGGGCGCTGGCCGACGCCTCGCGGCACGGACTCGCGCTGGCCGATCTGATGACGGCGCTGCGGGAAGTGGAAGGTGGAGGCGTTCACGGAGACGGGAGCAAGGAGGACGGACGATGACGAACATGACGGCGGCGCTTCCCATCGACCTCGGGAAGGGCCCATTTGCGGTCACGACACGAGGGCTGGCCAAGCGGTTCGGCTCTACACGCGCTCTGGACGGCCTGGATCTGCAGGTCCCGGAAGGGGCCGTATACGTGCTTGTGGGTCCCAACGGCGCGGGCAAGAGCACGCTGATCCGGACCCTCGTGGGTCTCGTCCGATACCAGGCCGGAACGGTCAGCGTCCTGGGGCGGGACCCGGCCGACCGGGGAGCCGAAGTGCGCGCGGGCATCGGCTACGTGCCGGAGGACTACCGGGTCGGCTACGCCTGGATGACGGTGGGCCGGCTGCTGGAGCATCAGGCGGTCTACCATCCGTCCTGGGACGCGGTGTACGCCCGCGAATTGAGGACGAGATACGGAATCGATCCCGGGCGGAAGTGCCACACGCTGTCGAAGGGCCAGAGCCGGCGCGTGCAGCTCGTTCTGGCGCTGGCGCACAGGCCGCCGCTGCTCCTGCTGGATGAACCGACCGACGGTCTGGACCACGTGGTGCGGGACGAGACCCTGAGCATCCTCAGCGAACACATCGCCGATTCTCCGACCACCGTTGTGATCTCCACGCACAGGGTCTACGAGGTGGAGCCCCTGGTGGATCACGTCGGCGTGCTGTCGGAAGGACGGCTCCTCGGGCAACTGCCGCGCGATGAGTTGTACGGGGGCCTGTTGCGCTACTGGGCCGACGTTCCCGAAGGCTGGACGGGGCCCGGCGAGTTGGTGGGGCGGGTGGTCAGGCGCAGCGGCGCGGCGCGCGCGATCGAATGGACGGTGTGGGGTGACCGCAACGCCGTCACGCGCGGCCTGTCACGGGCGGGCGCGGCGGTTCGTGAGGTCGCGCCCCTGTCGGTAGACGAGGCAGCGCTGGCTCTACTCTCCGGAAGGGAGGCAACATGACGGACTCGACGGCGGGCCGCTTGCCCGCGATGAAGACGGTGTGGATCGAGCAGCTGCGCGTGGTCGGGCTGGCCATCCGGCGCGAGGGCGCCCTCGCAGCCCTGGTGCTGGTGCTCGGATCGCTGGCCCTGATCGCGTTCAGCCGAATGCCGGTCCTGCAGGCAATGGTCGATGGGGAGGTCGGCCAACTCGTTTTCGATCCCGGGGAGCCCCCGTGGGGCTTCTTCGCCGTGCTCGCCGCCCTGCTGCTTCCGTTCGTGGTGTGGAAGGGCGAGCGTCGGTTCGGCGACACCCCGCTGTGGTCGATGCCCGTCGATCACCGGAGACACACGCTGTTCAAGGTGGCGGCCGGATGGGTCTGGCTCCTGGCGATCCTGAGCGCGGCCCTCGTGTGGGTCACGCTCACCGTGCTGGCAAGCGGCGGAACTCTGGGTGTCGACGAAGTTCGCCTGCTGGTTCTCGACCCGGCGGGAGCCGCCGCCGGGACGCCCGGCGCCATGGAGTCGGTGAACTGGACCACTCCGTGGTGGGAGTGGGCACTCCCGTTCACGTCGGCAACCGCGGCCTATCTCGTGGCCAGCACCCTCATGCTCGCCACACGGCGTCCGCTGTTCTGGGCCGCCGGGCTTTGGGTCGCGGGCGGGGTCGTGCTGGGCATCGCCGACTTCCGGGACATCGACTGGATTCAGCGGGCCAGCGACTTCGTCGCCTGGTACATCGGTGGAGACTCGTTCACGCGGGGCATGCAGCTCCCGAGCGGCGGGAGAGAGGTGTGGACGCTCCTGCCGACCGCCAGGATGTGGACGGCATCGTCCGCGTTGTGGATCGGCCTGGGGCTGGTGGGGGTGCTGGGAGCCTCAGGGCGAGCGCGGAATCACTGAGCCGGCGGCATACGCTGGGCCCTCACCGCTGTACGCGCCCGCTGCCACCCCCGCTCATCAGCGCCTCCACCTCGGTCACGCCGACCCGGTGGAAATCGCCGGGGATCGAGTGCTTCAGGCAGCCGGCCGCCGTCGCGAACTCCAGAGCGCTGCGGTCATCCGCATGAGTCGCGAGAGCATAGATGAACCCCGCGGCGAAGGCGTCGCCGGTTCCGACGCGGTCGACGATGTCCGGCACCTCGTATCTGCCGCTCACCATGAAGTCCCGGCCGTTGTGCAGGCAGGCGCCCCAGGCGTTGTCGTCGGCGCTCCGGCTCTCGCGCAGGGTTATGACCTGCTTCTCGAGGTTCGGAAAGGCGGCCAGCACGCGCTCCGCCAGCACGCGGTAGCGCTCACGATCGAGCGCGCCAGCCTCTACGTCCACGTTCGACTCGATCCCGAGCGACCGCTGGCAATCCTCCTCGTTGGCGATGCCGATCTGCACGTGCTCCACCAGTTCGCGCATCACCTCCGGGGCGGCCTTGCCGTACTTCCAGAGCTTGCTCCGGTAGTTGTAGTCGCACGACACCGTCACCCCCCGCTCTCTCGCCCCGCGGACCGCCTGCAGGGAGAGTTCGGCCGCTGAAGCGCTGAGCGCCGGCGTGATGCCGGTGATGTGGAACCAGTCCGCACCCCCGAAGACGGCATCCCAGTCGAAGTCCCCCGGATGGGCGCGGGCGATGGACGAGTCGGCGCGGTCGTAGACCACCCGGCTGGGCCGCTGATTCGCTCCCGTCTCCAGGTAGTAGATGCCCATGCGCTCACCTCCCCGCCGGATGAGCCGGGTATCCACGCCGAAGCGGCGCAGCTCGCCGATGGCCGCGTCGCCGATCGGGTTGGCGGGCAGGACCGTGCAGAAGGCCGCGTCCAGCCCGAAGTTGGCGAGCGATACCGCCACGTTGCTCTCGGCGCCCCCGAAGGTCGCCTCGAGACGCGCGCTCTGGAGCAGCCGCTCGCGTCCCGGGGCCCGGAGCCGCAGCATGAGTTCGCCGAAGGTCACGATGCGTATCGGTGGGGTCATGGGCTCCCTCCGCGTACGACGGCGACGGTCCTCGCAGCCTCGTCCCGGATCCGGCCGAAGGCCCCCTCGTCGATCCACGCGGCCGGCGCGAGCCAGGAGCCGCCGCAGGCCAACACCCGATCGAGCCTGAGGTAGCCCGGCAGGTGCTCGCGCTTTACTCCTCCGGTAGGGATGAACTTCAGGCCGGGGAAGGGCGCCGAGATCGCCTTGAGGAAGGACGCTCCCCCGAGGGGCCCGGCAGGAAAGAACTTCAGCACGTCGAGCCCGGCCTCGAGTGCGTTCTGAATCTCGGTGGGCGTGCACACGCCCGGATAGACGGCGAGCTCGTGCGCCTGGCAGTAGTCGACCACGCGGGCGTCGAAGCCCGGCGAAACCACGAATCGCGCCCCCGCCTTCCTCGCGGCCGCCGCCTGCCCCGGGGTGAGGACGGTGCCGGCGCCCAACAGGACATCGGGCACCTCTTCCGCGATGCGGCGGAGCGCTTCCGCGGCTCCGGACGTCCTGAACGTGATCTCGGCGCACGGAAGCCCGCCCTCCGCCAGGGCGCGCGCCAGCGGCGCCGCGCGGCTCGGGTCGCGGATGACGACCACGGGGACCACGCCCCGCCGCCCGATCCGTTCGTTCAGAGTCGTCACGGCGTTCCTCTCCCTTCCCCACCGCCCGCCATCCC
>VXMG01000095.1:0-14946 GCA_009841185.1 Gammaproteobacteria bacterium
ACCCGACGTCCTTCAACGTCCGCCGCGATGAGGTTGCCGGTGGGGCGGCGAGGGGTGCAAGGGAGCGAGGGCGCGGGGAGGGGCCCAACGCCCTGCGGCCCTTGAACTCCGCCGTGAATCGTCGTCCCTTCCCTGGCCCCTTCTCGGCGCCTCCAGTCTCAAGTGGCCCCATGACGCACATCGACAACCGCCGCCGCATCGCGGCCGTGCTCGGTCTCCTCCTCGGCCTGGGCTGCCTCTTCGCCACGCCGCACTCAGTGGCAGCCCAGGCACCCACCGGTTCCGGCCGAATCTCCCTCACCGTCGGCATCGCCACCGTTTTCCCGGCCGATGTCCGCTTCGTCGACGGCGACGACGCGGGAGAAGCGGCTCTCTACGGTGCCGACCAATTCGACGCGGGTACGGTCGGGAGCGGGCTGGAGTACGGCCTCGCGGCGGGCTACCGGTTCGGGGCGTTCCGCGCTCAGGTGGATCTGGGAGTCACCGGCCCATTCACCTACGAAGGGCATTCGAACTACACGCCGGGCGGGCCGGTCCAGCCGACCGAGGCACGCGTGAAGGCCCGCCGACTACTGCTGTCAGGGTTCTACGACTTCGGGACGCTCGGCGCGCTCCGCTCCTGGGTCGGCGCGGGACTGGGCGCGAACCGTTACCACCTCACCGACTACATCCAGCGGTTTCCCAACCCCGTCGATCCCTCCGGCCACCTCCGCAGGGGCTCCGGCGGCGAGGTGCCCTACACGTCTCTTCCCCTGAGCACGGGCCACGGTTTCGCGTGGATGCTCGCCGCTGGTCTGACCGTCCCATTGGGCGACGACGGGCTGCTGGACCTCGGATACCGCTACACGGACGCCGGACGCATCGGCACTGCCATCGGCGACATCGAGGTGGTCCGCTACAACGAGGACGGCAGCCGCCGACTCCTGCTGATTACCATCAACCCAACCATCGCCGACCTCCGCTTCCACTCCCTCACCGCGATGCTACGCTGGCTTCCCTAGGCAAGGACTGAAACCGTGCGCGAAGGTCCTGCGCGAGATCGTAGAGACGCGGATGGCGGACCAGATCACCGCCGCCGGATACACTCCATTCGCCGCCCTCTCCATCGGGCACGACCACACGAATGGGCGGCGCTTGCCCATCCCCCTCCCAGACGTACACGCCCTCTCGTTCGAGCGTCCGTGCCGTCCAGTAGCGGGCCAGCCCGTCCCCGACGAGCTCCACCTCGCCCACGAAATGCCGGTGCACCTGGAATTCGCCTCGTGCACGATCGAAGTCGACTCCCTCGCTGGCGAAGGCCGCCTCGAATGCGCCGCTGAGCACGAGGTCCTCCGGCGCTCCGGTTGCCAACGGCCCGCCGTGCGGAAGGAGCCAGACGCGATCGGCCGCCCGGAGCGCGAGTTCGAGGTCGTGTGTGGACAACAGGACGGCACGGCGGGTTCCGCGCACGACACGGCGGAGAAGGCGCATCGCGTCGACCCTGCGCGGGAGGTCCAGGAACGCAGTGATCTCGTCCAGGACCATCAGCCGCGGCTCCTGAGCGAGGGCGCGAGCCATCATGACCCGCTGCCGCTCTCCATCGCTCAGGTCGCCCACGTATCGATGCGCCAGATGCTGCGCCCCGACCCGCTCAATGCATTCCCGGATGACCTCGTGGTCACGATCGGAGAGCTTTCCGGACCAGTTGATGTGCGGGTAGCGGCCGAGCCCGACGAGGGCATAGGCAGTGAGCAGGCCCGCCTCCACCCTCTCGGTGAGCACGACGCTGAGTCGCCTCGCGCGCTCCCGGGCCGGCATTGAGTGGATGTCGTCGCCGTCCACGAGCACCCGGCCGGCGAGGGCAGGCTGCATCCCGGCAACCGTCCGCATCAGCGTGGACTTGCCGGCTCCGTTGGGCCCGAGCAGGCACACCATCTCTCCCTCGCGCAGTTCGAGCGAGATGTCGGAGGCGAGGACGGTCTCGTTGCGCCTGCTCCGGTAGCCGATGGACAGTCGTTCGAGCGTGAGCATTCGGGCGTCCTAGACGGCCATGCTGCGCATCTGCCGATTGCGCAGGACGACGCCGATGACGACGGGCGCTCCGATCAGCGCGTTCACGGCGTTCAGATGAAGGATGTGCCGCTCCCAGGGCAGGTGCACGACCAGATCGGCGGAAAGGCCCAGCAGCGAGCCCATGAGCATGGCGGCGGGCATCAGAATCCGGTGGTCCGAGGTGTTCAACAGGCCACGAGCCATGTGCGGAACGATCATCCCGACGAAGAGCACTGGTCCGCAGTACGCCGTGACCGGGGCCGCGAGGATCACCGCCCCGGCGAGCGCCGACAGCCGCGCCCGCTCCACCGACAGGCCCAGGGTGCCCGCGTACCGCTCGCCAAGCAGGAGCGCGTTGAGCGGCTTCACCATGAGGAGCGCTCCCACGAGCCCGATCGTTACCAGCGGCAGCAGCACGGGAAAGTGGTCCCAGTACACGCCCGCGAAGCTGCCGTCGTTCCATGAGGCGAAAACGCGCCCCTGGGTCTCGGTTGTGAAGTGGAGGACCACGCTGACCATCCCCTGAGCGAGGAAGCCCAACATGAGCCCGAGCACCAGGAGCGTGATCGTGCTCACTCGCCGGGAGACGGACGCGATGACCGCCATGACTCCGCCCGCTCCGATGAAGGCTCCGAGGACAATTCCGAGTTCGCTGAGGAAGGCCAGCCGGGAGAGCAACCCGGAGCCGACCACGGCTCCGGTGGCCACGACGACGGCAACGCCGAATTGCGCGCCGGCGGTAAGGCCGAGTGCCCACGGCCCGGCAAGAGGGTTCCGGAAGAGCGTCTGGAGCTGGAGTCCGGCCGCGCCGAGGGCTGCTCCAGCGACGAGCGCCGTGATGGCCCGGGGGATTCGGAGCTCGAAGAGGATGGTCCGCCACGCGGCCACGTCGACCTCGGCTCCGACGAGGTAGCGAACCACCTGATCCGGTGGAATGCGGACCGACCCGATCATCAACTCGAGGACGAACACACCCGCGACGCCCCCCACCAGGAGGAGAAAGGCCAGCGGGCGGAGCGTCGTCCGAAGGTCCGCGCCCGAGGCACCCCATGGCGCAGGCGCTTCGGGCGACTGGTTCACCGTTCGCGCTCCAGCGGCGCGAGCCACTCGAAGCGGTGGCCCGGGAGCCGCGTGGGATGGAGGAGCGCGATCAGATCCGCGAGAACCGAGGTCGGATCGACCTGAGCACCCTCGTACCAGTCGTCGCCCGCCTGCTCGGGGCGGACGCGGACACGGTGATGATACACCCTGCCTTCGCGGTAGGCCGGGATCTGTTCGAGGTATGCCCGCGAGGGCCATCGCTCGTCCGTACGATCCCACGTGATCCAGTACTGCGCGCGACTTGCGGAGATCAGGAACTCCTCGTCCGTCATCGGGACGCCTTCGCTGAAGCCCCCTTCCCCCTCCGTCACCCCGGCGGAGGCGTCGACGAGCACATTGTCCGCACCGGCGTCGCCCAGGAGTTCGGACTCCAGCGAGTTCCTGTGGACCATCCAGCGGTCGCCGCTGCGGAAGGCCCAGATCGCCGGAACCGGAGAGACATCGGCGACGCGGGCAACGAGCGAGTCCCGTCGAGCGCGGATCTCATGAAAGAGCCGATCCGCCTCCACCTCCGCGCCGAGGAAGAGACCGAGATACCGGATCCACTCCGCCCGCCCGAGGTAGCTCCGCTCGGCCCACGCGAACATGGGCACGGCCGGTACCCCGACGTCTCGAAGCCGCTCGTACTGCCGGGCGTGATCGAGGCTCGCGACCCGAAAGAACGCCGCTTCGATCCCCTCGGTCAGGAGGAACTCGGTATTCGTGGTCCGATGGAGCGCGCTGCCCACCGCGCCGAGCTCTCCGCTCTCGACCATCCGGTGGAGGTCGAGGTCGTAGATTCCGGTCCCGCCGATTCCCCGAAGCCGGTCGAGTCGACCCAGGACCTTCACCCGGAGCGCGTCGGCATCCCGGTTGACGGTGACGCTCCCCACCGGGACCTCGAAGCGCGGAGCCGACTCGAGCTCAGGTGGCAGACGGGGCCGGGTGCCGCGCGCCACGAGCACCATCCGGTCGACATCGTCCGTCCACAGCCGCGCGGAGCCCTCGTTCAGCGCCGACGGGTCGGGCGAAGCATGCACGACCCGGTAGCCGGGCCCGGCCGACACCGTGAATCCGGTCGCGAACTCGATGTCGGGTACCGCCGGGACCGGGAGCCCCTCGGTGAACGCTCCGTCCACCGAGGAGCCGCCCGCGCCGTCGCCCGCACCGCAGCCGAGCGCTGCCGCGGTGGACAGGACGACGGTGCCCCGGATCATCAACGAAGCGCGCCAGCGCCCCACGACATGCTCAGCTCGAACGACCTGGGCGGAGCCGGGAGCCCCACCGCCGTACCCTCACCGCCGGACAGATAGTAGCGCCTGTCCCCCAGGTTCCGACCGTTCAACTGCAGCCGAACGCCGTTGGCCAGCGAGTAGCCCGCCATCGCCTCGAAGCGGTGATACCCCCGCAACATCCGGGTGTCAGCGTAACTCGTGAACGCCTTCCACTCCGACTGAAAGAAGACACCCGCGCCGGCGTAGAAGCCGCTCCGGAGACCCCCGCGGAGCCAGAGGCTTCCGTGATGGCGCGGCGCGCCGCCGAGGCCGTGCCCGGTCGCGTAGACATCGTCCTCCAGGACGGCACCGTCCGTGAAGCCGTATGACGCGATCGCGCTGACCGATCCCGTGAGCCGGCCCAGGAGATCCACCTCGAAGCCGCGGCTTCGCTGGACACCGCTCTGTACCCGGTAGAAGCCGCCCTCGGGGGGGCGGACGAAGCTGATCATGCCGGTGCGCCGCAGGTGGTAGATGGCGACCGTCGTAGAGAGGCGGCGATCGAGGAGATCGGCTTTCACCCCGAGTTCGAACTGACGGCCGTAGTTCGGATCGAAGGCGTTTCCATCGCGGTCGACCGAGAGCGTGGGCGCGAACGCCTCGCTCATCGATCCGTACAGCGAAACGTCGGGCGTCACGCGGTGGACGAGTCCCACCGACGTGGTCCACTCCTCGTCCGAGAACTCCTCTTCGGTTCCGTCATCCTGATCGATGGTGAGCTGATCGAAGGTAGTATACCGCAGGCCGAGTTGGAGAACCAACGCGTCACCGAGCGCGATCTGGTCCTGGGCGTAGAGGCCGATCATGTCGACCGACTGGTCCTCGACCGAGAAGGGTGTCGGCGAGGCGGCGCCCGTGTAGCGCGGGTCGAAGATGTCGATCGGGTCCACCGGCCCCCGGAGCCGCTCTTCGAGCCGGGTGGTGGAGTATCCGTCGAATCCGAACGCGAGCCGATGCGAGGTCGAGCCGAGCTGGAGCGCACCGATCAGGCCGCCGTCCCAGAAGACGGTCTCGAGTTCCTGCTGGCGGAAGTCGGTGCGGCGACCCAGCGTTCGGCCGTCGCCGCCGAGCGAGCGGAGATCGACCCGATTCGCGTTCCGCTCGTTCTTCGACCAACTGGTCGTGATGCGGGTGCTCCAGCTCCCGCCGATCCCCTGCTCCAGCCTCGCCAGAACGGCGCTTCGCGCACGGTCCGCCGGCACGTCGGGCTCTCCGAGGAACCGGTTGATGGGCTGCTCGTCCAGGCTCGCCAGCGTGGGCGCGGGCGCGAAGAGGCCCTCGTCCAGGAGTCCCTCCTCCCGCTTGAACTCGGTCTCCACGGTCACCGCCGTGGCAGGGCCGGCCTGCCAGGTGATCACGGGCGAGATGAAGCGCGTGCGCCAGAAGACCTCGTCCCGGTAGCTGTCCCGGTTCTCGAGTTGGGCGTTGACCCGGTAGAGAACGGGCCCGAAGAGACGACCGGTAGCGTCAATGCGCCCATCGATCCGCCCAAAGCTCCCGCCTGCAACCCGGACTTCCGTTCCCGCCGCGCCGAGCGGCTGCTTGGTCCGCAGGTTGATCACGCCGCCCGGATCGAGCTGGCCATAGAGGACGGTCGCCGGTCCCTTCAGGACCTCGACCCGATCGGTATTCGCGTCGAGGAGTTCGCCGAACTTCGAGACCTGAACACCGTTGCGGCGGAAGTTGCCGTTGCTGTTCGAGTAGAATCCGCGCGCGGCGAAAGTTGCGTATTCCCCGTTGATCGAGCTCGCCTGGATGAGGCCGCTCACGTTCTTGATGACGTCGTCGAGGCCGACTGCCGCCTGCTGCTCGATGACGGCCCCGGGCACGAGGCTGATCGCCTGTGGCGTCGCGAGGATCTCGGTCTCGGCCTTCGTGGCCACACTGGAACGGGCCGCGCTCACGGTCAGTCCGTCCACCCCGAGCGGATCGACCTCGAGCTGGATCTCGATGTCCGCGACACCGGCACCGACGGTGACGGGCATCGTGGATGACTCATATCCGAGAGCGGAAACCACCAGGGTCCGGGCTCCCTCCGGAACGCCGTAGATCGTGAAGCGCCCGTCGGCATCCGTCGACGCTCCCCGGTTCGTCGGCTCGACCCGCACGCTCGCCGCCAGTATCGGATCGCCGGAGTCGGCCGCCCGCACGGTCCCGCGAACGGTCCCGGCCTCCTGCAAGGACCCTTCCGTGACGACGACAGGTGACGAGTCGGCGCGGAGCGCTTCGGGAACGCCGGCGAGGATCATTCCGAGGACGAGGGAAAGGACGGAAGAGCGTCTGGACATCGGCATGGCTGAATCTCCTTTGGCAAGGGGGGCGAACAGGGGACTTCTCGCTACATGGAGACGGCAAGGGGGGAGCGCGGGCGACGGCGATTGCGGCGAGCGCGCGCGCCCCAAGATCCGTCCACGATCAACGCGTTGGGCCATCGCCTCTCCCCTTCCTCGTCCCCTTCGCGGACCAGCGCGAAGCGCCGTAATGATAACGCGTTCTCGTTATCAGTAAAGGAGGTGGCGCTCGGAAGGTGTCAAGAAGGGCACTCGCCGCTGAGGTGTGCGACAGGAGCATGCCGCGACGAAGGCTTCGACGGGCTCATAGCCGGCTGCGTCCGGGCGACGGACAGCCCGATCCCGCCGGAGACCCTGCTCGCTCCCGAAACCCTGACGTAACGTGAGGGTTGCTCAGCCAGGCTGGGGGGACGCGCCTTCAGCGCCGTCCGGCGTACACGTTAAACTGGGATTCATCCTGTTGCGATGTCGCTTGCTTGAGGAGACCGCCAGCGTGACGACTCCGAGCTTTCCCCGACTGGCCGCCCGCGCCATCTTCGGCCACGCCGCGTTCGCGGCACTTGTTGCCGTCGGATGTGGAAGCGACCCGGGGGCTGTGGGCGACCGTGTCCCAGCCGGACCCTCAGTCACCATCGTCGATAGCGTGCTCCTCGACGAGAATGATCGGTTCTATCTTGGCAATCCCTTCAGTCTGGTGGTGGACACGGCTGACGGCTCCTTCTTCATCTCGGACTTCTTCGAGAACCGAATCCTCAGGTACGCGCGGGACGGAAGACTGCGGCAGTTCTACGGGCGTCCCGGGGACGGTCCGGGAGAGTTTCGCGCCATCTCGACCGCCTTCATTCTGAACGATTCAATCGTGGTCGGTGCCGGAGGCCGCCGTAACCTGCTACAGCTCTTCTCCAAACAGGACGGCAACTCGGTCGGGTCGCAGTCTTACAGCGGCCGAGTCGGGACGGGGGGTGTATCGCCGGTGGATGGTGGGGTGGTGTTTCCGACCCGGGACTTGCCGAACCGGACGATCGCGGCGGTCTGGCGCTATCCCGAAGCGACGATTGACTACGTTGTTCCCCTGCCAGAGCCCTACGAGAGGTCGATCGCAGGCCTCGGCAGGTTCGCGGCGTTTCAGTCGTTCGGCAGTGTCGTGGCCTGGTCCGATACGTTGCTGTCTGGCATGAGCGGGCTGAACGAGAT
The DNA here is from genome assembly GCA_009841185.1 of Gammaproteobacteria bacterium. Classification (GTDB taxonomy): domain Bacteria; phylum Gemmatimonadota; class Gemmatimonadetes; order Longimicrobiales; family Gaopeijiaceae; genus BD2-11. Next base: position 7,871 of record VXMG01000095.1, read on the forward strand.
CTACCTCTCTACACTCGATGGCGTGCTGCTGGACACCCTCCGTCTCCCGAACTCGCGACGACGCGGCGTTCCGCCCAACGTCCAAGAGCTGTTTGATGACCTGCAATCCTTTAGCTCGATGACGGAGATGTTTGAGGTGGCTTCAGCGATGTACGGACTCTACCGCTTGTCGGATGGCAGCACGGTCGTCCTCCACCACGACTCTTCGCTGGAAGGGGAGTTGCCTTTGGGGAACATCACATCGGAAGTATACCTGAGCGTCATCGCCCCCGATCGGACGGCTGCTTGCGTCGATGCCCCCGTGCCCTACTCGAACGAGATGCGCCCCGTTCACACCGTGGCGCGAGACACGCTCTTCCTCCTCGACCGACGCCTCAATGAGGCAGAGGACGACCTGATGACCTGGGTCCGGGTCTACCGGATCGACATAAGCGGCTGTACCTGGCTCGACTTGGACTGACCTCTGCCTCCACCGGCTTCCGTCCCCACAGGGTGGAAAGGGGGGGCGCGTCGGTGTTGCATGCAGCGCGTTGCGGTCGTGCGTCTGCCCACCGTTCCACGGGGGGGCCGCAGGCTTGACTGAGTCGGTCACACCAACTCTCCCCGATCACCCCACCGCTTCTCGAACTCACGAAGTCGCCGGCGGATTTCGCCGTCCGAATTGATGACGAAGAACGTCCTGTTGCTCACGCGGCGCCAGTAGTAGGCCAAGGTGCCATCCGGCAGTTGGTTTTTCCACCACAAGATCTCGTTGCGATGGCCACCCCGGCGTCTGGTGTTGTGGTGGTAGATGACGGCGGTACGTCCTTCCGCCAGTGCCATCGCCTCCGAGAATAGAATCCCCTTGGCACCCACCTTCGTCGCAGGCCTGAAACGGTCGTCGGGCACGAGGCCGTTGTCGGGGTCGGCAAAGACGAGATCGCAACCGGCGAGTTGCCGCTGGATCCGGCTGAACCAACGGGATCGCCAGCGCTCGCGATCGTGGACCCTGACTTCAGCCACCGCGAGGCGCTCGTCGGCAAAGAGGGCATCGCCGAGAATGCCGGACTCCTGTATGGCTGCGACCGACCGCCGGTTGCCGACCAGTTCCTTCAGCGTGTCGAACAGCTCAGCGTCAAGGCGCCGCCACTCACCCGGACGCTCGAGGTATGCAATGTGCTTGCCGTCCCCGGTGGGTCCAGCGTCGGGATGCAGGTACCAGGCGACCCCGAGACGCCGGGTGCCGCGGATCGCCCGTAGAAGCGCGTACTTCACATAGTCTCCGATATCGCCGGCGTATCTGTCCTGCACTGGATCACTCTCCTGTCTGGATGAGCGTGACGGCTGGGCCAACCCACCGGCCAACCCTGACGTAACGTCAGAGTACATGAGGTCTGAATCCCGGCAGGAAATCGGCTAACTACTTACGGGGCTGCACGATCTGCGTTTCCTGCCGTTGTACTGGACCTTGCTGGACCGTGCCGCGAGAGCGGGAAAACCGGACTCGATTGGCGGGACTCCCACGCCCGCCCGCGAAGTCCCCGATGCCCCCCGAGGGGTTCCCGGTAAGCCAAGTCGTCCGGGCGCAACCCGCGATCCGACCTACCGGGCCGACGCGCCCCGCATCCACCGCGCCACGCGACGCCGCCTCGTCACGCAACGATAGGTCCAAGTGAGACATCTTAGTGTTGCTTTATATCTTTACTCGCCAAGTTAGCTGCTCTCGCCGATCAAATCGTACATATGAACGTATTCTACGCCCAAATCGTCCGTCCATACGCCGAGGATATAGTTGTCTCCTATCTCAAATGGCTGAAAGTCAGCTTGCATTTCAACTGTGCCCATCGGATAGCCCTCGTGGTCAAACACTGACCACTCACGGCTACTTGATGTAGGATTGTCGAAGCTCGTCTCTTTGACCCACAACCGCCCCCCTTGCTGTAGCACCAAGGTTTCGAAGGCGGGAAGCGTGTCTGGGACCGGAATGGTCTCATAAAGTGCCATACGTCTCCTAGCGCGCTCTGTTCCGTCGTCGGCGATTTCCTCTAGACGCGAAGAGATCCACGCTTCCCTGTGGTTTCCAGTCGCCAATCGAGTATCGTTCACTCGCCGGACGATCCGCACGACGACACCATTGTTCCCGTCCATTATGCTGATATCAAACCGCCGTGTGTTGCCATACGCTACCAACTCACCGTCCGTATCTGTTTCCAACGTCGCCTCAAAGGGATTGGTTATCCCTTGTACTCGCGTTCTCCCACCACCGAGGTCGCTTATCATTAGCCATCGTTGACGACCAGACGTGGAAGTCAGGATGTCAGACGCTTTCCCATCGTCGAAGAAGTGAATGTGTGACATCCATTCCTGTTTGGTCCAACCATCTTCCATGGCCGATTCTCCAAGTGGGGTGTTATAATAGCCCATAAACCGACCGTCTCGCAACCAACCTATCGCCCAAGCATGTTGCATGGCGCCAAAGTCATACTGCTCTTCGGTTACCGTGAGAGTTGTAGTCTCAACCACTGCTCCGCTTTCAGCATCAAATACGGTGATGCGGTCAGTCTGGCTGTCATACGCTAACATGTGGCCGTCTGCCGATATTCCGAGCTTGCTCAGTTGACGAAACTCCCCCGGCCCACCGCCCAAACCACCAAGTGAATGGAGAAAACGGCCGACCGAATCAAAGAGCTTCACCTCGCCAGTTCCAGAATTGGCAACCGCGATTTGGCCATTCGGCATTCTAGCGACGTCCGTGACCCGGTATAGGGCGGCCCCCTCTTGATCTCGACCAATCTGAACGGACGGGGTGGGCAAAAAGCCTGGATGACCGGACTGCTCCAAGAAGTCGCCATGTCCGTGTCGAACGATCTTGACCCCTGCGCTATCCGCTACCGTGAACCCACTATTTCGTGCGTCGCCGTTGGTACAGGACGCCGCACTCAGAATCGTGATGGTCATCGTGCAAGCGATGATTAGCGCACGATAGTAAGAGGACATCATGGCATATCCTCCCTGCCGTTCGGCAACCGCCGCATATGCCAATCGATCGCACTCCGTAGGGAAGATTTCGACATTGCGCCCCTATAAAGGCTGCCATTGATAAGGAAAGTCGGCGTTCCCGTGATACCTAAATCAGCTCCCGCAGCCAAGTCCCTCCTGACAGCCACACGTGCCGAATCGGTAGAAATGCACTGTTCAAACTGGTCAAGGTCACGCACGCTTGCTGCGATAGCGAACGTAGACCACGATCTTGAACCGATGGTGTGTTGATCTTCTAAGAGGATGTCATGGTACTCCCAAAACGACCCTTGCTGTCCTGCGCATTCACTCGCCACCGCTGCATTGGCGGCTTCCGGATGTATCGGCAAAGGGTAGTGTCGAAACACCGTGGCGACATCTCCCCCGTATTCCTCAGTGACCTCTGGTACAACCCTCGAAAAGGCGCGACAATATGAGCACTGGAAATCGATGAACAAGATTATAGTTACGCTTGCATCACCAGAGCCAGCAATGTGGCCGATCTCGGCGATTTCCCGCCACTCCTCGACAAACCCCTGTGCTTGTGGCGCAGTGCCGATAGGCCATCCAATACGCGTGTCAATCTCGTGGCGCACTACCAACCCAGTCACAACGCATGCGCAAGCCAACAGGATCCAGAGGAAGTAATCGGACCAGCTATTGCTACGCTTCTGAACCATGTTTGTACCTCCGTCGGAGGATGTGCGAACGGGGTCTGTTTTGGTGAGCCCGCCGGAAGGTCATCCCACCGGCCGGGCGGGTCTGGCCTCGAACACCGGATTACACCTTCCCGGCAATCGCAAGTCAGAGTTTGCCGCCCGGCCGGCGGAAAGGAGATCACGCTCGTGCTCACTTACTCGCAATCGCAATCCGCCTCGGTCAACTGACCGCCCGAGCACGTAAACTCACAGGTGTAGTCGCCACATGTGTCGTCCAAGACCCCGGTTATCAAATCGATCTGGTCAGAGCACAGGCCGCTCGTGGCGGCGGAGAGGTACGACGCGCCCAATAGGGTTATGAGCAGCGCTACGGTTCCGATGAATGCCTTGGCTCTTGTGCGTACGTTCTTCATTGCTTCCCCCGGTCGTGGGTGAGGGCATGGTGCCCGAGTGAACCCGATGGTCGCCGTCCAGCGACTTGGGTCAGTGAGCGAGGACGGTAGAGCTCCGTGAGCAAGCTGTCAAGGCCGAGTGTTGCCCAACAAGGTGTGAGCCCAAGGGGTGCGGGGTTCCAACGAGGTATGAGCCTGACGGAAAGGGGCGCGGCGATCCTGGAGGCATGATCGCACGGGAGGAGGGGACCCACCGCGCCGCCTGAGCCGGTCCCCAAACCGGCACGGCGACACCTGCGGTCGTGGCCGGGTTGGCGATCGACCCCAAACCACCAGCCCCAGCCAAGGCCTGCGTCACCCCTCCACTCTTCAGGCTCATCTCCGAATTGGTACAGACTGGCCGAGCGTTGTGGCGGCGACGGACGGCGGTAGCAGCGCTTCACCCCCGAATCTGGACAGCCCGGTCCTGTGGACGCCGCTGGACGTAGGTTCGGGTGTGGTTGGTCGGAGCGCATCCGGTACAAGATGATCATGTGGAGGCAGCAGGACGCAAACGAGTCGAAGCACCGGAAGAGTCGCGCGAAGTCAGGTTGATCCATCCCAAGGCGGACCCTGTGCCCGTGTCCATCGACATCGGCGCTGGCGGGGGTCATTCGCCGCTTCGGCTTCCGAAGCGCATGGACTACCCGCCACCGCTGGCCTCCGTCGCACCGGCGGCGGCGTTTCGCGAGGCCCGTTTGAACGGGTTCCCCGAAACGCTCGCGGAGGTGCACCGTCACTGCGGTGACGGTGGTCGCCGCCGGATCTCGGATGCGGCCCCCCGGGGTTGTCTGACGCCCGTTTCGTGGTTCAAGCAAGCAAGCCAGCCAGCACACGCGATGTTGAACATCGCGACTGGCGAGGGGGTGCTCCGCCCCCCCGACCCCCTATTAAGTTTCGCTCCGGCAGCGTTCGCGGTTTGGGGGTTCCGCCACTTCCGTGGGGTCCGAGAGTCCCCGGACCCGGCCGCCCACCGTCGGCTTCGCGGCTGAGTCCGCGGAGTTGACCGGCGAGGCGGCGGCGGCGGCGTTGCCACCGCTTCGGCGCCGGTCCCCCCGGCCTTCGGCACGGACTCCGTCCGTTCCTTCAGCCGGGGTCGAGTCCTTTCCCACCCCGGACGGAAGGAATCCCGTCCAAACGTCCCGGTCGGAGGGACGGGCTCCGCCCGCCCCGGAGACGGGGAGGACCGGCGGGCGCAGAGCCGGAGCGGGTCGGGGAGGCCGGTCCGCCGGTCTGGTCCCGCGCGCACGCCGATCGTGCGGCTCCTGGGGCTTGCGGGGACGGGGTCATGTCAGGCGGCCTGCATGTGGCGGGCGGAAATGTCGTTCGGGGGGTCCGGGGGCATCCCCCGGCCAGAGGTTTTTGTAAAACAAAAACACATCTGGCTCCTCCACAAACCGCAGAAACCAGCGCGCCCGGGGCGCGCCCGCGCCAACGCCGGCCGGGGCACCAACTCTGGACGACGCGCCCCGTCGTCGCGAGGTTTCAATCGCGCAGATCGTGCAGTCCATCGAACGAGAGGAATCGAACGATGGCACGCACGAGAAAAGGCCGCCGGAGCTACGGCGCCGGCGAGTGGGGCCGCAACCGGGTCAGGGTGTTTCCAGACCCGAAAACCGGCCTGTTCCAGGTGGAGTGGCGCGAGAACGGGCGAAGGCTCACACGGTCGCTTGGACACCGCGATTGGATGAGAGCGAAGCGGCAGGCGGACGAATTCGCCGCCGGATTCGTTGGCCCGGACCTGAACGGCAAGGCGGAGGCCGAGCCGGAACCGCTCACGCTGGACAAGCTGTTTGAAATCTACGGTGAGGAGGTGACGCCCACGAAGGCGGAGGCGTCCCAGCGGTCCGACCGGGCGGCGACGAGGATATTCCTCCGGTTCCTCGGACGGGGCCGCAGTCCCGAGACGCTCTCCCAGCGCGATTGGGACCGGTTCATCCGGGCGCGGCGCGCGGGCCGCATCGGTCCGAGCGGCAAGCCGGTGTCCGACGCGACGCTCGAACACGATCTGAAGTTCCTGATCGCCGTGCTCAACTGGGCCGCGAGGTCGAAGGACGAGCGAGGCCGCCTGCTTCTAGACAGGAATCCGCTGAAGGGCCTGAAGATGCCCGCGGAGAGGAACCCCACCCGAGTCGTGTTGTCCGAGGAGGAATACCAGGCGCTTCTCGGCGTGTCCCAAGAGGTCGATTGGCGCTTCCACGTCGCGCTCGTGCTCGCGCACGAGACGGGACACCGGATCGGGGCCATCCGTCATTTGCGGTGGCCGGACATCGACCTTGAAGCCGGAGTCATCCGGTGGAGGGCGGAGCACGAGAAGACCGGATACGAACACCGGACGCCGGTGACCGCCGAGGCCCTCGCGGTTCTGGAGCAAGCGAGGGAAAGGAGTTCGGGGATGGATGGGAGTCCGGTGCTCCCCGCGCCGAGGGATCCCTTGCGGTGTGCAGGCCGGTCGCTGGTGCGCTACTGGTGGAACCGAGCCCAGAAGCTCGCGGGACTCGAACCGAAGCGAGGAAGGGGCTGGCACTCGCTGAGGCGCAAGTTCGCCAGCGATCTGATGGACCAGCCGCTCAAGGTGCTGTGCGAGCTGGGGGGCTGGAAGACGGCCAAGACGGTGCTTCAGTGCTATCAGCAGGCCGACGAGGGACGGCTTCGGAAGGCTCTGGACAACCGTCGCCGGGCTCGCGGTTGAAGTCGTAAAATAGCGGGAGTCAAACAGCGGGACTTCGGACCGCCAATCCGGTAACGCTAACGCTCACAGAGAGATATCAACTTGACACCGCATGACGTAACGTCAGGGTTGCCGCCAAGTAAGTCCTCGGGGACCCCGCCGGGATGTCTGGTCGGCCGCCACGCCGGATGACCACCCCCTGCCCTGTGCATCGCTATCCGGCGCGGCTAGCTTGCAGTGCACATCGAACACAACTCGACCGAACTTGGGAATCCATGCTCATATCCTCCGCCGCCCGCCCCCTCCGCACCCTCATCC
>VXMG01000134.1:0-14697 GCA_009841185.1 Gammaproteobacteria bacterium
CGCGTACCAGTGGCCCACGAGGATACGGAAATCAGACGGTTGACGGTGTGGGCGGCGGCGATCCTCACGGCCTGGGCGGGGTGGGGCTGCACCCGGGAGGCGCCCGCGGCCGAGGGTGGCGTGGGCGGTTCGATGGCCGAGGGCCCCATCAGCGCTGAGGCGCTGGTCGACCTGCGGGCGGCGGTCGGTGGGAGCCGCTCGCCCCAGTGGGCTCCCGACGGGTCGATGATCACCTTCGTGTCGGGGGGCGGGCTGGGGGCGGTCGCCACTGAGGACCGCGGCTTTCGCGCCCTCTCCGACGACCTCAGCCTGAGCGGCGTCGGCTCGCTCGGCGCGCCCCAGCCGGTGTGGTCACCCGACGGCCGCTGGATCGCCTACACCTCCGACAAGAGCGGTGCACCGGAAATCTGGCTCTGGTCTGCCGAGGAAGGCAACGGCATGCGCGTCACCACCGACGTGCAGCTCACCAGGCTGGCCGCGCGCGCCAACGGACTGGCGTGGTCGCCGGACAGCCGGTGGATCGCCTTCTCCGGCGACCGCTTCGGCAACATGGACATCTGGACGGTGTCGGTGCCGGACGGCAAGGTGTACCGCCTGACCGCCGACCCCCTGTACGAGGGCTATCCCGGTTGGACGCCGGACGGCGACCGGCTGCTCTACGTGCGCATGGACAACCGCTGGGTCGACCACGACGTGATCGAGATCGACCCCGACGGGAACAACCCGCGCATTGTCGTGCGCGACACCGGCTTCTTCGACTACCGCGCCGGCAGGGCGTTCGGGGCCGCGCAGGTCTCCCCCGGCGGTGAGACCATCCTCTTCCGCTCCCAACGGAGCGGCTGGCTGAACTTCTGGCTCGTGCCCCGCGCCGGGGGCGATCCTCGCCCCATCGCGGCATCCGACTACGACCAGAGCGACGCCCGCTGGTCCCCCGACGGCCGATGGATCAGCTACACGGAGAACCGGGACGGCGTCCATTCCCTCCGAGTGGTGTCCGCCGGCGGCGGCGAACCCAGGGTCCTCGTGGACCCGGACGTTGGCGCGGCGCTCCGCCCCGAGTGGTCCCCCGCAGGCGACCGCATCAGCTACACCTTCGAGACCCCCGTGCGTCCCGCGGAGCTCTTCGTCATCGATGTCGCCTCCGGCGAGAAGCAACTCCTGCACAGCGAGATCCCCGCGGAGGCGGTGGACGAGCTGCACATGCCCGCGAAGGTGCGCTACCCGAGCACCGACGGGCTCACCATCGAAGCCTATCTGCACCGGCCCCCGGACGCGGCCCCGGGCGAGCGCTTCCCCGGCGTGATGTGGATCCACGGCGGCCCCACGTCCCAGTTCGACGACCAGTTCCGCCGCCACCAGCAGGTCCACTTCTTCGCCCAGCGCGGGTACGTCGTGCTCATGCCCAACATCCGCGGAAGCTCCGGCTACGGCCTCGAGTTCGAGGACCTCAACAACGAGTGCTGGGGCCACTGCGACCTGGAGGACGTGCTGGCGGGCGTCGACTACCTCAAGACCCTGCCCTACGTGGACCCCGACAAGATCGCCGTTACCGGGACCAGCTACGGCGGCATCATGACCATGGCCGCGGTGGCCTTCGCCCCGGACGTCTTCCAGGCCGCGATCTCGCTCTCGGGCTACGGCGACATGACCGACTTCCACACCGAGGTCCACGAGCTGCAGCACATCAAGCTGGTCGAGTACGAGCTGGGCCCGTATCCGGAGAACCGCGACGTCTATCTCAACAGTTCCGCGATATTCAAGGCCCATCAGGTGACGACGCCCACCTTCGTGATCCAGGGCGAGGGTATTGCGGCCGACTGGCGCCTCGAGGAAGGCGGAGCTCCCGCAGCCCTCGACTTTGCGCGCAAGCTCGATCAGCACTACAAGATCGTGCGATATAAGGCCTATCCCGGCGAAGGATACTATGTATATGGGCGCGACAATACGATCGAGAAGCTCCACGACATGCTGGACTTCTTCGAGGAATTCCTGGTGACGGAGATCGGGTACGGAGAGTCGGCTCGCGCCGATCTGGAGAGACAGTGATACGTCAGGCCGGCGTCTCTACCGCAATCTCGGGCGCCGCCGCGACGAAGTGGCGCACGTTCCAGGTGAGAATCGTCGCAGCATCGGCCTTGAGCGCGCACGCCGCGATGAGCATGTCGCAGGTTTGCCCGCCAACTACTCCCCGCCGCTGAGCTCTGCGCAACGCGCGCCACGTCTCGGCTGCTGTCAGATGTACGACGGGCGTCTCACGCCAGTTCGCCTCCAGTAGCGCGATCGCGTCTCTGGATCGGAGGCGATTCGGCCCGGGCAGCCGGGTAAGTACGGCGTACGTTTCCGCCAGCGAATGCGCGGCAAGCACAAGCGCCTCGCCGGCACGCTCGCGCCGTTCGAGTTCCGCAAGCGTTCGTGCATGGTGTTCGTGCCACGAGCAGACGGTCGCCACGAGGGCGCTGGTATCGCAGAGGTATCGGGGCACCGGGCGAGCTGTCACTCGCTCGCCGACGAGGAGCCGGAGCGGAGGTTGGCGGACGTCGCGTCGACCTCCGCCGCCGTCAACACAGGTCGTCCTTCTCGCGGCACCGCGACCACGGTGGAGCCACGCCGTTCAAGCGAAACCTTCAGTGGTACCGGCTCGATCTCCACCCGGCCACCTTGAACACGGAATCGTACGCGGGTCCCCGGGTATAGCCGGCTCGCCTCACGAACCGCCTTGGGCACTACCAGGCGGCCCGCCTTGTCGATGGTTGTTTCCATGGGAATTATTATGGCATTTTCAGTACCATCGAGCAAGCAACCTCCCGGCCAATGAGAAGGGCCACGCCCCTGATCCCGGATCCTGCCATTGTCAGAGCGGTATCCTCGGGCGACCCAGTCCACGAAAGCGCCATCCTTACCGAGAGCCGTCCATGCGTGACCAGCCCGAAACGATCCTGATCCCCATCCGCCGCCGTATCCTGCGCGCCACCTTCACCCTTCGCGCCGTCGCGGCTTCGCTACCGTTGGTGGCGACCACGGTCAGCGCGCTGCTCTTCGCGGGCGACCTCTCCGCGCAGACCCCCCTCTCCGTGGGCCGCATGCTGTCCGGCTCCCTCTCCGAGGGCGACACCGCGCGCTACTCCTTCGACGCCGACGAAGACTACTTCGTGCTCGGCGAGGTCGATCAGGTCTCCGCGGACGTCGACGTGAGGGTGCTCGGACCGGACGGAGAGACACCCTGGGGGAACTCGTCCGGCCCGGGCCGCGGCGCAGAGCGCTTCGCGGTGCGTCCGCCGGAAGCCGGCACCTACACCGTCGAGCTGACCCCCGCGGAGGCCGAGTCCGGCGACTACACCATCACCCTGCTTCGCCTCGAGCCGCTTGAGACGGACCCCGCGAAGCTCACCGACCAGCTCATGTCCCGCTACGACGGCGAGGAATCGCCCGGGGCGGCCGTGCAGGTCTGGCGCGATGGCGAGACGCTCTTCTCCAGGGCCTACGGCATGGCCAACCTCGGCTACGGCATCCCCTTCGTCACCGACACGCGCACCAACATCGGATCGACCTCCAAGCAGTTCACCGCCTTCGCCATCATGCTGCAGGCCGAGCGCGGACTGCTCTCGCTGGACGACGACATCCGCAAGCACATCCCGGAGCTGCCCGAGTTCGGCCACATCATCACCGTACGCCACCTCGTCACCCATACCTCGGGACTGCGCGAATTCCTGAACCTGACGCGCATGACCGGACGGCGCCTCGACCGCGGCGACTGGATCGACCGTTCCGAGATCATCGACATCGTCCAGCGGCAGCCCGCGCTACAGAACGCGCCCGGCGCCGAGTGGAACTACAACAACACCGCCTTCGGACTGGCTGCGGTCATCGTCGAACGCACCTCGGGCCAGGACTTCCCCACCTTCATGCGCGAGAACGTCTTCGAGCCGCTGGGGATGACCCGCACCCTGGTGCGTCCGTCACCCATCCACATCGTCCCCGAGATGTCGGAGGGCTACACGCCCGGGCCTGACGGCTTCCTGCAGATCGGCGACCTGGGTGGCGCGGCGGGAGCCGGGGGCATGTACTCGACGCTGGACGACCTGCAGACCTGGGTGGAGAACTACGCGAGTCCGCGGCTCGGCAGCGCGGAGATCTTCGAGGAGATGATGACCTCCTACGTCCTCTCCGACGGCGAGGAAACCGGCTACGGCTACGGCCTCTCCGTCGACGATCAGCGCGGCCTCAGGCGAGTGTCGCACGGAGGCGCGGACGTGGCGCACCGCTCGATGCTCGCCTACTACCCGGAGATCAACGCCGGCATCACTACCCAGAGCAACCATGCGGGCTTCAACAGCGCGGTCGCGTACGAACTGGCCGAAGCGTTCTTCGCGGACGCCATGGAGCCGGAGGATGCCGTGGCGGAGGAGACGGATGAGGGCGCCTTCGATCCCGCCGAGTACGACTCCGAGGACTTCGACGACTTCGCCGGCCGCTACGCGCTCGACGAGACGCCCGCCTTCATTCTCACCTTCACCCGCGAAGACGACACCTTCTACGCCGAGCCCACCGGCCAGCCCCGTCTCGCGATGGTGCCGACTTCCGACTCCACGTTCGCCATCAGCCGTGTCGAAGCGACGATCATCTTCCACCGCGGCGAAGACGGCACGGTGAGCCGCATGACGCTGGACCAGAACGGCCTGCACCCGGGAACGCGCGTGCCCGGCGTGGAAGAGGCGGAGGATGCGGAGGCGCTGGCCGACTTCGAGGGCCGCTACTTCAGCGACGAGATCGAGACGTTCTTCCAGATCGTTCAGGCGGATGGCGAACTGGTCATGAAGCAGCGCCGGCTGGACGACGCAACGCTCGAGCCGGGCCAGCCGGACACGTTTTCCGGCGGCGGCTTCACCTTCCGCTTCGAGCGCGACCGCAACGACCAGGTGATCGGGTTCTACCTGTCGAACGGGAGGACGCGCGACGTGCGCTTCGGGCGGGTACGCTGAGGATGCTGTCGCGGCGCGACGTCAGGTTCGGATGAAGAGCGCCAGCGCGAGGCCCGGGAAGAGCACGAACGAGTACAGGTTCCACACCACGAACCCCTTGACCAGCGTCCGGCCCCATCCCTCGCCGTAGAACCTGCGCATGGCGATGAGGACATAGAGCGGGGAAACGACGACAAGGAACAGTTGCACCCAGTTGCCGGCCCCTTCGCCGGGCACGAGCAGCGCCGTCGTCGCCATCAGGAACATGAAGGTGTGGATGTGCATGCCGAACACCAGGTGCTCGACGAAGAACCTCTTCCTGCGGAGGTAGCAGACCCCGAGGATCATGGCGAACACCGGGAGAAGGAAGAACATCGCGATGGGCAGGTTGCCGATGGCCTCCTGCAGAAAGGCCCGGGGGTCGTGGAAGAGGTCGATCAGGAGGCCCCGCCCGTAGCGGTTGAGCCATGCGGGGACGCCACTGGCGCGCTCGTCCGGATCCACCGATCCGGCGAGGCCGCGGACCACCTGCTTCGCGGGCGGATTGCCCGGCCGGCCCATGATGTCGTCGACCTTGCGGGCGTGTTCGGGCAGCAGGCGGGCCTTGAGGGCCTCGAGTTGGACGGGATCGATCGCCTGGCCAACCGCACTATCCGCTCGTGTGTCCGCCGTCAGTGCGCTATCGGCAAGCACGCTGTCCACAAGCGCACCCAGCCCGAGTCCGGCCGGAAGCCCGCGATCGGCAAGCGCGCTGTCCACCGCCGCCAGCACGCTGTCGGTCACCGCGAGGGCGCTGTCCGCTGCCGCGGGATCGTCGCCGCTACCGCCCATCCGCACATCCGCATCCGAGAGATCCAGGTTCCGCAGCCATCCCCCCGCTGAAATCGACAGCACCAGGAAGAACACGAAGCTGATGAAGAGGTAGAGCCGGACCGGCGACATGTAGGCGGCGCGGCGGTTGCGGGAGAACTCGCTGGACAGGTGTCCGGGCTTGAAGAGCAGGGACTTCAGGGTGCGGAAGAGCCTCGAATCCAGCTCGAACATCTCGCGGAAGACCTCTAACACCACCGACCACAGGCCGCGCATGTAGTCGCGGTCGTTCTGGCCGCATCGGCTGCAGAAACGGTCCAGGCGGACGGACCCGCAGTTCGGGCAGATCCCCGGCAAGATGCTCAGAAAGGATTCGTGGCGAACACCGACAGCTCGGGCACGAAGCCGCGGGCATCCACCTTGAGAGCGCCCACCACCGCGCTGGCAATCTCCCTGGGCGTGAGCTTCTTGTCGGAGCGCGCTCGCTCGACGCCCGCCTTGGCGGCGAAGTTGGTCATGACCTCGCTCGGATTGACGAGCGTGACCCGGATGTCGTGGCGGCGGAGTTCATCGCGCCAGCATTCGGTCATGCCGCGCAGCGCGAACTTGGAGGAGGCGTAGGCGGTGCGTCCGCCGCTGCCCCGGAGCCCCGAAGTCGAAGCGATATTGATCAGCTCGCCGCTTCCCCGATCGATGAAGTGACGGGCGGCCTCGCGGGCCATCAGGAAGGCCCCGAAGACGTTGGTGCGATAGACCCTCTCGAGCTCCTCGAGGGTCATGTCCACCAGCGGCTTGAAGAGGCCGAAGCCGGCGTTGTTGACGAGGATGTCGAGGCGGCCGTGCTTCCTGATCACCTCGCTCACGGTGTGCACGGCGTCCGCCTCGACGCTCACGTCGCCCGCGATCCAGTGCGCCCCGGTCTCCTCGGCGGTCAACTGCAGGAAGTCCTTCCGGCGACCGGTAATGGTCACGATCGCGCCCTCCGCGATCAGCGCCTCGGCGATGGCACGGCCGATCCCCTCGGACCCGCCGGTGATCAGCGCGACGGCATTGTTGAGTTCCATGAATGTCTCGGCGCTGGATTGGCGGGGTGGGCTACGGCGAAGTGCTGGCCCGTCCGGGGGGCGGTGTGATCGGGAACGCGATGATGCCCTCGACGATCCCGCGTGCGACCAGCTCGGGCTGCGACACGATGACTTCGCGGTCGCCGGCGTTGGTGAGGAAGCCGGTTTCGATGATCGCCGCGATGGTCATGGGATGCAGGGCGTGTTCGTAGCGGCGGAAGTTGAAGGCGTAGTAGTTGCGCATGCGCCGGGTCACGGTCGGGAGGCGCCTGATGCCGGTCACCTCGCCATATTTCCGGTTGAGCAGGTCGACGAAGTCGGAGGCGCGGCCGGTGGCGTCGCGGCCCGGGGCCGCCACCCGGTAGCCCGTCGTGCCGGGGTCGTTGCTCGCGTCGGCATGGATGGCGATGAAGAGGTGGGCGCGGTAGTCGGGGGGCACCACGGCGGGCAGGATGTCGACCACGTAGCCAAGTTCCTCCAGCATGGCGCCGGTGTGGCGCGCGATCTCGAGGTTCACCTCCCACTCGGCCAGCCCGTTCCAGTTGGCCCCGTTGCGCCGCAGTCCGGACAGTTCGCGGGGGGCCTCCTCGGTTCGCCAGTGACCGACCTGCAGGGCGATCCGCACCGGGCCTTCGGGGGCGCGCCACTCCTCCGGGGTGGGAATGGGTCCCGGGTAGCGGTTGTAGCTCCGCCAGCGGCGCCGACGAGGTGCCTCCTGGGGCGGCGCCTCCTGGGCTTCCTGTATGGTCGGGGTCGTCGCGGCCGCGGCGCGCGGCGCGATGGCCGCGGATGCACCGCCGGTCGCCGGCCGGCTCGGATCCGCGCCGTTCGGCGCCGCAGCCTCCGGCGCCGTGGTTGGGGCCGGAACCTCGCGGGCCGGCTCGGCATGGTCCACCGAGGCTGCTCCGGCAGCCGCCGCCTCGCCCCCGAAGAACATCCTCGTCAACACGATCAGCGCGAACATCCCGACACCCACCAACCCGATCTTCTTCACGGAGAGCCTCCTCCCGAGTTCACGGCGCCCAGCGCCAGCGCGAATCGACACCCTTCGTCCGTCCACCAGCGCACCATCTCGAGACCCGCCTGCCGCAGCAGCGAGCTGACCGCCGCCCGGTCGTACTTGCAACTGATCTCGGTGCGCAGCGTCTCACCTTCCCGAAAGGATATCACCGGACCGCCGGGCAAGGCCACCGCATGCGCCGAGAGGGCCTCCAAGTGCATCTCGATGCGCGTATTGGCGGCATCATACCAAGCGCGGTGGCGAAAGCGCGAGGGGTCGAAATCGGTGCCGAAACGGGCGTTGAGCACCCGCAGCAGATTGCGGTTGAACTCCACGGTCACTCCCGCGGCATCGTTGTACGCCGCCTCGAGTGACTCGAGCGACTTGTCGGGGCCCGGGCGGAGATCCGCGCCCAGCAGGAAGACGTCGCCGTCGCGCATCCCCGAACTCAACCCGGCGATCATGCGAACCGCCTCCTCATGGGTGAAGTTGCCGATCGTGCTCCCCAGAAGCGCGTAGATGCAGGGCGTCGGCGGCCGAACCGCCGGCCGGAGGCCACGCATCATGTCCGCCACCTCGGGGCGCACCTTCAGCGTAGGGTACTCGTCGCGGAGCCCGCGCGCCGTGTCGAACAGAAATTCCTCGCTGACATCGACCGGAATGTAGACGGCGGCCCTTCCCCCCTCTGTCATCGCGCTGAGCAGGATCCGGGTCTTGCGCGCGCTCCCGGCTCCGAACTCGACCAGCGAGCGCGGCTGCACCTCCCCGACCAGCCCGCGCGCGATGCGCGTCAGCAGCCCACGCTCGGCGCGGGTGAGGTAGTACTCGGGAAGCCGGGTGATGGCCTCGAAGAGTGCCGATCCGCGCTCGTCGTAGAAGTAGCGCGACGAGACGGTCTTCGGCGTGCGCGCCAGACCGCGCGCCAGTTCGTCTAGCTCTTCGCGTCGCTCGCGCACCTGAACCCCGAGAAGACCTGCCGGCGCTGAGGAAAGTCCCAGTTGCGGAAGGTGTTCCGTATGGCGCCCGGGCGGGTGGCCCAGGATCCTCCGCGCAGCACCCGGTATTCGTCCCCGAAAAAGACCTCCGAGTACTCCGGGTACGGGAAGGCCTGGAATCCTGGATAGGGAAGGAAGCAGGACGCCGTCCATTCCCATACGTCGCCGATCATTCCGTAGCAGCCGAGCGGCGAGACGTTGCCGGGATGGCTCCCCGGCGGGGCCGGGCCGGAGCGGACGGCGTCCAGATTGGCGCGCGATGGCGTGGCGGGTTCGTCGCCCCAAGGGTAGAGGACCGCGCGCTCGCGGACCGGATCCCAGCTCGCGGCAACCTCCCACTCGGCTTCGGTTGGCAGGCGCTTTCCGGCCCGGCGCGCGAACGCGTCGGCCTCGTACCAGGAGACATGGCAGACCGGGAGCGCGGGATCGACGGGCACTTCCCTGCCCATCGCGCGGGTCCACCACACGCCGTCCCGCCGGAACCAGAAGAGAGGGGCTTCCGCACGTTCCCCGGCGCGCCACGCGAGGCCGGCCTTGCTCCAGTGCGCGTCGGTCCGGTAGCCGCCCGCCGCGATGAAGTCCATGAAGGCGGCGTTGTCGACGGGATGGCGGTCGATGCGGAAGGGTTCCACCCGCAGGCGGGTGCGCGGGCGCTCGTTGTCGTAGGCCTGCGACCGGTCGTCGGTGCCGACGGAGACGTCGCCGCCGGGGAAGTGGACCATGTCCGTCGAGCGCGTATGCGGCTCGCCCGGATCGCTCCCCTCGACCCCACCGCCGGTAGCCATCCCACTCCGATTCCCTCCCAATCCCGCATACGGCTCGCCCTCCATCAACTGCACCGTCTGCAGGATGGTCTCGTTGTGCTGGTACTCGTGCTGCAGCACCATGTTGAAGACATAGGCCCCGCGGAGAAGCGGGGTATCGGCGTGCGGGTCGATCCTGTCGATTCTTTGGAGCACCGCGCGGCGCACGTCGGCCAGGTAGGCGAGGCAGGTGGCCCGATCCGGGAGCGGCAGCTGGTCGCGCGTGGCGCGAGGATGGCGGAACGCGTCGTAGATGCCGCGCAGCCCCTCGGCCCCGGAGCCCGCGCCGTCGATATTCTCGAGCAGCCACACCTCCTCGAAGTGCGCGATATGGCCCAGATCCCAGACGATGGGCGACATGAGCGGATTGTGCTGCCGAGTCACGGCGGAGTCGCTCAATGGGGCAACCAGTTCGAGGGTGCGGTTCCGGGCTTCGCCCAGGCGATCGCGCAGCAGCCCAAGCGGGAGGGCGGGGGCCGTCATTGTCCGGGACCTTGCTTCCCGGCTACCATGGAGCGCCCGTGCCGGAGAGGATGCGCGGAATGGGATGCAACCCCTTTGATGGATTCGACTCCTTGCGTCCGTCGTTGAGACAACGCCCAGATGGTCCTGGAGAGTGCCGAACCATAAGGTGCGGCTGCGGGACGCGAATGCAAGCCGGTGCCGGACGCGGTCCTGATCCTGCGGGCGTCGGCGCGTGACCGGGGAGCCCGATTCGGCAGCCCCGAATGGGCGCGAACCGTCCGCGCACGCCGACGACCTGTCTGCGCACCTCGACCACCCGACCGCGCGCGTCGACGAGCCAGCCCCGCACTTCGACGAGCCAGCCCGCGACGCACCAGCCCTGCGCGCTCACGAAGTCGTGAAGCGCTATGGCGCCACGATCGCGCTCGATCGGGTTTCGCTGGATGTGGCGCGGGGATCGTGCGTTGCGCTTGTGGGCGAGAGCGGTTCCGGGAAGACGACGCTGCTCCGATGCTTCAACGCAATGGTCAGACCGGACGCGGGCTCCGTGGATGTCGGCGGTCGACCCGTCGCATCCTTCGATCGGGTGGCTCTGCGCCGGGCCATCGGCTACGTACAGCAGGAGGGCGGGTTGCTGCCGCACTGGCCGGTGCTCCGCAACGTGGCGCTGGTTCCCTGGCTGCGAGGGGAAGAGGATGCCGGGGAACGGGCCCGCGCGGCGCTGGATCGGGTGGGGCTACCCCCGGCGCGCTTCGGGGACCGTTGGCCCCGGGACCTCTCGGGCGGCCAGCGCCAGCGCGTGGCGATCGCGCGGGCACTGGCGGGCAGCCCGGAGATCATCCTGCTGGACGAGCCCTTCGGCGCTCTGGACGCCATCACGCGCAGCGAACTGCGGCGGAGCTTCCACAACCTGCGCGCGGGGATGAGGGTAACGTCCCTCCTGGTCACCCACGACCTCCACGAAGCCGTGGAACTGGCGGATGAGATCGCGGTCATGAAGGACGGCGCCCTCATGCAGGTGGGGCGTCCGGAGGAATTGTTGAGCGCGCCGGCGGATGGGTACGTGGAAGAGCTGCTCAAGCGGGCAGGGGTCGGGTGAGAACGGGACGCGTGATGCTGCTGTTGGTCGTAGTCGGCTTACTCGGGGGAGCCACCGCCGCGCGGCCGAGCCCCGCATCACACAGCCCTCAGCCAGCATCACACACGCGGGCCACCCAATCCTCCCAGGACGAAGGCACACCCGTCATCATCGCCTCCAAACCATTCGCGGAATCCTACGTCCTGGCCGAGATCTTCGCGCAACTCCTCGAGGCCCGGGGCATCGCAGTGGACCGACGCTTCGGCCTGGGCGCTACCGAAATCGCCTTCGGAGCGCT
Organism: Gammaproteobacteria bacterium; assembly: GCA_009841185.1. Taxonomy (GTDB): domain Bacteria; phylum Gemmatimonadota; class Gemmatimonadetes; order Longimicrobiales; family Gaopeijiaceae; genus BD2-11. The sequence continues at coordinate 11,472 of VXMG01000134.1, forward strand.
GCGCGAGGGCGCCATCGACATCTATCCCGAGTACACGGGCACCGCGCTCGCGGCCATCCTCGGAGAGGAGATGCAGGCCGATGCCGAGGCCGTCTATCGTCATGTGGCAGGCTCCTTTCGCGAGCGATGGGATGCGCGCTGGCTGGCGCCGCTCGGGTTCGAGAACACCTATGCCATTGCCGTGCGCCGCGAGACCGCGGAGGAGTTGGGGCTCGCCACGCTGAGCGATCTGGCGCGCGAAGCCGGCGGACTCCGGGCGGGCTTCACGCCGGACTTCATCGGGCGCTCCGATGGGCTTCCGGGACTGCGCGCCGCCTATGGCTTCGAGGCGGCCGAGGTCCTGCCGCTGCTGCAGGCGGTCAAGTACGAGGCGCTGGTCGAATCCGGCGTCGACGTCATCGACGGGTACTCGACGGATGGGCTGATCGCGCGCTACGACCTCGTGGTCCTCGAGGACGACCGCGGTTTCTTCCCGCCCTACGAGGCCGCCGGGCTGGTCAACGGGGATTTCTGGAGCCGGCGGCCGGACGCGATCGCCGCGTTGAGCGAACTCTCGGGCCTGCTCGACGAAGAACGCGTGCGGGAGTGGAACCGACGCGCGGAGTCGGACGGTGACCCCGTGGCCGACATCGCCCGTGACGCCCTGGCGGAGCTGGGGCTCGTGGTCCCGGATGCCGAAGAAGCCGTGGAATCGGACCCGCCGGAATCGGCTGCTGCTCGGGAGTCGGAGCGGGAATCAGCCACGGCCGCCGAGTCCGCCCGGAGCCCGGTCGTCGGCTTCGTCTCATACATGTGGCAGAATCGCGCCGACATGCTGGGCCATGCGCGCCGCCACATCGTGCTGGTGATCGTCTCCCTCGCGGCCGCCGCGCTGCTCGCCATCCCTGCGGGGTTGATGCTCGTGCGGGTGGCGGGAGGGGCGGAAGGCGTGATCCGCGCCATCGGCCTGGTGCAGACCGTCCCCAGCCTGGCCCTGCTCGCCTTCATGATCCCCGCGCTCGGGATCGGGGTTGTGCCGGCCGTGTTCGCCCTCTTCCTCTACTCCCTCTTCCCGATCCTGCGCAACACCTATACGGGCGTGCGCGACGCCAACCCGGCAGCCGTCGATGCCGCGCGCGCGCTGGGCATGACCCCCGCGCAATTGCTCAGGCACGTGCGCCTCCCGCTCGCGGCCCCGGTGATCATGGCGGGCCTCCGCACCGCGGCCGTGATCAACGTGGGCACCGCTACCATCGCCGCATTCATCGGGGCCGGCGGACTCGGCGACCCCATCGTGGCCGGGCTGGCCCTCTCGGACACGCGCATGATCCTGTCGGGCGCAATCCCGGCCGCCGCGCTCGCCCTCCTGGTCGACGGGGCCCTCGGCCTGGCAGAGAAGCGGGTGGCGCCGGGAGGGGTGGCGGTGGAGTGAGCGCGGGCGCGCGAGGGCGTCGGAATGTCCCCAATTTACATCTGATAGTCCCATTTTACCATTGACGGATTCTGGAGCCACGAGTCGACACCATCCGGGATCCTCGCTGGAATAGCCGTCAGGCACGCTGGAAAGGCGATGCAGGCGTCTGGTCCGCATTCTCCTCCGCGAATCATCCGGGACATCGACTTTTGCTCTCTGGAGGCATCTGAGAGGGTCGAATATGCTCCCGTTATATTTAACATGCGACGAGGGTATCCCCAATCAAGGAGCAATCCGGTGATCATGCCCGCAACGACCTGCGACAACGACCTGCGGAAGGGCAGAGTGACTGTCGAAGAAGACAGTGCCGCATCTCGCGCCGACGGAGCTTCGCCATCCGATGAGCACGATGAACTCCATCAGTTGGGTGAGCGCATCGCCGACTTTGCGGCGAGTATCAATGCCGCTGAAGGACGGATGATGGCGCTGCTCGCCGACTTCGATCGCCGGGGCGGATGGAAGGGCGACTTCGGATCCTGCGCCGAGTGGCTCGCCTGGCGGGCCGGCACCAAGATCGGGCCAGCGCGCGAGCCGGAGGTCGGGGCGGTCCTGATGCGGGCCCTGGAAGCTGCGGCGGACGCGTTGTATCGGCGGGAGGAACGTGCCGGGGAGGAAGTGCGGCAGGACAAACGCATCCCCGAGCCTGCCGCGGAAACGTCGAGGCGCATGGCGTGCGATGCAGCGGTCGTCGAGATGGTGCACGGCAAGCCTGAAACCCGCGGGCCAAGCGCCAGTGGCCGGATGCTGAGCGTGGGCCGCAAGACACGCACGGTTCCGCCTCATATCCGCCGTGCGCTCGAAGAGCGCGACCGTGGCTGCCGCTTTCCCGGGTGCGCCAGCCGCTTCACGGAAGCTCATCACGTTCGGCACCGGGCTGACGGAGGTGAGACCAAGCTGAGCAATCTGCTGCTCCTTTGCCGCCGCCATCACAGGGCCGTCCACGAGGGGCGGGTGAGGGTTTGCACGGACCGCGCCGGGCTAGCGCTGTTCTTCACGCGCAAAGGGAGAGCGATGGCGGATGCGCCGGAAGCTACCGGGATGATTGGGTCAGGCGCTCCAGCGAACCTTCCGGCGGTTGCCTCGGGTCCTTTCTCCAACGGAGCCGCCATGTATCGGGACTCGGATGTTCCCTGGGCGACCGAGGCCGCAGCGCGGGAGGCCGTGGAGGAGACCCGTTAGAGAGCGGTGCAGTGCCGTGGAGGAGACGCTGTTAGTGCCGTGGAGGAGACGGTTTGCGGACGCGTGCTAAAGGGCCGTGGACGAGATCTCACAGACGCTGCAGGAACCACCAGTGATGCCCCTCGGGATCGCGGGCTGCGTAGGTACGTTCCGTCCAGTAGCCCTCGCCGTAGTCCTGGGTCGCCGGCTCGGTCGTGATCGCAGCTCCCGCTTCGCGGGCATGCGCGCAGTGGGCGTCGACATCGTCTACGAACACGCACAGCGCCTGCGTGTTGGCGCCGCCGGCGGCCTGCGGAGATCGGGGGTACGTGCGGCCGGGCGTCAGCCCCGCCTGTCCGACCATGATGAGGCCGCCGTTTATGGCAAGCTGCGAGTGGACGATCTGTCCGTCGTCGTTCTCAACCCGGACGCGAACGATGAATCCGAAGGCGCTGGTCAGCCAGTCGATCGCGGCTGCGGCATCATCGTAGAAGACGGCGGGCGTGATTCTCGGCCAGCCTTCGGGAGGGTTCTTCATGGGGATTCTCCTGCGCAGAGGTGTCTGACGGGCGGATGGGCAGAGGTCTGAATCCCGGCAGGGAATCGTCTAACTAC
>VXMG01000127.1:0-14518 GCA_009841185.1 Gammaproteobacteria bacterium
TTCTTTATCTCCCCCCGGCGCCGGGCGGCGGGGGCGGGGGCGGGCCGGAGGGGGGGTGGAAGGGAACGGGCGGCGCGATCGAGGGATCGTTGCCGTCCGTCCCGCCCGCAAAGTGCATCAACCCGCGGGGGTGCCGCCACCTCCGGGGCCGCCGGACACGCGCGCGATACCCTCCGCCTTCTTCGCCACGGCCCTGGGCACCTCGGTCGGAGTCGCGCCTCCCAGCAGCTGTTCCGCGAAGTCGAGGCGTTCTTCAACCGACCCCAGGTGGTAGGCGATCTCGGTGACGTCGCGGCGGATTCCCTCGAGTTCGGCGCGCGTCGGGGCGCCGGTTGCGCTCACTCCCGGAATGCGGCGCATGAAGAACTGCGCGAGCAGGATGCCGGCCGCGCCGATCATGCCGCCGGTGACGAAGACGGACACCAGCACGATCAGGATTTCCGGTTCCATGCCCATCCGCCCCGTTCGAGGAAACCGGCGCCGGCGCCGCGGCTCGAAGCACCCGCGCGAGACTCGTTTATCGCGTGAACCCGCGGGATGGTTCCCCGACGGTGTCCCCGCGTTCGCCAGGCGAGCCCGTTCGCCCTTGCCCCGCTTTCGGCGACGGATTCACTTGTGCACAACCGCCCCCGGGGAGCCCCCGCGTCGTCCCTCCATCCGAACAGGGCCCTACCATGAACGCCATCGTCAGGTTTCTCTCCCGTCCGTTTTCGCCCGTGCCGCGCGCGTTTTCGCCCCTGCTCATGCTCATCGCGCTCGCGCCGCGTCCCGCGGAGGCGGCTCCCGCCCCCGCGCCGCAGGAGTCGGATGCCCAGGCCGGTTCGGCGAACTACGATCTCGCCGCGCGCTTCGCGCCCTATCGCATCAGCGAGATGGTGCACTCGACGTCGGTCGACCCGCAGTGGATCGAGGGGACCGACAGGTTCTGGTACGAGTGGGAGAACGCCGACGGCAAGTTCTTCTACATCGTCGATCCCGGCGCCGGCTCGCGCACCCTGCTCTTTGACAACGACCGCATCGCCGCCGAACTGACGCGCATCACCCGCGATCCCTGGGACGGGCAGCACCTTCCCATCCGCAACATCCGTTTCATCAGCGACAACATCCTCCACTTCGAGGTGGAATCCTCGCAGGACGAGGAGGTGGAGGATGAGGACGAGGAAACGGAGGAGGACCAGGACGAGGAGGAGGACGACTCGGGCAGCTCCACCCGCAAGCGCGTTCACTATTTCGAGTACACGGTTTCGACCCGGACCCTGCGGGAGCTCGAAGACTACGAGGCGCCCGACAACCATCCGGACTGGGCCAGCGTGTCGCCGGACGGCCAGACCGTGGTCTTCGCCCGCGACCACAACCTCTTCATGATGGGCGGCGACGACTACGAGCAGATTCTGGAGGCCCGCCGCGGCAAGTCCGGGGACGAAGCCGACGACGCCGAAGACGACGTGGAGGTCACCGAGACCCAGCTCACCACCGACGGAGAGCAGTACTACACGTACGAGGCCAATTTCACCGGACGCGGCGAGACCAACGTCACCCTCGAGGAGGAAAAGGACGACCGCAAGGCGGCGTCGATCTCGTGGGCCAGGGACTCGGAGCGCTTTGCGCTGATTCGGCGCGACAACCGCGAGGTGGGCGAACTCTGGGTCGTGCACGTGGTGGGGAATGGCAACGACCGCCCGGAACTCGAGACCTACTCCTATGAGATGGCCGGGGAGGAGTCGGTGACCCAGGAGGAGATCATCGTCTACGACCTCGCCTCCAAGAGCCAGGTGACGGTCTCCCACGAGCCCTGGAAGGACGAGGATCTGCGCATCACGACGCAGCGTCAGTTCGACTACCCGGACTCCGAGGAGCCGGATCGCTCGCTGTGGATTTCGGACGACTCCGAGGAGCTCTACTTCGTGCGCCTGAGCCGGGACCGCCACCGGGCTGCGGTCATGGTCGCCGACGCCGGCAGCGGTGATGCGCGCATGCTTTTCGTGGACAGCCTGAACACCTACATCGAGACGCGCCCGGTAGAGATGCTTGCGGGCGGCGACATGTTGTGGTGGTCGGAGCGGGACGGCTGGGCCCACCTCTACCTCTACGGGCCCGACGGGGAACTGAGGCAGCGGCTCACCGAGGGTCCCTGGCACGTGGACGGCATCGTCGGCGTGGACGAGGCGCGCGGCTTCGTCTTCTTCACCGGGCAGGGCCGGGAGGAGGGCGAGGATCCATACTACGCCCACCTCTACCGGGTGAGCCTGAACGGGACGGGGCTCACGCTGCTGAACCCGGGGAACTTCGACTTCCAGTCCGAGATGGGCGAGTCGAACCGCTACTTCGTCAGCAACTACTCGCGCGTGGACACGGCGCCCACGTCCGCGCTCTTCGACGCCTCGGGCCGGCGCATCATGGATCTGGGCGAGGCAGACTTCGGCGCCCTGGAAGCGGCCGGGTACCAGTTCCCCGAGCCGTACCAGGTGGAAGCCGCGGACGGCGTGACCGACATCTACGGCGTGATGTACAGGCCCTACGACTTCGATCCCTCGAAGACGTATCCCATTGTGGCCTACGTCTATCCGGGACCGCAGACCGAGTCGGTGTCGAAGTCGTGGTCGGCCAACCCGTACGAGCAGGCGCTCGCGCAGTTCGGCATGATCGTCGTGACCATGGGGAACCGGGGCGGCCACCCCGATCGCTCAAAGTGGTACCACAACTATGGATATGGCGACCTGCGCGACTATGGACTGGCTGACAAGAAAGCAGTCATCGAACAACTGGCCGACCGCCACGACTTTATAGACATAGACAAAGTGGGAATATACGGCCATTCCGGCGGCGGCTTCATGTCCACCGCGGCCATGCTCGTCTATCCCGACTTCTTCAAGGTGGCGGTGTCGTCGGCGGGCAACCACAACAACGACGTGTACAACCGGTCCTGGTCGGAGACTCATCACGGCGTGAAGGAGGTCGTGGACGACGAGGGCAATGTGAGCTTCGAATACGACATCGAGCGCAACTCCGACCTTGCCGCCAACCTCAAGGGCCACTTGCTGCTCACCACCGGCGACAACGACAACAACGTGCACCACGCCGGCACCTTCCGCATGGCGGAAGCGCTCATCCGCGCCAACAAGCGCTTCGACTTCTTCATCTTCCCGGGGCAGCGCCACGGCTTCGGCGACATGAGCGACTACTGGTTCTGGCTGCGCGCCGAGTACTTCGTGAAGCACCTGCTGGGCGACACCCGCTGGAACGTGGACATCATCCCGTTGCAGATGAACGCGCCACAGACGCGCTGAGCGAGGGATCCGAGCACGACCGGACGCACCTGCGATGCCGACCGAGCGCCGCGGCGGAGCAACCGCGTTGGAGGATCACTGAGCATGAGATCACCTTCCCTTCGCCGACGGGCGCTGGCGGCCGCGTGTCTCGCCCTCTGCGCGACTTCCGGCTGCCGGCCCGACCCGGACCCCGCCGGACTGTCGGAAGCTCACGCCGCGGCGATCCGTGACAGCGTGTCGAATGCGCTCGATGCGTTTCGCGAACTCGGCTCGGGCCCGGACCCGACGGCGGTCGCCGGCTTCTACTCCGAGTCCCCCGCGTTTCGGTTCTATGAGAGCGGGGCGCTGCGCTACGAGTCGGCGGCCGACGTGCGCGCCGCGCTCGAGGGTCTCGGCCCGGGAATGCGGGTGACCACGGAGTACTCGGACAACGACATCGAGGCGCTGGCGCCCGGCGTCGCGCTCGTCCGTTCTCTGTTCGAGAGCACGCTCGAGGACGAAGACGGGTTCGCGTTCACGTACGGCGGGGCGATGACGACGGTCTGGGTCCACGAGGCCGACGGGTGGCGCATCCTGAGCGGCCACACCTCCGCGCCCGTCCCTCGGGCAGGCGCGGAGGACGCGGCTCCGTGACAGGGCGGAGGCTGACTCGCCGCACCTTCCTCAAAGGCGCACTCGCCGCGACCGGACTCGCGCCCGGCGCGTCCTCACTGGCGAAACTGCGTGGTGTCCCTTCGCACCGCGGCGCCACCGCCGCTGATTCTTCGCGGCGCGACGAACGAGTCCTCATCGTCGGCGCAGGCGTGGCCGGCCTCGCAGCGGCCGCCGAACTCCGTGAGCTCGGATTTGCAGACGTCGCGATTCTGGAGGCGCGTGACCGAATCGGCGGGCGCCTCTGGACAAACGCCATTGGTGGCGACATTCCCGTCGATCTCGGGGCATCCTGGATCCACGGCGTAGATGGCAACCCCATCACCGCCATCGCCAGGGGAAACGGCATCGAGACGCACCCCACCGACTACGACAACGACGTGGTGCGCTTCCACAATGCCGAGAGGCCGTCACCATCCGCCGGGCGGGCGCTGCGCCGGTTCTGGCGGCTGGCGGAGGGCCAGTCCGGCACCAACCTGCAGTCCGTCTACGAACAGCTGCTCGAGATCGAGCCGCTGACGGCCCCTGACCGGCGCTATCTGGACTATCTGTTGAACACCATCGTCGAGCACGAGTACGCCGCCGACCTGCGGAACCTCTCGCTGGAGAGCATCCAGGGCGGAGATGAGTATGGCGGCCATGACGCGGTGTTTCCGGGCGGATACGGACAGGTCGCCGACGTTCTGGCGGATGGCCTGGACATCCGGTTCCGGGAAGCCGTGACGGAGATCGACTACGCGGGGACGGACACCATCCTGACGATGGCCGCCGGTGCGACCTTCGAGGCCACCCGAGTCGTGGTGACGGTTCCGCTCGGAGTGCTGAAGCAGGACCTCATATCGTTCCTGCCCGCGTTGCCGCCACGGAAGCGCGACGCGATCGATGGCCTGGAGATGGGCGTGCTCAACAAGACGTGCCTGGTGTTTGAAGACGTGTTCTGGGACAGCGACGTGGAACTCATCGGTTACGTCGGTGCCCGGAGAGGGCAGTGGGCCGAGACACTCAACCTGTATCCTTACACAGGGCATCCGATTCTGATGATGTTCAACGCCGGGGCCTACGGCGCTCGGATCGAGGGGCTTTCAGACCAGGAAGTCGTCGCGCAGGCGGTTGCGGCGCTCGGGAGCATGTATGGCGTCATCCCGCCGCCCGTGGATGCCCTCATCACACGTTGGCGCTCGGATCCGTGGGCGCAGGGGTCCTACTCGTACGTCCCGGCCGGATCCTCGTATCGGCGATATGCCGAACTGGGGGAACCCATCGGCGACAAGCTGTTCTTTGCGGGGGAGGCGACACACGCGGAATTCCCGTCCACCGTGCACGGCGCGTTTCTCTCGGGCATTCGCGCAGCCCGCCAGATCGCCGCGCTCCCCGCGCGCGGTGGCGGAGGCGACGTCTAACCGGACGAAAACGGCGTCCAGCCCGAGGCTATGGCGGGCTCGCGTATGATGCGGAGGTCGGGTGGGGTGATGATCTCGCAGGTCGGGCCGGGAGCGCGGGCGAGGCGACGGTCGAGCGTGAGCAGCGGGCAGGAGAGGGCCTCGGCGAGCGCCACGTACCACGCATCGTAGATGGTGATGTTGTGGCGCAATTCCCATGTCCGGTCTGCCAACGGGGCGAATGGGTAGAGGTCGATGTCCAGCCCGAGCAGGCGATACCGGGCGATACTCGCTTCCGTTCTTGAGGCGGGTCCGTTGAACTCCAGTCGCCGCAGCGTCTGACTGGCTTCGGCCATCACGAGTTCTGGCGCAGCCAGCGAGTGTCGCTCAACCCGGGCTTCGGCCCATCGGCCCCTGGCGTCGCCACTGGTCAGCGTAGCCACCAGCACCGACGCGTCGACGACAGCGGTCATTTCCGGTCGGCGTCGCGAGCGCGAAGGATTTCCTCGGTCGAGACGTTGATTCCCGTCGCCTTCTTGAAGGCCCGCACCCCCTTCAGCCACTCCTCGATCGAAGGCTTGGCCGCCAGCCGCACCAGTTCACCACGGAGGTACTCCTGCATCGACTGGCCTTTCGCGGCAGCGCGCGCGGCGATCTTGTCGCGCACGTCCTCAGGCACGCCTCGGATGGTGATCTGAACGCTCATGCCAGCATTTTAGTGTCACAGACATCATTCTGCAAGCGATAAGAGGGACAGCCCTTCCTCCGTGAGCCCGGCACCATGGAGGGGCCGCGAGGTATGACGCTCGAGCAGGTTGTGACGAGAATCGACCGACTCATCAGGGAGGGGCGACCGGACATGGCCAGGACAGCTTCGCGCGCAGGTTCTGCAACTGTCGTGAGCGTGCTCGCACTCGTCGTGTTCGGCCTTTCCTGCCGCTCGAACGTCGTCGATCCGGAAGTCGGCTCTTGTGCGCCCGCCACGGGTGACGCCTTCAGCGTCGGCTTCTATGCCCACTTCGAGCCGGTCAGCTACAGCGAGAATCCGGATCCGGCCTCACCGGGGTTCACCACGCACATGGGCTACGAGGCCGACCTGCTCACGGCGCTCGAAGCGATGGAGGAGGGTCGCGTCAGCTTTGTGCGTCAGCCCATCGCCGACTGGCCCGGAATCTGGCTGCTTTCAGCCACGCCGCGGTTCGATATGGTCGGCGGAGGCATCACGATTCTGGAGTCCCGCACGCTGGATTCCGCGGGCCGCCGAGCCATCGCGTTCACGTCGGGCCACATCACCTTCCGCCAGTCCCTGCTCACGAGATTGCAGGATGTAGAGCGCTTCGCCTCGTACGGAAACCTGACCAGCGACGTGCAAGTCGGGGTTCTCCTCGGCACGACGGGCGAGGCGCGGTTTCTCCAGATCGCCGGGATCGCGGACGGCGACGGCGTGCTCGCGCGCGGCACGAGAATCCAGACGCCGCAGGGCGACCTGGTTGCCGACGGCACGGCCGCCTTTACGATCACGGCGGCGTTCGCGTCTGCGGAGCTGGAGCACCGGACCCGCATCCTCCCTCCTTCGGCCGACATGCCCCAGGTGGTCTACCGCGACAGGGAGGAAGATCTCTTGACCGCATTGCGCGACGGGACCATTGACGCCGTGGCCCGGGGTGAGATCGGCAACATTGAAGGGGCGCGCGCATCGGGCGGCAACCTCGCCGTGGCCGCGGTCGATTCCCTGACCGAGCTTGGTGGCTTTTCCCTCGACGCCGATGCCCCCGAGATGCTGGCCTGTATCGACCGGAAACTCGAGTGGCTCACCGATGAGCGCCGGATCGGCTTCGCGGAATGGCGAGCCGATCCCGGTGTGTTTCTATCTCGGGCGGCTCTCTGGAACCAGCGGTGAGAGCCGGCAATACTACACGGCTTCCATCCCGCCGCCAGCCATGAGTCAGCCAGCCAGGAACCTCCAATGCGGTCGATCTCATCACGACTTCACCGTCGCCACGCGCCTGGACCCGGAATCCCGCGACTGAAGAGCACCTCCGACATCGAGGTCCGGAACACGGCGGTGTCTGCCACTTCCTGGGTCATGACGGTCGGCGGAAGATCGCGCAAAATGCCCTGTATGCGGCCTGTTGTTGTGTCACGCACGATCGCCATCGGACGATGGGTCCCCTCGTCCAGCGTGGCCGAGCCGCCCGGTCCGGTGAGCGTGACGCTGGCCAGGCTCCCAGCCCAGCCGGGCTCCACCGGGAGCATGAAGACGAAGCTCGAGCTGCCGTCGCCATCGGCCACCACCGGCATCTCGAAGGGCAGGGAGAAGAGCACTGTCCCATCGCCGGCCCGACCGATGACCACGTACTCACCGATCGAGAGGGGGAGCGAGGGCGGAGCGTCGATCACGAAGACGGGGTCCAGGAAGGGCACGCCGCCGGCGTCGATGCCGCCCCAGAGGAGCAGATTCCGGGTGCGGATCGTATCCTGTGCAGTGGAGCCGGCCACTGCGTCGCCTGACGGAACGCGGGCGTTCTTCGGGTCGTGCGGGAGGGAGCGGGTGTCTTCCGCGTTCAGGGCCCCGAGCGCCGAGCCGGAAGCCAGGAGCAACAGGGCCGGGATGGCGACGCGGATGCCAGTGTGGTGCGGGGTCCTCATGATTGTGTCTGTACACGCTCAAGCCTGATCCGGTGCCCCGGATCACCCGGTCTTCCGGCGCCCGGGATCACGCGGTCCTTCCCGCGCCACGGGCCGCCGCATCGCGCCCGTGACCGCGTCCGCCGTCCGCCGGCCTACCTCCCGAAACTTCTCCTCGGCACACGGCACTGCGGCCACGTCCCCCGCATGCCGTTGTTCGGGTTGACCGGCAGCACCCGCTGGGTCACATCCATGCGCTCCGGGTCCTCCGACGCCATGTAGGTCAGCATGGCGGCCAGGGTCGCGTTGTTGCGCAGGTCGTCGAAGACGATCTTGTCGAAGGTGTCGCGGTTGGTGTGCCAGGTGTACTGGCGATAGTCGGGATAGTTGGACTGGAGCCGGAACCCGGGCGCGGGCTTGCAGATGAAGGACATGTGGTCCGAGCCGCCCACCTCGGGCACTCCCGGAACGTCGAGTTCGATGTGGCCGGTGATCTCCGGGGGGATGCGCTCGAACCAGCGGGCGAAGTGCTCCCCGGCGCCCAGGAAGCCCTGCATGCGGATGAAGTCGATGCGCCAGGTGCCGTTGTCCTGGTTGAAGGAGGCCTGAAGCCCGTCCACAACCTCGGGGTTGTCGACCGAGAAGGCGTTGGAGCCGATCAGGCCCTGCTCCTCGCCGCCCCAGTGCCCGACCATGATGGTGCGCCGCGGGTTGGGATAGGTCTCCTTCAGGATGCGCATGGCCTCGTGCATCATGATGGTGCCGGTGCCGTTGTCGGTTGCGCCCGACGCGCCGTCCCAGGAATCCAGGTGCGCGCTCAGCAGCACGTACTCGTCGGGGAGTTCGGTGCCGGGCATGGTGGCAATCACGTTGAAAGCGGGCACGTCGCCCAGGAATTCGGCCTCCGCGTCCAGGCGGATGCGCGGGCCCTGGTTCCGTGATGCGAGCCGGTGGAGGAGGGAGTAGTCCTCGCACGCCAGATGCAGCGAGGGGATCTCGCGGGTGGAGGAGGCGAAAATCTTGTCCACGCCCCAGCCCCGGGACCAGTTGCCGGTAATCAGCCCGAGGGCGCCGGCCTCCTCCAGCCTCTGAGGCCCTGCGTTGGGGATGAACGTCAGCTGATAGCTGGCCTGCCATTCTGCCATCGCCGCGTCCCGGGCCTCGGTCATACGCCGGAAGGACTCCGGGGTGGCGTGGTCGAGCCACGACTGGTCTTCCCGGCAGGTGGGTTCGGCGAAGGAGACGGCGACGAACTTGCCCTCGGCAGACGGCAGCCAGGCGTTAAGCTCGGCAGCGTCGGCGAGGTCGGGCAGCGCGATCACCTCGCCCTCCACGGGCCCGTCGGTACCGGGACTCCACGCGAGCAGCGTGCCCTCGAGCGTGCGCCGGCGGGGTTCCACCATGTCGATGTGGGTAAAGCCGCGCTCCCATCCGATCCAGGTGCCGTACTCCTGGCGTTCCGCCTCGATGCCCCAGCGCTCGTAGTTGGAGATCAGCCAGTCCGCCGACCGCGAGTAGGCCGGAGAGCCCATCAGCCGCGGGCCGATGGAGTCGAGCAGGGCCTGCGCGAGGTCGAAGGCCTGGCTTCCCGGGCCCATGCCCTCTTCCCACATCGCCTGGATGACGGGGTCGTCGGATGGGAAGGTCTGGGCAGGGAGCGGCGCGGCGAGGGAAAGGGCGCCTGCGGCGAGAAGAATGCGTCTGGTGGTCATGGGATGGTTCCTTCGTTTGCGTGCTTGCCGGCTCCACGCCGTCAGGATGGCCCAACGGTTGGGGAAGCGCCAGCGGGCGCGGCGATCGCGACTGGACTGCCGGGCACGGATGCCAGCCGAGAGGCCGGTCCGATGGGCCCGGTCGGCCGGGCGCCGTGGTGCGCGTCAGGCACGTTGCCGGATGGTTGCCTTGATGTCATGCTGATTGTCCCCGGTTCCGCTTGTCGCCCAACTCTCCGGAGGCGAATCATGACGCGCGCTCGCCTGCTGTTCCCGGCTCTCGTCCTGTTTGCTTTTCCCGCCCTCGCCGCCCTCGCCGCCGTGCCCGCCCAGGCGCAGCGCTTCTCGATCGAAGACGTGCTCAGCCCCGGCTATCCGGTACAACTGGTGTCGGCCCGTGCGGCGGACCGCATCGCCTGGATCGAGTACGAGGAGGGGAAGCGCAACGTGTACACGGCGGCGGCGCCCGGCTTCACGCCGGTGCGGCTGACGCGCTTCGAGGACGATGACGGGCGCGACCTGTCAAACCTGCGCATCTCCGACGACGGGTCCACGCTGGTCTTCCTGCGCGGGCACACCCCCAACCGCCAGGGGTGGATCGCCAACCCGGCGAGCGATCCCCGGGGCGCCGAGCGCGCGGCGTGGGCGGTGAGCACCGCTGGCGGCGAGCTCTGGCGGGTGGCGGAGGCCTGGAATGTGGCGCTCTCTCCCGACGGCGAGTGGGTCGCGTGGGAGAACGATGGCGACGTCTACCGGGCGCCTGTGAACCCCGGGGTCGCGGCCGGCGACCCGGGGCGGCCGCTCTTCAGCGTGTTCGGCAGCCAGGACGACCCGGTCTGGTCGCCGGACTCGCGGCGTCTCGCCTTCGTGAGCGACCGCGAGGATCACAGCTTCATCGGCGTGTACGACACCGAGCGTCCCGGAATCACATACCTGGGCCCGGCTGTCGACCGCGACACCAGCCCCACCTGGTCGCCGGATGGGGCGAGGGTCGCCTTCATCCGCCGGCCCGGGCTGCCCTTCGGCGCGCGGGCGGAGCGGGGCGGCGCCACCGAAGGGGGCGCCACCGAGGACATGTGGCCCGCCGGGATGACCGAAGCCTGGTTCGCCGGGGGGTACGACTTCTCCATTTGGGTGGGGGACGCGCGCACGGGCGAGGCGGTGGAAGTGTGGCACAGCCCGCCCGGCGACAGCATCTACCGCGAGGTGCGCGAGGTCATCTGGGCCGGCGACCACATCATCTTCCAGGCCGAGCCCGACGGGTGGCGCCGGTACTACGCGGTCGCGGCGGACGGGGGCACCACCGACCCGGTCGAGCTGACGCCGGGCGACGGCATCGCCGAGTACATCTCGCTCTCGCCGGATGGGCGCACCCTGTTCTACGCCACCAACGCGGGCGACATCGACCGGCGCCATCTGTGGCGCGTGCCCACCGCGGGCGGTAACGCGCGGCAGCTCACCTGGGGCGACGGTGTCGAGACCAACCCGGCGGTGCTGGCGAGCGGCGAACAGGTGGCGCTGCTGACCGCCAGCGCGAGCCATCCGCTTACGGTGGCGGTCGCGCCGGTCTCCGGCGGCGACGTCAGGACCATCCGCCAGCTGCCGGCCCGGTATCCCCTGAGCCAGCATGTCGTCCCCGAGGCGGTCACGCTCGACGCCGAAGACGGCTTCGAGTTCTACAACCAGCTTTTCCTGCCCCCGGATCCCGAGCCCGGCGAACAGCGCCCGGCGCTCATCTTCATCCACGGGGGATCCCGGCGGCAGATGCTGCTCGGATACCACTACATGCACTTCTACCACATGGCCTACGCCATCAACCAGTACTTCGCGAACAAAGGGTACGTGGTGCTCTCGGTGAACTACCGGAGCGGCATCGGCTACGGCCGCGAGTTCCGCAACGCGCCCGGACGGGGACGGGAGGGCAACACCGAGTACCAGGACATCCGCGCCGCCGGCGAGTATCTGCGCGACCGGCCCGACGTGGATCCGGCGCGCATCGGCCTATGGGGCCTCTCTTACGGGGGCATCCTCACCGCGCAGGGCCTCGCGCGCGACTCGGATCTCTTCGCAGCGGGCGTGGACATTGCCGGCGTGCACCTGTGGGGCAACTCCATCGACCCGGAGTCGGTGTCGTACCGGTCATCCGCGATCTCGGAGATCGAGCACTGGACCTCGCCGGTCCTGCTCATCCACGGCGACGACGACCGCAACGTCGCCTTCTCCCAGACCGTCGGCCTGGTCCAGTTGCTGCGCGCGCACGGCGTGCCGCACGAACTCATCGTCTTCCCGGACGACGTGCACGACTTCCTGCTGCACGAGCGCTGGCTGACCACCTTCGACGCGACAGACCGGTTCTTCGACCGCTACCTGATGGAAGGCAGAGCGGTGGCGACGGAGGGAAGGCGGTAGGCTCCCTCAACCCGCCGGCAGCGGGATGGATGCCACCGACGGAACATCCAGTTCGTCCCGGTAGACGCCCCAGATGCGCGAATCCGAGAAGCGCAGGGCGTCGAACCGGTCGGGCAGCAGCGCATCGCGCGCGACTCCGTCCGGAGAGATGCGCAGCCAGCGCGGGCCGCCGTTCAATCCGCCGGCGTCGGGGTCGAACGGGTGCAGCCACATCGTCCCGCCTTCACTGCAGCGGAAGTCGACATAGTGCGGCAGGTAGGTCGCGAGTTCCTGTGGGCTGCCGCTCACGCCCTGGGCCATCTGGTTCAGGAGCCGCTGGCGGTCCGCTTCGCCGAGCCTCCCCCTCACGTCTCCCGTCAACTCGGCCTGCCTCAGCTCGAACACCGCGCCGGCGAACTGTCGCGGGCTGACCCCGGTGAAGGGAACGGGCGGAAGATCGACGGGCGCGACCTCCGACCCCGACCCGTCGAAGCCGCGCAGCTGATTCCGCACCCTGTCGTAGGCGCGCACGAGATTGTCTCCGCACGCGGCCCACAGCCTGTACCACTGGGGGAATCCGCCCTCGCTGGGGACGAAGTCTCCGGATGGATCGTCGAGCACGTCACCCAGGGTCACGAGGGTTCGGGTCCCGGCTGTCTCGGGGTCGACCGCCACCAGATCGGATCCCAGCAGCGAGAGACGGAGCCCGAGCATGCCTGCTTCCCCCGGCGGGCGTGGGCGAGGTACGATGATCTCGCTGCCGAGTCTCGCGGTTCGGACTGCGGCGCTCAGCAGGTTCATGCCGCCCCGAATGCTGCCGGACGGAAGGGACTCCGACCGTAACGGGATCTCCGCCCGGTCCGCGTCCGGCCTCGAGATCCGGATCATGGCGTGGCGCCTGAGATCGAAGACCCACGCCTCGCCCTCCCATCCTCCCGCGAGAAAGGCGGAGGGCATCGGAAACTCCTCGGGCCCGCCTCCGGCGCGTCCGTGAGCGCCGAGGGACTCCCCATCCCGGCCGAATCCGATGAAGTAGGGCTCGACCGAATTGAAGACCCAGACGGAGCCGTCAGGCAGTACCTCCAGGTCCTGTACGACGGCGAGGGATTCGGACGTGCCCAGTATTTCGATGTTGGACGCGCTCAGTTCGAGCGGGGCGTCCGGGTCGTCGGCCGGCGCACCGCCGCAGCCCGTGCACAACGCCATCGCAGACAGCGCCGCAGCGAGGCGGGATGAGATCCGGGGCCCGGGAGATGTCATCGGTTGCTCCTACGCCGTGACGATGGGCCATGGCTCCCAGTCCATCCACTTCCCGCGGGTGAAGTCGGGGAAGGGGACCGGAGCGCTGCCCTGAGCCACGCTGATCTCCGAAAGTTCGCAGACGGCGCTGAGCGCGGCCGCGTCATAGACGTTCATGTCGGTGGGCTCGCCACGGCGCAGGCACTCGATCAGCCGATAGTCCTCCATGAAGTCCATGCCGCCGTGTCCGGCGCCGATGGAAGCTTCACGCAGCGCGCTCCAGAGCGGGTGCTCGAACTCGCCGTACCAGGCCTCGGCCTCATCCCATCGGTGGGACTCGCTGCGGCCCTCGATGTAGACCCGGTCGGGGTATCCCTGGAAGATGCCGCGCGTGCCCTGGACCTTGTTGATGCGGTCGTAGGGGCGGGGCAGGTTGGTGTCGTGGGCGACGTAGATGGTGCGTCCCATGGCGGTCTGGATGAGGCCCGCGTTGACGTCGCCCAGCGCGAAGGTCTCGGCACGCTTGGGATGGCCCGTGCCGTAGTGGATCGCCGCCCACTCCTGCAGGCCGCGCGACGGGCTGCTCATCGACACCAGGGAGGCGAAGCGGTCGCCCCGGTTGATGTCCATGCAGTTGGCGACCGGGCCCAGGCCGTGGGTGGGGTAGAGGTTGCCGTTGCGGGTCCAGGAGTGCGCCCGCCGCCAGAGCCCTTCGCCCTCGTCCGCGAACTTGATCTCGCGCAGATCGTGCAGATAACCGCACTCGGCGTGCAGGATCTCTCCGAGCAGCCCCTGGCGCACCAGGTTTAGGCAGAGGAGTTCGGCGCGGCCGTAATTCACGTTCTCCATCATCACACAATGACGCGCGGTGCGCTCGGCGGTCTCGACCAGCCGCCAGCAGTCGTCCAGGGTGTAGGCCGCGGGGACCTCGGTGGCGGCGTGCTTGCCGTTCTCCATGGCGGCGACGCAGACGGGGACGTGCCAGCGCCACGGGGTCGCGGTGTAGACCAGATCGAGGTCCTCTTCGGCGCACAGGCGCTCGAAGTCACGCTCGCCGAGTGTGTAGAGGGCGGGGCGGGGGTGGCCTGCCTCCTCGATGAGCGCGGCGGCCCGCTCGGCGTGTTCGGCGCGGATGTCGCAGACGGCAGTCACCACGCAGCCGTCGATGCGCACCAGGTTGCGGACGTGGGCGGTGCCCATCCCGCCGACGCCGACGAACCCGATGCGCACCGGATCGAGCGGAGGGGCGGCG
>VXMG01000068.1:0-14460 GCA_009841185.1 Gammaproteobacteria bacterium
GGGGGCGGGGACCGAGCCGGGGACGAGGCGCGAGCGCCCCGGCGGCGCGGCAGGCGGCGCAGGCGCGCCCGCGGGCGGCGAGGAGCCGGCCGTGGCTGCGGGGCGGGGCGGCGCGCTCCTGGGGAGCTGGACGTTGACCCGCACCCCCGAGACGCCGCGCACGCCCCCGGCGGCGGTGCGGGCGGACTTCACCAGCGATCCGGGGTCTTCCGGCTTGAGCTGGAAGGCGAAGCGCACCTGCCCTTCTTCATCGACCTCGAGCTGCTGAACGCGTCCGCTGGAGACGATGTCACGCCCGCTGGCCGGGTGCCGCACCGCGGACAGGGCGTTCGTTACCGCTTCGATGAGAGTTTGCTGCGACATACCCCGCCCAGGCCGAAGTGCAGGTGGGATGGTGAAGTGGCCGTGGTATCAGACGGCGGCTACCCTGGTAACCCCCGGAACCCGGTCCTTCAGGCGCCGTTCGATGCCTTCTCTCAGAGTGAGCATGGAGATCGGGCAGGTCTCGCACGCGCCCATCAGGCGAAGCATGACCACCCCTTCCGCCTCGTCGTAGTCGATCAGCTCGACGTCGCCCCCATCCTGCCGGATCGCGGGTCTCACGGTCTCGAGGACCTCCTCGATCTTGTCCGTCGCCAGCATGATTCTCGTTCTCCTCGCCCACCCGTCCGCGCTCTCCATCCCGAGCGCGGGCGGACTCCGAAATCGCCCGAAGTTAGGCAGCGCGCGAGGTCGTGGTCAACCTCGCTTCGGTTCCGGCTCGGGCAGCGACCGCTGATGGAGCCCCCACAGCATGGCGGCGGGAATCACCTCCGCCGCGGTCATCCATAGCCGGGCGGCGATCGCGAGCACGGTGGCCGGTCCGCTCCCGAGTGCAGGGGCCAGGATGGCGACCAGGAATCCTTCGCGAACGCCGACTCCCGCCGGCGCAAAGAGCATCAGGTAGCCTGCCACGTACGCCGCCGCGAAGGCCGAGCCGGCGTGCACCGGCGACAGTTCCATGTCCAGGCTCGCGGCCAGGATCCAGAAGGATGCGCCCATGGCCACCCAGGCCACCGCGACCTGCAACAGCCAGCGCAGCACCAGAGCGGCGGTCAGATTCGCGGGAGCGGCGGTGCGGACGATGCGAAACCACAGGGCGACCGCCCAGTGGAACAGGGAGGGAACGGCAAGCACGAGCAGCAGCAGGCCGGCCGCCACCCCGGCGCCGACCAGTCCCCAGCGCGGCAGCGGCACGGGTCCTCCGACGAAGGCGCCCAGCCCGATTGCGCCGGCGGCCACCAGCCCTGTGCCCTGCATGATCACCGCAGAGGTGGCCGAGACTGCCACGGGAACCCCCTTCCCCTTCCCCAGCGCAGCCATTCCGGCGATCGACCACACCTTTCCGGGCACGTACCGGCCCATGTTGGCGATCATGAAGATGCTCACGGCGTCGCCCGCAGACAGCCGCGGCCCGCCCAGCCCGTTCACCACCCCGCCCCAGATCAGCCCGCTGAGGGCGTAGGCGGCGAGCAAGAGCAACGTCGCGCCGACGAGCGGAAGCAGCCGGGGGCGGGCGACCACATCCTGCCACTCCCGCAGTTCGGCCACGGTCAACCCCACGCGATCGAGGATGAACCAGGTGACAATGACCGTGAGGGCGACGCGCGCCGCCAGCGAAAGCCACTTGTTCAGGGTTTCGCACTCCGTGTCGCGCGGCGGGCCCACCAGATGCGCATCGCGTTGGCCGCGAGCAGCCCGGTGAGGATGATGAAGCCCAGCCAGAAGCTGCGCAGCACCACGTCGGACCGGTACCACAACTCGACCTCGGATTCCCCCGCCGGCACGGGCACGGCGCGCAAAGTGTGGTAGGCGCGCAGAACGGGGGCGTCGCGACCGTTCACGCGGCCATGCCACGCGGGGTACCAGTTGTCCGCTATGACGAGCAGCGCGGGAGCGGAGGAGCGAACGGCGAGCCTCACGCGGTCGGGACCGCGCTCCAGCCAGTCGACCTGGCCCGTGACAGGCGCGCCCGGCAGGTCGGCAGGCGGTGGCTCCGCCAGCACCACCTCCCCTGCGGGGTCGAACGCGGGAGAGAGCATGTACGCCATCGCCTCGTCGTCGGACTTGACCACGGCGCTTCCCACGAGGCGCGCGCGTGGAAGGCCGGCCTCCACAAAAACCGTCTCGTAGATGCGGCCGTCGGGCAGTTGCGTCCGGCTGAAGACATTCCCCTGCGGCGAACTCCCCATCTGCAGATCAGGCCAGAGCAGGTAGCGCACGTTGAGCAGCCTGCGGATGTTCTCGTTTCCGTAGAGGTTCATCGGCTGTCCCGAGCCCACCATGCCGATGAGATCGCGGTAGCGGGCCAGGTCGTTGGGGTGGTGCCCCCCGGCGAGCTCGATGCCGTGGAGCGCGGGCAGGAGGTCCTGGCCGGCGTTTCGGAAGGACAGCATGCGGTAGGGTTCGGAGCTGCCGGCCTCCCGGTCGAGCACTGCCTGTATGTTGGCATCCGGGGCAGCCCAGCGCTCGAAGTCGATCGTCTGGATGAACACGCGGTCTATGCGGTAGGCGTCCAGCGCGACCAGGGCGACGAGCACGCCCAGTACGATCCCGGGCGCCGCGTACGCCCTTCGCAGCGCCCACACCACCGCCGCCACGGCCCCGGCCAGGAAGACGGCGGTCCAGGCACCGGTTCCGATCCAGGGCAGCGCAGCCGCCAGCACCTGGCGCCGGGCTTCGGTGATCCCGGGATAGAGGATCGACGTCCAAAGCGACATCAGCGCGCCCGCGGCGGCGAGCAGCGCCAGGGCTCCCAGCATGCCGGTGGCAACCAGAAGCAGGCGCTGGACCCGCTGTCCCACGTCGGGATCGCGCACGCAGGCGAAGATGCGGTCCACCCCCAGGGCCGCCAGCGTAGCCGCGCTGAATGCGACCAGGTAGGCCGCCTGAGAGGGCGCCCGGAAGAGGCTGATGCCGGGCAGGACTTCATAGGCTATGCGCCAGACAGGCGTATTGGTGCCGAGAGCGAAGAGAAGGGCGGTCCCGGCCAGCCCCGCGAAGAACCAGCGCAGCCCGCGCAGGGGTCCGCCCACGAACGAGATCGCGGCAAGCAGGAGCAGTACCAGGCCCGCGTATTCGTGGTTGTGCTTGAACGGATTGCGGCCCCAGTAGGTGTTGTCGGCCCAGCTTCCCGTACCGCCGATGTTGGCTCCCGCGAATTCGGGGATGACGAGGGAGAAAGCCTCCTCCGGGTGCAGCGACCACGAACTGGACCACTCGAGGGCGGCTTCCTCCTCGAGCGCTTCGGAGGTCGCGGTGCGCCGGGAATCGGCGGTCACGTAGTCGATGGCCGGCAGGAGCTGGCCTCCGGCGACGAGCGCGCCGGCTATCGACGCCGCGAGAAACAGGCCGAAGCGGGAGGCCGTCCGCCGTCGCGAACCGTTTCGCGTCCCGGCCGCATTCGCATCCCGAGGACTGTCATCCGCCGTGGACACGGGTTCCGGGCCCGTCCCGCGCAGGACCTGAATGCTGCGGAAAATGGCGAACAGCCCTGCTGCGCCGAACAGAAAGTACGCCGTCTGGAAGTGCGGCGTCAGGATCACGAGGGCGATCACCAGGGCCAGCCAGGTGAACGACTTGAGGCCGGGGCCCAGAAAGTGGCGCTCCGTGGCCCAGAATAGCAGAGGGGTCAGCGCGGTCACGAACATCTTGCCGTCGTGACCCGCAAAGACGAGCCCGACGAAAACCGGGGCGAGCATGTAGCCGGTGCCCGCGACCAGCGCCGCGGCCCGGGAAGCCCCGAGCGCGCGCACCCAGAGGAACATGAAGAAACCCGCCGCCGCGACGTGCACGACGAGCTTCCATCCGAGGGCCCGGTAGGGTTCCAGGAGGATGAGCAGCAGAAGAGAGGGCGGGTAGAAGGAATCCCCCCCGCTGAGCGCTTCTACGAAAGGGGTGCCGCCCAGGAACTGCGGAACCCACCCCGGGATGCGGCCCAGCTCTGCCAGGGCGCTTGCGTAGATCGCGCGTGCCATGTAGCCACCGGCCAGCGTATCGCTCCCATACAGCATTGTGTCGCTGAAGATGAACGCGCGGAAGAGAAAGACCGTCAGCCCGAGAAAGAGCGCCCACGGCAGCCAGCCGGGAATGGGGGGAGCGCCGCCGGAGGCCATCGGCGCGCGCGAAGGGGCGCTCGTGCGTGCCGAGGCCGCCTCTGCGCGCGGCTTTCGCGCCTGCCTTCGTCTGCCTCGCCGCTTCGCGCTCATCGATCTCGTTCCACAGTTCCGCGTCGCTTCAGCCCGCGCACACTGCTCAACCGTCCCCGTTGGCCGTGGGCCCGGACCCGGCATCATCGCGTGTCCCGCCAGTCACCTGGCGTCGCAACGCCTCGATCTCGTGCCGCACGTGGGCGATCTGCTCGCTGACCAGGCCGAATCCTGCCAGAAGGAACCCGAGCGTCTCCAGCAGGACCACCAACTGGATCAGCAGACGGTAGCCGAACGGCGGCACGTAGGGCTCGAATCCCAGCGCCGGATGCAGGTAGCGCAGATAGAGCGCACCCGCCGCAATCAGCCCCCCCAGAGCCGCCAGGGCCAGCCCGGAAGCACCGAACAGCAGCAGCGGCTTGCGCGAAAAGAACACCAGAAACGCGACGGATGCCAGGTCGGTAACGCCGATAACCACCCGCCAAAGGCCCTGGTACTTGGATTCACCCGCCCTGCGGTCGTAGAGCTTGATGTCGATTTCGGTGACCGTGGCCCCGCGCCCGTGCGCCAGCACAACGAAGAAACGATGCCAGTCGTGCCTGAGCGTGAGCCCGTCCAGGATCTCTCGCCGAAACCCCTTCATGGCTGAGTTGAGGTGGGTGACGGGCACACGGAACAGCAGCCGCGACATGCGGTTGTAGATCTCCGACACCGCGGCCTTGTCGTAGTGGCCGATGCGCCGCCCGGAGACGATGTCCCACCCTTCGTCGAGCTTCTCCAGGAACCGGGGGATGTCGCGCGGGGAGTGCTGCAGATCGGCGTCGAAGAGGATGATGCAGCGGCGATCGGTGGCGTTGACACCGGTGACCATGGCTTCGGTCTTGCCCCGGTTGCGCCGATGACTGATGACGCGAAACCCGTCCCAGTCCGCAGCCTCGCGCCGGGCCACCTCCGCCGTGCCGTCGGTGGAACCGTCGTCCACGAGCACGACTTCGCCGTCGAGATGGAACTCCTGGAATGCCTCCCGCAGTTCGCGCACCAGGTCGGGGACGACGGGGGCCTCGTTGAATGCAGGGATGACGACCGCGAAGTCCCTTCTGGCCTGCTGGATCTCCGGTTTCAGATTCTCCCCCTGTCGGAGGGTGGCGGCGCGGTATGCGCTGCGCGGTGGGTGAGCGCGGTCAAGATGGTCTCGCAGGACAGGGTACGCCACTCGCGGCCCCCTCGTTCCGCGCCGTGGCGGGGCGCGGGAGGCACCGCGGGCCAGAGATCGCGGGATCCCGGCGAAGCCCCCGGGCGGGCCTTCGGCTCAACCCTTGCGGTGGGATGGCGAATCGCGAGATTTGTCCCTGCCGGTCGCTGCCCGTGCCCTTCGCCAGGCTGTTCGAAGAGCCGCACCCGGGCCGGGCGACCACCGTTTTGCCGTCGCCGCCCAGATCCTCCCTACCGTACCCGAGGCTGTCATGTCCATGGCCGGAACCGTCCGCGTCCCTCCGCCCGTCAACGAACCCGTCTTCGACTTCGCGCCCGGCGATCCCGCGCGCGCGGCTCTCAAGAGCAAGCTGGCCGAGATGTCGGGCCAGGAGATCGAGATTCCGCTGATCATCGGCGGCGAGGAGGTGCGGACCGGCGATCTCGCCACCTGCATCCTCCCGCACGACCACGGCCACGTAGTGGCGCGCTATCACCTGGCGGGTCCGGCCGAGGTGGAGGCGGCCGTGCAGGCGGCCATGGAGGCACGCCGTGACTGGGCGTCCTGGCCCTGGGAGGCGCGCGCATCCGTGTTTCTGACCGCGGCCGATCTTCTCGCCGACCGGTGGCGGTCGACGATCAACGCAGCCACCATGCTCGGCCAGAGCAAGACCTGCCACCAGGCGGAGATCGACGCGGCCTGCGAGACCATCGACTTCTTCCGCTTCAACGCCCACTTCGCCCAGCAGATCTATTCCGAGCAGCCCCACTCACCCGGCGGCATCTGGAACTGGGCCGACTACCGGCCGCTGGACGGCTTCGTCTATGCGGTGTCGCCGTTCAACTTCACCGCGATCGGGGGCAACCTGACGGCTTCGCCGGCCCTCATGGGCAATTCCGTGGTCTGGAAGCCCTCGCACAGCGCCGTCTACTCCAACTATTTCGTGATGCGGGTCTTCGAGGAAGCCGGACTGCCCCCCGGGGTGGTCAACTTTGTGCCCGGCGATCCCCGGATGGTGACCCGGGTGGTGATGGGGAGCGAGAACTTCGGGGGCATCCACTTCACCGGCTCCACGGACGTGTTCCGCTCGCTCTGGCAGGAGGCGGCGGGCAAGCTGCCCCACTACCGTTCGTACCCGCGCATCGTCGGCGAGACCGGGGGCAAGGACTTCCTGATCGCGCACGCGTCCGCCGATGCCGAGGCGCTCGTGACCGCGATGCTGCGCGGGGCCTTCGAGTACCAGGGCCAGAAATGCAGCGCCCTGTCGCGCGCCTACATCCCGGAGAGTCTCTGGGAACGGATCGGCGACCAGCTCGTGGAGGAGACCGAGGGCATCACCATGGGCGATCCCGCCGACTTCGGGAACTTCATGAGCGCCGTGATCCACCGGCAGTCCTTCGACAAGATCGCTGGGTACATCGAGGGCGCGAGGGACTCGAACGACGCCGAGATTCTGGCCGGCGGGGACGCGGACGACAGCACGGGGTACTTCATTCGCCCGACCGTGATCCGGGCGCACCGGCCCGACTACCGCACGATGTGCGAGGAGATCTTCGGTCCGGTGCTCAGTGTCTTCGTCTACCCCGACCGCATGTGGAGCGAGACTCTGGAGCAGGTCGACGGAACCTCTCCGTACGGGCTCACGGGGGCGGTGTTCGCGCGCGACCGCAGGGCTGTGGAGGACGCCCTCAACGCCCTCCGCTTCGCGGCCGGCAACTTTTACGTGAACGACAAGCCCACCGGGGCGGTCGTGGGCCAGCAGCCCTTCGGCGGCGGCCGGGCGAGCGGCACCAACGACAAGGCCGGGTCGAAGCTCAACCTGCTGCGCTGGGTCTCGCCCCGCAGCGTCAAGGAGACCTTCGCCCCCCCGACCCGGTACCGCTATCCGTTCATGGCGTCCTGACGGGCCGAACCGGACATGGACACAACACGGTCGAACGGACCGAGCGTGGCCTTCATCGGCGCCGGGGCCATGGGCGCTGCCATGATCGGCGGCCTCGCGGGGGGCGACGACATCGATCGGGCCCACATGGTCGCGAGCGACCGAAACGAGGACCGGCTCGCGCTGGTGCGGGACCAGTTCGGGGTCCGGACCACCCTTTGCAACCGCGAGGCGGCCCGGGAGGCGGACGTCGTCGTCCTGGCGGTCAAGCCGCAGGTCCTGCCCGGCGTGCTCTCGGAGCTTCAGGGCGGGATCCGGCAGGATGCGTTGACGCTCTCGATCGTGGCTGGCGCCTCCATCGGCAGCATCGCCTCGCTGCTGAAGCACCGCGCCATCGTGCGCACCATGCCCAACACGCCGGCCCAGGTCGGAGAGGGCATGACCGTGTGGACGGCGACCCCGGAGGTCTCGCCCGAGCAGAGGGCGCAGGCCGGAACCATCGTCGGGTCGCTGGGGCGACAGTTGTTCGTCGACGACGAGCGGTTCCTCGACATCGCGACGGCCATCAGCGGCACCGGACCGGCTTACGTGTTTCTCATGATGGAGGCGCTGATCGACGCAGCGGTTCATCTCGGGTTCTCGCGCAAGGACGCGCGCGAACTCGTGGTGCAGACCATCCGCGGCGCGGCGATCTACGCCGAGCACCAGACCGTCCATCCCGCCGAGCTGCGCAACCGCGTGACCTCGCCCGGAGGCACCACGGCCGAGGCGCTGTATCAGCTCGAGAAGGGCGGTTTCCGCACCATCATGTCCAAGGCGGTGCACGCGGCGTTCCAGCGCAGCGTGGCCCTGGGCGAGATGAGCACGCAGGCGTAGCCGGGGAAGCCGGGCGGATGGCCTTTCGTCCGGCGCGCTACCCCGGCAGGAGTCTTAGCCGGGCGACCGTGCGCGCCTCCACCTCCGACCGGTCGAGCGGCAGGCGCCACAGTTCGCCGCGCTGCCAGCGCTCCAACTGGTCCCAACTGTGGCGGTTGGCGGGACGGCCGGACTGCCCGCCGGGCAGGATGAATCGACCCCCGCGCCCGAGGTCTGCCAGGTCGGCGACGGAACGCTGGCTGGGCCCGGCGGTGACCTCGACCAGGGGGATGTTGCCCTCGAACGGGGCGGCGTCGACCGTGTAGTCGTCGCCCGGCCGGGGAAGACCGCGCCGGCCGAATCCCAGCAGTCCACCGATCAGCGGCACGTCCTGAAAGGGATGCGAAATGCGCAGGAGGTGGACCTGCCCCCAGGGTCGGCCGCTCGCATCGGCCGCCTCGAGCGCGGCCTGCCCGGCCAGGGAGTCCACCTCCGCCCCTCCCGCGTCGAGCGCCCGCCCGACCATGTACTGCGGGAAATAGCCGAACCCGCCTGAAGCCGCGTAGAAGCGCGTGCGCAACGCGGCTCCGAGCGCCTCCGCCCAGGCGTGGAAGAGCGTCGCCTCCGTGCTCTCCACGGTCGCGCGGCCGTCCCAGGCATCGAGCGCCCCGGCGAGGCTGTCCAGCTCCGCACGGCGAAAGGCGCCGGCCGCCTGGTCCCGGTAGCGGGCGATGAAGGCGCTCCGGACATCGAGCTGAATGGCCCTCATCGACTCCGCGTCGTGGTCGCTGCGCGCCTCGATCAGCTCGGTAATGCGCTGGGCGCGGTAGGGGTCCTCCCAGCGGTTCGGCGAGATCAGCAGCGACAGCGAGTCCCGGCCCTGGCGGTTGTTGGCTGTCGCGATGAAGCCGGATGCCGGGTTGAGCAGCCGGGGATTGTGCTCGTAGGGAAGCGTCCCGGTCCAGTCGTGTTCACCGGTCCAGCCGGGCACCGGGAGGAGGGGCGGACGGCCCGAGCGGCGCAGGGGAACGGCCCCGGCGAGCTGGTAGCCGAAGTCGCCGGCGGTGTCGGCGAAGACCACGTTCTGGTAGGGGCTGGTGAAGAGCGCCAGCGCGGCGACCAGTTCGCCGGCGGAATTGGCGAGGTTCATCGCCAGGATCCCGTCGAAGGTCGTCGACGGGTCGTGCGCGCCCCAGCGGAACGACAGCAGTTCGCCTCCCGGCACCGGATCCACGGATGTCATGACGGGGCCGTGGCGGGTTTCGCGCACCACCATGCGCACCGGCTCGTCGCGCCCGCGCACCCGGATCGATTCCTCGCGGACCCGGAAGGGCTCGCTGCCCGCCGGCGTCAGGTAGCGCGTGGTGTCGGCCGGATCTACCCGTTCGATGAAGAGGTCGGAGTCGTCCACCATCGCGTTGGTGAATCCCCATGCAACGCCGGCGGTGTGTCCCGCGATCACCCCGGGCGCGCCCGGCAGGCTCTGTCCGACGACGTCCAGGCCCGGAGCGTGCAGCCCGATCAGGTACCAGATGTTGGGGTGGTCCAGGCCCAGGTGCATGTCGTTGGCGAGGAGGGGCATTCCGGCTGCGGTGCGGGAGCCTCCGACGACCCAGGAGTTGGAGGCACGGAAGACGCTCGCCGCTTCCAGCGCGGTGCGCGCGGCCGCAGGCATGCGCGCCGAAGCGATCAGGTCGGCGGAAACGGCGGGGGGCAGAGCGTCCGGCGGCGCGACGGGACCGCTGGCGATTCCGCCACCCCCGGATACGGCGGTATCGCCGGCATCTCCGTCATCTGCACGCGCCACCGGGCCATCCTGCAGAATCGTCACCCCCCAGTCGGGATAGGACGGCAGCAACTCCAGCACAGCCTCGTCTCCGGCAGTGGCGCGGGCGCCTGCCAGCGACATCGAGACCCCGTACTGCGACAGGTCCCAGGCCATGATCTTCTCGACCGCGAGCGAGTGCTCGAGCTCCCACGTCTCGAAGCCGGCGCGAAGCAGGACGAACTCCGGCGGCAGGAGGCCGCGCCACCCGGCCATGGCCGCGTTCACCCCGCGGACGTACGCCTCCACGAGCGCCCGCGTCCCTTCGCTGACGGCCGTCTCGCGCCCGGCCCGCCCGAGGCCCAGCGCGCGCAGGAACCGGTCGGCATCCAGGGTTTCCTCGCCGAAGAGCTCGCTCAGGCGTCCCTGGGCGACGCGCCGGAACATCTCCAGTTGCCAGAGGCGGTCCGTCGCGTGCAGATACCCCTGCGCGAAGACCGCGTCGGCCAGCGAACCCGCCCACACGTGGGGGACGCCCAGCGAGTCGCGCAGGATCTCCACCGGCTGCTCCAGACCGGGAAGCACCAGTTCACCGGACGCCGGCGCGGGACCGGTGGCCAGCCGCCTGAGCCAGATCGCGCCCGCCAGCGAAGCGAGCAGAACTCCGGCCAGCGTCCCGAGCAGGATCCTCCGGATCAGGCGGCCCCTCTTCAGCGCGACGCCTCCAGAGCCCGGCTGAAGTCGCGCTGCAGGTCGCGGACCTCTTCGAGCCCCACCGAGACCCGAACGAACCCGTCGGGAATCCCCGCCTGGGTCCTCTCTTCCGGGGTCAGGCCGATATGAGAGGTGAAGCGCGGCTGCGACACCAGGGTCTCGACTCCGCCCAGGCTGGGCGCGACCCTAGCCACCTCCAGATTTCGGCAGAATGCATCCGCGCCCGCTCCCCCACTCTCCAGCACGAAGGCCACCATGCCGCCGAACCCGTCCAGCAGTTCGCCCGCCAGCGCGCGGTCGGGGTGGCTTGCGAGCCCGGGGTAGGAGACCCGCGAGACCCCGGGGCGGCCTTCCAGCCAGGCGGCGAGCTCCAGGCCGCTCCGGTTGTGGCGGGCCATGCGCACCGACAGCGTCTTGATCCCGCGCTCCAGCAGCCAGGCCGCATGCGGGTCCAGCGCCGGCCCGTAGAGCACCAGCATGCGCTGCACGCGCTCGATCAGTTCGCGGCTGCCCGAGACCACGCCCGCGATCAGGTCGGAGTGACCGCCCAGGTACTTGGTCGCGCTGTGGATGACGATGTCCACGCCCAGGCGGGCCGGCCTGAGGTTGATGGGCGAGGCAAAGGTGGCGTCCATCATGGTCACCGCCCCGGCCTGGCGCGCGAGGCGCACCGGGATGCGCGGATCGAACACGCGCATCACGGGATTGGTCGGTGTCTCCAGGAACAGGATGCGGGTGTTGTCCCGCATCGCCGACTCCCAGGCGCAGGTCTCGTCCGGATCCACGAAGGTCGTGGTCACGCCCCGGTGCGGCATCTCATCGGCGAGGAACGTGCTGGTGGCGCCGTACAGGTGCTTCGAGGCCACGACGTGGTCCCCGGCGCGGGTGAGGGCGAGAACGGGAAGCGCCGTGGCCGCCATCCCGCTTGCAACGGCCAGCGAGGCCTCGGTGCCCTCGAGCGCCGCCAGCTTCTTCGCCACCGCGACCTGGTTCGGGTTGTTGCCGTACCGCGAATAGCGCAGCTCGGGCGCATCGCCGGGCGCGTTCCAGAAGAAGGTGGAGCTCTGGACCACTGGCAGTACGACGGGCTCGCCCGGACGCGGCTCGGGGCCGCCGGCGTGGACACCCAGCGTGCCCGGACCCCAGGCCTCCCGCGCCTTCGGCGAATCGTTCGTTCTTTCCTCCGAGACGCTCTTCATCCCATCAGACTCCTCATCAGATTGCTCAGCGCCAGATAGTCTCCCGACTCGGGTCGCCGGAAAACGAGTCCGCGCCGCACCAGTGATTCCAGCGCAGCGCGATCAACCTCGTCCGGAAGGTGTGCCGGGACATCCCCCGGAGAAAGGGCTCCCCGCTCCTCCAGGGAACGCCACACCCTGGCATCGGCCTCGCTCGGCACGCCAACCAGGCGGCACAGCCCCGCCGCGGTTTCCGCCACGGCAGTGAGACGATGGCGTTCCAGCACGGCCTGGATGGGCTCCAGATGAAGGTCGCTCACGCCGCGAAGGACGAAGAACGCGCGGGTGGCTTCACCGGGCGGCTGGTAGTGCAGGAGCAGCTTCGCCACAACCTCGTCCGCGCACGAGAAATCCACCACGTGCACCTCGGAGAAATCGATGACCGAGAGCGCCATCTCTCCCGCGTTCGCGAGTTGGCTCTCGATGGCCAGCCGCACCGCGCGCCCCGTGGGCCGGGTCACCAGGTGCGCGTAGAGCGACGCCACCTGCCTCTGGACCAGGCGACGGAGGTCGATCGCCACCGGGTCGATGCCGAATCCGTTCATGAGGCCGGACCCGAGTCCGTCATGCGCCGCTCCTCTCCCTGCCCCGCTGCTTCGCGGGCAGAACGATGTTGATCTGGGCGCCCGGAAAGCGGGCGAGTCCCTGCTCCAGAGCGGGGGTGTCGTCCCACTCCGGCACGTCGGCGATGCGCGCGGTCCCGCTGCGGATGGAGATGAGTCCATCCCAACGGCGCACCTGCCTGCGGATCTGCTGGATTCCCTGGCCTCTTCCCAGGTCCTGGAAACGCGTGACGCCGTGCAGGAAGGCGGCCTCCAGCGCCCTGCCGTCCCCCCATCGCTCGCCGAAACGGCCGGCGTGCTCCGCCGCCAGCGATTCGCGGAAGCCGCGCCCCAGGTCGGACACGGCGATCACCAGCATCCAGCGGTCCCGGCGCTTTGCCCAGTAGTACGCCTGCGCGGCCACCCATCCCGGGGCCTCGGCATGTTCGATGATGTTCTGGCACACCTCCGAGAGCATCACCGAGAACTGGACGACGGTCACCAGCGGATACCCCAGGGTGCGGGTGAGGATGGTCCCCGCGCGCGTCTGTACGCGATCCACCACCGCGTGCACGTCGCTGTTCGTGGTCACCGGGGTGATCTCGAGCAGCACGTCGGAGCTTGCGGCGATTTCGCGCGGGCGCCGGATCTCCACCGAAAAGAAGCGTCGAGCCTGCTCGAGGAAGCGGATGCGCGCCAGGTATCCGAGGACCTCCGCCTGCCGGGGAAGCCGCAGATGGGGCGCCTGCCCCAGCCGGCGCTTCAGAAGTGCGCCGGCGCTGAGGAGGCCGACAAGGCCCTGCGGGTCGACGAAGCGAAGGTAGCCCGCGTCGAAGAGCGCCTTGCCTTCCACGGCCTGCGCGCATTGCCGGAAGACGCTGTCCACGGTGGAGTAGTCCAGCGAGGAGGGTACGCGGATCACATGCACCCGGCGAACTCCGGAGTTGGCGCGGCGGGACGGGCGGGCGCGGCGCGGTTCATCGGCGGGCGATCCGCCCCTTCAGGTGGAGGTGCAGCCCGCGCGCACCGCGATGGTCGACGTTTCGGGCGGCCATGGAGTTGGCGGCGACGATCGCGCGCTCGATGCGGTCGCCCTCCAGCAGGCGCGCGAAGAAGGTAGCGCCCCATACGTCCCCGCAGCCAGTCACGTCGCCTTCGCGCAGGCCTCCGGGGATGTCGATCTGCCGGGTGGTGGCCGGAGCCCCGGTGGCGACCTGTCCGCGCATCGCGTGCCAGGTCGAGGTGTCGGGCGAGAAGTCCGGCGCCGCGACATACGCCGCCCCGCGCGGGCCCATCGTGACGGTGACCAGCTTCAGGTCCGGCCCCACCACGTGCGCCGCCAGCCGCCATGGATCTCCGGCGTCCCGGCCCAGCAGGGCATACTCGTCCTCGTTCATCTGCACCGCGTCGAAGCAGCGCAGCCAGGAATCCCAGAGCGGCAGCGGGCGCGGCTCGCGTTCGCCGTGGCGCCCGATGCCCAGGAAGAGGGAATGGAGGTCGGCGTAGATCGGGCCCTCGAACGCTTCGCGCAGCATCTGTGCGGTGCCCAGCTCCATCTCGAATCCCGAGATGAAGTTGACGTAGAGGGCGTCGCAGTCGCCGGCCAGAGGCCAGAACTCCTCCCAGCTCCATGCGGGCACCCCGCCGGACAGACGCTCGCAACGCCGCTCGTCGTCGAGGTAGCGCAGTTCCACGCGATTGTTGGGTTCCGGGACGATGCGGACGGCGCGGTGCGGGTTCACGCGCGGGATCTCGCTCAGGAACCGGAGCGCGGGCTCGGCAAGGTCCCGGCCCACCTTGAGGATGGGGACGATGCGCCAGTGCGGCGGCAGCGATGCGGCAAGGGCCTCGAGGGCGTAGCTCACCCCGCCCCACTCCTCCACGGGATCACCGCGTCCGTCGCGCAGATGGATGGTGTCCCACACGAGCGTGCCGACCACGCCGAGGCGGGGGCGTCGTGCCCCGGAATCGGGCGATCCCCGGCGGGAACCCGGGTCAGCCACGGGCCGGATCCGTCTGGAGGCCGAACACCCCCGCCGCCGCCTCGTGCACGGTGGCGGCCGTGATGCGGTTCAGGTCGCCCTC
>VXMG01000062.1:0-14242 GCA_009841185.1 Gammaproteobacteria bacterium
CGCCCCCGCGCCCCCCGCCCCGCCCGCCGTCCTCCGCCGCCCGGGGGCGGCGGGCGGCCCCGCGCCCCCCGCCCGCGGGGGGAGGCTCGGGCCAGCGGCCAGGCGCCTGAAGGCCCATAGCGGCACCATCCCACCTCTCACGGCATCCGCGGACTGCGCGTCCCGCCGCGGCCGGGCGGATATCGTCCCGGAAGCGGATCGAACCCGACCTGCAAGAAGTGACGGTCAGTCGTCAGGACCGTCCGGATGCGCAGTTCCCGCATGACCAAAAAACTGGTGCAGTCGGTGAACGAAAACGCCTTGTCGTTCCAGTCGAAGAACCAGCGCCTTGCCTTCTCGGCGCGCGCAGGCGTGATCCACTCCCACCGAAGCCGGGAGCTGGCATCGATCTGTTCCCACCAGCGGGCTGCGGCGCGTAGCCCCAGCCGCATCCGAATCAGGGTCAGGGTCTCGTCGATCACGTAGTCGGTCGAGAGGAGGTTCCCCCCGCTCCGCAGCCAGGCGTCACGCGATCCCCGGCTGGCGTCATGCATTGGGTCCGCCGCGTCCGCCATGGCCATCCAGCCCGCCGTGTCGACGAACAGCGTGCGATCAGTCACCGGGCTGCCCGTAGAGCGAGCGATCGTGTTGTTCCGCCGTCAACCCGTCGTCCGATCTTCCGACCGCCCCGGCCCGGTAGAGCGAGTCGTCCTCGGCGACGCCGTGGGTGAAGACGCCGCTCAGCGGCACGATCCGGAACACGGGACGGCTGCGATAAAGCACGGTGAAATCCTCGCCCTTGCGGACGCGGTCGATGATCTGCCCCATCTCGTTCCGGAGCGTCTTGACGTTGATCGTGCTCGACATGGCTCGGACACCTCCAACGGGCAGTAGCATAGTAACGTCATCTTAAGATGATTTTTGTATGATCTATAACTCTTCCTGGCAATTCACGCGAGGCTGGAGGCCGTGTTCGTCCCTGACACTTCCCGCGCCCGAGGCGCGTAGACGCGCACGGGGCGCCGCACCGAATCAGGCGGGTGGCCCGACGGCACGACGATTCGCAGCCGTCGCGACCGAAAGACCCTGCGTTCAGCGCTGGAGGTGGAGATGTCCTGGAAGTGTCGAGTTCGTGGCCGCCCGTTGCGGCCGTGCGCCCTCGCGGGCACCCTGTCCGTCGGCCTGATGTCAGCGGGCTGCGTCTTCATCAGCGACGACGAATCGCACGCCGAAGCCGGGATCGAAGAGGTGAGGGAGAGCATGCACGAGGCCGCGGACGAATTCGCCGATGGTCTGGCCGACGCGGCGAGCCAACTTGCCGGGGCGCTGCACGGCATCGACCTGGAGTTGTCGGGCGAGACCCTGGTCGAAAGGCCGGTGTCTTTCCGCGCGTTGCGCGATGTCCTGCCGGACGAAGCCGGCGGCTTCTCACTCTCGTCTCGTGAAGGGTCGACCGTAGGCGCGCTCGGGTTTCGCGTCTCGAAGGTCGAAGCCGAGTACGGGAATGGCGACGGAGCGGACGTGGACGTCACCATCGCCGATATCGGAGCTCTGCCGATGGTCGGGTCGGAGGATTTCCTGGATTGGCTCGACGTCGAGATCGACGAAGAGAACGGTCGCGGTTGGCAGCGCACGCTGGAGTACGAGGGGTATCCGGCGCTGGCCGAGTTTCGGTCAAGGCGCGGAGACCGTGGCCGGGCGCAGTTCACCTGGCTGGTGGAAGGCCGTTTCGTGGTCTCCATGGAGGGATACAGCCTGACGATGGACGAACTCTACGACCTGCGAGACGCGATCGACACTGATGCCCTGACGGACATGCGCAACCGGGAGGGCTAGCCGCACAGAGCGCCCCCCTTTGAGACAGGCCGACAGGCCGCGCAGAGAGCCGCTAGCTCTTCCCCCCCGTCAACCGCTTGACCCAGGGCGCCGCCAACAACCCTACGATGCCGACGATGCCGATGGTCATCGCGACGTTCTGGAAGAGCGCTCCCGGGGCGAGGTCCACAAGTTGCCCGGCAACCAGCCCGGCGAACAGGTTCCCCAGCGCCGCGCCCACGAACCACACACCCATCATCTGACCCACCCGCTTCACGGGCGACAGCTTGGTGATGGCCGACAGGCCGATGGGCGAGATGCACAACTCGCCTACGGTGTGGAAGAAGTAGGTGACCACCAGCCAGGACGGACTCACCAGGTTATCGGTTGTGGCGTTGGCGGCGCCCCAGGCGAGCACGAAGAACCCCATCGACAGCCCCACAAGTCCCAACCCCGCCTTCATGGGAATCGACGGGTTGCGGTTGCGCCGCTCCAGCAAGACCCAGAGGGATCCGAAGACGGGCGCCAGCAGGATGATGAAGAAGGAGTTTACCGACTGCAGGAAGCCCGCGGGCATGAGCCAGCCCATGATGTTGCGGTCGGTGTAGTCGCGCCCGAAGAGGTTGAGCGAGGATCCCGCCTGCTCGAAGCCGGACCAGAACACGGCGATCAGCAGGAAGAGCCAGAAGATCACCCCGAGGCGGCGGTTCTCTTCGCGGGTGTGGCCTCCCGCGGTCCACAGGTAGACGAAGTAGGCCGCGATGATGATCAGCACGCCGTAGCCGAGCACCGTCGCGATCTGCGACAGCGTGGCGGGGATCACCCCGCTCGACACCAGGTAGCCGAAGGCCACGACCCCGACGACCACGGCGAAGAAGGTGCCGAAGAATTTGCGCGACTTCGCCGCCAGTTGCGCGGGGCGATCCTCCGTCTTCAGGAGCCCCGTCTCGCCCAGCAGGCGGGCACGATTACGGTACTGGATGAGGCCGAGGACCATGCCCACGCCAGCCGCG
Organism: Gammaproteobacteria bacterium; assembly: GCA_009841185.1. Classification (GTDB taxonomy): domain Bacteria; phylum Gemmatimonadota; class Gemmatimonadetes; order Longimicrobiales; family Gaopeijiaceae; genus BD2-11. Next base: position 2,808 of record VXMG01000062.1, read on the forward strand.
CCGAAGCCCCAGTGCCAGTTGTAGCCCTCGGCCAGGAAGCTCGTGATGAGCGGCCCCAGCAGCGCCCCGACGTTGATCCCCATGTAGAAGATCGAGAAGCCGGCATCGCGCCTCGCGCCCCCCTCGGGATAGAGCTCGCCCACGATGGTGCTGACGTTGGGCTTGAGCAGCCCCGTGCCCAGAACCACGAAGACGAGCCCCAGGAAGAAGGCGAACGTGCTGGGCACCGCCATCGTGAAGTGGCCCAGGGCGATGATCCAGCCCCCGACCCATACCGCCTTGCGCTGGCCCCAGAGGTTGTCGGCCACCCAGCCGCCGGGGAGCGCCATGATGTAGACGAGGCTCGTGTACAGGCCGTAGATCGCGGCCGCGGTCCCCACATCGAGCCCCATCCCGGGGTTGGCCACCTCCGATCCGTCGCCGCGCAGGATCACGTGCGTCGTCGCCGTGGTCATGTAGAGCGCGAGCAGTGCGCGCATCCCGTAGTACGAGAAGCGCTCCCACATCTCGGTGAAGAACAGCGTGGAGAGCCCGGCGGGATGCCCGAACCAGGTTCCGTGGCGCTCCAGGATGTCGGCGTTCGAGGCGGATCGCGTGGCGGCGTCGTTCATGGTCCCGGACTCCTCGGTCGGCTCAGCGCTTGAAGGTGAAGGCCCCGGCTTCCTTCATTTCGGCGATCTCGTCCCCGCCATACCCGAGCACGTCCCCGAGAATCTCGTCGGTGTGCTCGCCCAGCAGCGGCGAGCGCGTGATCGCCGCTGGAGAGTCGGAGAGCTTGATGGGGCAGCCGAGGTTCCAGTAGGGGCCGCGCTCGGGATGGTCGAGTTCCACATACATCTCGCGCCCGCGCACGTGGTCGTCGTCCGCCAGGTCCGCGGTGCTCATCACGGGACCGCAGGGGACGTTCAGCTCGTTCAGGATGGCCATCAGCTCGCGCTTCGTGTACCGGCTCGCGAAGTCGTTCAGGATGTCCCACATGGCGCCCTGGTTCCTTCGCCGCACGGTGATGTCGGCGAAGCGCGGGTCGTTCACCAACTCCTCGCCTCCCACGCGGGTCGCGAGCGCCTCCCATACGTGCTCCTGAACGACGATGTAGAGGTAGTCGTTGATGCCGCCCGGCTTGCAGTGGATGCAATTGCCCAACTGCCCGCCCCCCGAGTCGTTGCCCGCGCGCGGGGTGAAGTCGTCGAACTCCTGAATCGAGTACTCGGCGAGCGGCCCGCGGGTGATGCGCTGATGATCGCGCCACTTCACGCGCACCAGGTTCATCACGCAGTCCATCATGGCGCACTCGACGTACTGCCCCTTCCCGGTCTGCTCGCGGTGGAGCAGCGCCGCCAGGATGCCCAGCGCCAGGTGAACCCCGGTGCCCGAGTCGCCGATCTGCGCGCCGGTCACGACGGGCGATCCGTCGAACATCCCCGTCGTGCTCATCGAACCGCCCATCGCCTGGGCGATGTTCTCGTAGGCCTTGAAGGCCGCGTAGGGGCCCTCGGTGCCGAAGCCCTTGATGGAGGCCATCACCATGCGCGGGTTGATCTCGTGCACGCGCTCCCATCCGAAGCCGAGCCTGTCGAGCACGCCCGGCCCGAAGTTCTCCATGAGCACGTCGCACTCCTGCACCAGCCGGGTGAAGACCTCCTTCCCGCGCTCGTTCTTCAGGTTCACCGTGATCGAGCGCTTGTTGCAGTTGAGCATGGTGAAGTAGAGGCTGTCGGCCCCCGGCACATCGCGCAGCTGCTTGCGGGTGGCGTCCCCGAAGGGCGACTCCAGCTTGATCACGTCCGCGCCCATGAAGCCCAGGAGCTGGCTGGAGGTGGGGCCCGCCTGGACGTGGGTCATGTCCAGGATGCGGATGCCGTTGAGTGCTTTGCTCATTGGGGGATGGCTCCGATTGCTCGTTCAGGGTTGAGGGGTGGCGTGCGGGTGCCGGTCACGCGTTGCGGGCCCGCTGATTGCCGGCTCCGACTACTTGTACATGGTCTGGCGCTTGGTGCCCGGGGCCCATTCGCCGGGATCCACCCAGATGTTGATGACGGCAGACTTGCCGCTGCTCCGCACCGACTCGCGCGCCCGCTGCAGGGCCGGCTGGATCTGACCCGGATCGCGCACCTCTTCGCCGTATCCGCCCAGCATCTCCGCGAACTTCGAGAAGGGCACGTCGCCCAGCAGGTTGCCCACGTTGCCGCGCTCCTGCCCGTACTTGGCCAGCTGCCCGTAGCGAATCTGGTTCATCGCCGAGTTGTTGCCGATGACGGCGATATAGGGGGCGCCGAAGCGGTTGCAGGTCTCCATGTCGAAGGCGGTCATGCCGAAGGAGCCGTCGCCGTAGTAGCAGAGGATTTCCTTGTTCGGATGCGCGAGCTTGGCCGCCATCGCGAAGCCGGTGCCCACGCCCAGCCCGCCCAGGGCGCCCGGATCCATCCAGTTGCCCGGCGCGCGCGGCTTAACGGCCTGCGCGCTGATGGTGACGACATCCCCGCCGTCGCCGATGTAGACGGTGTCCTCGGTGAGGAACTCGTTCAGCTCCCACGCCACCCGGTAGGGATGGATTGGGTCGGCGTCGGAAAGGAAGAGCGGCATCAGCTTCTCGGTCTTCTGCTCCTCGATGGCGCGCAACTCCCTCATCCAGCCCAGGCGACGGGACGGGCCGTCGCCGAGGTTGGCGCTGGCCTCGGCGAGCACCGCCTCCATGACTGCGCCCGGATGGCCCACCACCCCCAGGTCCACGTCGCGGTTCTTGCCGACGGTGCGGTAGTCGAGGTCGATCTGCACGACCTTGGCGCCCGCGGGCAGCCGCTTGCCGTACCCCATGCGGAAGTCGAAGGGGGTGCCCACGATCACGATGACGTCGGCGTTGCCGAAGGCGGCGCCGCGGGTGCGGTGGAAGTAGTGGGGGTCGTCGGGGCCGAGCAGGCCGCGGGAAGCGCCGTTGGTGAAGGTCGGGATGTTCAGCGTGCGAACCAGGTCCCAGGCCTCCTGGTGGGCGCGGCAGCCCCACACCTGCTGCCCGAAGAGGATGGCGGGGCGCTCGGACTTGACCAGCATGTCGGCCAGCCGCTCGATGTCGCGCGGGTCGCCCACGGATCGGGTCGAGGCCCGGTAGCGGCCCGGCTCGGGGATGGTCGCGCCGGCGAGCGGAATCTCGCGGTCCAGGATGTCGCGGGGGATTTCCAGGTAGCTCGGCCCCGGCGTGCCCGCGAAGCACTCGCGCGCGGCCATCGACACCATGTCCGCGATGCGCTCGGTGGAGCGAACCCCGCCGGAGAACTTGGTGATCGGGCGCGCGATGTTGACGTGGGGCAGATCCTGCAGCGACCCCATCTTGTGCTGGGTGAGCGCGCCCTGCCCGCCGATGTGCAGCACCGGGCTCTCCGACCGGAACGCGGTGGCGATCCCGGTGAGCGCGTTGGTGAAGCCCGGGCCGGCCGTGGTGATCACGCACCCGAGCCCGCCGGTCTGGCGCGCGTACCCGTCGGCCGCGTGGGCGGCGACCTGCTCGTGCCGCACGTCGATGATGCGGATGCCCTCGTCGATGCACCCGTCGTAGGTGTCGATGATGTGCCCGCCGCACAGCGTGAAGACGGTGTCGACGCCCTCGTTGGCCAGCGCCCGGGCCGCCAGGTGCCCGCCCGAGATGACATCCTCGTCCCGGCTCTTGCGAGCGAGCGTGTCTTCGGCGGTCCTGGATTTCAGTGCGGTTGCGGTCGTCATGAACAGATCCTCCGTGATGGCTTGCGAATCGAGCCACGCGGGCCTCCCCGCGAGTCCGGGCAAAGCTAGGGAGCCGCGCGCGACCTGCCAAGGAAAGGCGGGCGGCAACTGGGGCTTCCCCGGTGCTGGAGGCAAGAACGCGCTTGCATCCCCGGTGGATGGTATGCGGCCGCCGCTGGAGTGGGGCGCCTCGCTCTCGCGCGCGTGATCGATCTGACCCCCACAACCCTGGCCCGGCTGTCCTCGCAGTGCCAAGCGTGGTGGTCATCGGCGAGGTTAACTACATCGTCAATCCCGCTCACGCGGATTTCGCACGGCTTGAGCCGGGTGAGATCACGGATTACCGCTACGATCCCAGGGTCCTGAAAACCTCTGCCGGGCGGTAGTGCGAGCTACTCCTCCCGCACCCTCAGTACCAGTTTGCCGAAATGGGCGCTCGCCTCCATCTGGCGGTGCGCTTCGGCGGCATCCCTCAGCGGAAAGACCTTGTCGATCAGGGGCACGATGCGGCGGGCGGCGAAATGCGGGACCACCACCCGCTCGAACTCGGCCATGATGTCGGCCTTTTCGGGCACCGGCCTTGAGCGCAGCACCGAGCCGATGACGGTGTGCCGCTTGACCATCAGCAGGGCCAGGTTGAGCTCGGCCTTGAGCCCGCCCATCAGGCCGATTACGACCAGGCGGCCGCCGGGCGCCATCGCCTTCAGGTTGCCTTTCAGGTAGGCCGCGCCAATGTGGTCGAGCACCACATCCACCCCCCGCCCCCCCGTGAAGGCGCGCACGGCCGGGGCGAACGCCTCGGCCGTGTAGTCCACCACGTGGTGCACCCCCATCGCCCGCACCCGCTCCACCTTGCCCGACGAGGCCGTCACGACCATGCGGGTGGCCGGGACCAGCGTGCGGCACAGGTGGATGGCAGCCGTGTTGACACCGCCTCCACCGCCGTGCAGCAGCACCGCGTCCCCGTCGCCGAGGCCGCCCAGCATGAACAGGTTGAGGTACGCGGTCACGTACGTTTCGCACACGCACGCGCCCTCCTCCCACGAAAGCGTCTCGGGGACCCGCACCAGGTGGTCCTCGTAGGCGCAAGCGAACTCGGCGTACCCGCCGCCGGCAACCAGCGTCATCACGCGGTCGCCGGGACCGATGCGCTCGACTCCGGGGCCCGTTTCGCGCACCACGCCCGCCACCTCGAGTCCCAGGATCTCCGACTCGCCCGGGGGCGGGGGGTACTTGCCTTCCCGCTGGCTGACGTCCGCCCGATTGACCGAGGTCGCCACCACCTCGATGAGCACCTGGCCAGGACCCGGCTCGGGCCTGGGGGCATCGCCCCAGCGCAACACGCCGGCGTCCCCGAAACCGTCCATCAATACGGCCTTCATGGCATCTCCCTGGGCCAGTCCCCTTGAGCGCTCATAGCGGAGCCGTCCCGCGCCCCGCCGTCCGACTTGACCGGACTTCCGGCGCGCATCATCCTATCCGAAGCCGCCCTACTGTGCGAGCCCGGTGTTTTCGCGTCGCGTCTCGGGACACGCTGCCGCCGCAACGCACTCGCTGTACAGCATTCCCTCTGGTGGAGGAACCGCATGAAGCTCTTCACGCCCCTGACAGCCGCGTTCGCCCTCGCCCTCCTTCTTCCTGCGTGCGCGCAGGAGGCTGCGGAAGAAGCCGCCGACATGGAGATGGCCGAGTCCGAAGAAATGGCCATGGAACCCGATTGCTTCGTGAGCGGAGACCTCGAAGGACGCCTCAGCTCGCTGGAATCGGCCTCCACGTCGTTCGGCGACGTGATGGTCAAGGTCTGCTACGGCGCGCCCCTGCGCCGAGACCCCAACAATCCCGAAGTGACCCGGGAGATCATGGGCGCCCTGGTCCCCTACGACGCGCCCTGGCGCATGGGAGCCAACGAAGCGACCGCGATCTACCTCAGCGCGGGCGCGAGCGTGGGCGGCGTCGCCCTTGATGCGGGCTCATACTCCCTCTACGCCACGCCGACCATGGGCGACTGGACCGTCCACATCAACTCGGTCGCCGAGCGCTGGGGCATCGCCATCAACGAAGAGGTCATGGCCAACGACGTGGGGAGCTTCACGGTAACGCCCGGGATGCTGGACGAGGCCGTCGACCAGCTTCGCTACACGTTCTCGGAGGCCGATGGCGGAGCCGATCTGGTCATGGAGTGGGAGCAGACCAGCATCAGCATCCCGATCCGTTAGGGCTGACCGGAGCAAGCCGAACATATCCGGGAGGCCGCAGCGCCGCGGCCTCCCGTCAAGCCACGCGGTCCTGCCGGCCGGGGAGCCACTCCGCAAACCGCCGGTACGCCGGTTCCTCCCGGCCGTACCGGCGAGAGCACTGCTCCACCAGCCACTGCATCCACTCGTTGAATTTCTCGTCGCCGCTCCGGTCCCGGATCTCGTGCGTCCAGTCCTCGAGCCGCTCCCAGGAACCGAGCAGCGCCCCGCCCATGAACTCCCACACCAGCTCCAGCGAGACCATGTGGCGATGGGCCATGAGGCCCACCGATTCGAAGGTCAGACAAACCAGCATGGCCGCGTCCTCATACTCGCTGCCGCGCTCGCGAATCTCGGACGCGTCGAGACCGGGCGGGAGGGTGAAGACCAGGCGAAGGGCCCGCGCCATGGGGGGATTCTGCAGAGATCGCGCGAGTTCGATGGCGGCTGTGGAGCGCCGCTGGATGCCGTATTGCTGGATCTGCAGGTAGCCGAAGAGGAAACCCGCGATCACGACGAGAACGCCGACGATCTCCGCGAGATTCCCAAGGGATTCGAGGGTCATGGCTCAGTCGGCATCACCGAAAAAGGAAGCGTTGCCCGCGCGCAAAACTAGTGATCCGGCGAGTGCCGGGACACCTTGCCGCAGGACGGAGCGCAATTCCTGACGACGTGCTAGATTGCGGAAACCCACAACGCACCCAACGAGGAGAGCCGATCGATGTCAACGTCGAACCCGGGGTTCACCGGCCGTGTCCTGGTGCTCGTGCTGATCGCCTTCCTTCCGGCGCTCGGCATCTACCTGTACGCGAACGGGGAGATCCGCTCGCTACAGCTGGCCAATCAGGAGCAGGAACTCCTGCGCGCCACGAGGGAGACGTCGGTGGAGTACAACCGGCTGCTCGAAGAGAGCCGCGTTTTGCTCGCGACGCTCGCGGAGTTCCCGCAGGTGAGCGGGATGCAGCAGCCGGAGTGCACCAATATCCTGGGGCGCGTCTTCGACCAGGCCAACCACCTCAACGGGATCTGGGCCATCGGTCTGGACGGGTACGTCGGGTGCGGCTCCGTGCAGCCGGACGGGCTGCTCTACCTGGGCGACCGCACCTACTACATACGCGCCATGAACGAGAATCGCCACGTCATCGGCAACTACCAGATCGGTCGCGTCACCGGTCGCCCGGGCGTCGCGTCGGCGATTCCGATTCCCGATGAGAGCGGGATGCCCGGCGGGGTCCTGATCGCGAGCATCGACCTGCGCGCCCTGAGCGACATCGCGCAGGACATGGAGTTGCCCGAGTCGTCCACCTTCACGGTGCTCGACCGCGAGGGCCGCGTCCTGGTGCGCTATCCCGCCGCCCAGAGCGAGGCAGACACCATCGGCGCGATGCGGACGGAGGGGTTCCCCGAGGCGGCCGACGAGTCCGGCATCGTGCACGGCGCCGACCTGGACGGGAGCATGTCGGTCTTCGCGGTCGCGCCCCTTACAGGTGAAGGAGCGACCCCCGAGGGCTACATCGCCATCGGACGTCCGGAAGGCCAGATCAGCTCGGAGGCATCCGCCGTCGTCAACAGGACGCTCGGGCTGGTGGCGCTCGCCGGGCTCGCCCTGCTTACGGCCGCGTGGATCTTCGGCCGCTACCTCATCGCGAGACCGTCCCCGGGAGGCTGATCGGGGAATGCGCGCCTTGTTGGACTGGCTCTGACGGCCGGATGGGCACCGGGCTTCGCGGTCGAGGCCATTGTCGGATCTGGGTTCCCGCGGCCAATTCGAGTAGCACGCTCCCGCGGGCGGGAGTCGATGGAGAAGGATTCGTCATGAAATCTCTTTCAACCGGAGGATAGCCGATGTTGTCCAGAATTCGTCTGAATGCAGTTCTGGCCGTGCTGGTCGCCGTGTGCGCCGGCGATCTGGCTGCGCAGCAGGCAGCCACCATAACGGGCCGGGTCACCGGGGATGGCGGCGCCGGAATCGCCAGCGCACAGGTGGTGGTGACCCACGAGGTGACCGGGGTCCAGACGGGGGCGCTGTCGGGCAACGACGGCGCGTTCGTGGTAGAGGGAGTTCGTCCCGGCGGGCCGTACACCGTCGAAGTCATCATGATCGGCTACGGGGGCCAGTCCGCGACCGGCGTCTCGCTGGAGGCGGGACAGTCGCTGGCTCTGGACTTCAGCCTGAGCCAGGAGGCGATCGCCTTCGACGCCCTGGAAGTGTTCGCCACGAAGGCGCAGGATCGGCAGACGCCGGTGGCGTTCACCAACCTGAGCAAAACGCAGATCCAGAACCAGTTGGGTTCTCGCGATCTGCCGATGGTGCTCAACGTGACCCCCAGCGTCTACGCGACCCAGCAGGGCGGCGGCGCTGGCGACGCGCGCGTCAACGTACGCGGCTTCAACCAGCGCAACACCGCCGTGATGATCAACGGGGTGCCGGTGAACGACATGGAGAACGGGTGGGTCTACTGGTCCAACTGGGACGGCCTGGGCGATGCTGCCAGCGACATCCAGGTCCAGCGCGGCCTGTCGGCCGTCAACCTGGCCACGCCTTCCATCGGCGGGACGCTCAACGTCATCACCGACCCCGCGGACCGTGCGGGCAGCCTGATGTACAAGCAGGAGTTCGGCCAGGGCAGCCTGGACGACGGTGGTGGATGGGGGCTCGGCAACAACATGATGAAGACGACCCTGGTGGCGAACACGGGCCCAATGGGGCCGTTTGCGGCCACGGCTTCCGTGGTGCGCAAGACCGGTGGCGGTATGTACCAGGGATTCACCGGGGGAGACGCGCTCTGGATGGACGCCTGGGCCTACTACCTGGCCACGTCATTCCAGTTGAACCCCAGCAACCGGCTCGAGGCCTACGCGGTGGGCGCGCCCCAGCGTCACGGCCAGAATCTCTACAAGCTGAACCTGGCGAGCCTCGACGCGGACTTCGCGCGATCGCTGGACGGATTTGACGCCGGGGCTTTCGAAGATTATCCGGAAATCGGCAGGGGACGGAGCCCCAACGTGGCTCCCGTGAGCGCCAGCTACGCAGGAACCCAGTTCAACAGCACCGGACCGGACGCGGGACACCGGGACCGCTTCAACAGCGGTTACCTGAACGAGCGGGAGAACTACTTCCACAAGCCGCAGGTCAACCTCAACTGGTACTCCTTCTTTGGCGATGGCCTGAGCCTGTCGACGGTGGGATACTATTCCGGCGGCCGCGGCGGCGGTACCGGCACGTACGGGTCCCTCAGGTGGAACTACGACTACGGCCAGCGCGTCGCCGACTGGGATGCCACCATCGACCGCAACCGGTCCAACTCCACCGGGTCGCGCGGGATTCTGCGCAACTCGGTCAACAACCAGAACACGCTGGGCGTCATCTCGAAGCTCAGGAAGAGCTTCGAAGGAGGCCTCACCGCCGAGGTCGGCGTCGACTGGCGCACGGCCAACATCGAGCACTACCGGGAGGTACGCGACCTGCTTGGCGGTGCCTACTATAACGATTGCTTCCGCAGCTGCAGCTCCGACTTCTGGACTGAAGCCGAGCAGAACCGCGGCCTGGGCGACAAGATCAACTACCACAACGAGAACACGGTGGACTGGCTGGGCGCCTACTTGCAGGCGGAAAGGAGCACCACCGAAGGCTCGCTCTACGGCATGTTCGGGTGGGCCCAGAATTCCTACACCTTCGTCGACTTCTTCAGGCGCGATGCCGCCGGATCTGGAGGCTACCGCACGCTGGAGAGCGGCAACATCGGCGGCTACCAGTTCAAGGGCGGCGCGGTTCGCAACCTCAACGACCAATGGTCCATCTTCGGGAATGCGGGCGTCATCTCCAAGGTGCCGATCTTCGACGGCGTGATCGACGACAACAACGGCACGCTCAATCCGGATCCGAAGAACGAGAAGTTCCTCTCGTTCGAGGTCGGAACCCAGTTCCGTTCGACCAACCGTCAGGTGTCGCTCGACATAAACCTCTACCACACCACCTGGAGAAACCGCACCCTGACCCGCTTCGTCCAGAACATCGGCGGCGTCGAGGGCGTCGACGGGCTGGTTAACCTGCTCGGCGTCGACGCACGCCACATGGGCATCGAGGCCGAAGGGGCCTACCAGCCGAGCAACCTGCTGCGCTTCGACTGGGCGGTCTCCCTCGGCAACTGGAAGTACCTGGAAGACGTTTCCGGCACCTATCGTCCCGACGACCAGTCCAGCGAAACAGAGAGATACGACTTCTACATCTCCGGCCTCAAGGTCGCCGACGCGCCCCAGCACCAGATGGCGTTCAGCGCTTCGGTCTATCCGTCGGACGCCGCCTACCTGTCGCTGGTGGGCATGTTCTACGGCGATCACTTCGCGCAGTTCGAGCCCTTCAGTCGCACGAACGCGGACGATCGGGGAATCCAGTCCTGGCAGCCCCCGGGATATTCACTGTTCCACCTGCACACCTCGTATTCGCTCGGCGATGTCCTGCCGATTGCGAATGGCGGCAGCCTGCGCGTGTTCGCGAACGTCTACAACCTGTTCGACACCGTCTACATCCAGGACGCCACGGATGCCTCACGGTGGAACGGCTACCACGACGACGGTGACCGCCACGACGCGGACTCTGCCGAGGTCTTCCTGGGCTACCCGCGTAACCTGAACCTCGGGTTCCAGATCATCTTCTAGCCTCTGCGGCTCGCCTCGGGACGGGGATGCCGGAACGGGGTCGAGAGCAACAAGGACGGCCCCGCCAGTCGAGCGCTGGCGGGGCCGTGTTGCTGCGGGGAAGGCGGACGGGCGATGGGCCCAGCAGGACTCGAACCTGCGACCGTCGGATTATGAGTCCGCTGCTCTGACCAACTGAGCTATGGGCCCGTCCGGCACATGCTCGCCCGCCCGCGCTTCCCGCGCCACCAAGGTACGCAATCGAAACCGCGGCGTACAAGCGAAGGGAGCGAGATGTTCGCGGAGTGCATATGTTTATGGCCCCTGGAGGCGAGGGATTTCCCTTTGGACGATCTCTCGCCCACCTTTTTCTCCCCCAGGCCCCATCGAAAACCGCCTACGAGCGAACGGAGCGCCGCATGACCGACCAGGAGATCCTGGCCCGCTGGAAAGAGGAGCCCGCCCCGCTTCTGTCGGTTCTGCATGCCTTCCACGCGCGCGACGGCTACCTCTCCGAGGACGCCATCCGCGCGGTGTCGAAGGGGTTGCGCATCCCGCTCGCCGACCTGTACGGTACCATCACCTTCTACCACCACTTCGCGCGCGTTCCGGGTGGGCTCGACTGTCCGCGCGTCTGCACGGGACCCGTTTGCGTTCAGGAAGGCGCGCTCGACATCCTCGCGGCGCTCGCGCCCGAAGGGGCGACCGGCATGCCGTGCTCGGGCCGCTGCGACGATCCGGTCCCGGTCATCCGCGGCCATCTCACCCTGGCGGGACGCTCGGTCGCCGACCTCACCGCCCGGCCCGCACCCCTCCCCGGGTTGAAAACCCGCACGGGTTCCGTAATGC
>VXMG01000100.1:0-90694 GCA_009841185.1 Gammaproteobacteria bacterium
ATGTAGTTAGACGATTTCCTGCCCGGATTCGGACCCTTGGCGCTCCGCCCCGGAGTCAGACACTGCTGCGCAGGATCGCTACCACCACCAGAAGCCAGCCGGCGATGAGCAACACCCCGCCAACCGGCGTGATGGCGCCAAGCCAGCGGGGTCCGGTCAGGACCAGCAGGTAGAGGCTGCCCGAAAAAACCACGGTCCCGGCCACCATCAGCCATCCCGCCCAGCCCGTGAGAGGGCCGACCAGTCGGGTGGACAGCCACGCGACTCCTAGCAGCGCGAGCGCGTGGTACATCTGGTAGCGCACGGCGGTCTCGAAGATCTCGAGATCGCGCGCCTCCAGGCGTTCGCGCAGGGCGTGAGCTCCGAACGCTCCCAGCGCCACGGCCAGGAGCGCCAGCGTGGCTCCGCTCGCGGCCAGGGCGCGCGCCAGGGTGGTCATGGTCTCTTCTCCTCAGTACGCAATGGCGTATGCCTCCCTCCTCGGGTCGGACGCGGCGGTAAGGGTGCCGTCGCGGTCCCGAAGGATCATGTGGGCGCCCCCGAAGGTGGCCGTCCACCCGTGCACGATCTCGACCTGGTGGCCCAGAGCACCGAGTTGCCCCAGGACGGATGCGTCGATGCGATCCTCGAAGGCCACCCCGAGCCCGTTGTAGCTGCGGAAGCGGGGCGCTTCGATGGCGGCTTGGGGCGTCATCCCGAAGAGCACCATGTTGTTGACGATCTGGATCAGGCTCTGCGGTTGGCTGTCGCCCCCGGGCGTGCCCAGGGTGAAGGCGAAGCTGCCGTCGCCGCGGAGCGCCATCATGGGCGAGAGCGTGTGATAGGGGCGCTTGCCGGGCGCGATGATGTTTGGATGCCCCGCCTGGAGGTTGAACAGGGCGCCCCGGTTGTGGAGCACGATGCCGGTTTCGGGCTCGAGCAGGCCGGACCCAAAGCCAGCGAACAGGCTCTGGATCCAGCTCACCGCGTTGCCCCACTGGTCCACGGCGGTGAGATAGACGGTGTCGCCGGAGTCGTCCGCCGACCCGCCGCCGCCCGCGGCCATCTCCGCGCCCACGCCCGCCGCGCGCGACTCGGCGGCGGAGCCCGCATCGACCATGGCGGCACGCCGGGCCAGGTAGTCGGGGTCGAGCAGGCGATTGAGCGGGATGTCGCTGAATTCCGGGTCGGCCGCCCACTGGTCGCGGTCGGCGAAGGCCAGCTTCTTCATCTCGATGAGGGTGTGCAGATAGCTTGAGCTGTTGTGGTCCATCCGCTTCATGTCAAACGACTTAGCCATCTCGAACAGCTGCAGTTGGGCGATACCCTGGGTGTTGGGCGGCATCACCAGCATGGTGTGGTCCTCGTAGTCGCCGCGCAGCGGCTCCACCCAGGTGGTGGTGTGCTCCGCCAGGTCCGGAGCGCGCACGTAGCCGCCCTCCGCCTCCAGGAAGGCGCCGATGCGGTCGGCCACGAAACCCTCGTAGAACCCGTCTCTTCCGTCACGGGCGATGCGCTCCAGGGTGGTGGCCAGCGCCGGGTTCCGGAGCAAGCTGCCCACCGGCGGGGGTGCTCCACCCGGCAGGTAAAGCGCGCGTGCGTGGTCGTTCAGCGACCGCGAAGAGCCCGCGATGTCGCTTGCGAGCCGGGTGGAGACCGGAAAGCCGTCGCGGGCGTAGCCGATGGCGGGCTCCAGCAGCTCCGCCATGGGCCGGGTGCCGAAGCGGTCCAGGGCGTCCACCCAGGCGGCCACGGCGCCCGGCACCGACACCGAGAGAGGACCGTTGCCGGGCACGCGGTCGAGTTCGCGCTCGGCGATGAAGGCCGGCGTGGCCAGTGCGCCGGCGCGCCCGCTTCCGTTCATCGCATACACGCGTCCGCTCTCGGCCTCGTAGTAGATCATGAACGCGTCACCCCCGACGCCGTTCATGTGCGGACGCACCACGGCCAGCACCCCCGCCATGGCGATCGTCGCGTCGATGGCGTTGCCGCCCCGGCGCAGCACCTCGTGACCCGCCGCCGCCGCCAGCGGATGGCCAGCCGACACGGCCGCGGTCACGCCGCGCACATCGGGCCGGTTGGTGGCGGGGAAGACCACTTCTCCGGAACTCTGCGCGGCCGTGCTGGCCTGGGCCGGAGCCTCCGCGGTCTCGCACGCCGTCGCGGCAAGGAGGACACTACTGACGGCGAGGGTGGTGGCCATGGCCGCGCCTGCGGTGCGACGTGGGGCTCTTGCGGGAACTTCGCGCATGGGTGGAACTCCTGGATTCCGGTTCAGCGGTGGCTTGCCGGGAGCGACAACGCCCGTGTGATCTCCGCGTGCACGATGCCACCGCGATGCGGTCCCGCGCCACCCCCGGCAGGCATCGGGTATGACGGCATCCCCAATCCTGCACGACACCACGCTCCAGCCCTGCACCAACCGGCGCTGCCCGCCACCAGGCTGCGGACCGGGGGCACCGCGCATCGACCGAGCCGTACGCGCGGCTGGTGCGGACGCCCGGCCGCGGACAGGTTCAGACAATGACGGACAAGCGGAAACTCGGGGTTTGGATGTGCACCTCGCTGGTGGCGGGGAGCATGATCGGCTCGGGCGTGTTCCTCCTCCCGGCGTCGCTGGCCCCGTTCGGGGGCATCAGCATCCTGGGGTGGCTGGTGAGCGCCGGCGGCGCGATGTGCATGGCGCTGGTGCTCGCGCGGCTCGGAGCGACGCTGCCCAGGGTCGGGGGACCGTATGCATACGGCCGGGAGGGGTTCGGGGACTTCGTGGGCTTCTGGATCGCCTGGTCCTACTGGATCTCACTGCTCACGGGGAACGCCGCCCTCGCCGTCGCCACCGCGAGCTATGCGACCGTCTTCTGGCCCGTGCTGGGCGTCTCGCCGGCTGCGGGCCTGGCGACGGCGCTGGCAGCCCTCTGGACCCTCGCGCTCGTCAACGCCCACGGCGTGCGCACGGCGGGGCTGGTCCAGCTCGTCACCACCGTGCTGAAGCTGTTGCCGCTGGCGGCGATCGGGACGGTGGGATTCCTCTACTTCCAGGCCGACCACTTTCAGCCGTTCAATCCCGCGGGCGAGAGCGCCTTCAGCGCCGTGACGGCTACGGTCGCGCTCACCCTGTGGGCGTTTCTGGGGCTCGAAGCGGGAACCGTCCCCGCGGGCGACGTGCGCGACCCCTCCCGCACCATTCCGAAGGCGACGATCCTCGGGACATCCATCGCCGCCGTCGTCTACATTGCGTGCACGGCCGCGGTGATGGGCATCATCGCACCTGGGGAGCTGGCGCTGTCCACGGCGCCCTTCGCCGACGCGGCGGGCTCCATCTGGGGCACCTGGGGCCGCTGGATCATCGGGGCGGGCGCCACCATCTCCTGCTTCGGAGCCCTCAACGGCTGGGTTCTGCTCACCGGCCAAATCCCGCGCGCCGCCGCGCTCGACGGGCTGCTTCCGGCGCGCTTCGCGCATCTGAGCCCGCGAGGCACGCCCGTCGTGGGAATCTTCCTGTCGGCCGTCCTCGCGACGATCCTCATCGCGATGAACTACACCAGGGGCCTGGTGCAGGCCTTCACCTTCCTCATCCTGCTGGCCACCCTGGCGACGCTCCTGCCCTACGTCTTCACGAGCATGACGGGGCTCATGATGGCTCTGCGGGAGCGCTCAAGGTCACGAGCGGGCGGCCGTACGGCTGCGAAATCCCTTGCGCGGGCGGTCGTGAGCGTGCTGGCGTTCGGGTTTTCGCTGTGGGCGGTTGTGGGCGCGGGCGCGGAGACGGTGTTCTGGGGATTCCTGATGCTGCTGGCAGGAGTACCGGTTTTCGCCGCGATGCGCTGGCGGGGGGGTGATTCAACGCGGGGAAGGCCGCCCGCCGGCGATCGGACCGGGAGCACCGCATGAGCGCAGGGCCGCGCGCCGCGGTGACGCCGGCACCGCACCCGGCGCCGGGAAGCGGGTCTCCGGCGACGCACAGCTTCGGCGTGGCGAGCATGACGGATCCTCTCCGCCGGGTTGCGATGCGCCGTCCGGGCCGGGCTACCCTCGAAGCCGATCCCGCGCTCTGGCACTACGCAGGTCCGCTCGACGCGGGTCGGCTGGTGGGCCAATACGACGCGTTCGCGGCGTGTGTCGCCGATTCGGCGGCGGAAATCGAGTGGATGCCCGATGCCGACGATGGCCTCGCAGACTCCGTTTTCGTCTTCGACCCCTCCTTCATGACCCCCGCGGGCGCCATCCTGCTTCGTCCCGGCAAGTCGCTCCGGCGTGCCGAAGTGGCCCTTCACAAAACCCTCTACCAGCGGCTGGGCGTGCCGGTCATCGGGAGCGTCGAGCCACCCGGCCTGGCCGAAGGCGGGGATCTGCTCCGGATCGACAAAACGACGCTCGCGGCGGCACGCTCGTTCCGCACCAACCAGGCCGGAATCGATCAGTTGCGGGGCATCCTTGCGCCCCTCGGCATCAGGCTTCTGACGTTCGATCTTCCCGTATGGAACGGCAGTGCCGCGTGCCTGCACCTCCTGTCGGTGATCAGCCCGCTGGATACCGATCTGGCGCTGGTCTACCCCCGTCTGCTGCCGGTCGCGCTGCGCCGGCTGCTGCGGGACCGGGGCATCCGGTGCCTGGAGGCGAGCGACCAGGAGTTCGAGGCCTCCAACGGACTGAACCTCAACGTGCTCGCGACGGCGCCCCGGAGGTGCATCGCGGTCGACGGGTTCCCGCATACGGTGAGATTGATGCGTGATGCCGGCTGCGCGGTGACCTGCTTCGAAGCGGATGCGCTCTGTATCCCGTGCGAAGGCGGGCCGACGTGCCTTACGCTGCCCCTGTGGCGGGGATAGGAGAACACCGCCCGGCCACGCGGGCTGCTGTCCGGGGCTCGCGCAGGCCCGTGCAACACCTCCGGCGCGATTCCGTATTCGATTGCCGAACGGGTGTTGATTCCCCTACCCGCGACACCACCAACCACGGAGGCTCAGCCAATGGACTGGGAGGCCCTCGTTGCCCTGGTCGTTCCTTCCCTGTTCATCGTCACGGCGGGGGGCGTACTCATCCTGCGTCCCATCGCGGCCAAACTCGGTACTCTCCTCGACGCGATGGCCCGTGAGAAGTCCAGTTCCGCGCTGGAGGAGACCCGGCGGCTGCGCGAGACGGTCGAGACGATGAACGAAAGACTTTCGCTGCTGGAAGAGCGCCAGGACTTCACCGAACGGCTCATCGAGCCTCGCACGTCCGGCGGCACCGGCCCCGGCGAGGGCAAGGAGAACCGATAGCCTACCGGTCGATCACGGCGCCGGGCGTGCCCGGGTCGGCCGACATCGGTTCGTCACGGCTCACGACAACGGTCGCCGATTCCGCGATCAGCGGGTCGGGACCGGTCACGACGTCGTGGTCCTTGTCCGGATAGTCGAGCCGGGAGAGGAAAAACTGCATCGCGGCGACGCGCGCCCGCTTCTTGTCATCCGACTTGATCACCGTCCAGGGCGCGTCCGCCGTGTCCGTATAGAAGAACATCGCCTCCTTGGCCTGCGTGTAGCTGTCCCACTTGTTCAGCGACGCCAGGTCGACCGGAGAGATCTTCCATTGTTTGAGGGGGTCGGTGCTGCGGCGCTCGAAGCGGTACGCCTGTTCGTCCTGCGACACCGAGAAATAGAACTTGAAGAGCAGGATGCCGCTGTTGACCAGCATGCGTTCCATCTCCGGGCACTGGCGCAGGAACTCGAGATACTCCTGGCCGGTGCAGAATCCCATGACCCGCTCGACCCCGGCACGGTTGTACCACGACCGGTCGAAGAGCACCATTTCTCCCGCGGTCGGCAAGTTGCGGATGTAGCGCTGGAAGTACCACTGGCCCCGTTCCACATCGCTCGGTTTGTCGAGCGCGACCACGCGCGCGCCACGCGGATTCAGATGCTCCATGAACCGCTTGATGGTGCCGCCCTTGCCCGCAGCGTCCCGGCCCTCGAAGAGGATGACCACCTTCCTCCCGGAACGTCTCACCCAGCGCTGGACCTTCAGCAACTCGACCTGGAGACCGGCCTTGAGCCGCTCGTATTCCTTCCGCTTCATCTTGTCACGGTAGGGATAGACGCCATCGCGGAAGACGCGCTCGGTGGTGACCCGACCCCGCAGGTCGCCGGTACGCGCATCCGCCGCGCGAGCCTGGTCGCTGTTTCCTCCGATCATGTTGTCCGCCATGGTGCTCTCTCCCGTGTCCTGAACGGGCCCCACTGCTACCGCGAACCGCCAGCGCGCGCTTCCACCAGCCCGGGGACCTCTTCGTCGGCTGTGGACCACGCCTGCACCAGGGCGGCGTAGGTTTCGCGCGCGGCGGCTTCGTCTCCGAGGGCCGTCGCCGTGCGCGCCAGCCCCAGCAGCGACTGCGTGCGCCGGGGCGTGCGGGCAAGCTGGTTGCGCCAGGCCGGGAGTGCCTCCTGCGGGCGCCCGAGAGCGGCCAGCTCCACCGCAAGCAGTTCATGGGGCGGCATGAGGGTCGCCGGGGGGCCGAACTCATAGGGAAGGGCCTCCTCGTGCCGGGCCGCCTCTTTGAGGAGCTCGATGCCCGTCTCCGAATCGCCCGCAGCCAGCGCGAGCAGGCCGTCCAGCTCCATCAGGAGGATGGCGTGCCGCGGGTTGCCCTCGTCGCCGGGTTCTCCGTGGCGCGCCCGGAGGTGTCGCGCGCGCTCCGCGTTGCCCGTGCGCAGCGCGGCGAGGGCGTCAACGAAGTCGTTGGGGAGCGCCAGCTCGGGGAATGCCGTCAGGTCGGCCGAGATCTCCGCGGCCCGCGCCCAGTGGCCGGGGTCGGTCACCGCGCGCGCCTTCATCTGCACGAAATACGCGGCTTCGTCCGGGGCCGGCGCGTCCGCCATGCGCGCCATGCACGCGGCCATCCCGTCGGCGGCGTCATCGAGGCGTCCCAACTGCAGATACCCGTAGTGCAACCACGAAGTATAGTGACCACACACGTTCGCCCGCTGTCCCCGGCGCGCTGGCGCCGCGTTCTGCACGTCGCGGGCGCGGACGTTCGCCGAGACTACGTCCTCCCACAGGCCCATGGCCACGAAGATGTGGGACGTCATGTGCTGCGCGTGGCCGGCGTCCGGCGCGATTTGCGAGTATGCCCGTGCGGCGGGGAGGCCCAGGGGAGCGTGGATGGGGTCGTCGAAGGCGTGGATGACGTAGTGGGCGGCGCCCGGGTGCATCGGGTTCTCCTCGAGCACCGGCTGGGCAACGGCGGCGGCCTTCATGTAGATGGCGAAGTCGCGCCCGCCATGCGCCGTGCCGAGCAACGAGAGCGCGTATAAGGTGCGCGCGTCCTCGTCCTCGGGGTACCTTTCGGCCAGCCGCCTCATAGCGTCGCGATACCGGAAATCCCTCTCCTCCTTGGAGCCCTCGCCGTAGAGCACCTCCACCGTCTCCAGCCAGTCCCTCTCGCGCTGGGTGGGAACGCGGGCAAGCCGGTCGGCGGGGGTCGGCGCGAATGCGGCGAGTACGGCCAGCGCTGCCTTCCGGTCCTGCTCCATCCAGATCGGATGGTTGAAGGTCTGGGCTTCGCCCCAGTACGCCATCGCGAAATCGGGATCGATCTCGCGCGCCCTCCTGAAGCGAGCCGCGGCATCCTCGTATTCGAAGTTGTGCAGTAGCAGCAGCCCGGCTTCGAAGTGCGGCTGAGCCTCGGGGGACCCCGACGTGGGGAAGCTCACGGTTCCGAGTTCCTGGGCGCCTGCCGGAGCCGCGGCGAGGAGGCAGGACGAGGCACCGAGGACCAGGATGGTCTTTCCGAAATCCGTCCAGGCACGAGCGTTCATGTGGCTGATTCCTTCGATGGTTGAAGATCCGGCTTCATCTAATGTCTGCCGACCTCGGGAGAGGCGCCAGAGTGCGTGGTTGCGCGGGTTTGGTCGATTCCGCCGGCGAGCTTAGGTTCCTGACGCTCGCGATGGACGCAGCCGGCGCTCGTCAACCTGCGGAGAGCCCGATGCCCGACGTATATCTGGGTTGTTTCCCGTGACGCGCCCCGCATCCGCGCGGGTCACCTTTCGTCCCCTGGTTCCGGCGGACTGGCCGGAGGTGGCCGAGATCTACCGGCAGGGAATCGAATCCGGCGACGCCACCTTCGAGACCGAGGTCCCGCCCTGGGATTCCTGGAGCGCGGGCCGCAGCCCCGATTGCCGGATCGTCGCAGAAATGGACGGCCGGACCGTTGGGTTTGCGGTGCTCAGCCCGATATCGGGCCGCTGCGTCTACGACGGTGTGCGCGAGGTGACGATCTACATTGCGGAATCGGCCCGGGGCCTGGGTGTGGGCAGCGCGCTTCTGAACAGGCTCATCGCCGACACCGAGGCATTGGGCATCTGGACCCTCGAGGCGGGCATCTTCCCGGAGAACGGGGCCTCGATCCGGATTTTCGAGCGGTGCGGATTCCGCATTCTCGGCACGCACGAGCGCCTGGGCCGGTTTCATGACGGCCGCTGGCGCGATGTCGTGCTCATGGAGCGGCGAAGCCGGGTCGCGGGAGTCGACTGACGATTCCCATGCCAGCATCCGCCCCGGCGCCGTCCCGGTCGCCTGCGAGCCGCCGGAGCGCGCTCACGGTCGCGGTCACGCTGACCGTGGCCCACTTGGCGAACGATGCCTACGTCGCGTTCCTGCACCCGCTTCTGCCGCGTCTGATGGACAAGCTGGGTCTGTCCATCGCAGCGGCGGCCGTGCTGAGCGTAATCCTCTCGCTGGCGTCGTCTCTTCCGCAGCCGGTCATGGGATACCTCGCCGACCGCGTGGGCCGGCGCTGGCTGGTGGCGCTCGGGCCCATCGTCTCCGGCATCTTCCTCAGCCTCATCGGAATCGCGCCGACCTTCGGCGTGCTGGTTGCGCTATTGACGCTGGGCGGGCTCGGGAGCGCCTTTTTCCATCCGCCGGCGGTATCCCTTGCCGGTCGAGTATCGGAGGGAAAGGGGAGCGGTCTGCGCGTGTCCATCTTTTCGTTTGGCGGACACCTGGGCTTCGCGATCGGACCGGTCACCGCAGTGGCCATCGTGGGTGCCTTCACCCTGGAGGGCCTCTGGGTGGCGATGTTCCCCGGCATCCTCATCGGGCTCGCGACCCTGGCGTTTCTGCCTCGCCCGGCGCGAGGCCGTGTGCCCGTGCCGCCGCCCTCGCCGCGACAGGTGCTGCGCGCGCTCGCGGGCCCGCTCGGCCTGGTCTTCGGCATCAGCGCGCTGGGGGCGTTCGTCCAGCGCACCCTCCTGACCCTGTATCCCATCGTGGTCGACCAGACCGGCGGCTCGGAGGCCCTCGGGGCGGCTTCGCTCAGCGTTTACCTGGCCCTTCAGGCGGGCGGAACCATCTTCGCCGGCCTGCTGACCGATCGGATCGACCGTACCCGCCTGCTGGCGGGGATCTGCGTGCTTGCCGCCCCCGCGCACTTCCTGGCCGTCTACCTTCCACCGGGGGGTGTCGCGGCCTTCATGGCCCTTGGCTTCGCGGGGCTGCTCAACATGGCCGTGCTCCCGCCGACGGTGGTCATCGCCCAGGAGATCCTTCCCACCGGGGCCAGCATAGGCTCCGGGATCGTCATGGGGCTGGCGTGGGGCGCGGGCGCGTTGGGGGTGGCGTTCGTGGGCGCGCTTGGGGACGTGGTGGGACCGCAACAGGCGGCGCTCACCGTCATGCCGATGTTCCTGTTGGGCGCGGTGCTGGCCCTCCACCCGGCGCTCCGCCCACACGCCCGCTCGGGTGCGTCGGGGGCATCGAGGCGCTGACGCGTGCGGGTGTGATAGGTTGCCTTGGCGGCCGTCTCGCCGGTCCACCATTCTCACGCGAATGTCCCAGCTCTCAGGAGGGAATCCCTCATGCGCCGTGCCGTCCCGATCCTCGCCCTCTGGTTCGCTCTCCCGGCCGGCTTCGCCGCCGCGCAGGAACCCGAACTGCCGCCGATCCTGAAGGTCCGCAACTATCTTCCCCACATGACCCGGCCCGAGGTCGAGGACCTCCTCACCCGCACGGACATGGTCATCTTTCCGGTGGGCGCGCTCGAGCAGCACGGCACCCACCTGCCGATCGGCACCGACTACCTTAACGGAGTGGAACGCGCCAAGAGGATAGCCCAGCGGGCCGACGTGCTGGTGGCGCCCATCCTGCTGCCCGGGCAGTCACCCTACCACATGGAATTCGCAGGCACCGTGACCTTGTCGTCGACGCTGATTCAGGAAGTTTATGTTGAATCTGCAAAAAGTCTTATGCATCATGGATTCAAGCGTTTTCTAGTCTTGAACGCCCATGGCGGCAACCGAGCCATTACGACCTTCATCGTGGATCGCATCAACCAGGAGACGGAGGGAATCGCGGTCGATCTGAATGCCGTTTCCGGCCCGTTCATGGTTCGCGACAGCGACCCGCAGCCGACTCCGGCGCCTGCCTTGCTCGACCGCCATGGAGGCACCGGCGAGACCTCCAGATCGCTCTATCTGATTCCCGAACTGGTGGACATGGACGCCGTCGAGGTCGCGCAGGTGACCCTGCCCGTGCATCTGCAGGCCATACTGCCCGAGGTGCTCGCCGAAGATCCGACCGCGCTCGCGGTCTTCCTGGCGGAGGGACTCAAGGACGAGTCCACCGGGAAGGGAACGTCGGCCGCGCAGATGTCGACAACCGGGGTCTGGGGGGAGCGCGACCCCGCCGAGGCGAGCGTCGAACGGGGGCGGATCATGGCCGAGGCCGCCGTGAACGCGGCTGTGGCGTTCATCGAGCGATGGAACGAACTCAGGCCACCCGGCACTGGGCGGTAGCGTCCGGCGTCACCCACGCCAGCGCCGCCACCCTGTCACCATCGTGCCGGCTGCGAAGTTACCCTCCTGGCGGTACCGTTTCCCGTTGACCCGAACGGAGCGCAAGGATTAGGTTTGGCGCGGCATTCCGGGGACTTGCCTGCGAATCCGTGCGAGCCATGGATGAACGCGACGAAGTCCCGCACCAGCCCCACACATTCGCTTCATGTCCAAGTATACCCGACGTCCTGGCCAGCAAGGGCCCGCCCCCAGCGCGCCCGACGAGGACGACCTTTTTACCAGCCGGGTCCTCGAGTTCACGGTCTGGGCTCAGAACAACGCCCAGACCCTGATCTTTGCGGGCATCGTGGTCGCCCTCGCCATCGGCGCCACCGTCTACTACTTCAATTTCAGCGAGACGCGCGAAGACCAGAGCGCCCTCGAACTCGAGCAGATCCATCAGGTCGTGGGGGTGGTCAGCACCGAAGAGACTCTCGCGGAGCTGAATCGGTTCCTGGAACGCTTCGAGGACGCCGCCAGTACGGCCGAAGCCCGGCTTCTCCTGGGTCAGGTCCAGCTCGAGAACGGCAATGTCCAGGGCGCCATCGACGCGCTGCAGCCGCTCCGCGGCCGGCTCGGGGAACCGGTGGCGCTGCAGGCCGGCTTCCTTCTGGGCGCCGCCTACGAGCAGCAGGGCCTGCAGGACGAAGCCGTGGCAACCTATCTCGATATCGCCGACGAGACCGACCTGGGCTTCCAGTTGCGCAACGCCCTCTCCGACGCGGCCCGCGTACGCGCCGCGCAGGGGCGCTACGCCGAGGCCGAGAACCTGCTGGGCGCTCTCCTGGACGAACTGGACGCAGCCGACCCCGGCCGCGGCGTTATCGAGATGCGCCTGGCTGAGATGCGCGCTCGCCGGACGTCGTCCGGGGGCTGACCTCCCGGGCCGACCCGGTGAGCGGCTCGGTGAGGCGAGCGGCCACGTAACCTGTTGTGCCGTCGGGCAGGCGGGCCCGGAAGAAACTTCCCGAGCCGGCGAGAACCCGGAGCGGCGTGTGCCGGTCCAGCTCACGCACCACCTCGCCGCGCGGGCCGGGTGCCGCCCGCAGCCGGACTCCTCCGTTGCGCACCCGGTTCCACGTGCCCAGCCGCCCGGTGTCGACCGTGAGTTCCGGAACGGTGACGCGCACCGGATCGATGAACGGGAAGGGATCGACCGGGCCTTCGCCCCGTCGATAGAGGCCCAGGTGCAGGTGGGGCGGGGTGGTGCGGGCGTTCCCGGTATTGCCGACAAAGCCAACGGTATCGCCGGCCTCCACGAACTGCCCGTCGCGGACATACTGGCTGTCCAGATGGGCGTAGTAGAGGCTGGCGCTCCGCACCGGGTCACGAACCCATACCACTTTTCCGCCAATAGCGGTATCCCGCACGCGGCTGACCCGTCCTGCCGATGCCGCGAGCACGGGAGTTCCGCGGCGCGCGAAAATGTCGACGCCGTGGTGGATCCGCCGCCCGCCGTCGCGCGCCGCGCCAAACCAGCTGTAGATGTATTGCGGCCCGTGTCCCTCGACGGGGAACGCCAGCTGCGCTTCCAGACCCAGCGTGACGGAGTAGCTACCGCCGCGCAGCAGCTCGGGCTGGAGCCGCAAGATGAACTCGCCACCGCGCCAGGGTTCGTGCGAGAACCTCTCGACGGGCGATTCCGACGAGAAGACCGGCCTCATGGGGTCGGCGGGATCGACGGGCACGCGAAACAGGTCCACGAATACCCGCGCCGGCTCGCCCGAGTCGACCGAAACTTCGACCGTGAGCCTTCGACCTCGTTCGAGGCGAAAACCGTATCCGGCGGCCTCCGGGGCGTCGGGGCTGATGTAGCCTTCCTCGGCGTAGGGCAGCGATACGGGAAGTGGCGTGGCGAGTGCCACTCGTCCGGCGGTCTCCCAGTCCCTCGCGAGCGCCGATTCTCCGAGTCCGGCGACGTTCAACTGCGCCTGGTAGGCCTCGTGCGGGGTCAGGTCCCGGAAATGGTCTCGCGCCTGTTCGATCTGCTCGCATCCGGAAACGGCCAGGAGTCCGGCGAACACAAGGGGGAGGACGACGGCTTTTCGGCCTGGCACTCTCCAGGCGTGCAGCCCCGGCGTGACACCGGAGCAGATCCCCGTGATGCTCGAGCGCAATCGTTCCGCCATCAATCCACCTCTCCCGCATCCCGGACACGCCTCCGCCATCCCGTCCCGCAGCCATTCTAGCGAGCCTGAGGCGCAGATGGAAACCGCGTCGCCGCGCGATCCCTGCAAAGCGCAATTCACCGAGGGCTCGGGTCGGGGCCCGAAGGCGTCCCAGATCTGCGCATAATATGTATTATGTATAGTTTCAGAATCTCACCGTCCCCTTTCAGAAATCTGTGGCGGCCAAAACACGGCGGTTACATATCAGAATTCCGTGGATTCCAGCAGTCGGAATTCTGATGCGAGGGGATTTGGGCCTTCGGCCAGGATCCTGACGGGAGGTCGTTACAGCCGGCCGATCAGGTCGAGGATTCGGAGCATCCACACGCGCCAGACTGCCTCCCGAACGATCTTCCCCGACATCTTGGACTCACCGGAATTGCGCTCGGTGAAGACGATCGGGACTTCGACCAGGCGAAATCCCTTCCGTGCCGCGCGGAACTTCAACTCGATCTGGAAGGCGTATCCGTTGGAGACGATGCGATCGAGATCGAGGGCCTCGAGGACTTCCCTGCGCCAGCAGTTGAAGCCACCCGTGGCGTCGGCGACCGGAAGACCGGTGATGGTTCGCGCGTACCAGCAGCCGAAGTAGCTGATCAGCAGCCGGCTCATGGGCCAGTCGACCACGGTGACCCGGCCGTGGAGGTAGCGGGACCCGATGACGACATCCGCGTGCCGGGTCTCTTCCATGAACGCCGGCAGCATCTCGGGCGAATGGGATAGATCGGCATCCATCTCGCAGAGCAGCGGATAGCCGCGGGCGAGGCCCCATTTGAACCCTGCCAGGTACGCGGGGCCGAGACCGAGCTTTTCGGTTCGATGAAGGACGTGGATGCGCGATTCGCCGCCGGCCATCTCGTCGGCCAGTTGCCCCGTGCCATCCGGCGATCCGTCGTCGATGACCAGGATCTCGATGCCCGGATGCTGCTCCAGAACCAGGGGCACGATCCGCGGGAGATTTTCCCGCTCGTTGTAGGTCGGGATCAGCACGAGGAGTCGATCATCAGGCATGAGGCGCTCTCTCCCCCGCTCGCAGGGCTTCGTAGACTTCCAGGTGCCGTTCCACGAGCCGATCGTTGCTCCATCGCGTGGCGACGCGCCCGCGCGCCCGGCGTCCGGCTTCCTGCAGATCGGTTCTACTCAGGAGGGCGACAAGCCGCCTGGCGAGATCGGCGGGATCCCCCGGCTCGAAGAGCGTCCCCACCGATTCGTCCACAATCTCGGGCAGTCCCCCGACCCGGGAAGCGGCCACCGGAAGTTCGCACGCCATGGCCTCCAGCGCCGCGATGGAAGTCGCCTCCATGAGCGAGGGAACGACCGCAACGGCGGCGGAAGAGAGAATGCCCGGCATCTCGGCATGGGGCCGTGCGCCGAGGAAGCGGACCCGGTCGGCCACGCCCAACTGCGCGCTCAGGCTCTCCAGTTCCTCCCGCTCTGGTCCGTCGCCTACCAGAATCGCTTCCACTCCGGGAACCGCCGCCGCGATCTCAGGCATCGCCTGTACGAAAAACCGCACTCCGTTCTTGGGAAACAGGCGGCGCGGAACGACCAGCATAGGTTCGGACACCGGCGGAAGCGACGGTTCGCAGCGCCGAAAAACCGATGTGTCCACCCCGTTGGTCACCGGCTCGGTAGACAGGCCCGGGAGCAGGCCGTCTGCGACGTCGGCGATCTCGACACTGGTCGCGAAGGTATGGTCGGACGCTCTCAGGAGGGTGCGCAGGCCCGGCCGCCAATGCGCCTTCCCCGCCAGCCGAAGGAAGTGAGAGGTGTGCAGGGTGGTAATCAGCGGCCGGGTGCGGATCCGCCCGGCAATCCAGGCGGGCGGGATGGAAGCGATGGCCTGCGCGTGCACCACGTCGATCTCCGCGCTCGCCCGGGTAGTGCGTGGTGTCGAGCACATCGAGTGCAGGAACCACCCTCCCGGATTGCGCGCCGGAAGCCATGTTCTGCGGACGTGGATGTCCCCCATGCGCTGCTCGCGCGGAAGATCCGGCCGGGACCGCGAGGTGACCACGCCCACCCGGTGTCCGCGGGCCACAAGCCCCCGGCACAGGTTGAAGACGTGGCTCTCCAGTCCGCCCACTTCCGGTGGGAAGTAGATGCAGTGCATCAGGATGTTCATGGCGCTTCCGGAAGCCAGTCGCGGGTCCGGCGCGGGACTCCGGTGAGCCGCTGCGCCACGATGTCGGCGATGCGCTCCGCCGCGTCGCCGTCGCCGTAGGGGTTGGCGAAACTGCCCTCCCGGTCCCCTTCCCCGCTTCCGCCGGCCAGCGCGGCCAGGGCCTCGGCGACGATGCGGTCGCGGTCGGTCCCCACCAGTCTGGCAACCCCCGCGGCCACGCCTTCCGGGCGCTCCGTCACCTCCCGCAGCACGAGGACCGGCGTGCCGAAGGTGGGCGCTTCCTCCTGGATTCCCCCGGAGTCGGTGAGCACGAGGCGCGCCCGCTTGAGCGCGCGCAGGAGATCCGGGTAGGCCAGCGGGTCCGTCAGGTGAACCCGGGGATGGTCGGCCAGATGCTCGCGCGCCGGGCGGACGACCTGCGGATTCGGGTGCACGGGATAGATGATCTGGACATCCGGACATCGGTCCGCAATCTCGCGGACGGCCCGGAAGACCCGGCACAGAGGTTCGCCGAAGGACTCGCGCCGATGGGCCGTGAGCAGCACGAGTGAGCCACCTCCCGCCAGAAGTTCGGCCAGCACCCGGTCTTCGATTTCGGCTTCGCGGTGAGCCAGCCGCAGGAGAGCGTCGACCACGGTATTGCCCGTGACGTGAATCGAAGCTTCGGAGATCCCTTCATCCAGCAGGTTCTGCCGCGCCAGCGCGGTGGGCGCGAAGTGAAGTTCGGCGAGCGTGTCCGTCATCTGCCGGAACAGCTCCTCGGGATACGGGGCCCATCGATTGCGGCTGCGCAATCCCGCCTCGACGTGTCCCACCTGTATGCGTTCGAAGAATCCCACCAGCGATCCGAAGAAGACGCTGGCCGTGTCGCCCTGCACCAGCATCATGGCAGGCGCGAACTCGCGGATCATGTCCCTCAGCCCTTCCATGCAGCCGCGCCCTACGTCATAGAGGGTCTGGCCGGACTTCATGATGTCGAGGTCGAAGTCGGGGATGATGGAGAAGGCTTCCAGCGCCTGGTCGACCATGTCGGTGTGCTGGCCGGTCAGCGCGACCGCGCTCTCCACCAGGTCGACGCGACTGCGGAGCGCCTCCGCCACCGGGGCCATCTTGATCGCCTCCGGCCGGGTGCCTATGACCACCAGGACGCGCGGACGCGTCATCCCCGGGGCCGGCTGCGATGGGGATGGATGGCATCGGCGCGGCCGACGCGGGGCGATCCGCTCACAGGCGCTTGCGCATGCGCGCCGGGAGGATGCCGAGCTGGTCGCGGTATTTGGCCACCGTCCGGCGTGCGATGCGGACGCCGTCCGCGCGCAGGAGCTTGACGAGTGCCATGTCGGTGAGGGGCTTGCGAACGTCCTCCCCGGAGATGAGCGCCTCCATCTTCGCCTTGACTCCGCGAGCGGAAATGTCGGTGCCGCTTGTGGTTGCGAGCCCGCTTGAGAAGAAGTACTTGAGGCTGAAGACCCCGCGCGGCGTCTGGACGAACTTCTCGTTGGTCACGCGCGACACGGTCGATTCATGCATCTCGATATGGTCGGCCACCTCACGCAGGGTGAGCGGTCGCAGATGCTGAACTCCGTTTTCGAAGAAACCGCGCTGACGCTCGACGATGTACTGCATCACCTTGAGCATCGTCTGGCGCCGCTGCTCGATGGCCTGGATCATCCAGCTGGCGGAATTCAGCTTGTCCTTGATGAACGTCTTGTTCTCTCCCTGGAACAGGCGCTTGTCGCGAGCGACTTCCTGGTACGAGCGCGCCAGCCTCAACTGAGGCATGCTGGTATCGTTGGCGAATACCATGTACTCGCCGGAGATCTTCTCCACGATCAGATCCGGGACGATGTAGTGCTCGGGTTCGGGCGAGTACCTGAGTCCCGGCTTCGGGTCCAGCCGGGCGAGCCGGTCGGCGGTATCCTGGACCACCCGCGGCGCTACCCCGAGGGCGCGGCCGATGTTGGCCCAGCGGTGACCCAGGAGGTCGTCGAAGTGTTCGTCGACCATGACCTGGATGAGTTCATTCTCCTCCCCCGACTCGCGCAGCTGAATGAGGAGGCACTCGCGCAGATCGCGCGCCCCCACGCCCGGCGGATCCATGTCCTGCACGATCTCGAGCATCGCCTCCACCTCCTCCACGTCGAAGGGGGCGAGCATCGCGGCCAGCTCCTCCGGAGACTCGTCCTCGGCGGCCTCGAGAGCGACGTCGCGCACGTCCTCAAGCCAGCTGTTGAGGTCTACGGTGATGGTTTCCAGCGGACAGCGCAGGAGGCCGTCGTCATCGATGTTGCCGATGATCTCCTGCGCGATCCTCTGCTCGCGGCCGGAGAGCGTCAGCAGCTGAGTCTGGGTCTCGAGATGATCGCGGAGATCGGGAGCTCTGGAAGGCGTGGGAAAGTCGAAGTCGCGGGCTTCGTATTGGGCGCGGCGTCCGCCGGCGTCGAATCCGTCGAGCAGGATGGATTCCCAGTCGACCTCGTCCCCGTCTTCGTCCACGCCATCCTGGTCCAGTTCCACCTCCTGTTCGGTGTCGCCCTCGACCACCTCCAGGAACGGGTTTTCCGTCATCTCCTGCTTCAGACGCTGCTGGAGGTCGAGCAACGGAAGATGAAGCAGCTCCATCGCCTGGTACAGGCGCGGGTTGATCTTCATCTCCTGCCTGAGCTCCGGGCTCTGGATGAGCCGCGCGCCGAGTCCGCTCATGCCGCCACGGGGGGATTGAAGCGCTTGCGCATGCGGTCGGTCAGGACGGGGCCGAGGTAGATCTCGGCGACTTCGTCGTTCCAGACCAGTTCGGAGACCGTGCCGACGACCCGGATGCGGCCCTCGTGCATGATGTAGGCGCGGTCGACGATCTCGAGCGTCTGTTCCACGCTGTGGTCCGAGATGATGACCCCGATCCCGCGGTGCCTCAACCCGGCCACGATCTGCTGGATGTCGTTCACGGCGATGGGATCGATTCCGGCGAAGGGCTCGTCGAGCAGCATGAACTTTGGACGCTGGACGAGCGCGCGCGTGATCTCCAGACGACGCCGTTCGCCGCCGGAGAGCGAGAACGCCTTCGAGTGGCGAAGGTGGCCGATGGAGAGCTCCGACAGCAGCTCGTCGAGGCGCTGTTTGCGCTCCGCCTTCGGCAGCGGCAGCGTCTCCAGGATCGCCATTACGTTCTGTTCGACGGTCAGGCGCCGGAAGACGGAAGGCTCCTGGGCGAGATAACCGACCCCGAGGCGCGCGCGCCTGTACATGGGAATGCCGGTCAGCACCCGGTCGTCCAGCCGCACTTCCCCGGCCTGGGGCGAGATCAGCCCGACCATCATGTAGAAAGTCGTGGTCTTGCCAGCGCCGTTCGGTCCGAGCAGCCCGACGATCTCGCCCTGCTCCACCGCGATGTCGACGTCGTTCACCACCTTGCGGCCGCCGTAGCTCTTGGTCAGCCCGGTCGCGACCAGCCGGCTGGCGGGCGCCGAGGCGCCGTTGTCCGCGGACTCGCTGGCCAGGACGCCGAACTTGTGCTGCAGCACCACCGCCATCGCCTCGATATTTTCTACCAGCGGGTCGCGGTCGACGGATATCTCTTCCCACAGCTCGGCGTCGAGGGCGAGCCGTTCCCAGCCGTCTTCGCGGGGATCACGGCCGGCGATGCCGACCGCCTCCAGCCGCCCGATCACCTGTTCCTCCAGGTAGCCGCCGAGTTCGCCGCCGCGCTCGCGCCAGGATGCCTTCAGGTGGAGTTCGAGTTCCTCGTACTCGCGGCGCACCGACGACACCCAGTCGTCCCGGCCCACGGATCCCGAGTCGTCCGCGCCCCGGATGAGTTCCAGAACCGCCACCGCCACCGAGACATCGTGCGGTTCGAGTTCCTGCATGAGCTCCAGAAAGCGTTCCAGCGTCATTTCATCTCCGTGTGGCAGGGGGTGCCGCGGTCGTGTCGGGCGCCGCGGTCGTGTCGGCGGGCGGGGGGGCGAGGGGTTCGAGCTGCACGCCCTGAGCGTTGCCTTCCACGATGACCGAGGTCACTTCGCCGTCCTGCATGAAGATAGTGATGAGGTCTCCCCGGACGTAGTGAAGTGCGAGCCGGCTGTCCGGCTCCGGCTGCGCGGCCGCTTCTTCTCCCCCGGCCTCTCCCGCGGGTTCCCGCGCGCCGGGGTCTTCCTCCGCTGCGGCTTCCTGCGCGGCGCCGGAGACCTCCTCCTCGGCGACAGCCTCCTCGGCGGCTTGCTCCTCGCCCCCCGCCGCGACCTGCTCGGCGGCCTCATCCCCCGCGGCTTCCTGCTGCGAGAGCTCGTCGACGGCCTCTTCTTCCCCTTCTCCCGCCTCTTCGCCTTCCCCGCCGCCCCCGGAGGGGATCAAGCGGTAGAGGCTGGCCGCCTGACCGCGAGCCACCAGATGATCGAGCTGGTAGCCCCCGGACGTCTCGTCCGCGGCCGGTTCGGCGCCGGCTGCAGCCGACGTGTCGGCGCCGACGGGCTGGAAGACCGCGGTAATGGTGTCGCCCGAGACCCAGTCCGAGCGCGCGATCTCCGGCGTGTCTTCGGTGTTGAGCGAATCGCGCGCGAGCGACTCGCCGCGCGCGTCACCTACGGCGACGACGCGCTCCAGCACCTCGTTGGGAGCCAGAACGTCGATGGAATCCCCTTCCAGTTCGAACGTCTCGGCCACGGCGCGGGGCCGGGCGGGAGGAAGCGCTGCAGCCGAGTCGCCGTTCTCGCCCGACGTGGCGGGCAAGGCGTCCGCGTCTCCGGGGGCTGCCTCTTCATCGAGCGGGATGGCTTCGCCCAGCACCAGTTCGCCGGGTTCGGCCCGGAGGTCGTCGGTGGCCTGCTCTTCCGCGGCAGCATCCATGGCCGCTGCCGAATCCGCGGATGGGCCGTCGTCACCCCCGGGCGACCCGGGCGGCTCCGCTTCCGGCGGCCGTTCGTTCATCGCCACGATGCGGTCGAGCACGCCGTCCTCCATCAACACCCGGATTTCGGGCGCGCTCAGGTCGATCTCGTTCCCGGAGAGTGCGGCGTCACCGCGCGCCGCGACCTGACTGCCGTCCATGTCCAGGTCCACCGCGTCGCCGCTCAGGACGTATTCGGCACCGTACCCGAAAACGCGCGGCGCCGTCCCGCGCAGAAAGAGCTTGCCGGTGGATTCCCGGTACTCGATGGAGTCGGCGAGCGCGCGAAACTCGTCGTTGTAGAGCTCCGCGTTGCCGGTGGCCAGCATGTAGTCCGCGCCGCTCAGGTAGATGCGCTCGGCATCGATGTCGTAGGGCACGGGCGTGGTGTCGGGGGGTGATGGCTCCGGCTCCGGAGCAACATCCTCGCCGGTCCCGGCGGCCGCCGAGTCGGTTGGAGCAGCGGAATCCCCTCGGCTTTCCGCGGCTGCTGCGCCGGTAGCATCCCCGGCGACCGCCGAGTCGCCGGCGGCCGCGGCTGTGTCGGAGGGCGCTTCGGTTGAACTGGGGGCGTCAGCCGGATCGTTCTCCGTCGTCGCGGAATCCGGCGTGGCTTCGGGCGAGTCCGCGACCTCGGTCGAAACGTCTTCCGTGCCGACTGAATCCACGGGAGCGTCGACCGAACCCGGCGCGGCCGCCTGCGGCACTACCAGGATCACCGCGTGCGCGCGCCGTCCGTCAAGGCCGAGGATGGTCATCTCCCCGTCCTCACGCCCGGAACTGGAGCCGACCAGAACGGTGCTGTCGCCCTGGAAGGTGGCGCCCGAGGCTCCGTCGATGATGTGGACGTTGCCGACTCCGATCAGCCGGCCCTCGGAGGCGAAGTGGTCGGCGCGGTCCGCCGTCATGGACGCAGTCGAGTCGCTGTACTCGAAGTTGCCGATGAAGCGGGTGTAGCCGGATACGTCATCCAGCACGGCGCTGTCCGCGCGGATGATGACGCCTCCTTCGCAGCCGAACACGGGGTCGGAGATGTAGTTGAAGAAGCCGTCCCCCGTCACCTGGACGGTGGAGGAGCGGGACTGGAGCAGGTCGCAGTTGCCCTGAGCCGCGACGCCCGTCGCCACGCACAGCGCCGAGCCCGCCATCAGGGCCGCCAGAACCGGGGACGGGCGCAACTCAGGGTCCTCCGCCGCTCCGCGTTCGCTGGTTCTGGATGAAGATGTTCTCGAAGTTGGCGTCGGACAGGAACGCGGATCCCTCGACCACCCGGCCTCCGTCCGTCATCGTCATGACCGTGGCCGAGTCGCTCCAGATGCGGTCCCGCTGGGGCTCGTAGTGGATCTCCGCGCTCTCGATGCGCCGGTCCGCCATGACGAGAACGGCGTCGCCGCGCGCGACCATGTGCTGGGTGTCCTCGTTCATGAGCCCGGCCCGCGAGGTCACGCGCGCCCGCTCCTCCCCGCCTTCGTCGTACATGATCAGGTTCAACGCGCGGAGCGCCACGGATGTCGAGTCCTGCCAGATATAGGCGGTGTCGGCCTGGATGCGGGCCTCGCGAATACCGTCCACCGTCACATGGGTCACGATGTCAAAAAGGACCTGGTCGGCCTGGAGTGCACGCAGCTCTTCTGGGAGCGGTGTCGTCGCCACCTGCTCCTCGCACCCCGCGGCCGCCATCGCCGCGAACGCCAGCAGCACCGCCATCTTCCTGTTTTTCAACATCATAGAACTCCCGATCTCATCAAGTCGTGGAGGTGCACGACGCCGCGCAGCCTGTCTTTTCCGTCTACCACGGGCAATGCCATGACCCCATGCTGCTCCATCTTCCGGGCGGATGCCGAGGCCAGGGTTCCGAGGCGGGCCAGCCTGGGCTCGGGGCTCATGATGGCGCGGATGGGAATATGAAGAAAGTCCGGCTCGCGCTCCATGAGGCGCGTGAGATCGCCCGCGGTCACGACGCCCACGACCCGGTCCTGCCCGTCCACGATGGGCACGGTGCCGCGCATGCGTGCAAGCGGCACGATGGAGTCGCGCACGAGCGCGTCCTGGAGGAGGGACGGGTACCCTTCCCTCACCATCACGTCCTCGACCAGAAGGGTAAGCCTGCGCCCGAGCGTGCCTCCCGGGTGCAGGCGGGCGAAGAGATCGGCGGGTTCGATCCCTCGCCGCCGCAGGAGGACGATCGCCAGCGCGTCGCCCATCGCCATGGCGGCGGTGGTGGAGGTGGTGGGCGCCAGGTCCACGGGGCAGGCCTCCTCGGCGACCGAGCAGTCGAGGAGAGCGGTCGCGTGCCGGACCAGCTGCGAGCGCGGATTGCCGGTCATCAGGACGATAGGCACACCGTAGCGCAGCAGGTAGCCCGCGAGTTCGACGAGCTCTTCGGTATCGCCGCTCTTCGAGACCAGAATCGCGACATCCTCGCGCGACACGATGCCCAGGTCCCCGTGAAGCCCCTCCACCGGGTGCAGAAAGGAGGCGGACGTGCCCGTGAACGTCAGGGTGGACGCGATCTTGCGCGCGACGATACCGCTCTTGCCGATCCCCGAGACGATGATCCGGCCGGAAGCGGCCAGAACTGTGTCGACCGCCTTGACGAAGGGCTGGCCGATGCGGTCCGCCAGGTGGAGGAGCGCGCTGCCCTCCGCGCGGAGCACTCGGGCCGCTTCGGCGATGGCGGAGGCGGCCGCGTCGGCGTCCTTCCCCGACAGGGACGGCGAACGCGCAGGAGTCCCGCCTGCGTCAGCTTTTTCGCCCGCGCGTGTCCTCGGCGGGGACGTCATCGCTCCTGGCATCGCAGTAACCCTGGACCACGTTTTCCCATTCACCGCGCGCGATCAGCAGGGCGCGCACGAATTCGCGAACCGCTCCCCTGCCCCCCTGCGCCCGCGTCTGCCAGATCGCGTCCCGCACCAGCTCCGGTGTCGCGTTTCCGACCGCCACCGGCAGACCAACACGCCGAAAGACGGGAAGGTCGGGCAGGTCGTCGGCAAGCATGGCGACCTCGTCCCATGAAACCCCGTTGCGGGCAAGCAAGTTTCGTACCACGGGCATCTTCATCGCGCCGGGCACCTGATGACACTCCTCGATGCCGAGTTCCCGGGCGCGCAGCGCAGTCGCCGCCGAAATTCTGCCGGACACCAGCGCCACCGGCATCCCCGTGCCGATGAGGAGCTTGATCGCCAGACCGTCCTGGATGTCGAAGCGCTTGAGTTCCACGGGCGACCCGTCCGGAAGTTCGCCCATGTAGACGCCGGAGTCGGTGAGCACCCCGTCCACGTCGAAGATGACGAGTCGGATCCGGCGCGCGGCCTCGCCGGGGAATCTCCCGTCCGGCCCGTTCATGAGAGCGCCCGCCGGATGGCGAGGACATCCTCCAGGAGCGGTGCGAGCGCCGTGAGTTCGAGCATGTTGGAGGAATCCGAAGGAGCGGTGGCGGGAGCCGGATGCACCTCCAGGAAGAGCCCGTCGCAACCGGCGGCGACGGCCGCCCGCACCAGGCAGCCGATGAACTCGGGGTTCCCGCCCGTGCCTCCGCCGGCCTGTCCCTGGCGCTGCACGGAGTGGGTGCCGTCGAACACCACGGGAGTGCCGCACGCGCTTCGCACCCGGGCGAAGGAGCGCATGTCGACGATCTGGTCGCCATAGCCGAAGAACGTGCCCCGTTCGGTCACGGCCACCTCGCCGGCCCCGGCGGCGCGCGCCTTGTGCACGGCGTGCGCCATCTGCTCGGGAGACATCCACTGTCCCTTCTTGATGTTGATCGCCGCGCCGGTGCGCCCCGAGGCGGTGAGCAGGTCCGTCTGCCGGCAGAGGAAGGCCGGGATCTGGACAACATCCGCGACCTCGGCGGCGGGCCCCGCCTGTGCGGGCTCATGGATGTCGGTCAGCACCGGGAGGCCGCAGTGTGCCTTGACCCGCTCGAGCGCCCGCAGGCCCTCCTCCAGCCCCGGTCCCCTCGCCGAAGCCAGCCGCGAGCGGTTGGCCTTGTCGAACGAGGACTTGAAGAACACGGGAAGACGATGTCGGGCGGAGAGAGACGCCAGGGCCTCCCCTACCGCGAGGTTCACGTCGTCGCCCTCGAGCACGCAGGGTCCGGCGATGAGGAAGAAGTTCTCAAACACCGCAGGCGTCCTTCAGGGGGCCACGCTCCCGGTGACTCCGCTTTCGTGCACGGGAGCGATGCCCGCGTGACGGATGGCCGCCTCGACGAACGAGGCGAAGAGGGGATGTGCGTGCGTCGGGCGGCTGAGGAATTCGGGGTGGAACTGGCAGCCGACGAACCAGGGATGCCCGGGGAGCTCGATCATCTCGACCAGGGTGCGGTCGGGGGAGAGCCCGGTGAAGGCCAGTCCCTCGCGGGAGAGCAGATCCCGGTAGGCGTTGTTCACCTCGTAGCGGTGCCGGTGCCGTTCCTGGACGAGCGGTTCGCCGTAGATCCGTTCCACCTGGGATCCCGGGAGCAGCCGGCACGGCCATTGTCCCAGCCGCATGGTGCCGCCTTTGCGGGTGACGTTGGCCTGCGAGTCCATCAGGCAGATGACCGGATGCGGCGTCGAAGGGTCGAACTCGAAGGAGTTGGCGTCGTCGAGCCCGCACACGTTGCGCGAGAACTCGATGACCGCGCACTGGAGCCCGAGGCAGATGCCGAAGTACGGCATGCGGTTCTCGCGCGCCCAGCGGATGGCGTTCAGCATGCCCTGCACGCCCCGTTCTCCGAAGCCGCCGGGAACCAGAACCCCGTCGTAGTCCTCGAGCTCCCGCGGATCGTGGTCACCCTCGTAGCGTTCGCTGGAGATCCAGTCCAGCTCCACGCCCACGTCGTGTTCGACTCCGCCGTGAATGAGCGCCTGCTCGATCGACTTGTACGAGTCGACGAGCTCGGTGTACTTGCCCACGATGGCGATGCGGACCTTGCCGCGGGAGGGCCGCTTGATGCGTTCCACCACGCCCCGCCACCGCTTGAGATCGGTGGTGGGAGCCTGGAGTTCGAGCCGCTCAAGAACCACTTCGTCCAGACGCTGACGGTGCAGCTCCAGGGGCACCTCGTAGATGGTTTCCTGGTCGTGGGCTTCCACCACGGCGTCCGGATGCACGTTGGTGAACAGCGCGATCTTGCGGCGAATACCCTCGTCCAGCGGGCGCTCGGTGCGGCACATCACGATGTCCGGGGGAATGCCGATCTGCATGAGTTCGCGCACCGAGTGCTGGGTCGGTTTGGTCTTCAGCTCCCCGGCCGCCGCCAGGAACGGCACCAGGGTGAGGTGGATGACCGCGACGTAGGGGCGCCCCATCTCGAGGCGGAACTGCCGGATGGCTTCCAGAAAGGGCAGACTCTCGATGTCGCCGACGGTCCCGCCGATTTCGGTGATGATTACGTCGTTCTCGGGCGCCAGGCGGCGGATGGCGTCCTTGATCTCGTCGGTGATGTGCGGGATGACCTGCACGGTCGAGCCCAGGTAATCGCCCCGCCGTTCCTTGTTGATCACCGACTGGTAGATGCCGCCCGTGGTGACGTTGTTGGCCTGCGACAGCGACTCGTCGATGAAGCGCTCGTAGTGGCCCAGGTCCAGGTCGGTCTCGGCGCCGTCGTCGGTCACGAACACTTCCCCGTGCTGGAAGGGCGAGAGGGTGCCCGGATCGACGTTGATGTAGGGGTCGAATTTCTGGATGGTCACCCTGAACCCGCGAGCCTTCAGGATGTGTCCGAGGGACGCGGCGGCGATGCCCTTCCCCAGCGATGACACCACACCTCCGGTGACGAAGACGTAGCGTGTCCGGTCGGTCTGATTCTCGCTCATGTTCCGCTCACCAGGCTGGATGATTGCTGCTCCATTTCCCGCAGTCTCCTTTCGGTGTAGAGCACGTCGGTTGGCGTGTCGACGCCGGGGTGCGCGAACCCGACAACCGCCACGCCGATGCGGATGCCGGACTCGAGCGGGCGCAACTGCTCGAGCTTTTCCAGGCGCTCGAGCACGGTCGGGGCCATCGCCACCCAGCGCTCGAGGGCATCGCGCGCGCAGGCGTAGATGCCGATATGGCGCAGATAGGGCTCGCGCAGCAGGTCGCCCGCATCCGGCTTCGCGGCCCGCTTGTAGGGAATCGCGGCGCGCGAAAAGTAGAGCGCCCGGCCCGTGGCGGCGCGCGCAACCTTCACCACGGAAGGGTCTTTCCACGCTTCCAGGTGCTCTACCGGGGTCGCGCAGGTGCCGATCTCCCACCCTCCGCCGCGAACCAGCTCGACGGCCGCCGCCAGATGGCGTTCCTCGAGCAGCGGCTCATCCCCCTGGATGTTTGCGATCACCGGGTAGTCCCGGTAGCGCCTGCGCGCCGCCACCTCGGCGATGCGGTCGGTGCCGGAGGGATGGTCGGACGAGGTCATCTCCACCGGGGCGCCCAGGTCGCGGCAGACGCGCGCCACCCGGTCGGAGTCGGTCGCCACGACGGCGTGGTCGAGCACCTGCATGGACCGGACCCTGCGCCAGACCCACTCGATGAGCGGGCGGCCGAGGATGGGGAAGAGGGGTTTGTTGGGGAGTCGTGTAGAGGCGAGCCGGGCGGGAACGATACCCAGGACGCGAGCTTTCATGCGCACTCGGTCATGCTTGAGGGACGGCCTCCACGTTCACGTCGGTTCCATCCTGTTCGCCGGACGCCGCTCGTTCAACGCCCGGTCCCTCCGCCAACAGGATGCAAGATAGCGCGCGGGCGGGGATAACTCCAGAAGAGACAAGCCGCCGAGTTTGTGGACCACCATGTCTTGATGACATCTACTGTAATCTACTGGTGACTTCTTCGAGCGTCCCCAGCGAGGCCAGGAATCCCCGGCCCACGTGGAGAATCAACTCTCCCGTGATCCCAGGCGGTAGGCTCGGATGGACGGCACATCGAATTCGTCGTGGGAGAGCACGTAGGCCCTGCCGTCCCTCACGGCCTGAAGAAGATGTCCCGCCGGAAGCAGGATCGATCCGGCGTGGCGTCCGTCCGGGACGAACGCGGCCCATTCCCACTCCTCGCTGTCGCTCGGGCTTCGGATGCCAATCCAGATGCGTTCCTCGTCGTCCGTCACGAGTCCGGCGAGAGCGGGCCAGGTGTAGGGCGCGCCCGACCGGAGCACGTCCACCAGCGACTCATTCATGTCTTCGCTCGCGGCCCGCAGCTCCGCGGCAGTCACGGGGACAGGGGTTGTCGGATAGAAGAAGGTGTGAGCTGTGGCTCCGTCGAAATCGAGAACCGTGACGTCGAGAGCTCCCGAGTTCGCAAGCGCGATGCGGTTCTCGCCGACGAGTCGGACAAGCGCCTCACGACCGAATGGATGGCCGCCCACCATCAGGTACCCTTCCCCCCGCGTCACCAGGCGCTCGCTATCGGCTACGATCGCGAGAGTGTCGGCAATCGTATCCGTAGACTCGTCGAACGCCAGGATCACCTGCGTCCGGCCCTGGTCGGCGGCCTCTCCTTCACCGGCAATATAGGGAGCCCGGTCCAGCGCAAAGTAGCGTCCCGGCTCCGGAAGCTTCCACAGGTGAGATACAACGTCCCGTTCCCGATTCGGCGGAGGCCGGGTTGCGACGACCTCCAGATTGTCCGGATCGAAGAGCGTAATCCGCCCCAGCGCGGAGTCATATACAAGCAGGGTGTCGCCCGGAAGGATCTGCACCTCCTTCCGCACGAACTCACCGGGACCCTCCCCCTCCCGTCCAACGGTTTGCAGGTATGTGAGATCCGGGGTCAGGACGGTGATGCCGCCCGCCGGCCAGTCGACCAGAAAGACGCGGCCCCTCGAGTCAACGTCCACGTCGTAAACGGAGGTCAGATAGAGGTCGGGCTCGGTGACGGCTTCCAGGGTGACTTCCCACCGGGATTCCGAGGTGGCCCATGGCCGCGGGCCGGTGGCAGTCGCCGCATCTCTTCCTGGTCCGCGTTCGGGCGCATCGCCCGCGCATCCGATAAGGGCGGCGGCGGCCAGGAGGCCGATCGCCAGCCGGAGGGCGGCTGGACGGCCGTGAGCGCGGGCGGACTCCGGCGAACCGCCAGGGGAGCCGGGTGGAGGTGCAGCCATGGTGTCCTCGCTCGAAAGGCGTTCCGACATTGAACTCTATCAGAATATGACGGCACCCGGGGAAGAAGGGTTCCCCCTTTGTGTTGAAAAGCCAACATTTGTTTCCCCGTGTTGATCGGGTGGATTGCCCGATGCCGCCCCCGGCCTACCTTTGTGGCGTTGGTTCGGCAGCCCCCTTCCGCGGAGTTTTCCATGATTGTCACGCAGCCTGTCCGAGCACTCGCCCGCGCGTTCATTCCGTTGCTTCTCGCCGGCATCCCGGACGGCGGGCTCGCTGCCCAGCTGACCG
The DNA here is from genome assembly GCA_009841185.1 of Gammaproteobacteria bacterium. Lineage (GTDB taxonomy): Bacteria > Gemmatimonadota > Gemmatimonadetes > Longimicrobiales > Gaopeijiaceae > BD2-11. The sequence continues at coordinate 28,320 of VXMG01000100.1, forward strand.
CTCCCGGCGATCTTCCGGACGAGTTCTTCGCCGACGCCGACTTCCGCCACGTTGGCCCGGTGGGCAACCGGGTGAGCGCGGTGGTGGGCGAACCCGGCAACCGCAACGTCTACTACCTCGGGGCCGCGTCGGGGGGCGTCTTCAAGAGCGAGGATGGCGGGCACACCTGGCGTCCCATCTTCGACGAGCAGCCGGCGCAGTCGATCGGCGCGCTGGCGATCGCGCCCTCGGACGCCAACGTGGTTTGGGCGGGGACGGGCGAGTCGTTCATCCGCTCCAACGTCTCCATCGGCAACGGCGTCTACCGCTCCACCGACGCGGGCCGCACCTGGCGCCACATGGGGCTCGACGAGACGGGAAGGATCGGGCGCATCGTCATCCATCCCGACGACCCGGACATCGTATACGTCGCCGCGGCGGGCCACCTCTACGGCCCGCAGCAGGAGCGGGGGCTGTTCCGCACCACCGACGGCGGGGAGAACTGGGAGCGCGTGCTCTTTTCCGGCGAGAACTCCGGCGCAATCGACGTGGTGATGGATCCCACCAACCCGCGCATCCTCTTCGCCGCGACCTGGCAGATGCAGATCTGGACCTGGGGGCGCGAGAGCGGAGGCCCGGAAAGCGGGCTCTGGACCAGCCGCGATGGCGGCGACAACTGGACCCGGCTCGAAGGCGCCGGGCTGCCCCGCGGCACCATGGGCCGGATCGGCCTGGCCATGACCGCGGCGGACCCGGATCGGGTCTACGCGCTCATCGAAACCAACTCCAACCGGGAGTACGAGGAGCTGGAGGAGCACGAGGGGACGCTCTGGCGATCCGACGACGGGGGGCGCTCCTGGACGATGGTGAACGCCGATCACGCGCTGGCGCAGCGTCCCCTGTACTACTCGCGCATGGCGGTCGCGCCCGACGACGCCGACGAGGTGCACTTCATGTCCACGCTGCACACGCGCTCGCTCGACGGAGGCGTGTCCTTCGAGGTCATCTCCGGAGGCGACAACCACGACATGTGGATCGACCCGCACGACCCCGCGCGCATGATCATCGGTAACGACCAGGGAGTGCGCATCTCCACCAACCGGGGACGCAACTGGTACCGGCCGCTCCTGCCTATCGCGCAGATGTACCACGTTCACACCGACACCCAGGTCCCCTACAACCTGTACGGCAACCGGCAGGACGGCCCCTCGACCGGCGGGCCCTCCAACACCCTCACCGGGGGCGCGATTCCGGTGGGGGCGTGGCGCTCCGTTGGCGGCTGCGAGGTCGGGTTCGCCATCCCCGACACGGTAACCAACGACGTCGTCTGGTCGGGGTGCTTCGAGGGCATCCTCGAACGCCACCAGTTGTCCACCGGGATCACCCGGACGGTGAGCGTGTGGCCCGACAACCCCGAAGGCTGGGCGGCCGCGGATGTGCGCTACCGCTTCCAGTGGACCTTTCCCGTGCTCATCTCGCCGCACGACAACAACGTGGTCTACGCAGGCAGCCAGCACGTCCACCGAACCACCGACGGCGGGCACAGCTGGAGCGTGATCAGCCCCGACCTCACGCGCGCCGACACCACACGCATGCAGAAAACGGGCGGGCTCACCACCGAGGACGTGAGCCCCACCTACGCTTCGGTGCTCTTCGCGCTCGCCGAATCGCCCATCGAGCCCGGCACCATCTGGGCGGGGTCGAACGACGGCCTCGTGCACGTGACGCGCAACGGCGGCGAGAGCTGGGTCGAGGTGGCCCGCAACATCTCCGGGCTTCCCGAGTGGGGCACGGTGAGCAACATCGAGCCCTCCCGCTACAGCCCGGCGGCGGCGTACATCACCGTCGACTTCCACCAGCTCGGAGGCACCGATCCCTTTGTCTACAAGACGGAGGATTACGGGGCCTCGTGGCGCTCTCTCGCCGACGACATCCCGCGCAGCGTGTTCAGCTACGCCCACGTCGTGCGCGAGGACCCGGTGCGTCCCGGGCTCCTCTACCTCGGAACCGAGAACTCGCTCTACGTCTCCTTCGACGACGGGGTGACCTGGAGTTCGCTGCAGGGCGATCTGCCGCACGCGCCCGTGCACTGGCTGGAGATCCAGCCGCACTTCAACGACCTGGTGGTCGGCACCTACGGGCGGGGATTCTGGATCCTGGACGACATCACACCGCTTCAGCAGCTGAGCGCGGAGACGGTGGCGGACGGCGTGCACCTGTTCGCTCCGCGTCCGGCCTGGCGCTTTCTGCCCCGGGAGGCGCGCAACGCCCAGCCGGACGACCCCGCCGCCGGCGAGAACCCCGACTACGGGGCCTCGATCAACTTCCATCTGGGCGAGGACCTGGCCGGACCCGTTACCATCGACGTCGAGACGATGGACGGGGCACCCGTCCGTACCCTGTCCGGCAGCTTCGGCCCCGGGATGAACCGTGTGATGTGGGATCTCCGCTACACGGCCTCGGCGACGCCGCGGCTGCGCACGCCGCCGCTCGAGCACTCGCATCGCGGCGTTGGCCAGGAGGGGTGGCGGCCTCCGCCGGACGGCGGTCCGGTCCGGCCACTCGCCATCCCCGGGCGCTACCGGGTGCGGCTCACCGCGGGCGCCGAAGAGCGCACCGCCGAACTCCAGATCCTGCAGGATCCGGCCTCCACGTCTTCCGCCGAGGACATGCGCGCGCAGCTGGCCCTTCAGCTGGAACTGCGTGAAATGAGCGATTCGACGGCCGAGCTCATCAACCGCATCGAATGGACCCGCCGTGGACTGGCGGACCTGGAGGAGCGGGTGCGCGGGAATCCGCTCTACGCCGAAATCGCCGAAGTGGGAGAGGAACTCGGGCTGGCGCTCATCGAGCTTGAAATGGAGCTCTTCGACCTGAGGCTCACGGGCGGTTTTGCCCGGCAGGACACCATCCGCTGGCCCCGCCGGCTGTGGGCCAAGATCGCGAGCCTCGCGGGGTATTCCGCCGGCTCGGACGATCCGCCCACGGAGTCGATGAGCGAGGTCGGAGGGATCTACCGGCTCCAACTGGAGGAGTATCTGAGACGCTGGGCGGAGTTGGCCGCGGACGACATCACCGACTTCAACCGCCTGCTGGCGGAACGGGGGCTGCCGCCGATCATCTCATAGCCGGCTACAGCCGCAGGAAGTTCTCCAGCAGCCGCGGGCCCGCGTCGGAGAAGTAGGACTCCGGGTGGAACTGAACCCCCCAGACCGGCATCGTCCGATGGCGCATGGCCTGGATTTCGTCGTCCTCGCCGGGGAGATCGGTCCAGGCCACCGGTTCGAGTTCGGCAGGAAGCGCCGCGGGATCCGTGACCAGGGAGTGGTAGCGGGCCACGGTCATCGGCGAGGGGAGTCCCTGGAAGACTCCGCGACCATTGTGGCGGATGGGGGCGGTCTTGCCATGCATGACGCGCCGGGCCCGGACGGTCCGGCCCCCGAACGCTTCCCCGATGGCCTGGTGCCCGAGGCAGACCCCCAGAATCGGTGTGCTCGGACCCAGGGTCTGAACCAGTTCGGTGCTGATACCCGCTTCGCCCGGCGTGCAGGGTCCGGGAGAGATGACGATGCGTTCGGGAGCCTGCCGCTCGATCTGCTGGACGGTGCGCTCGTCGTTGCGCACCACCTCGGTCCGGGCACCCAGGGCCTCCAGCATCTGGACCAGGTTCCAGGTGAACGAGTCGTAGTTGTCGAGAACCAGGATCATCGGGCGCGGAGATTCGGTAGGATGAAGGCGGATGGCGGGGCGTAGGTCCGAGATGCTCGGCTCGTGTCCCGGCTGCTTGCAGCCGCGGAGAATGTGCCGCGCCGGAAGGCATTCGCCAAGGCCCTTCTTCCCGCCCGGATCCTGTCGACTTCCGCCCGAGTCCCGCGCCGTTGTACACACGCTGCCTGGTCTGCCAGGCCCCCTTCCCCGAGAACGACGTGCTGGAGCATCTGCCGCGCGGGCGACGCGTGGCGTTCGATGCCGACCGGGGCCGGCTGTGGATGGTCTGCGGCGCCTGCAAGCGGTGGTCGCTGGTGCCCCTGGTCGACCGCTGGGAGGCGCTCGAGGAGCTCGAGAAGGTCTCCGTCGACCGGGGACGCCTGCTCTCCCGCACCGACAACATCGCCCTCCTCGCCGCCGGTCCGCTCGAGATCGTGCGCGTCGGCCGCTGCGAGCGCCGGGAGGAGGCCTGGTGGCGCTACGGGCGCGAACTGCGCGCCCGCAGGAAGCGGTTCAAGCAGGTGTCGCTCGCGGGCACCGCCGTGGGTGCCGCCGCCGTCGGTGGCTGGCTTACCGGCGGGATCGGCCTGCTGGGCGCCTGGGTGCTCTGGGAGCACGCGCCGCGGTGGACGACCCGGGGCGCCCGCTGGCTGCGCTTCGGCTCGGCGGCGTGGCGGGGCCGGCGCGAGTGCAGCCGCTGCGGATACGTCATGCGGGTGCTCTCCTACGACGCACGCGCCGGGCTGATGATCCGTCCCATCGAGGGCGACGCGCCTCTGGTGGTGTCGCGCGCCTGTCCGGTCTGTCGAGCGACCCCGGATGACGACGAGGGTCTGCGCCTGACGGGTTCGGACGCGGAACGCACCCTGCGCAGGGTTCTCGCCTACCATCACTTCGAGGGAGCTTCCGAGAGGCGGATCGCCTCCGCGACCCGCCTGATCGAGGAGGTCGGGGGCACCGGCGGCCTCTCGCGGGTGCTGGTCAAGAACGGCGCGCGCTTCGGGAACCTGCCGCGCACGGGCACCATCGCCCTGGAGATCGCGGCCGGCGAGGACGCCGAGCGGCGGCTCCTGGAGCTTGAGCTCGCCAGCCTGGAGGCGCACTGGAAGCGGGAAGAGGAACTCGCCGCCATCATCGACGGCGAGCTGACGCCGGTGCCTCTGCTGGAGACGCTGCGCCGGAAGGTCGCCGGGCTGTGAGGGGCGCGGCCCTTCGACCTGATGTCTAGTAGTCCACCGGCCTCAGGTACGATTCCCCGATCGCCGTGGACGAAAGCACCGCCACCGTTGGCAGCTCACGCTTCCAGTGAGTTGCGTTAAGGCGGCTCCAGACGATGTCAACCTGCGATTCGTTGAAGCCCCGCCGCACCAGGTCGGCGGGCGAGTAGCCCCGCAGGAACCAGTGCAGGATGGGGTCGGCATCGTGGTAGGAGATGCCCAGCTCGTCGTGATCGTGGATGCCCTGCACCAGATCGGCGCTGGCCGGCTTCTCGACGATTTCGGAGGGAACGCCGAGATGGCGCGCGAGCGCCCACACCTGGGTTTTGAACAGGTCGCCGAGCGGGTTGACCGGGGGGGAGTCGTCGGCGTGCCAGGTGTAGTAGCCGAACAGCCGTTCGCTCTTGTTGCCGGTGCCGAGGGGGAGCGCCCTCAGGAGCGCCGACTGGTCGAAGATGGCGAGGGCCCGGAAGCGGGCGGCGAGGTTACCGCGGCGAAGCGCGCTGATGTCCGGCTCGTGGCGCGCGATGTAGCCGTCCACCGAAGCCGTGATATCCAGAGTGCGGCTGACAGCACCGGTCGCCTCCAGCACCATCGCCGCATGCTCCAGGCTCTCCGGCGACGAGGTGGCGTACGGCAGCCGCAGCCCGGTGACGTTCTCGGGGCCGAGCGCACGCACTGCGAGGCAGAGCGACACGGCGGAATCGACGCCTCCCGACACGCCGATCACGACCCTCTCGAAGCCGCGCCGGCGCACGATCTCCTCCCGGATGAACTCCACGAGGGCGCGCTCGGTGAGCTCGAGGTTGAGGTCGAGCATCGAGGCGTCGCCGGGAATCGGACCGTGGGTCGCAGTCCGGGGCGGGAGCGCGGGAGCCGCGCCGCCGCCTGCCCCGGAATCCTCCTCTTCGGAGGCCGCGGCCGCCGCGTCCCTTCCCCGCCCGCGGCCGGCGCGCGCCAGTGCGTCGCGCAGGTTGGGCAGCTGCTGCTCGAGATCGGAGAGCAGCGGAGACTCGAAGCGGTGCCGGTCGATTGCCGTGCGGTCGAGGACGGCGGTCACCACGCCCTCCTCGTACAGGGGAGCGCGCGCCAGGGTGGTGCCGTCTGGCGCGACCGCCACCGAGCCGCCCGCGAACAGCTTGCCGCCCTCCGAGCCCACCAGCTGGCTGACCAGGACGAAGACGCCGTGCTCCATCGCCGGTCCCTCGAGGATCGGGTCCCAGCGCCGGATGCTGGCAGGACGGTCGCTTCCGGCGACGAATCCACGCGCCGGCGAGGCGCCGGGCACCAGGATGATCTCCGCGCCGTCGAGGGCCAGCACGGCCGGGGTCAGCGAGTGCCAGATGTCTTCGCAGATCAGCATCCCCATGCGGCCCAGCGGCGTGTCGAAGGCGCGCAGTTCGCGCCCAGGCTTCACGAAACGGGCCTCGTCGAAGAGCCCGTATGTGGGCAGGAACATCTTGCGGTGGACGTGCAGGGGCAGGTAGCGGCCGCCGCTCGCGGAGAAATAGACGACGCTGTTGTAGATCCGGCGGCGATGCCGCTCGTAGAAGCCGATGACCAGGTCAGGTGCTCCATCCGGTGCACCGCCCAGCATGTCCGCCACCTCGTCTGCACCGAAGGCGTGTTCCGCGACCGCCCCCTGCAGGAAATACCCGGTCAGGCAGGTCTCCGGAAAGACGAGGAGGTCATGGTCGCTCGCCGCTTCGGCCACCAGCGAGCCGATCCTGTCGAGATTCGCGCGCACGTCTCCCTTGCGCGGCTTCATCTGGACCAGTCCCGCAACGAGCGGGGACGAATGTCTCGGGCTCATGAGCGGCACGTCGTCAGGGCGATGGGTTCCGTTCGCGGTCCGGCAAGCGGGATGCCTCCCGACAAGGTATGATATCCGTGCCGTCCGCCAAACGCCGCGATGGTTGCCGGGTGGTCCATCCGATTGCACGATAACTGGTCGCGTGACGCCAATGGGGTTTGAACCGGCTCCGGGAACGAGTCCGTGACCTCGGGGGTCTACCCTGCAGCCATGCACATTTCTTCCCACGAGTCGCCATGACCCGCACGAGACTCATCCTTGCAGCGTGCCTGCTCCTTCTGCCGGTCCGGACGCCGGACCTCGCGGGCCAAGACACGGGATCGGCCGGCCAGCCGAATATGGAACCCTCGGCGGCGCTCGACGGCCAGCACTTCCTGCGTGCGTTCGAGGTCATCAAGCGCTACAGCTGGAGCACTCCCGCGGACTCGACGCTCTGGAGAGGAGCTCTGGACGGGTTGCTGGGGGCGGCGACCGTGCTGGAGCGGCGCGCCGACGCGGCCGACTCCGTCGCGGCTTCGGATCCGATCCCGCCGGAGACCGAAGTCCCGTCGAGCCAGGGAACGGTGGACGACCAGCGGTTCCTCAGCACTTTCGACAGCATCCGCCGGTCCGGCCTGGACGAGCCCGACGATCCGATGTTGTGGCGCGGCGCGGTCTGGGGGCTGATCGCGGCTTTGAACGACCCCTATGGCCAGGTGCTCAGCCCGCGCCGGGTGGAGGAGTTTCAGGAAGCCACCACCGGCAACTACGCGGGCATCGGGGTAGCGATCCAGTTGCTGAACGACCAGATCACGGTCACCGCGGTCTTCCGCGACTTTCCGGCGGAGCGGGTGGGAATCCAGGTGGGCGACGTGATCGTGGGCGTGGACGGCGAGAGCGCCGCAGAGTGGACTACCGGTGAAGCCTCGCAGCGCATTCGCGGCACCCCCGGCACCATGGTCACCGTGTCGGTCGAGCGCGACGGGTTTTCCGCTCCGATTCCCCACGAGATCGAACGCGACAATATCCATGTCTCGTCGGTCCATGCCGGATACGTGGAAGAGGGCATCGGCTACATCGAGCTGGACCGGGTGGCTCGCGGTTCCACCGCGGAGATGGACTCCGCCTTCACTCTGCTCGCGGACGCCAGAGGGATCATACTGGATCTGCGCCGCAATCCCGGCGGCTACCTGGACGAGTCCCTCACCCTGACCGACCTCTTCTTCGACCGCGGCAAGCGCGTGGTCAGCACCCGCGGCCGCAACCCGCGCCGCGGGCCCGGCGAGCACGAGGATGCGGCGTACACCCGGAACGGGGCGAGCCTCGAAGACAAGCCGCTGGTGGTACTGGTCGACGGCTTTACCGCCTCGGCCGGGGAGATCCTGTCCGGAGCCCTGCAGGACCACGACCGCGCGCTGGTGGTGGGCGAGCGCACCTTCGGAAAGGGGGTGGTGCAGTCCGTCGTACCGCTCCCGGAGGGCTGGCAGCTGCAGCTGACCACCGGGGAGTGGTACACTCCGCTGGGCCGGTCGCTGCACCGCCAGCGGGACGCACACGGGACGCCGCTGTCCGAGGACTCCACCGCCTTTCCGGTCTTCACCACCGAAGGGGGGCGCGAACTGAGGGGCGGCGGCGGGGTCTTTCCGGATCTGGAGATCGACGGCGACACGCTGCTGGCCGTCGAGCGCCAGCTTCTGGAGGAAGCAGCGGCTGCCGAATTCCCCCTCGGGCTGAGGCTGGCCGAGATCGGGTTCGATCGCGCGCAGGCCGTCGGCAATGACGGCGCCGAGGCGACGATCACCGAGGAGAGCCTCGAGGCGTTCATCGCCGAACTGCGCGAGGCGGGTGTCCCCGACGCCACCCTCGACGATCCGGCGGCCCGGCGCTATCTGCTCTGGAGGCTGGAGATCAACCTGTCTCAGCGCATGGCGGACGACGGGCGCCTGTTGCGGTTCCGCATCCAGCGCGATCCTGTCCTGGCCGAAGCGGTCCGGCTCCTGCGCGAGGCGGACAACCAGGCGGAGCTCTTCAGGCTCACGGGCAGCGGCAGCTAGCGGGCATCGCGTCCGCACGGCGTCGCGGCCGGAGCCCTCCCCCGGGCTCGCTTTGACGGGTCATCCCCTGGGGTGGTGGGTCCGGTGCATCTCGTGCACGTATTCCCGGTCCACGTGCGTGTAAATCTCCGTGGTGGCGATGTCGACGTGGCCGAGCAGCTCCTGGACCGCGGCCAGGTCCGCGCCTCCCTCCAGCAGATGGGTCGCGCAGCTGTGGCGGAGGGTGTGCGGGGAGACAGATCTCTCGATCCCCGCCCGGTCGCGCGCCTTGCGCACGATCGTCCACACCGCCATGCGGGTAAGCGGCCGGCCTCTGGCGCTTAGGAAGAACATCCCTTCGCCCCTGCCCCGCTCCAGTTCCGGCCGCACGTCCCGCAAATAGCGCATCAGTGCACGCCGGGCGGCACGGCCGAAGGGCACCATGCGCTCCTTCGCGCCCTTCCCGTACACCAGGCAGGTGCGATCCTCGAGGTCGACGCCGTGCAGGGGAAGTCCCGTCAGCTCTGAGACACGCATGCCGGTCGCGTACAGCAGCTCCAGGACGGCCCGGTTGCGCCAGCACAGCGGATCGGACAGCTCCGGCGCCTCCAGCAGGCGTTCGGCCTCCCGCATGCTCAGCACTCCGGGGAGGGTTCTCCAGACGCGCGGCGACTCGATATGCTCGGTGGGATCCGTCTCGATGGCCTCTTCCTCCAGAAGGAAGGCGAAGTATGCCCGCATCGACGACAGGGCGCGCCGGATCGAGGTCGGCGCCAGGCCCCTGTCCTTGAGCGAGTATACATAGTCCCGGAGTTCCAGGCGGGTGACTTCCCGTGGGCGGATGATGCCCCGGTCCGACAGGTACCCGATCAGCCGCGCGACATCGCGCCCGTACGCTTCCATGGTCCTCGCCGAGAGCCCCCGCTCGAAGGCCAGGTAGTCCGCGAAGAGCTCCTCCCGGAACGCTCTCGCCGCCGGGTTGCTCCGCCCCGCAGTCATTCCCCGGAACCGGATGCCTGCCTGCGGGTGCGCAGCCATGCCAGCAGAAGCACCACGACGATCGCGGCCGCGATGGCCAGCAGCAGGCGGTTGGCGGTCGCGTACCAGTCGAGCATGGTGTCGACGTTCTCCCCGGCGATAGACCCCAGCCGGACCAGCCCGCCGTACCAGATGGCGGAGGCCACCGCTACCGGCAGGGCAACGGAGGCAAACGACAGCCGGGCGACCCCCGCGAAGGCGGGCACCACCGCGCGCAGCCCGGGGAGAAAGCGGGCGAAGAAGATGGCGGGTGTTCCCCGCCGCCGGTAGAAGCGCCGCAGGCGCGAAAGCTGCTCCGGCTGAAGCAGCAGCCGGCCGAACCGGGTATCGAAGAAGGGCGGACCGAAGCGGCGCCCCGCCCCGTAGACCAGCAGGGCTCCCGCGGTGTTGGCCAGCCAGGTCACCAGGAAGACCACCACCACATCGGCCGGGCCGCGCACGGCCAGGAAGCCTCCCAGCAGGATGAACGTGTCGGCGGGAACCGGCGGCACGATGTTCTCGAGAGCCGCCCCCGCTCCCAGCACGAGGTAGGTCAGCCCGGCGGGGAGCGACGCGAGGAAGTCGAGCGCCGCGTCCATGTGTCCTCCTCCCCGATGAGCGCCACGGCGTGCACGGCGATCCCCTCGCCGGCTCCGATCCAGCCCATTCCCTCGTTCGTCTTCCCCTTGATCGAAACTGCGTCCGACCCGATCCTGAGCACATCGGCAATGCGCGCGCGCATTCCTGCCGCGTGCGGCCCGATGCGGGGTGCTTCGCAGATCACGGTCACGTCCACGTTGATCGTCCGAAGCCCGCGCTGCCGGAGGAGAGCGACCACCCGGCCGAGCAGATCCATGGAGTCGGCATCGCGCCAGCGCGGATCGCCCGGCGGAAAGTGGCTTCCGATGTCGCCTTCGGCCGCGGCGCCGAGCAGGGCGTCCGTGACGGCATGAGCCAACGCGTCGCCGTCGGAATGGCCGGTCAGGCCCGGAACCCCGGGGATCTCGACGCCTCCCAGAATCAGTTTCCGCTCCGGGTCGAAGCGGTGCGAATCGTACCCCGTGCCCACTCTCATGGCGGGCAGTCCGTGGATGAATCCGCGCGAGCACCGAGAGCGGCGAGGCGCCGGGCTGGCAAGGCGCCTTGAAGGCCGAATAGCAGCGCTATTGGGCCGAAAGGCAACGCAGAGCGAAGCGACCCAGCGCGGATGCATCGGCGTTCGAATGCCGGGGGGAGTTCATTCACGGACTGCTACCCTCGGGAGGCGCGAAAGGGCTCGCTCAGGCGTGCCAGCGCCGGAAGGCGAGACATACGTTGTGCCCTCCGAAACCAAACGAGTTGGAGAGGGCGGCCTCGACGGGTCTTTCGACCATGCCGTCGGTGGCGTAGTCGAGGTCGCACTCGGGGTCGGGGTGCTCATAGTTGGTGGTGGGGGGGATCCGGCCCTCCATCAGCACCATCACCGAGATGACCGACTCGATGGCGCCCGCCGCGCCCAGCGTGTGCCCCGTCATCGACTTGGTGCTGCCAACGATGGCCGCCCGGGCCGCTTCTTCCCCCAGCACCGCCTTGATGGCGGCGGTCTCGACCTCGTCGTTGTAGGGGGTCGACGTGCCGTGCGCGTTGATGTAGCCGACCTCCTCGGGCGCGATTCCCCCGTCCTCCAGCGCCAGCCGCATGGCCTGCTGGGCTCCCGCGCCGCCCGGAACCGGCGCGGTGATGTGGTAGGCGTCCGCGGTGGCCCCGCAGCCCGCGACTTCCCCCAGAATGCGCGCGCCCCGCGCCTCGGCGGTGTCGAGCGACTCGAGCACCAGGCAGCCCGCGCCCTCTCCGATGACGAAGCCGTCACGGGTTGCGTCGAAGGGCCGGCTCGCGGTCTGGGGGGTGTCGTTGCGTCTGGACATCGCCTTCATGGAGGCGAAGCCGGCGATGGAGATGGGCACGATGGCGGCTTCCGCGCCCCCGGCCACCATCACGTCGGCGTCGCCTCGCTGGATGACGCGGAGGGCGTCGCCGATGGCGTGCGCCCCGGAGGAACACGCCGACACGGTGGAGTGGTTCGGACCCTGGGCGCCGTAACGAATCGAAACCAGCCCGGAGCCGATGTTGGGAATGAACATCGGAACGAAGAAGGGGCTGATCCGTCGCGGCCCGAACTTCACCAGCTTGCGGACCTGGCTCTCATAGGTGTCGACGCCGCCGATCCCGCTGCCGATGATCACGCCGAAACGCTGGGGGGAGACACCGGGCGGGCAGCCATCCAGCCCCGCGGATGCCATGGCCTCCGCGGCGGCAACCACGGCGAACTGCGCGAAGCGGTCGTAGCGCCGAATCTCCCGCTTGTTGAGGTGTCCGGAGGGATCGAAATCCCTGACCTCGCACGCAATCCGGGTGGCAAAGCGGTCGTCGGCGTCGAAGTGGGTGATCGGGCCGCCGCCGTTTGTGCCGGCCAGCAGGGCCGCCCAGGAAGACGGGACGTCGCTGCCGAGGGGAGTGATCATCCCGATCCCGGTAACGACAACCCGCCGGTTTGCCCGGGCGGTACCGTTCTCCGAAGGGCCGCTCATGTGTCCTCGCGCCGTGTGGCGCCTCTCCCGCGCAGAGAGGTCAGGATGCGGCGGCCTTGCGAATGTAGCCGATCGCGTCTCCCACGGTGCGCATCTGCTCGGCATCGGAGTCGGGAATGTCGATTCCGAACTCCTCCTCAAAGGCCATCACCAACTCCACGGTGTCGAGCGAATCGGCTCCGAGATCCTCCATGAACGAAGCTTCGCTCGTCACCTGATCCTCCTCGACGCCGAGTTCCGTGACGATGATGTCCTTTACCCGGCCCTCGATGCTGTCCGCCATCTCCTTGTTCCTCCTTGTGTTGGGGTTCTTCCGCCGCTAGTGAGTGATCCTCGGGCTACATCGCCATGCCGCCGTCCACGGCCAGAACCTGACCGGTAACGTATCCGGCTTCCGGTCCAGCGAGAAACCGCGCAACGTCGGCGACATCGGAGGGCTCTCCCAGCCGGCCCATCGGGATGCGCGACCCGAGTTCCCCGGTGGTGCGGTCGTCCAGCCCGGCGGTCATGTCCGTCGCGATGTAGCCGGGAGCAATGGCGTTGCAGCGCACTCCCCGCCTGGCAAACTCCCGGGCGACGCTCTTGGTGAGCCCCACGAGCCCTGCCTTGGAGGCGCCATAATTGGTCTGACCGGCATTGCCCATCAGGCCGATTACGGAGCTGATGTTGACGATTGAGCCGGATCGGCGCTTCATCATGCCCCTGCACGCGGCGCGTGTCATGTTGAAGGCGCCCGTGAGGTTGACCCTGATCACCGCATTCCAGTCCTCGTCCTTCATGCGCACGAGAAGACCGTCCCGGGTGATCCCCGCATTGTTGATCAGAATCGTCACGGCACCCTGCGCTTTGGTCACCGCGGCGACCGTGGCGCGGCACTGCCCGGGATCTCCGACATCGCAGAAATAGCCGGCGTGACCGTCGCCTTCGAGTCGAGCGGCGGCGGCGAGGGCCCCTTCTTCGTCGATGTCCACGATCGCCACCCGAGCCCCGTCCTGCGCGAGGACCTGCGATATCGCAAACCCTATGCCCCGCGATCCGCCGGTCACCAGGGCGGTCTGTCCGGCCAGCGTGCCGCTCATGGGGTGCTCCCGGCCGCCACGGGATCGGGGAACAGCTTTCGGACGCCGCTTGCGGTGCCCACGGAGGCCGCCTTGACGCCCCGGGCGTTGCGCCGGCTCAATCCGCACAGCACGGACCCGGGACCGATCTCAACGAATCGTTCCACACCGCTTTCGACCATGGACCTGACCGATTGGGACCACAATACCGGAGAAGTGAGCTGCCGGACCAACAGCCGACGCGCGAGGCCGGGATCCCGGACGGCCCCGGCGGTCACGTTCGAAAAGACCGGAAACTCGGACGGTCCGAAAGATAGGCTGCGAAAACACTTCCGCAAACCCTCCTCCGCCACGGCCATCAGAGGCGAATGAAAGGCGCCGGACACGGCCAGCCGCACGGCCCGCCTGGCACCGGCTTCCCTGGCGCGCGCCAGGACCTCGTCGATCGCGTCCGCGTCGCCGCTGACCACGATCTGCGTGGGTGCGTTGAAGTTGGCCGGAACACATACCAGCCCTTTCCCGGACACGGCCCGGCACACTTCGCTCACTTCGGGTTCTCCCAGGCCGAGGACGGCCGCCATGGACCCCGGGCGGGCGCGCCCCGCTTCACGCATCAGCTCGCCCCTGCGCCGCACCGCGTACACGGCATCGTCGAATCGGAGCGTGCCCGCGGCCGCGTGGGCGGAGATCTCGCCCAGCGAATGCCCGGCGGCGCAGGCGATGGGTCCCAGTCGCGGCTTCAGCACTGCGAGCGCGGCGAGGGAATGGACCAGGATCGCGGGCTGTGCGTTGTGCGTCTGCACCAACTGGTCCTCGGGGCCTTCCCAGGCGAGGCTTGAAAGGGAGAACCCCAGGATGTCGTCCGCCTGCTCGAAGACCCGTGCGGCTTCAGGGTACGCGGCCGCCAGGTCGCGTCCCATCCCGGGAAACTGCGACCCCTGTCCGGGGAAGAGGAGAGCCAGTGACACCTGACGACGATCGACGGTGGAGGCCGCTACACGCGGAGGGCCGTGGCGCCCCATGTGAGGCCCGCCCCGAAGGCGACCAGCAGGACGTTGGATCCGGGTCCGATGCGGCCCTGCTCCAGCGCTTCGTCGAGGGCGACCGGGACTGTCGCCGAGCTGATGTTCCCGTAGCGGTGGACGTTGACGTACACCTTCTCCATGGGAACGCGCGCGTAGCGGGCGGTCGCTTCGATGATGCGGATGTTGGCCTGGTGGGGGATGAGAAGGTCGACATCGTCCGCCGTCCAGCCAGCCTGTTTGATCGCGAGACGGGAGGATCTGGACATCGCGCGCACCGCGTTCTTGAACACCTCCCGGCCTTCCATGAGCAGCAGATGGGACCGGTCCGCGAGGACGGAGTCGTCGAAGGGCCGCAGGGCGCCTCCGCCCGGCCTCTGGAGCAGGTCCGCGAGCTTTCCGTCGGACCGGATGTCGTTGGCGAGAATCCCCCGGTCGCCGGTCGCGCGGCGGATCACGCTGGCGCCCGCCCCGTCTCCGAACAGCACGGCCGTGGACCGGTCTTCCCAGTCCATGATCGATGTCATCTTCTCGGTGGACACCACCAGGACCACCTCGCCCATGCCGCTGGCGATGTAGCCCTCCGCCAGGGCCAGGATGTAGAGGTATCCGGTGCAGGCCGCGGAGATGTCCATCGCCGCCGCCCTGTTCGCGCCCAGCCGGGCCTGGATGTCGCACGCGGTGGAGGGCAGCAGCCTGTCCGGGGTCGCGGTGGAAACCAGCAGCAGGTCTACGTCCGCGGCGCTGACGCCGGCCCGCTCGAGCGCCTGCTCCGCCGCGGCGACACCCATGTCGCAAACGGAGGTGCACGGGCTCGCGACGCGGCGTTCATGGATGCCGGTTCGCTCCACGATCCACTGCTCGGTCGTGTCCACCATGCGCGTCCAGTCCTCGTTTGTGAGGACGCGATCCGGGAGGAACCGTCCCGTGCTGGCGACTTCGCTGATGGGTCGGGTCATGGGATGCGGGCCGCGGTTTCGGCCAGGTAGCGGGCGATATGCCCGATCATGGACGTCCTCACGGCCTTGGCCGCCACGCCGATGGCCTTGCCGATGGCCTTGGGCGGCGATCTGCCGTGGCAGATGACGGACACGCCGTTAACTCCCAGGAGCGGAGCGCCCCCGTATTCGGCGTAGTCGAGGATCTCGATGGTGGAGCGATCCAGCGGTGTGCGGATGCGCTCCTGCTCGCGGTCCATCACCCGGATCACGAACCCTGCCACCGACTCATAGAACTTGAGGAGCACGTTGCCGGCGAATCCGTCGGTGACCAGTACGTCGCAGTGGCCGTGGATGATGTCGCGGCCTTCGACGTTGCCGACGAAGTTGAGCCCGCTCTGGCTGAGCAGCCGGTATGCCTCCACCGTGCGTTCGTTTCCCTTCTCCGGCTCGGAGCCGATGTTCAGCAGCCCGATGCGGGGCTCGGGTCTCCCCATCAGGTCCTGTGCGTAGACGTGGCCGAGAAACGCAAACTGCAGGAGGTGCAGGGGCCGGCAATCCACGTTGGCTCCGGCGTCCAGCATCAGCATGTGCGCCCGGCTGGTGGTGGGCATGAGGGTCCCGACGGCGGGCCGGTCCACTCCCGGCAGCCGCTTGAGCAGGAACACCGATGCCGCCATCACCGCCCCCGTGGGTCCGGCGCTGACGAAGGCATCCGCCTGGCCTCTGCGATGGAGCCCGACTCCGGTCACGAGGGACGAGCCGGGCTTGCGGCGCACGATGGCCGCGGGGGACTCGTTGGGGGAAACCCGCTCCGCGGCATGGACGATCTCCAGCCGGCCGCCCTCGGAGGCGCCATGCTGGTCCAGTTGCGCCGCGATCCGGGCGCGGTCTCCCACCAGCACGACGGTCACATCGCCGGCTTCGTGCGAAAGGGCGTGCAGCGCCCCGGCGACCTCGGTCGCGGGGGCGCCGTCGCTGCCCATGGCGTCGAGCGCGATTCTCATCGTGGACCGGTCGCCGCCGGTGTGATCAGTCCAGCTCGACTTCGATGACCGGGCGATCCCGGTAGTAGCCGCAGGTGGGACACACGCGGTGCGGGATCTGCGGATCGTCGCAGCGCGGGCAGTTCCACACCACGACGGGTTCGGCTCGCTGGTGCGTGCGGCGCTTGCGCTGCCGCTGCTTGGATGTACGACGCTTCGGTACGGCCATGGCTTCTTCGTCTTAGTGATTCGTGAGGGCCCGCAGCTTCTCCCATCGGGCATCGACATCCGGTGGCGAGCAATCGCACCGGGCCGTGGTGCGGTTTGAGCCGCACGCCGGGCACAGTCCCCGGCAGTCGGGGCGGCATTCCACGTACATCGGTGCCGCCAGCGCGAACTCCTCCCGCAGCGGCCCGCCGATGTCGAGGTCGGCCAGGTGCGCGGGGAAGGTGCGTACCTCCCCGTCATCCTCGCTGCCCGGTTCATCGTCGGGGACGAATACAAACCGGATCGGCAGCGCAAACGCCTGCGCGACGGGTTCCAGACAGCGCCGGCACACCTGCGCCAGGGTGGTCGACATCCTTCCCTGAACGATCACCTGGCCCGCGGCCATGGACCTCGCCGTCAGAGTCACGCTGACCGGCTCGGACAGCTCCGGACCCCGTCCATCGAGGACGAAATCGGCAGGCGGACACGCCGCCCGCAACTGGAGCGTACCCGTACGTTCGAGCGTGTTCAAGTTCAAGTGCAGCATAGCGTAAAAAGCTAGCGTTGCGCACGGTTCCGCGTCAACGCGGCGACGCCCGGCGCGCCAGGATGCCCGGCAGCCCCTGGACTCATCCCCCCCGTACCCGCACGGACTCAGCCGAGGGCCAGCCTCTCGTGGCGTGAAAAGAAGAAGTTGATTTCGAGTGCGGCGTTGGCGTCCGAATCAGACCCGTGGACGGCATTGCGCTCCTTCGACTCCGCGTAGAGGGCGCGTACGGTTCCGGGAGCGGCCTCAGCGGGGTCCGTGGCGCCGATCGCCTCGCGAAAGCGGACGACGGCGTCTTCGGCCTCAAGCACCAGTGGCACAATGGGGCCGGAGGTCATGAAGGCCACCAGGGAGTCGAAGAAGGGCCGCTGCCGATGCACCGCATAGAAGGCCGCGGCCTGGGTCCGGGAGAGCTGCGTCATGCGCAGGCAGCGAATGCGGAACCCCGCCCCTTCCAGATGAGCGAGGATGGCTCCCGTCTTTCCCGAAGCGACCGCGTCCGGCTTGATGATCGCGAGTGTCAGGCTCATCGCAGAGCTTCCCGGGTGAGGTGTACGATGTCGATCGGCCGCCGTGCGACACCGATCCCGTTCTCGCGGAAGGCCCTGATCTTCTCTTCCGCGGTTCCTGAGGAACCACTGATGATGGCCCCCGCGTGTCCCATGCGGCGGCCCGGAGGGGCGGTCTGGCCCGCAATGAAGCCCACGATCGGCAAGTCGAGGCTGCGGCCTGCGTACTCGGCCGCTTCCTGCTCGTCCGTGCCCCCGATCTCTCCGATCATCACGACTGCCCTCGTCTCCCCGTCTTCGGCGAAGGCCTTCAGGCAGTCGATGAAGGTGGTGCCGATGATGGGATCTCCCCCGATGCCGACGCAGGTGGTCTGACCGATTCCCGCTCCGGTGAGCTGCCCGACCGCCTCATAGGTGAGCGTGCCCGACCGCGAAACCACGCCCACCGGACCGGGGGTCACGATGTCGCCGGAGATGATGCCCACGGTGGCCTTGCCC
Organism: Gammaproteobacteria bacterium; assembly: GCA_009841185.1. Taxonomy (GTDB): domain Bacteria; phylum Gemmatimonadota; class Gemmatimonadetes; order Longimicrobiales; family Gaopeijiaceae; genus BD2-11. The sequence continues at coordinate 46,398 of VXMG01000100.1, forward strand.
GGCGAGATCACCCCCGGGCAGTTGGGTCCCAGCAGCCGGACGCCATGGTCGGCGACGAAGGCGTAGGCGCGCGTCATGTCGAGCACCGGGACGCCCTCGGTGATGCAAACGATGAACTCGACGCCCGATTCCGCGGCCTCCATGATGGCGCTCGCGGCGAAGGGCGGGGGGACATAGATCGCGGAGGCGTTCGCTCCCGACTCCGCGACCGCCTCGTTCATCGTGTCGAAAACGGGCACGCGCGCGCCTCCCGGGCCTTCGACCACGCGGCCGCCCTTGCCGGGCGTGACTCCCGCCACCACGCGGGTGCCGTACTCGATCATCCTGGCGGTGTGGAAGGATCCGTCGCGGCCGGTGATGCCCTGGACCACCACGCGCGTGGATTCGTCAACGAAGATCGACATGGGGCGGGACCGTGTGCTGTGGGAAGGAGTCCGCCGAGGGTTGCTGCGGAATGAAGAGCGTCACGCGGCAGCCCTCTCCACCGCCGCCCGCACCACATCGTCCATCGAAGTGAAGGCGGAGAAGCCCTCGGCCGCGAGGATGTCCCTGGCTTCGGCTTCGTTGGTGCCCGTGAGGCGAATGAGGATGGGTGCGCGGATGTCGGCGCGCCTCGTCGCCTCGACGATTCCCCGCGCCACGTCGTCGCAACGCGTGATGCCGCCGAAGATGTTGAACAGGATCACCTGCACGTTGGGATCGGCCGTGATGATCTCGAGCGCGGCCACGACCTTCTCGGGGCTGGATGATCCGCCGATGTCGAGGAAGTTCGCCGGATCGCCTCCGTAGTATTTGACCAGGTCCATGGTGGCCATCGCCAGCCCGGCTCCGTTGACGCAGCACCCCACGTTGCCGTCGAGCTTGACGAAGCTGAGGCCGGCGGCGCGCGCGTGCGTTTCCGCGGCGGGCTCGGCGTCCAGATCGCGCAGGGACTCAAGGGCCGGCCGGCGGAAGAGCTCGTTTTGGTCGATGGTGACCTTGGCGTCGATGGCCTTCACCTCTCCCGCCTCCGTCGCGATAAGCGGGTTCACCTCGCAGAGGGATGCGCCGTTCTTCATGAAGACCTGGTAGAGCTGCGAAAGTACCGTCGCGCACTGGCGCGCCAGGGACGGTGCGTCGAAGAGCGCGCTCCCCAGCCGGTACGCCTGGTGCGGCAGAAGGCCGAAGCGCGGGTCGACGCGCAGCCTGGTGATGGCGGCGGGATTGGTGGCCGCGACTTCCTCGATGTCCACGCCCCCTTCCCGCGACACCATGAAGAGCGGCGCCTGCACGGCACGGTCGACCAGGATGCCGACGTAGCGCTCGCTGGCGATGTTCTCGACAGGGACGAGCAGGACCTTGTGCACGGTGAGCCCCCGGATGGGCATCCCCAGTATGGCGCGCGCGTGGGCTTCGGCTTCCTCGGGGGTGCCGGCCAGCTTGACGCCCCCCGCCTTGCCCCGGCCGCCGGAATGCACCTGGGCCTTGACCACCGCCGCGCCGCCCATGTCGGCGGCGATCGCCCCGGCTTCTTCGGGCGTGGTGGCGACGCGGCCCCGCGGTACCGGCATGCCCGCGTCACGAAAGAGTTCCCTTGCCTGGAACTCGTGCAGGTTCATTCGGTGTTCTCCGCGAGGAAGAAGGAAGTCGGCGCGACGGTTCGGCCGTGGAGGACGCTGCGGGAAAGTCGCCGGAAGAGGCGACCGGCCAAGTTACCCGGTCATCCGCGCACGATCAAGAATCCGGTGCGGCTCATGAACCTGCCTGGTTCTCGAAGCGCTCCAGGAGGTCGCGCAACTCGCGCAGACGCGCGCCGAAACCGGCGAAGTCCCCGGCCCGCAGCGCTTCCTCCGCGCGGTCGAGCAGATCCAGGGCGTCGCCCGGCCAGGTCGACGTGTCGGTGGCCAGTTCCCGCAGTTCCTCCAGGTCCCGGGTGTCGAACACTTCCTCGGGCGCGTCGGGCGCGGCCATGGCTGCGAGCGTGGCCACGGTGGCGTCCAGAGTCGGCTGCATCGCCACCCGGCGGCCATCGCTGACGACGAACTGGCGGAGCTCGGGAATCGCGTCCGACTCGGCCGCGAGAAAGATCGGCTCCATGTACATGAGCGTGCCGTCCACGGGCACGATGTGCAGATGACCGGTCCAGACGTCGCTTCCCCCCTGTCGCCAGAGCGAAAGCTGCTGGGAGATGAAGGGATCCTGCTCTACGAGCGCCTCCACCAGGCGGGGGCCGGGGACCTGATCCTCGACCGGAATGTCGTAGAGGAGAAGTTCGCCGTAGTTGTCCCCGTCACTGCGCGCGACCAGCAGGGCGGTCAGGTTCTGCCGGCCGGCCGGGACAAAGGCGGTGCTCAGCAGGTACTCGGGCTCCCGCGCGCCGGGCAGGCGGTAGATGGCGTACTCGGGCCTGTAGGGAACCGGATTGGTGCCCTGGGCGAGTTCCGTGGCGGGCGCCCACACGTCTTCCTGGCCGTGGAAGGAAGGGGCGGTTTCCAGATGATACTGGAACAGCACCCGGCCCTGCAGGCTGAGAAGCGCGCGCGGATAGCGAATGTGTTCGCGGAGCCCGGGAGGCAGCTCGTCCATGGGTTGAAAGAGGCCGGGAAGGATGCGCCGGTAGCCTTCAAGCAGCGGATCGCTCTCGTCAGCCACATAGAAGGCGACACGCCCGGTCACCCCGTCCACAGTGACCTTGACGCTGTTGCGCACATAGGTCACCGCAGAACGCGCTTCCAGGTCGTAGGCGCTCGCCAGCGGGAAATGGCGGGTGGCGGTGAAGGCATCGAGCATCCAGACCACGCGGCCCTCGTGCACCACCGGATAGGGCGATTCGGGAAAACGCAGGAAGGGGGCGATATCGCGCGCCCGCGCGGTCACCTGGCGCCGAAAGACGAAGCGGCTCCGGGGCGAGACCTCTGAAGCGAACAGCAGGTTCGTGTCGCGGAAGCGGAACGCGAGCAGAACCTTGCGCAGCCACGAATCCAGCAGAATGCCTTCCGGGTAATCCACTCCGGCCTGGCCTGGCCGGCCCTCGGGGTCGAGGAAGGCCTCCGTGGTCGGGTTGATGATGGCGTAGGCCTGGGGGCGGAGGCCGAAGAACACCGACGGGCGCACCAGGCGCAGTCTTTCGGGCGCCGCCGCGCCTTCCGCGAACTCGGGCGGGATCGCGGACAGGATCGTCGACGGCCGCCCCTCGGGGGTGTGCTCCCCCGCCGCACTGGCAACCGCGCCCATTCCCGCGATATAGCGCTCGCGGATGTGGAGGTTCTGCCAGTTGCGGTCCTCGATCCCGCCGGGCTCGATCTCGCGCACCGCCAGCGCGACCGGCACCAGGCCTTCCGGGCCCCGATAGCGGTCGATGGTGACGTCGCTGAACTCGTAGTAGCGGAAGCGGGCCTCCAGTTGCCGATACGTGGTCAGGAGCGCGCCCGGAGTCCAGACCGGGAGCCCGGAGAACTGGCTGGCGACGGCCATCGCGCGCGGTTCTTCGGTCGTCCCGCGGTAGTCGAATCGTTCACGCCGCAACTGGTCGAGCCCGAACCCGATGCGCGTGAACTCCAGGTTGTGCTCGATGTAGGGGGTTTCGCTCTCGAGCTCGTTGGGCTCGACGCGAAAGCGCTGCACCGTCGCCGGGTAGAGCTGAGCCAGCACGAGCGTGCCCACCACAATGGCGCCCAGCCCGGCCGCGGTCGGGACGGCCTTGCGCCGCGAGCCTCCCCATGCCACCAGGGCCGCCGAACCCAGTGCGACCACAGCGAGCGCCGTCAACGCGGGCAGGCGGGCGACGGCGTCGGTGAAGCCGAAGAGCCCCTGCACGCCGGAGTTGCCGTCGAGCAGGAGGATATAGCGCGCGATCTGGAAGCGTACGGCCAGCAGGACCAGAAACGTCGTGACCAGGAGGGTAAGGTGCCGGCGCGCCAGGTCCTCCAGCCTGAGTCCCTTGCGTGTCAGGCGGAAGGCACCGGTCGCCGCGTAGACTGCGATGGACAGGCTGAAAAGGAAGAAGATCAGCAGGAGCGCGAAGGCGAGGATCCCGCTCATCACCGGCAGGGCGAAGATGTAGAAGGACACATCGTGCCCCAGGACCGGATCGCTCAGCCCCCACGCGGGGGCCCGCAGCAGGAGCAGCAGCGCCAGCCCCGCTTCAGGGGGAACCACGGCGCTGAACCAGAGCGCCGCCAGCACCGAGATGACGAGCGTGCCGCGCGAGATCCAGACGCCGGGGATTCTCTCGGATATCTCCAGATTGGCGAAACGCCTGCGGATCCTGAGCGCGCGTACCGCGACCGCAAACAGGCGCACGTTCGCGTAGACCATCGCGCCGACGGCCAGCATGACCAGGAGGCGCACCCCCCAGCGCGCGAGCGTGCGGGTCCAGAAGACGTCGAGATAGCCGTTGGCCCCGAACCAGAGGACTTCGACGTAGAGGTCGATGGCTTCGCGGGCCACCAGCAGCACCGCGGCCCCGGCCACGATCGAGGCGACCAGAACGCGGCCGCCGCGCCACGGGCGAGGGCGCGCCTCAGACACCGACGCCTCGGGCCCGGAGCCAGTCCTCAACCTCGCGCTGGATCTCCCCCAGGCGCACATCGGTGTCGGCTTCGTAGCGTGCCGCCAGGACTGGCTGGGTATTGGATGCTCTCAACAGACCCCAGCCTCCGTCGAAAAGGATGCGTGCACCGTCCACCGCGATCACCTCGTGGCTCCGGGAGAAATGTTCGCGCGCGGCCTCGGCGATGTCGTGCTTGATGTGCTCGGCCACCTCGATACGGTACTCCGGGGTGGATGCGTAGCGAGGCAGATCCGCCACCAGCGCCGAGAGCGGGCGTTCGGACGCGGCGAGCAGGCGCAGTAGCCGGCACGCGGCGTAGACGGCGTCGTCCACCCCGATGTACTCGTCGGCGAAACAGATGTGCCCGGAGAGTTCACCACCGATGATCGCTCCGGTGGCATGCATCTTCTCCTTGATGAGCGAGTGCCCCGTCGCCCACATCACAGGGATGCCCCCCGCCGCCTCGAACACGCGCGGCAGCGCCTGAGAGCACTTCACGTCAAAGACCAGCTTCTCGCCCGGACCCCGGCGTTCGAGCACCTCCAGGCCGAAAAGGAGAAGCAGGATGTCGCCCCGCACCACCGCGCCGGTTTCGTCCACCACCCCGATGCGGTCGGCATCGCCGTCGAAGCCGATGCCCAGAGCCGCTCCGGTCCGGCGAACCTGCGCGGCCAGGTCCACGATGTTCTCGTCGACCGTGGGATCGGGGTGATGGTTCGGGAAGGTCCCGTCGAGTTCGCAGTAGAGGGGGATCACGTCGGCTCCGATCGCCTCCAGCACAGGCACCGCGGTGAGCGCCCCGGAAGCGTTGGCGCAGTCCACGACCACCTTCAGCGGCACGGTTTCCTCGAACCGGCGCGCGATGTCCGCGACGTACCGGTCGAGAACGTCGACGCGTTCCAGGGTGCCCGGTCCGCAACGCGCCACTCCTTCATCGATCTGCCGCCGCAGCGCCTGAATCCCTTCGCCGTACAGCGGGCGGCCACCCACGGTCATCTTGATCCCGTTCCATTCGGGGGGGTTGTGGCTGCCGGTGATCTGCGCGCCCCCTGCCGCCGCCAGCTCGCGCTCGGCCCAGTAGGTCACCGGCGTGGGTACCGTGCCGAGCCTGACGACGTGCCCGCCTGCCGAGCGGATGCCCTCCGAGAGCGCGTCGGCCAGCCCGTCCGAACTGGGACGGTTATCGCTCCCGACCACGATGCGAGGATGGGCGTCGCCAGCCCGTGCGCTCACCGCCGCGACAAGCGCGCTGCCGGTGGCGCGGGCCACCTCGCTGTCGATGGTTTCGCCAACGATGCCCCGGATGTCGTATTGCCGGAAGATCTCGGGAGAAAAGCTCAAAACCGGTACAGCCCGGAAGTGGTTGCGTGCCGTGTGATGTCACGCGGATGGCGGGCGATCCGCTGTCGTGCCCAAGCGCGGGAACCCCGCATCCGTTGCTAGGGAGCGGCGCCCAGGAGCAGTGCTCCTGCCGTCAGCAGTCCTTCCGCACCTGCGCGGGCGAATCCCACGCCTCCGCCCGGGAAGACGCCCAGACCGATCACGACCGCCACCGCCGCGCCCATGGCGAAGCGCATGGTCAGGGGCACCGTCACGAGGTCCGGCTCGCCGGATTCCGCCGCTTCCCGCATCCACATGTACCATGCGATCCGCAGGTAGTAATAGTACGACACCACGGTCGTCAGGACGAAAATGACGGACAGGGTCCAGAGTCCGGCTTCGGCCGCTCCCTGCAGGATGAAGATCTTGCCCATGAACCCGCCCGTGCCGGGGAAGCCGGCCAGGGAGAGGAGGAAGATGGTCAGGCAGACGGCAAGAGCGGGATGCCTGGCCCCGAGCCCCGCGTACCGGTGGAGACCGAGCCGCTCCTCGCCGTGCCCTGAAACGCACAGGATCACTGCGAAGGCGCCGATGTTCATCGCGGTGTAGACCAGCAGGTAGAACAGCAGTCCCGCGGTGGCGTTCTGATTCAGGGCCACGATGGCCACCAGCAGGTAGCCGGCGTGAGCGATGCTGGAATAGGCCAGCAGCCGCTTGACGTTGGTCTGGGCCAGGGCAATGACGTTGGCGATCACCATGGTGAGCGCCGCCAGCCACCACCCGATCGCGTACCAGCTTTCGGGAATGCCCCCGAAGCCGACCAGGAAGACGCGCGCGAATGCGATGAACGCCGCTGCCTTCACGCTCGCCGACATGAAGGCCGTCACCGGCGAAGGGGCGCCCTCGTAGACGTCGGGTGTCCACATGTGGAACGGGATCGCCGAGACCTTGAAGGCGAAGCCGATGGCCAGCAGCGCAATGCCGATATGCAGCAGCCCTGCCACGGCCGCATCCGAACCGATGGCCAGAGCGATGAGCCCCAGGTTGGTGCTGCCCGTGGCCCCGTATACCAGCGCGATGCCGTAGAGGAGAAAGCCGGTCGAAAAGGCGCCCAGCAGGAAGTACTTGAGCCCGGACTCCGCCGATTTGGGATCGCGCCGATTGAAGCCCGACAGCACGTAGGCGCTGATCGACATCACTTCCAGTGCAAGGAAGATCACGATCAGGTCGCGCGTGCCTCCCATGAGCATCATGCCCACCGTGGCAAAGAGCACCAGAGCGTGGAATTCCCCCTCCTGCAAGCGCTGGCGGCGCACGTACGCGGGCGAGATGGCAAGCGCGAGCATGGCCGCGAGCAGGAAGATCCAGTTGGCGAAGAGGTGGAAGCGGTCGACGGCGATCATCGTGCTTCCCTGCCCCGGCGTCAGCCCGTACAGCCACCCGTTGGCAAAGGCCGCCGCGAGCACGCCCACCATCGCCAGAACCGCCAGATTCCCCGAGCCGGCGCGCGGCGCCGAGGTCGCGCCACCCTTCCAGACGCCGGCCAGCAGCACCACGGTCCCCCAGACCGAGAGCACGATCTCGGGAAGCAGCGCCAGCAGGTAGTGCGCGGGGGTGGAGAAGTCGAGCGTCATCAGTCGGCCGGCTCCTCGGCGGGCGGGGTCGTGTGGACGCGCTCCAGGATGGCTTCCACGCTCGGCTCCATGCGCTCGAGAATCGGCGTGGGCGCGACTCCGATCACGATCATGAGCGCGACCATGGGCGACAGGATGAAGATCTCCCGGCGGGAGAGATCGGGCATCGACCGGTTCTCCTCCCGGTCCAGCTCGTTGAAGAGAACCCGCTGCACCATGGGCAGCATGTAGTAGGCGGCGAAGATGACGCCGCTGGTGGCGATGACGGCGGTGACGGGGTGCGTCTCGAAGGTGCCCAGAAGCGCCAGGAACTCGCCGACGAAGCCGCTTGTGCCGGGGAGGCCGATCGAGGCGAGGGCGGTGATCACGAGAGCCAGGGCGAGCATGGGCGCAACGCGTGCGAGGCCGCCGAACTCTCCGGTCAGCCGGGTGTGGCGGCGTTCGTACAGCATGCCCAGAATGAGGAAGAGCGCCCCGGTGGAGATGCCGTGCGAGATCATCACCACCAGCCCTCCCTGAATTCCGTTCAGGGTCAAGGCGAAAATGCCGATCACCACGAAGCCCATGTGCGCCACCGAGGTGTAGGCCACCAGCTTCTTGGCGTCCGGCTGCACTGCCGCCACCCAGGCGGCGTACACGATGCCCGCCGTGCCGAGCACCATCATCACCGTCACCACCGAGGGATGCTGGGAGGCGGCCGGAAAGAACGGCAGCAGGAAGCGCAGGAACCCGTAGGTGCCCATCTTGAGCAGGATCGCGGCCAGCACCACCGAGCCCGGCGTGGGAGCCTCCACGTGCGCGTCCGGCAGCCAGGTGTGGAAGGGGAACAGCGGCACCTTGATCGAGAACGCGAGCGCGAAGGCGGCGAACAGCCAGAGCTGCTCGCGCATTGAGAGCGACGCGCCGAGGATGTCCAGGTAGGCGAAGGATCCGTCTCCGGCGCCCGCGGTGGCGGCGTAAAGGTAGAGGATCCCGACCAGCATCAGCAGCGACCCCACCGCCGTGTACAGGAAAAACTTCACCGCCGCGTAGATGCGCCGCTTTCCTCCCCAGACGCCGACGATGAAGTACATCGGCACCAGGGTGAGCTCGAAGAAGACGTAGAACAGCATCAGATCCAGCGCCGTGAAGACGCCGATGATGCCCGTCTGCAACAGGAGCATAAGGGCGTAGAAGGACTTCCGGCGGCGGGTGATGTAGCGGAACGAGCCGAGAATGGTGATCGGGGCCGTGAAGCAGGACAGCAGCACCATGAACAGCGAGATGCCGTCGATGCCGAGCGCGTAGTGCACGCCCCACGCTTCGATCCAGGGCACGCTCGACGCCATCTGAAAGCCCGGATTCCCCACCGTGAAGGACCACCAGAGGCCGAGGCTCACGACGAAGAGCGCGAGCGTCCAGCCGAAGGCGATTTGCCCGGACCGCTCCTCGTCCTCGAGCAGCACGTGCAGCATCGCAGCCATCGGACCCCACAGCAGCACGTGCAGGATCCAGGAGTCGAACGCAACCGCTTGCAGCAGGCTCGTCATGACCGGCTCCCTAGAAGACCACGAAGCCCAGGATCGCGAGGACCCCGAGCGTGAGGACGAGGGCGTAGGTGTTGACCTGCCCGGTCTGGAAGAGGCTCACGAAGGCACCTCCGGCCCGCGTCACCAGCCCGAGCCCGTTCACCGCGCCGTCGATCAGGACGGCGTCGATGACGCGCCAGGCGAAGCGCGAGGCCGCGAGGACCGGCTGGACCACGAAGCGGTCGTAGAACTCGTCGACGTACCACTTGTTGAAGAGCAGGCTCCCCAGGCCCGTGGGCGCGGCGGCTTCAGCGGCGGGCACCACCTTCCAGCGGGCTGCGGCGCGCGCCGTGAACAACACCAGCGCCAGCGCGGCCAGCGTGGACAGTCCTGCCCACAACACCTCGCCGCCGCCGAAGGGGGCGGCGAGGGCGGGCTCTCCCAGATGCTCGTAGCGGATTTCCGCCGCGCTGGCTGTAATCGGCTCAAGCCAGTGGTGCAGCCATTCCGAGGTGGGAAGCGCTCCCGCCAGCCCGAGCACCGATGCGGCTACCTCCTCCGGGACGTTGACCCACCCGCCCACGACGGAGAGGATCGCCAGCAGGATGAGCGGGATGGTCATGACCCGGGGCGCCTCGTGCAGGTGGCGCGCCTCCTCGCGCCCCGTGCGGTTGGCGCCGTGGAAGGTCATCACCATGAGGCGGGTCATGTAGATGGCGGTGAGCAGCGCCGTCGCCAGCGCCAGCACCCAGAGCACCGTGAAGAGCGCCGGGTAGCTGCTGGAGGCGGCCAGGCCGGCGTACCAGATGATCTCGTCCTTGGAGAAGAACCCGGCCAGCGGCCAGACGCCCGCGATGGCCAGCGTCGCGATCCACATGGTGATCCAGGTCACCGGCATCGACGTGCGCAGCCCGCCCATGTTGCGCATATCCTGCGGATCGGCGTCGCTGTGCGTGCCGTGCAGCGCGTGGTGCATGGCGTGAATCACCGCCCCCGACCCCAGGAACAGGAGCGCCTTGAAGAAGGCGTGGGTCATCAGGTGGAAGATGCCGACGTAGTACGCCCCCACCCCGACGGCCAGGAACATGTAGCCGAGCTGGGAAATGGTGGAGTAGGCGAGCACCTTCTTGATGTCGTACTGCGCGAGCGCGATGGTGGCGGCCAGGAGCGCAGTGAGCACGCCCACGGCGGCCACGACGGCGCTGCTCACGGGAGCCAGGGCGAAGAGAACCGAGGTGCGCGCCACCATGTATACGCCCGCGGTGACCATGGTCGCGGCGTGGATCAGCGCGGAGACCGGGGTGGGGCCGGCCATCGCGTCCGGGAGCCAGACGTACAGCGGGATCTGGGCGCTCTTGCCCGCCGCTCCCAGGAAGAGGAACAGCGTGATCGCGGTGACGGTGACGCCTCCGTACTCGAGCAGCGCCGGAGCTTCGGGGAAGACTTCCGTGAAGGCCAGGGTGCCGAAGGTGGTGAACACCAGGAACATCGCCACCAGGAAGCCGAAATCGCCGATGCGGTTGACGATGAAGGCCTTCTTGCCGGCGTCGGCCTTCTCGCGGTCGCGGAACCAGAAGCCGATCAGCAGGTAGCTGCACAGCCCCACGCCTTCCCAGCCCACGAACATGACCGGAAAGCTCGCCCCCAGCACGAGCACCAGCATGAAGAAGACGAAGAGGTTGAGGTAGGAGAAGTAGCGCGCGTAGCCGGGGTCGTCGTGCATGTAGCCGACGCTGAACACATGGATCAGGAACCCGACGCCAGTCACCACCAGCATCATGATCATGCTGAGCTGGTCCAGTTGGAGCGCCGCGTCCACCTCCAGCGCCCCGGTGACCATCCAGCTCCAGTAGCTGACGACCACGGGGTCGTGCAGATCCGCGTGGAACATCCCCGCGAAGTTGAGCAGCACGAGCACGAACGAGAGCCCGACCACCCCCGGCCCCACCAGCGTGACCCAGCGCTTGTGCCCGTCGTCCTGATGCTCGGGTCCGTCTCCGCCCGCGCGCACCGCCGCCGCCGCCCTCGCCCCCACGCGCATCGCCAGGATGCCGTTGACCACGAAGCCCAGCAGGGGCAGCAGGACGATGAGCCCGGGCAGAACCGGCTCGTAGGCGGCCGGCTGGGCGCCTTCCTGGAGGAGTCCGGAGAGCGGCGCGAGCGTCATCCCGCTACCACTTGAGGAGGTTGAAGTTGTCCACGTTGACGGTCCGGTAGTGCCGGAATATGGAGATGATGATCGCGAGCCCGACCGCGGCTTCCGCCGCCGCCACCGTCATGACGAAGAAGACGAAGACCTGTCCTTCCACGCCCACGTACCGGGAGAATGCGACCAGCGCCAGGTTCACCGCGTTCAATTGGAGCTCGATGCAGAGGAACATGATGATGGCGTTCCGGCGCACCAGCACCCCGAAGGTGCCGATCACGAACAGCAGGGCGCTGGTGGTCAGGGCCTCGGTCAGCACGCGGCGCTCCTCATACCCGCTTCTTCGCCAGCGCGACGGCTCCCACGACGGCGACCAGCAGCAGGATACCGGTGATCTCGAAGGGAACCACGTATTCCTGGAAGAGCGGGCGCGCGATCAGCGACACCGCACCCCGCTCGGCCAGCTCCAGGTCCATCGCCGCCGCGCCCGGGAAGCTCTCGTACAGGGGGCTCGTCTCCGCGCCGCCGAACCGGGTCGCAAGGATGCCGCAGATCGCCCCCGAGACGACGAAGGCGCACACGGCGTAAAGCCCGCGCACAAGGTCGTCCCGGTAGTCGTGCCCCAGGTTCAGGAGCATGATCACGAAGAGGAAGAGCACCATGATGGCGCCGGCGTAAACCATGACCTGGATGGCGGCCAGGAAGTGCGCTTCCAGCAGCACGTAGATCCCCGCTACGCTCGCCAGCGAGACCACCATGAACATGAGGCTGGCGACCGGGTTCCGGCTCGCCACCACCCCGATGCCCCCGCCCACCACGGTCACGGCGAAGACGTAGAAGAGGATCAGCTCCATCCCCTCACTCCGATGCGGGGTCGGAGGGATCCCAGAGCGCGGTGACCGGGTGCTCCTGTTCCATCAGCCGGTCCAGGTCGTAGACGAAGCGCTCGCGCGTGTACTCGGCGTTCTCGAAGTGCTGGCCCACGTGGATCGCCTCCACCGGGCACACCTCCTGGCACATCCCGCAGAAGATGCAGCGGAACTCGTCGATCTCATAGACGATGGGGTAGCGGTTGCCCTGATCGTCCTCGCCGCCCACCAGGCGGATGCAGTTGGCCGGACAGACGGTGGGACAGAGGCCGCAGGCGACGCACTTGGGGCGCCCGTCGGCGTGGACCTCCATGCGGTGGGTGCCGCGCCAGCGGGGATGGAGTTCCGTGGGCTCCTCGGGATAGCTGCGTGTCACCTTGCGCGGGTTGACCATATGCCGGAAGGTCAGCGACATCCCCTTGAGGGCGGCCCTCAGATACGAACTCCGGGCCGCTTCGGGCCGGCGTATCACTTTCACCGATATGGCCATGGCGACTCCCGCGGGGTCATAGGTGGGCGACGGGCGCCGCGCGCGCGGCTCGTCCGGCTGGCGCGGCCCCGGTAATGATGCGGCCGCGGTCGAGGTACAGGGCGAACATGCCGGTGGCGACGAGGCTGACTGCGGTCAGCGCCAGGGCGAAGCCCGGTCCGCCGGACACCCCCAGTTGATCCAGCACCAGGATGGTGGCGGCCACGAGCATGACGTAGGCGAGCGCGGTGGGCAACATCACCTTCCAGCCCAGGTGCATGACCTGGTCGTAGCGGAAGCGCGGCAGCGTCCAGCGCACCCAGATGTAGAGGACCACGAAGAAGGTGGTCTTGAGCATGAAGGCACCCAGGGTGAGCAGCGTGGTCCAGATGGATAGCTGCGCGGGGATCGGCTCGCCCGCCGCGGTGAAGCCGGAGATGAGCCCGCCCTCGTACGGGATGAAGTTGTCCCCCGACCAGAAGGGGATGTCCCAGCCGCCCAGGAAGAGCGTGGCCATGAGCGCCGAGGCAGTGATCACGTGCGCGTATTCGGCGATGAAGAACATGCTGAACTTCATGGACGAGTACTCGGTGTGATATCCGGTCACGAGCTCGGACTCGGCTTCCGGCATGTCGAACGGCAGCCGGTTGGTCTCCGCGAACGCCGAGATCAGAAAGAGCAGAAAGCCGAGCGACAGGGGCAGGATGTACCAGAGGCCCACCTGCTGATCGGCGACCATCCGGGTGAGCGTGACGTTGCCCGCGAGCATCATGACCGGGATCAGCGAGAGCCCCAGCCCGACCTCGTAGCTCACCATCTGGGCGGAAGCGCGCAGGCCGCCCAGAAGCGCGTACTTGTTGTTGGAGGACCATCCGCCCAGGAAGATCCCGTACACCCCGAGAGAGCCGATGGCGAGGATGTAGAGGACCCCTACCGGCAGGTCTGCGATGATCATGTCCACCGTCCCCCACGGCGTCGGCAGCGGGGCGGCGAAGGGGATCACGGCGAAGGTGACGAGCGCCGGCATGATCGACAGCATCGGGCCCAGCACGAAGAAGAAGCGCGACGCCGTGGCCGGATCGGTCTCCTCCTTGATGATGTTCTTGAGGCCGTCGGCGATGGGCTGCAGGAGCCCGAACGGTCCCACCCGGTTGGGCCCCAGGCGATCCTGGATGAAAGCCGAGAGGCGCCGCTCGGCCCAGGTCGCGTACATGATCGCCACCATCAACGCCGTGAACACGGCCAGCACCTTGACGGCGGCGGCGATCAGGAAGGCCGTCGGCGAGAGTTCGTTCATCGTTCTCCCGCGATGGCCGCGGGACGATTGGCGGGCCTGCCCTGCGCGCCGAGTTGGTCGTAGTTGAGGCCTTCATATTCCGGCACGCGGGCTGCCAGTCTGCCGAAGGCCTCCGCCGCGCTCGCCGGCGCCGGCTCTCCGGCAGGAGTGGCGGCCAGCACGCTGAGCACCTGCCACGCGGGCTGGGCGCTCCCGGGGGCCCTGAGCGCAGGCTCGAAGCGCTGCACCCGGATCTGCACGTTGGTGAAGGTCCCCTCCTGCTCCGCAAAGGTGGTGAGCGGCAGCACGAAGTGCGCGCTGCGGGCGGCCGGCGCCGGGTAGGCTCCGAGATATACGAAGAGCTCCGCACGCGAGCCGAAGTCCTCCGGCTGGTCGGCCAGTTCATCGCCCAGCACGATCAGCGTGCCGGTGCTCGCCGCCACCTCGTCCAGCCCTCCGCTGGCGTCGTCGCCTCCGACCCGGCGCAGCTCCAGCAGTTCGGCGCCCCGGATGTTGGGCGCGAGGTCGCGGCGGCGAGCCAGCACGGGGAAGCCGGCCAGCGGGACCTCGTCCGGTGCTCGCGCCGAGCGGTACACGATGTCGCCTCCACCGAGGCGTTCCACCAGCTCCCGGAGGGCGCCAAGATCCTCGTTGGACGCATGGGCTGAAGCGACGGCGTGGACGGGACCGCGGCAATCCTCGAGCCGCTCCCGCAACGAGGCGAGCGCTCCGTGCCATCCGGGCGCCGACCAGCCATCGTCCCCTCTCACGAAGGGCTCCTCGATCCGGTCGCTCCGGTTCATCCACTCGTAGTGGCCGCGCCCGTAATCGCACATCCAGTGGCCGTTGACCTCCGGGTTTTCCCGGGGCTTGAGGCGATGCGCCACGTTGTCGCGGGTGTGGATATCGACGTTGCACCCCTGAGAGCAGTTGGGGCAGACGGACGGCGTATGGTCGAGATCCCAGGCGCGCGCCTTGTGCAGGAAGTCCTTGGAGACCAGTGCTCCCACCGGGCAGATGTCGACGATGTTGCCCGACCAGGCGGAGTCCTTCAGCCCCTGTTCGAAGAAGGTGTCGATGACCGCGCGGTCGCCGCGCTCGACCACCGTCAGCACCGGGTCCTGTGCCATTTCCTCCATGAAGCGCACGCAGCGGGTGCACATGACGCAGCGGTCCCCGTAAAAGAGGACGTCGCCTCCGAAGTCGTCGCGCCCGAACACGCGCTTGGGTTCGACCCCGCGGCCGTGCGCGCGCCCCTCGGAGTGGACGTAGTCCTGCAGCTTGCACTCCCCGGACTGGTCGCAGATGGGACAGTCCAGCGGGTGGTTGATGAGGTAGAATTCGAGCACGCCCTTGCGCATCTCGCGCGCCAGCCCTTCGTCGGTGCGCACCACCTGGCCGTCCTGGGCCTGGGTGACGCAGGAGGGCATGGGCTTGGGTGCGCCTTCCACGTCCACCAGGCAGAGCCGGCACTGGGCGGGAGCGGACAGCGCGGGATGATAGCAGTAGTGCGGCACCTCCACGCCGATCTCCTCGGCCGCATGCAGCAGCGAGGTGCCCTCGGGGACCGTGACCTCGCGGCCGTCGATGGTCAGGGTAACGGTGCTCACGCGACCTCCGCTCTCTCGCTGCCGTGGATCAGGGCCAGGTATTCGTCCCGGAACTTCTCGATGGAGGAGACCACCGGGGCTGCCGCCGAATCGGAGAGCACGCAGATGGTGGTGCCCGTCATCTGGGCGCTCATGTCGAGCAGCGTGTCCAGGTCGGACTCGGTGCCCCGGCCCACTTCGATGCGGCGCAGCACCTGCGTCATCCAGGAGGTGCCCTCGCGGCAGGGCGTGCACTGCCCGCACGACTCGTGTGCGTAGAACTGCACCATGCGCCGCACCTCGCGCACGATGTTGGTGCGATCGTCCATCACGATGACCGAGGCGCAGCCGAGCATCGAACCGGCGGCTTCCACCCCCTCATAGCACAGCGTGCATTCCCGGCAATCCTCGACGTCCATGAGCGGAACGGAACTACCGCCCGGGATCACCGACTTGAGCGCCCGTCCTCCGGCCATGCCGCCGCACACGTCCTCGATCAGCTCCATCATCGGAAAGCCCAGCGGCAACTCGTAGTTGCCGGGCTTCTCGACGTGGCCGCTCACGCAGAAGAGCTTGGTGCCGGGGGACTTGTCGGTGCCCCA
Source organism: Gammaproteobacteria bacterium (assembly GCA_009841185.1). Lineage (GTDB taxonomy): Bacteria > Gemmatimonadota > Gemmatimonadetes > Longimicrobiales > Gaopeijiaceae > BD2-11. Next base: position 62,342 of record VXMG01000100.1, read on the forward strand.
CTGCCGGTACCACTCGCCCCCGTGCTCCACGATGTGAGGCACGGCCGCCAACGTCTCGACGTTGTTGATGGTGGTGGGCATGGAAAACACGCCCACCGCGGCCGGGAACGGCGGCTTCACCCGCGGCTCCCCGCGACGGCCCTCCAGGGAATTCATGAGCCCGGTCTCTTCACCGCAGATGTACGCCCCGGCACCCACGTGCACGGTCACCTCGATGTCGTTTTCCGAGCCCAGGATGCGGCGCCCGGCAAACCCTCGCTCGTACGCCTCCTCGACCGCCCGCGCCATGACCTGGCTGGCTTCGAAGAACTCGCCGCGGAGATAGATGTAGGCGTGTCGCGAACCCATCGCATAGGCTGCGATCAGGCACCCTTCGATCAACTGATGGGGATCCCAGCGAATCAGCTCGCGGTCCTTGAACGTCCCGGGCTCCGATTCGTCGGCGTTGCACAGGAGGTAGTGCGGCTTGACTCCGGCCTTTGGCATGAAGCTCCACTTGAGCCCCGTCGGGAACCCGGCTCCTCCCCTGCCCCGCAGTCCCGATGCCTTCACTTCGTCGATCACCGCGGCCGGCCCGATCTCGAAGGCTCGCTCAAGCCCCTTGTATCCGCCCCGCTCCCGGTATCCGTCGAGCGTGCGCGCCCCGGGATCCCCGAAGTTGCGGGAGATCATGCGCACCTCGCGCTCGTGCACGTAGGGGTAGGCCATCTACTCGCCGTGCTCCCTGAGGCGCTCCAGCAGGGCGGGCACGTCGTCCGGCAGCACGTTCTCGTAGTAGCGGGAGTTGATCTGAACGGCGACCGGGAAGCCGCACGCGGCCAGGCACTCCACCTCGATGACGGTGAAGTCGCCATCCTCCGAGGTCTCTCCCAGCTCGGTGCCCGTGTGCCGGAGGAAAGCGTCGAGCACCTCTTCGCCCCTGCACAGGCTGCAGCTGATGTTGGTGCAGACCTGGATGAGGAATCGCCCCACCGGGCGCTTGTTGTACATCGTGTAGAACGTGACCGTACCGCGCACCTCGGCCGACGCGAGGCCGAGCAGCGCCGCCACCTCGTCCATTGTCTCGGGGGAGACGTGGCCGCGCAGCTCCTGGGCCAGGTTCAGCGTCGGAATGAGGGCGGCGCGCGCGGTCGGGTAGCGCGTGCGAATCTTCTCGAAGCGCTCCTTGTACGCGCCCTCGAAGAGAGCGGCGTCCGGATCCTTGTCGGGGAGCATGTAGGGATACGAGGGAGCCGCCGATTCGTGGCCTCCGTCGAGCGGCCGCTCGCCCACGAAACCGGTGCCGCGCACATCCTCCTCCGTGAGGTCGAACTCTCCCGTGTTGCCGGCCCAGCCGGGGTTGCGGAACGGCACGCGGGCGGGAGCGCTCATCGGTCGATCTCGCCCAGGACGATGTCCAGGCTCGCGTTGATCATGATGAGGTCGGCCACCAGGTGCCCCTCGGCCAGCCTTGCGATCGCGGACAGGTTGACGAAGGAGGGCGGGCGGATGCGCCAGCGCACCGGCTTGGGGCCCCCGTCGCCCACCAGGTACATGCCCAACTCCCCCTTCGACCCCTCGACGGAGAAGTAGCAGTCCTCGGCGGGCGCGTTGATGCCGTCCATGATGAGCTTGAAGTGGTGGATCATCGACTCCATGTCGCTCATGCAGTCGGTCTTGCTCGGCAGGCTGATGCGCGGGTCCTCGACGTTGATGGGGCCATCGGGGAGACGGTCCAGCGCCTGGTGCAGGATGGCCACGCTCTGGCGCATCTCCTCCATGCGCACCAGGTAGCGGTCGTAGCAGTCCCCGTTCTCGCCGACCGGGACTTCGAAGTCGTAGGTCTCGTAGTCGTAGTAGGGGCGGTCCTTGCGCACGTCGTAGTCCACGCCGCTCGCACGCAGATTGGGACCGGTAAGGCCACAGTCAACCGCGTCTTCGGGACCGATCGCACCGATGTTCATGGTGCGGCCCTGGTGGATCGCATTGGTGGTGAGCAGCGCGTCGATCTCGTTCAGGGTGCGGGGGAAGGTGTCGATGAACTCGCGCACGCCCGCGGCCCAGCCGGGCGGCAGATCCGACATCATGCCCCCGACGCGGGTGGCGGAGGTCGTGATGCGGGCGCCCGTCAGTTCCTCGTGCAACTGGTAGATGCGCTCGCGCTCCTGGAAGGCGTACAGGAAGGGGGTGAAGGCTCCCACGTCGATGGCGGTGGTGCCCAGCCAGAGCAGGTGCGAGAAGATGCGGTCCAGCTCCAGGCAGATCACCCGCACCACTTTGCAGCGCTCGGTGACCTCGATGCCCATCAGCTTCTCGACCGCCATGGCGTAGGCGCAGTTGTAGATGAGCGGCGCCAGGTAGTCCATGCGGTCGGTCAGCGGCACGATCTGGTTGTACGTGCGGTACTCGCCCAGCTTCTCGAAGGAGGAGTGCAGGTAGCCGATATGCGGCGTGACCGACACCACGGTCTCGCCATCGAGTTCGCAGATGAGCCTCAGCACGCCGTGCGTGGCGGGGTGCTGGGGCCCGATGTTGATGAGCATCTCCTCGGAGCCGATGTCGGGCTCGGTGACATCGACGGGCGCCAGCGGCCCCATGGCGGGCCGGGCGTCCATCCCCATCTCCGCTCCCCGCCCCACCGGGATCTCCACCGTCCGCCGCGTCATCGGCCCTGGCTCCCCGGGGCGGAGGTCGGCGATTCGTCCGCAGGGACGATCTGGGGCGCGCCACGCCCCTCCAGCTCCTCCGGCATGTAGTACTGCTCCATGTCCTGGGAGAGGGCGCGCCGGGTCTGCTCGGCGCGGGAGAAACGGCCGCGCAGCGGGAAATCCTTCCGCAGGGGATGGCCTTCGGCATAGTTCTCGGGCATGAGAATGCGGCGCAGGTCCGGATGCCCGCGGAACTCGATCCCGAACAGATCGTAAACTTCGCGCTCGAGCCAGTCGGCCGCGCTCCAGAGAGCGGTCACGGAGGCGATCGCGAGGCGGGAAAGCGGGAGCTCGCACTTCACCCGCAGCGCCTTGCGGTGCGGTATGGACCAGAGCTGGTAGACGACCTCGAGCGGGCGCCCGTCGCCGTAGTCGACCGCGGTCACGTCGACCAGCAGGTTATAGCGCTCGCCGGGGTCGGTGCGCAGCCAGTCCAGCACCTCCGCATTGCTGCCCGGGTCGATGTAGACCACCTGCTGGTCCCCGGATTGCACCAGGTCGCGCAGAACGGCGTCCGGGAATGCCGCGCGCAGAGCTTCAACGGTGGCGGAAACCGGTTTTCCGTGGCGGTCGGGTCGGGTCACGGAATGCGGTCGTCGGGCCGGTCGGAGGCGTCGGATCCGGTGGGGCCGCTCACGCGGTTCTGCCGGGTCGAATTGCCGAAGGGTCCAGAGAGCGCCAGGACCTCGTCTGCGTCGGCGCGCGCGCGGGCCACCGCCGCCGGGTCCTCGGCGCGCAGCGCGCCGTGCTCGCTCAGGCGCTCCTGTCGGATCTTCTCCTGAATCATCATGAGCCCGTAGATGAGCCCTTCCGGTCTTGGCGGACAACCCGGCACGTAGACATCCACGGGAATGATGGTGTCGATCCCCTGCACCATCGAGTACACGTCGAACACGCCCCCGGAAGAAGCGCAGGCGCCCATGGAGACGGCCCACTTCGGCTGGGGCATCTGGTCCCAGATGCGGCGCAGGACGGGCGCGAGCTTGTAGGGCACCCTCCCCGCACAGATCAGGACGTCGGCTTGCCGTGGGCTGAACGACATGCGCTCCATCCCGAAGCGGGCCAGGTCGAAGTTGCTGGCGGCTGCGGCCATCATCTCGATGGCGCAGCAGGCGGTTCCGAAGGGCATGGGCCAGAGCGAGTTGCGACGGGCCCAGTTGACGACGAAATCGAGGCGCGTGGTCAGAAAGGTCGGGGTTCCCGCGCCCAATACCCCGCCCGGCGGCGAGGAAGCCACGGGAAGACGTTCAGCGGGTTTTTCTCTCAGTCCCAATCGAGACCTCCCTTCTTCCATTCGTACACCAACCCCGCGGTGAGCACCGCCACGAAGATGGAAGCAGCCACGAATCCGCTCCACCCCAGCGCGCGCATCTCCACCGCCCACGGGATGAGGAAGACCGCTTCCAGGTCGAAGACGATGAAGCTGATGGCGACGAGGTAGAACTTGACCGAAAAGCGGGCCCGGGTGTCGCCCAGCGGGATCATACCGGACTCGTAAGGCATTGCCTTTTGAGGAGTTGGCCGGCGAGGATTGAGGATGTGAGACAACACCACCATGAACACTGCGTTGAGGGCGGAGACCCCGAAGATGAGCAGGATCGGCAGGTAGGCGTCCGACATCGAGTCGCCCGCATGTGGAGGGGTTTCGCAGGAGTTCGGGTGGCAGAAAGCTACCCATGCGTCCCCACCCGGTCAAGCCGGAACGGAGCGTCCGCAGGCCGATTCCGGGGGTGCGTCACAGGCCGGCGAAATCTTCCGGAGGCGGCCCGCAAACCCTGTCTCGGAGCGAGATCTCCGACGCAGGAGATGGCCGGGGACAGTGGCTTCGATGGCGCGCGAGTCCGGCTCGACCCGGGACCGGGGGCACCGTGCGTGGGGCATGGGGTATGGCAAGATGGCGCAGGGAGTCGCGGACGACATGGCAGCTCCGGGATCCGGCACGGCGTTTGCACCAATGGCGAGCGACAGGGTCCGTCGCCGAGGCGTCGCGCCACCGTGTGGGCACTTTTCTGGCGCAGGGCGATGGCTTGCGTCTGGAATATGAGCCCGAAACCGGGATCGGACCCATATTTAAGGGAGGACGCTATTGAGTTGACCTGCGAGCAGATGATGAGAATGATCCCGAAACTGACAATAGTGAGCCTGAAATATGGCTTTTAGATATCCTTGAACCACGAGGAGTGAACGGTAATGAGCCGCATTGCACGTATTCGCACTCTCGACCAAGTCCGGCGTTTCCTGAAAGTCGCCGACAGGCCGAAGTTGCCGGCTGGCAGCCGTGAATCCATATACGACTTCATCCGCAAGACACTGGACAGGTTCGAATACCATGATCTCAGGAAACGCGACAAGAGCCTGGTGAAGACCTTCCTGACCAAGGTGACCGGCCTCTCGCGTGCTCAGTTGACACGTCTGGTCGCCCAGCATCGCGAGACCGGCACCATTCGAGACCGTCGCGGCACGCCGCCCGACTCGAGAGCCGCGTAGCCGACAACCGAATCCGGTGCAGCGTCCGGTCGGCGGAGGAGAACGCGAGAAGAACCTTGCCGCCATTCGGACCCGTTTCCATCATGCAACCGGCAGCGCGTCATCCGCACCCGTCACTCGCCTCATGTTGGAGGGCACCATGGCCGGTCTGTCCGTGCGGCTCCGCTCCGGTCGGCCGCGTGCGAAGCACTATCGCCTTCGTCGACCATCGGCGCGCGCCGCCGCGGCCCTCGTGGTCGTCTGCTGCCTCCCGGCACTGGGGGTATCGCCCGTGGCGGGCCAGGAACCTCCGGATACGGTTGTGGCCGGCGATTCTCTACTGGTCGTGGTCGGTTCCCGCGCACAGATACAGGATCCGGTGCTTCTGCCCGTACCGGTGGATATCTACGGCTCCGAGGAGTTGTCCCGCCTGGGTGACATCGACCTGGGCGAGGCGCTCGGGCGGGTCGCGCCGTCGTTTAACTCGACGCGGTTGACGGTCGGTGACGGTGCGGCGTTCCACGTCGCCACGCTGCGCGGGATGAACCCGGATCAGGTGCTGGTGCTGATCAACGGCAAGCGCCGGCACGGGATCGCGTTTGCCAAGGTTCTCACCATGCTGGGCATGGGCACCACCGGCACCGACCTGCGCGCCATCCCGATTCATGCCATCGAACGCATCGAGGTGCTGCGCGAGGGCGCAGCTTCGCAATACGGATCGGACGCCATCGCCGGGGTCATCAACGTCGTCCTGAAGGATGCAGCCGCCGGCTCCAGGTGGTCCACCTACCTGGGCCGCACTTCGTTCGGAGACGGCGAACGGCTCCTGACTTCGGGAAACGTCGGGCTGGCCCTGGGGGGGCGCGGCGGATTCCTGAACTTCACCGGGGAGTACTCGCGGCAGACGCCGAGCCAACGGGGTGGCGAGGCGCCCACCTGTTTCGGTGCGAATCCGGCCTATCCGCCGTGTGCTGACGGGGGCAAGGTGATGTATCTGTCGCGCAACGGTGAACCCGACTACGAGGGGGGCGCATTGATGGCGAATGCCGCACTGCCCGTCGGCGAGACGGCAGAGCTCTTTGCCTTCGGCGGCTTTTCGCGCCGCAGCGCGGTGTCGGACGGCCTGTACCGGAAGGCCGACTGGGTGCCGCGCAACGTCTCCTACGCGTACCCCGACGGCTTTTTTCCAACCGAGGAATCCGACCTCACGGATGCATCGCTGGTCGGGGGGCTCCGGGGAGACCTGGATGTGTGGTCGGCCGAACTGAGCGCCGGCTTCGGCCAGGGTCGCTTCGCGTTCGACGTGGCCAACTCCATCAATCCGTCCTACGCCGCGGCGCACCTCGCCCGCAACCCAGCGGCGTCGGCTGCGGAAATCGCTGCCGCCGCGGGTCCCAGGTCCGCCCATAGCGGGACGCTCAACATCCGCCAACTGCACCTGACCGCGGACGCCCAGCGTGATCTGGAACTGGGCTCCGCTCCGGGGCTGCTGGCCGTAGGTGCTGCCTTGCGCAGCGAGAGCTACCGGATGGAGGCCGGTGATCCCGTGAGCTACGGTTGTGGGCCGGGCAATACCGCCGGCAGCTTTCCGGCCGCGCACGACTTGAACGTGGACGGAACCGAGGTGGCGAGCTGCGGCATGCAGGGCTACCCGGGCTACAGCCCCCAGTCCGCGGTGGAGAGCGAACGGGATCGGTTCAGCGTGGGCGTCTATGCGGACTCGGAGATCAGGCCCATGGACGAAGCGATGACGCTTGGCGGAGCGCTGCGCTTCGAGAACTACAGCGACGCCGGCAGCTCACTCACGGCCAAGGTGGCAACCCGGCTCGAGCTGGGGGAATCGGGAGCCGCCCTGCGGGCTGCGGTCTCGACCGGTTTCCGGGCGCCGGGCCTGCCACAGCGCGGCTTCAACACCCTGGGTTTCGTGGGCAGCAGCGCCGGGCTGCGCACGAACGGATTTCTCCCGGAGGGCGATCCCATCGCCTGTGCGGACTTCGGAGCCTGCGCGCTCGGCCACGAGACGTCTCTCAGCTTCACCGGAGGCCTTGTCTTCGCGCACCAGAGCGGATTCCGGCTGACCGCGGACTACTATCGCGTGGCGGTGAGGGACGCGATCGCTCTCACGGAAGCGCTCGGTGCCGAGCACGGCTTGCGCGCCAACGCGCAGTTCCAGGGTCGACCGGTGGATGCCGTTGCGTTCTGGACCAACGCGATCGACACCCGCACCCGGGGACTGGACGTTGTGGCCGAGTGGCGCTTCCGCGGAATGGATTGGGGCGCCGCGGATCTCTCCGCCAGTCTGCACCGGAACGAGACCGCGATAACCGCGAACCGGAACCCCCATTTCATCCGCGATACGCAGACGATGCTCATCACCCAGGCTCAACCCGGGACGCGCATCGCCTTCGGCGGAGACGTGAGATGGGCGTCGGGCTTCGGCGCCCGCGTTCGCATGCGGCACATGGGGTCGATCATGGTGCCCACCGTGTTCGAGGATCCGACCACGATCAGCGGCGCGGCCATTGCGGACGCAGAGGTCACGTTCACGATCGACGACCGGATCCGGGTAGGGCTGGGTGCGAACAACCTGTTCGACAGGCTGCCGGCCCGGCTCCCGGACGACCACGTCGCGCAGCTCTGGTCTCTGAACTACGCACCCGAGTCACCCTACGGGATCGCGGGACGGGTCACGTACCTGAAGCTGGACGTATTCGGAACCTGAGGCGCGGGCGTGGAGGCCTGCCGACCGGGCCCGTCGTCGCGGCTCCCATAGCCGCTCGAGGTCGGCCAGGCCTGAAACCGCCTCTGGTCAGTGACGGAAGAGCCGTCTTCCGGTAAAGACCATCGCGATCCCGTGCTCGTCCGCGGCGGCGGTGACCTCTTCGTCGCGGATCGAACCGCCTGGTTGCACGATGGCCCGCACCCCGGCCGCCGCTGCTGCGTCGACACCGTCCCGGAAGGGGAAGAAGGCATCGGAGGCGAGAGCGCACCCGGAAAGGTCGAGCCCGGCGGCGGCGGCTTTTCTGACCGCGAGTTCGGAGGCATCCACCCGGCTCACCTGCCCCATGCCGATGCCCAGGGTGGCGCCGTCGCGCGCGAGCAGGATGGCGTTCGACTTCACCCCCGCGACCGCGGACCAGGCGAAGTCCAGGTCGTCGAGTTCGCGCACGGAGGGCGTACGCCGGGTGACGACCTTCCACTCCGCGCTCTCCAGCCCGTAGAAGGGCGGCGATGGAACCGACTGCGCGAGCAGGCCGCCGGAGACGGTGCGCAGCGTTCGCGGTTCGGGAAGGCGGCCGTGCGCCGCGAGGAATGCGGCCGACGTGCGGTGTTCGGATGCGGCTTCCCGCCACCAGCCGACGCGGCCCGGGTCAAGCGGGAGGTGGGCGCGCGCGACCGGGTCACCGGACATGGCCAGCAGGCGGAGGCCGGACTTGCGCGCCAGGATCTCCACGGCCTCGTCATCGAAGGCGGGCGCGACCAGGCATTCGATAAAGAGTTCCGACATGTGCGCTGCGGTGGCGGCGTCAATGCGCCGGTTGACCGCGATCACGGACCCGAAGGCGCTCACCGGGTCGGTTCGGAGAGCCAGCAGGTAGGCCTCTTCAAGCGTCTCCGCGAGCGCCATCCCCGCGGGGGTCGTGTGCTTGACGATGCACACGGCGGGGCGCGCCGAGAAAGCGAACGGAGCAAGGCACTGGAGGGCGCCGTCGAGGTCGAGATAGTTGTTGTAGGAGAGCGCCTTGCCGTGCAACTGCTCGAGGCCGGCCAGGCCGATGCGCCCCTGTCCGCGCCAGCGATAGAACGCGGCCTCCTGGTCCGGGTTCTCGCCGTAGCGCAGCGTGCCTTCCAGTTCGGCGGACAACGGGAGGTGGGCCGGGAACGTGCCGCCCCCGCTTCCGCCGGCGACCGGATCCTCTGCATTGATACGGGTTCCGCTCTCCTCCCTGGCAGCCTTCCCCAACCATCCCGCCACGGCATCGTCGTATCCGCGCGTGTGCGCGAACACCTTCACCGCCAGCTCCCGGCGAAGCGCCCGGCCGCCTGCTTCCCGGTCCAGGGCCGCGAGCACGCGCGGGTAGTCGGCGGGATCCACCACGGCCCAGACATCCGCGTGGTTCTTCGCCGCCGCCCGGATCATGGTGGGTCCGCCTATGTCCACCTGCTCCATTGCATCACCGACAGAAACGCCGCCCTTCGCCACCGTCTCGCGGAACGGGTAGAGGTTGACCGCCACCAGGCCTACGGGCATGTAGCCCTGTCCGGCGAGCGCGGCCGCGTCGTCCCTGTTTCCGCCCCGGGCCAGGATTCCCGCATGGATGGCCGGGTGCAGGGTTTTGACCCGCCCGTCCATCATTTCCGGGTGTGAGGTGACCTCGGCCACCTGCACGACGGGGAGCCCTGCGCCGGCGAGCGCCCGCGCCGTGCCCCCGGTCGAGACGATCTCCCATCCGCGGCGGACGAGACCGCGGGCGAACTCATCGATCCCGCTCTTGTCCGAAACGCTCAGCAGCGCGCGTCTTCGAGTCATGTTCGCTCCTCGTTGCCATGCGCGGCGGCGCTGGTCCCCGCTGCGAAGCCCGCGGAAATCGCGCGCTCAAGGTCGACTGTGGCCCGTGAATTCGCCAGGAAGGCAGTTCCGGGCGGCGAAAACGGCACCGGCCGGCACCCCTGCGCGAGAGCACGGCCCAGCTGGTCCACCACCCGCGGATAGAGGAGATGCTCGACGCGAAGCACGCGGGCGGCGAGCGTGTGCGGGTCATCGCCCGCCCGAACCGGTACTGGCCACTGGGCGATGATCGGGCCCCGATCGTACTCTTCGTCCACGAAGTGCACGGTGGGCCCGGTTACCGTGGCACCGGCAGCCAGAACCGCCTCGTGCACGCGCATCCCGTACATTCCCTTCCCTCCGAACGCCGGGAGAAGCGCGGGATGGATGTTGACCATCCGCTCACGGAACGCCGCGACGACAGGCGCGGGAATCAGCCGGAGATAGCCCGCCAGCGCGACGAACCCGATTTCGCTGGAGCGGAGGAGGTCGAGCGTTTCGCCCGCGACATCGCCGGACGATCGCCCCGCGACCGGGAGAAAGCGAGCCCGAATCCCGGCATGGCGGCCGCGCTCCAGCACTTTGGCTTGTTCCTGGTCGCTGACGACCAGTTCAACACGCCAGGGGGGCGCGTCGAGGCCGGCGTGATGGTCGAGGATGGCCTGCAGGTTCGAGCCTGAACCGGACGCGAACACCGCCACGGGCAGGCTCACACGAACTCGCCTCCCTGGAAGGGCATCAGAAAGGGGTTGGTTCGGCGCTCCCATCCCACCGTGGTCTCGGGACCGTGCCCGGTGAAAAGGCGGGTGTCGTCGGGAAGCGTCAGCACCTGCTCGCGGATCGAGTGCAGCAATTCCTGCATGTTCCCCCCCGGCAGATCCGTGCGCCCGATCGAACCCGCGAAGACGACGTCCGCCACGACGGCGATCCGCTCGTCCTCATTGACCAGCACGACATGACCGGGAGAGTGACCGGGGGCGTGGCGCACGCGGAACGCGCACTTCCCGAAACGGAGCTCGTCCCCGTGGGCAAGCGCTTCGTCGACGGCGGGCAGCCGCGGCGCGTGCACACCGAAAGCAGTCGCCTGTTCGGTCGCGGCCCGGTAGAGGAAACCATCGGCCGGGTGGAGGAAGATCGGGGCGTCCGTGACTGCACGGATGTCGGGCACCCCCTCGACATGGTCCAGATGGGCGTGGGTCAGCACGACGGCTTTTACGTCCAGATGGTCCGCTTCGATCGTGCGGCACATGTCGGGCGCCGCCGCGCCCGGATCAATGACCAGCGTCTCGCGGGTTGCGTCGCAGGTCGCCAGCCAGGCGTTCTGCTGGAAGCCGTCCGCACCGGTGAAGGTCCGTACGCGGATCACCTGCGTGATGTATCCGCCGCGAGGGTCCTGGGGCGGTCCGCTCGGACCGGGAACGGGATCAGACCGTGAAGGAGCTTCCGCAGCCGCATCCGCCCGAAGCCTGGGGATTGGTGAAGCTGAAGCCCTGTCCCATCATGCCGGTCACGTAGTCGATCTGGACGCCCTCCAGGTACTGGGCGCTGAAAGGGTCCACGAAAACCCGAAAGTCGTCGAGCTCCAGCACTTCGTCGTCGTCTTCCGGCGCCTCTTCGATGTTCAATCCGTACTGGAAGCCGGAACAGCCGCCGGGAAGTACGGCCACACGCAGTCCGGCGGCGGACCTGGAATCATGATCTTCCAGAAACTGCCGGATCTTGTCGGTAGCTTCAGGCGTTAGGGTAATCTGCATGGTCTTGCTCCTGGAGGTGCGACTCCGTCAGTTGACGGGTCAACGGGAAAAACCCGGCTGAGGCGCCCGTGTTCCCCTGCCCCGCCGGCCCTTCGTCCGGCTCGCGCGCCGACGCGTCCCGGGTCCGCACACATCGCGCCTCAATCCTCGTCCGGAAGGCACGCGCGCACAACCCGTTCCACGAGGAGGGCCTCCTCCTCGGGCTCGACAGTGCGGGGATCGAGGCTCAGGCGATCGTCCTCCACGCGGGCGAGCACCGGCGGATCGCCGCGTCTCAGGCGCCCGGCGACGGCGGACACGGATCGCGCACGGGTGTCCGGCTCCACGACGAACGTGTCGAGGGCGACCCCCGGACAGGTTCCGCCCCCCACGAGCGAAGTTCCGGGACTCTCGCGGGCTGGCACGCCGCGGGCCTCCAGAGCGGCGGCGAGGCGGGTGGCCCGCTCAAGCAGCTCCCGCGGAGAGGCGGCGATCATGCGCAGCGCCGGGATCTCCCTCAGGGCGCGGCCGGGATCCCTGTAGAGACGCAGGGTCGCCTCAAGCCCCGCCAGCGTCACCTTGTCGACGCGCAGGGAGCGGCAGAGCGGGTTCTGCCGCATCCTCGCGATCGGCTCCCTCCGTCCCACGAGAATACCGGCCTGCGGGCCGCCCAGCAGCTTGTCCCCCGAGAAGCCGACCACGTGGGCACCGTTCGCCAGGCTGTCAGCCGCCCGTGGTTCTCCCGGAAGGCCGAGCGCGGCGGGGTCCATCATCAACCCGGTGCCCAGGTCGTGGAAGAAGTGGACGCCCAGGCGATCGGCCAGCTCCGCCACCTCGGCGACGCCTGCTTCTTCGGTGAACCCTTCGATGCGGAAGTTGGAGCGGTGCACCTTGAGCAGCGCCGCGACCTCGCCGGTTTCGAGCGCTGCCTCGTAGTCGGCGATGCGGGTGCGGTTGGTGGAGCCCACTTCGCGCAGCCGGACCCCGCTGCGGACCAGGATTTCCGGTATGCGGAAGCCGCCTCCGATCTCTACCAGTTCTCCCCGCGAGACCGCGACCTCCTTCTCCGCCGCCAGGGTGTTCATGCCCAGCACCAGCGCGCCGGCGGCGTTGTTGACCACGAGCGCGGCTTCGGCCCCGGTGAGCTCCCGCAGGAGCTGTACGCAGTGCACGTAGCGCGACCCCCGGCTCCCGCGCTCCAGGTCGAACTCCAGGTTGCCGTAGCCGCGCGCGGCCCGGGCCATGGCGGAGCGGGCGGCGGGTGCGATGGGCGCCCGGCCCAGGTTGGTGTGGAGCACCACTCCGGTGGCGTTGATCACGGGCCGGAGGGAGGGGATGCCGTCAAGGATCAACGCCCTTTCGACCTCGCCGGCGAGGTCGCCGATGTCCGGCGGCGCGTGCCCGGTTCCGCGCGCGATATCCTCCCGGGCGTGGTTCAGCGCCGAGCGCAGGTGGTGGACGATCCGCTGGCGCGGATGGGCGGCGAGCAGCGCGGCGAAGGCGGTGGAAGCGAGCACCCGGTCGACGCCTGGAAGACCACGGCGTGGATCGGTCATGGAACCGTGCCGGACGGAGAACTGCGAGAGGACCGCTTCCGCGCCGGCGGCATCCGCGCCCTCCTGCCGCGCCGAAGGAGGTCCGTCGCCGGGAGGATCGCGACCGTGCCGCGGCGCAGCGAATCTCCGGATGGCGCCGATACCGTGTCGCGGCGCACGGATTCGGCGGCCGGCGAGGGGATCGTGTCCCGGCGGGCGGAGTCGGCCGGAGGCGGCGGAATGGTGTCGCGAGCAGTCGAGTCGGCGGGCACGGCAAGCGTGTCGCCGGGCGCCGCTTCCCCGGGGGCGTCAGCTGCCGCGGGAATGGTGTCGGGAACAGTCGAGTCGCCGGGCGGGAGCGTGTCGCCCGGGGCCGCCGGGATGGTATCCGTGGCCACGCTGTCCGCCTCGGCCTGCGTGGTGTCTTCGGGGGGCGGCGGCGGGGCGGGGCGCGTAAAGCCGACGGTTCCCCCGCCTCCCCCCACGCCGTTGATGTTGGTGATGTTCGATATCTCTACCTCGTAGGGCACGTCGGGGGCCAGCACTCCGTCCAGGATGACGATGAATGTCTGCTGCGCCGTGGGCCGTTCTTCCGCCTCCCCGGCTTCTGCCGCGTCCTGCTCCGCCGGAGCCGGCGGCGGGTCGGGTTCCGTCTCGGCCACCCCGGGTGCGTCCCCGGGATCGGCTGCCGCCGCTGTATCGCCCGCGGCGACCTCGGCCCGGGCCGCCGAATCTGCCTGCGCCTGCGCCACGCTGTCCCGGACCGCCTGTTCCCGCGCGAGGCTGTCGGCCAGCGCGCTCCGATAGGCGTCCGCCTCGTGCTGATGGAGGACGGCCAGGGCTCCGGGCGCGTCGACGCTGTCGGAAGTGACCACGACGCGCACATCGTCCAGCGGGAGTTCCGGATCGAGGTAGTCGTCGAGGGAGACGCCCAGGCTGATGGAATCCTCGACGATGACGCGCGCAAGCCGCGCCGAGGTGGTGTCGCGGGCCAGCAGCGCGACCTCGAGCACGATCGTGGTGTCGGCCGCTTCGCCACCGCCGTTCAATGGGGCCGGACGCGTTCCCTGGGGCTCGGTGAAGTCGGGCTGGGCGTTGCGGTTGCGGTCCAGGTAGGCGCTCACCACATAGTCGCCCGCCGGCAGGTAGCGCAGCGCGAAAATCCCCGTACTGTCGGTGACCGCAGTGTGCACCACGTCGCCTTCGGCGACCGACGCGTCCACCCGCGCGTCACGAAGGGGCTCGCCCGTAAGCCGGTCGATGACCGAGCCCGCGACAACGTTGGGGGTGAACTCCGGCCCGGTCGAGAAAAACAGCTCGAAGGGCTCCTGCAGCGCATTGCCGAACATGTCCTGAATGACGGGCAGTACTGTCACGCGGTAGATGTGCCCGGCCTCGAATCCGCCCAGCGCGCGCACCGTCAGTCCCTCGCGTCCGTGCGACACCCGCACTTCTCCGGAGGCCGGCGACACCACCACCGACTGGTCCAGGGTGCCGGAACTGGGCCGCTCGCTGATGCGCTCGCTGAAGCGGAGGGTCACCGGAGAACGGAAAGGCTCCACGGTGGAGAAAGTATCCGGCTCGCTCAGGATCACGATCGGGGGAAGGCGGTCGGGAGGGCCGCCGGGGGGCGTGGCTTCGCGCGCGCATCCCGACATCAGCGCGCCGAGCAGAGCGGGCAGGAGCAGGGACGCCTGGGCCGCCGACCCGTTTCCGGTCGCGGGGATCACCGGTCCGCCAGCGCCTCCAGCTTCTCCTGCAGCTTGTCGTGCTGTTGGCGGAAACTGGCGAGCTTGTCGCGCTCGTGGGCCACAACCCGTTCGGGAGCGCGCTTGAGAAAGTTGCGGTTGGCCAGCTTGCGCCGGGCCCCGTTCATCTGCCCGCCCAGGCGCGCCACCTCCCGGCGCAGGCGCTCCCGCTCCCGGTCCAGGTCGATGACGTCCTCGAGCGGAACGAAGACTTCGGCGCCGTTCTGCAGGACCGCATGCGCCCCCACGCCGCGAGGCCTCCCGTCGAGCGTCACCGCCTCGACGCGCGCGAGCCTCGCGATCGCCTCTTCCCCGGCGGCCAGCGTCTCCGTGAACCCGGGGGGCACCGAGGTGAGGACGACCTTTACCCGCCGGCCCTCTCCGACGCCGTATTCCTTGCGCAGGCGCCGAACCCCGGTGATGATTTCCTGCAGAGCCGCCATCTCGCGCTCCACCGCGGGTGCCTCCCACCGGGACTGTGCTTCGGGCCAGGGAGCCACCATCAGCGCGGGGGGACGTTCGGCGCCCTCGGGAAGCCGCAACCGTTCCCACAGAGCCTCGGTGACGAAAGGCACGACGGGGTGAAGCAGTCTCAGGATGGTGTCGAAGGCGCGCGCCAGCGTCGCCCTGGCCGCCGCCCGACTCGCCTCTCCCGCATCGCCGCGAAGGCGAGGCTTGATCATCTCCAGGTACCAGTCGGCGAACTCGCCCCAGAAGAGCTGGCGAAGCCGCTCCGCAGCCTCGTGCAGCCGGAACGCTTCGAGCGCCTGCGTCACCTCCCGACAGGAAACCGACAATCGCGACAGCATCCAGCGGTCGGCCAGTTCCAGATCCTCCTCCACATCCCCGGGACGCGGAGCCGGCTCGTCCCCGAGGTTCGCGAGCGTGAAGCGGCCCGCGTTCCAGAGCTTGTTGGCGAAGTTGCGCCCCGGGGCGAACGAGGCCTCCAGATCGGTGTGATCCAGGCGGATGTCCGCTCCCACTCCGCATTCGGCCACCATCGTATAGCGCAGTGCATCGGCTCCGAAGCGCCTGACCACCTCGAGCGGATCGATCCCGTTGCCGCGGGACTTGGACATCTTGTGCCCGCTGATGTCGCGCACGGTGCCGTGCAGATACACCTGGGTGAAGGGCGTCTCCCCCATGACCTCGAACCCGGACATGATCATCCGGGCGACCCAGAAGAAGAGGATCTCCGGGGCGGTGGAGAGCACGTGCCCGGGGTAGAAGACATCAAGGTCCTCGGATTCCTCGGGCCACCCGAAGACCGAGAAGGGCCACAGCCAGGACGAGAACCAGGTATCGAGCACGTCGGGATCCTGCTCCAGGTCCGCGGAGCCGCAGGCCGAACAGACATCCGGGTCCTCCAGCGCGGCGAAGATGCTGCCGCACCCGCAGTACCAGACGGGGATGCGGTGCCCCCACCACAACTGCCGGGAGACGCACCAGTCGCGGATGTTCTCCATCCACTTCTCATAGTCGTTGCGGCGTCGCCCGGGGACGAAGGTCACGACGCCGTCGCGCGAAGCCTGGAGCGCCGGTGCGGCAAGCGGCTCCATGCGCACAAACCACTGCTTGCTCAACCGGGGTTCGACCACCGTGTCGCAGCGATAGCAGCGCGGCACGGTGTGCGGGTGTGGCTTCGAGCCGGCCACCAACCCCGCCGTTGCCAGCGCCTTCAGCACCGCGACGCGTCCCTCCTCGCGGCTCATCCCGCGGAAGACCGGGGGGACGTTCTCGTTCAGGCGCGCATCCCGGGTGAGGATGTTCAGGAGCGGAGCCCCGGATCGGCGCGAGATCTCGAAGTCGTTGATGTCGTGTGCGGGCGTGACCTTCACCATGCCGGTGCCGAAATTGCGATCGACGAAGTCGTCGCCGACGATGGGGATGCGACGGCCGGCCAGCGGAAGCACGGCATGGGCGCCGATGAGTCCGGCGTAGCGCTCGTCCCGCGGATTGACGGCCACGGCGGTGTCGCCCAGCATGGTTTCCGGGCGGGTCGTGGAGACCGTCAGATACCAGGAGCCGTCGTCGGCCCGGTCCAGGGATCCGCCCAGATCGCGTGCCTCGGCGGCGCGGTCCCACGCCGCCTCTTCCAGAGGGTAGCGCAGATCGTAGAGCGTCCCCTCGATCTCATGCCCCTCGGCTTCCTCGTTGGAAAGCGCGGTCAGGCAGCGGGGGCACCAGTTGACGATGTACTCGCCGCGATAGACCAGGCCTTTCTCGAAGAGGCGCACGAACACGGTGCGCACGGCCTTGCTCAACGCCGGCTCGAGCGTGAAGCGGGTGCGTTCCCAATCGCACGAACAGCCGATCGCGCGCAACTGCTCGAGGATCAGGCCGCCGGTCCGGTCGATCCATTCCCAGGTACGCGCGAGGAAGGCTTCACGGCCGAGGTCGTGGCGGGTCTTACCCTCGGCGGCGAGCTGCCGCTCGACCACGTTCTGGGTGGCGATGCCCGCGTGGTCGGTGCCGGGAACCCAGAGGGCCGCCCGTCCCTGCATGCGGCGCCATCGTACCAGCACGTCCTGGATGGTGTTGTTGAGCCCGTGCCCCATGTGCAGGACCGCGGTCACGTTGGGGGGCGGGATGACGACCACGAACGGCTCGGTGCCCTGCTCCCGGGCCCGCTCGGCAGTCATGCGGAAGTACCCGCCGTCGACCCAGCGGCGGTAGATGCGTGGCTCGATCCGGCCGGGGTCGAGACGGGGAGGCAGGTTCAGGTCGGTCATGTCCCCGGCGGGCGGCGCACCGAATCCCCGCGCGCCACCGCGCGCTCGGCGTCCATGCGGTCGCGGATCGCCCGCGCGCGGTCCTTCCAGGACTGCTCCACGGCAGCCGCAACCGCGCCCCGCTGCAACTCCATCCATTCCCAGTCGCGTTCCCGCAGCTCGTTGATGCGCGAGGGGTTGGGGCCGAACTGGAAGGGAAGCGGGAGGGTGATGTCACCCAGGTGGATCTTGCCCGGGGAGAATCCCCAGCGGCCGCCGTCGGCGTCCGTGTAGGTCCAGTCCATCGCGGCGACCCGGGCGGCCTCTGCGGTCGTGATCGAGTCGATCCAGAGCTCGAGGACCGCGGCCATCTCGAAGCGGGCGCGCTCCTCCAGGGTGAGGTCGAGCAACTCCGGATCGATGGCGCGCCAGACCTCGGGGTTGTTCATGAAGGGCCGCAACCTCTCCGCGGCGGTGCGCGGGTCGCCTGCCGGGACTTCCACGTCGGCCACGATGACCGTCGGACTCGCGTCCTCCGGAAGCTCCGCTTGCTCGGGCGTGGGGACGACCTCGGGCTCCGGCTCCGGAGCAGGCTCCGGGGTCGCTTCCTCGAGTTCGAGCAGCTGCACTATCTGCATGCCGTCCTGACTGGCCGGTACGAAGACAGGCAGGGGCGGGAGAGCGGGCGCCGCCTCGGGGTTCAGATGCGGATAGACCAGAATCACGATCGCATGCGTCGCCACGGAGATGGCCGCCGCGACCCAGCGCACCCACCGGGGAGCCCCGGAGGAGGCGATCGAGCGGGCCGCGGGCGCATCCCTCATCAGCTCGAATCGACCTCCTCCACCGCCACCGGGTTGGCCACCGTCCCCACGCCCGGGATTTCGACTTCGACCCGGTCGCCGGGAGCGAGCGGACCGATGCCGTCGGGCGTGCCGGTCGCGATCAGATCTCCGGGCTCGAGGGTCATGACCGCGGTGATGAAGCGGACGAGCTCGGGGATCGGGAACACCATGGTGTCCACATGGGCGTGCTGGCGCACGTGCCCGTTGACGCGCGTGATCACCTTGAGCTGGCCGACATCCACGTCGGCCACCGGGACCGGTTCACCCACGGGGCAGAAGGTGTCGAAGCTCTTGGCGCGCGTCCACTGCCCGTCCCTGCGCTGCAGCTCGCGCGCGGTCACGTCGTTCAGCGGCACGACGGCGTCGATCACGTCCCATGCATCCTCGCGCGCCACCCCGCGGGCGCG
Organism: Gammaproteobacteria bacterium; assembly: GCA_009841185.1. GTDB lineage: Bacteria > Gemmatimonadota > Gemmatimonadetes > Longimicrobiales > Gaopeijiaceae > BD2-11. The sequence goes on from VXMG01000100.1 coordinate 81,023, forward strand.
CTTCCCCACCACCAACGCGATCTCTCCCTCGAAGTCCACGCGCCCGGCCCACGGAGGCATCCGGATGGTCTCGCCGGCGGCCAGCAGGGAGGAAACCGGCTTCAGGAAGATGATCGGCTCAGAGGGAACCTCGGTGCCCAGTTCCTGTGCGTGCAGTGCGTAGTTCTTTCCCACGCACACGATCTTGGTAGGGATATGCTTCAGGCTCATGGGGACGCGCCCGTGCTTTCCGTGGTTGAGGTGAGCAGAGGTCGATCGGGACCCGCCCGAGGCAGCGCCCGCGTGCGGTTTCGGCCTTCTAACCGCCGGATGGCAAGCGGTTCCTCCGGCGCGTGTGCAGGAGTGTACCGACCAATGCGCCGAGTCCGGCGATGGCGAGAAAGCCACCGATCACGGCCCACCAGAAGCCCAGGTCGGCGTGTCCGCCCGCCCATCCATCCGCCGAATGGCCAAAGGCCAGGAAGGTTATGACCGCGTAGAAGGCTGCGACGAGAATGCCGGCGATCCGTTGCATGGAATCCGAGCCCGATTCGGGTGCCGCGCAGAGGCAGGACCTCTGTCGCGTGAAAGAAAGACCGCGAACGCTGGTAATGTACCCCGTTGGTCGTGGGGGACAAGCTGCCGGGCATGTCCGGGCTCCAGGCTATCCCGCCTGCTGCGCGGCATGCGGTTCGTCCGCGGCCTCGTAGAATGCGCGCAGGTACTCCTCGACGCGGCGCCAGGGTCCGTGGGCGAGCGGCGCCGGGGGGAGGGACTCGAGCAGGTAGCGGCCATAACGATACTTGACGATGCGGGAGTCCAGAAGCACCACGGCACCCCGGTCCCGGCGCGAGCGCACCAGGCGACCGAATCCCTGGCGCAGCCGTAGCGCTGCCTGTGGCAGCATGAGTTCCTGGAAGGGATTCCCTCCCGCCGCCTCGATGGCTTCCATGCGTGCCTCGACCACGGGATCCGTGGGGACGCTGAACGGAAGCTTCTGGATGAGCAGCGCGCGCAGGGGACGGCCGGGCACGTCCACTCCCTCCCAGAAGGAAGAGGTGCCCAGCAGGATGGCGTTGCCCGCCTCGACGAAGCGGGCCAGAAGCCGGGATCGGTCATCCTCGCCGTGCACCAGGAGCGGCCACGATCCCGCTCCCTCCGCCCGAAGCGCCTTCGCCACGGCGCGCAGGGATCGATGCGAGGTGAAGAGGGCGAACAGCCCACCCCCGGAGATGTCGGCGAGCGCGGCCACCGCGCGGGCCGTGGCTCGATCGAAAGAGCCGCTGCCGGCCCCACCTCCGAACGATGGCCGGGGCAGGTCCGACGGGACGCAGAAAAGGGTCTGCGCACCGAAGTCGAAAGGAGAGTCGATGCGTGCTTCAACGACTCTCAGGGTGCGCGCACCCCCGGCTTCGCGGGCGAGCCCGAGACGTCTTCGCAGAAAACTGAAATCCTGGCGCGTGGTCAGGGTCGCGGAGGTGAGCACCGTGGTGCGAACGCGCTCGAACAACTGTTCTCTGAGCAGTTCGTCCAGCTCGATGGGCGCGGCGGCGAGGTGCAGATTGCGCCGTTTGCCGCGCCGGGCGCTTCTCTGCTCGACCCAGCGAACATACCGCTGTCCGTCCTCCGCCGGATCCAGGACCAGGCGCAGGCTGCGCGACGCATTGGTCAGGCGGCGCTCGATGCTGCGCAGGTCGAGGATCCTGCCCTCCAGCGGTTCGCGCCACTCGTCGGTGAGCTCGATGCGCAGGGACAGTTCGGATAGCTCACCGGCCAGCCCCGCGAGTGCGTCCAGCAGCGCACCGAAGCGCTCATGGACGCGTGCCCGGTCGATCGGTTCGGGGAGTTGCTCGGAGCCCAGCCTGACGCGCACCCCTCCGGGGAGGGGTGCCACCTCGTCGAGGATCTCGAAGAAGGTCTGGAACTCCGCGCGCGCCTGCTTGAGAGATGGGAGCACCCGGTCCGTCAGGCGGTCCAGAAGCGGCTTCGCGGCGGGAGCCGCCAGGGCTCCACCCGGCGGTACGCCGTCTTCCGTCGCCGTAGGCAGGCCGGAGAGCTTGCGGCGCACTACGCCAGCCACGCGTTCCAGGCGGGTCAGCGTGGCGCCAAGCCCTTTTCGGCTCAGGCTTGCACCCAGGTGGCTGGTGGCGGCGTCCTCGACGTTGTGCGCCTCGTCGAGAATCAGTCGTCGGTACGCCGGCAGCGCCGCGGACTGGGTGAAGTTGTCGGTGACGATGCGCAGGGAGAGGTCGGAGAAGAGCAGGTGGTGGTTCACCACAAGCACGTCGGCCGACGCCGCAACCCGGCGCGAACGCTGGTAGAAGCAGTCCTGGAAGTGCGGGCAGCGGGCGTGCAGGCAGATGTCGGAGTCGGACTGGACTTCCTCCCACACCTCCCGGGACGGGGCAGTCGCAAGGTCTGCGAGCGATCCGTCATCCGTCGCGGCGATCCAGTCGAGCAACCCGTTGACTTCGCGGGTGCGATCCTCGCCGAAGAGGGTGGCCGCGCCTTCCGCCGCCAGATGCGCGCGGCGGATGGAAATGTAGTTCCCCCTGCCCTTCATCAGTGCCCAGCGGAAGTCTTCTCCCAGAAGCTCGCGCACAAGGGGGAGATCCTTGGCGACGAGTTGTTCCTGCAGGTTGATGGTGTTGGTGGAGACGACGGTGCGTTCCTTGTTGCGGATCGCCCAGCGGGCCGCGGGCAGCAGATAGGCGACCGACTTTCCGGTGCCGGTGCCGGCTTCCACCAGGGTCACCCCTCCCTGGTTGTATCCTCGCGCCACCTCCGCCAGCATGGCGCGCTGGCCCGGACGATCCTCATAGCGCCCGTGCAGGCGCGACAGGGCGCCGCCCGGGGCTGCCACCGCCTCCAGCCCGGGGATGTCCAGGGGTTCGAGCGACGACGGCGGCGGCGGTTCCACCACGACGTACAGCGCTCGCGCCAGGTTGTCGACGATGGCGCTGCCGACACCCTGCTCGTAGAGCCGGCCGGCCACCTGGAGGTCCGCGTCGGAGGGCTCCAGCACCCCGGAGGGGTGGTTGTGCAGCATGATCTCGCCGGTGCGCGCGTCGCTCGCGGCGGCGAGCACGGCGGCTCGATTGCCCCGAGCCACGGTGCGCGGGTCGACGATGACGCGCTCGGGGGTCACGGTGGCCAGAAAGCTGACCTCGCGCCCGCCCGCGCGCGTGATCTGCTCGCGCATGCGGCCCGCCGCCTCGGGAGCAAGAACGAGATCCGGCCGGGGGCCAGACCGCCCCGGGGTCACGGCGCGGAGGTCCGTAGGTCGGTCTTCCCTGCCGCCCGCGTTATCCACGGGCTGCTAGGTCTTGCGCTGCTTCTTGCGAGCCGCCGGGAAGAGGACGTTGTTCAGGATCAGGCGATAGCCGCCCGAATTGGCGTGTAGCGAGAGATCCGTGGGGGGATCGCCGATCTGGTGCTCGGGGTCTTCCGGATCGTGCCCGCCGTAGAAGGTCCAGGTTCCCTCGCCGCGGTTCCCGTGGAGGTATTTGGCCCATCCGCCCTCCTGCGCCAGGACGATGGCGCCCGGCTTGATGCGGTCCAGGCGGAAGGACGTGGTGAGCCCGTAGAAGTCGGAGAGCACATCCTCATGGCTCTGCGTCAGCATCGACGGCACGGGATCCAGCTTGGCCGAGAACTCGAAGAGCGAGAACGTGCCGAGTTCTTCCCGCCACGGCGTATTGACCTGATGACCGTCGATGTCGCTGAACGCGTTGACCGACGGAGAGAGCTGCACTTCGGCGTTCTGAAACCCCAGCGCCCGGCCCCACTGCATGTGTGCCGAGGCGTCGAGGGCCGGCGGGGTCCCGTCGGCGAAGGCCGCCGCGATGTCGGCATCCCGGGCCGCCAGGGCCAGGCCGAGCGTCTCGGTTGCCGAGCACATGGCAAAGAGGAAGCCGCCTGCCTCGACGTAGTCCAGAATCACGCTCGCAACCGCCTTCTTGAGCGCGGGCACGTGCGGATATCCGAACGCGGTCGCCACCTCCTGGTTTCGGGCCACTTCCTCCTGCAGCCAGGGAGCTCCCGCGTACGTGATGAAGAACTTGGAATACTGGCCCGTGAAGTCCTCGTGGTGGAGATGGAGCCATTCGTAGTTCTCCAGATCCCCGTTCAGGACCTCCGGATCCCAGACCTTGTCGTAGGTGATGCCCGCATACTCGAGCGCCATCGTCACGGCGTCGTCCCAGGGTGTCGTGTTGGCGGGCGTGTAGATCGCAACGCTGGGCGCCTTCTCGAGGATCACCGACTCCATGTTGGAGCGCGCGATCAGGGCGCGTATCGCGGCTACGTCGGCGGCGCTCACCGGCTCGATGCTAACACCGCGAAACGCCGCTTCCCGACGAACGTCCTGCCTGTCCGGCAAGAGGAAGGCGCCGTCCCGGTAGTTGAGCAGCCACTCGGCGGTCGCGCCCCGCTCGAGGCTCCAGTAGGTGAGGCCGTAGGCCTTCAGGTGATCGTCCTGATCGTGGTCCATCGGCACCAGCAGATGCTGGGCCGGCAGGGCTGCCGGAGCCAGCAACAGGGCCGCGAGCAGCGTCGTCCGGGCCAGGCACCGCCCGGCTCTCGATCGGGAAGAATCGTTCACGATGCACCTCCTGACGCCCTCAGGCGTTCCAGTTCGCGGCGAGCCACCGGCACGACCGCGCTGTTGGGGCGGGCCAGAATGAGTTCCTCGAGCAGCTCGATGGCGGCCGGCACGCCGGTGGGGGTCGTCGCCCGGTAGCGGGCCAGCTGCAGGATGGCTTCCGGCGCTTCGCTCGACTCCGGAAAGGTGGCGGCCAGAGATTCGCGCAGGCGCGCCGCCTCGCCCTGCTGGTCGATTTCGTCGGCGATGCGGGCGGCCATGGCGAGGAGCGGCGGCTGGTCGTCCGGCGGCAGAGCGTGCACCGTTTCGTTCACCAGCGAGAAGGCCGCATCGGGGCCCTCCCGCTGGCGCGCGATGGATACCCTGCCCGCCAGCGCGGCCGCCTGCTCGCCCACCCGGTCCAGGACGCCGATCAGTTGCACGATCGCCGTGGCCTCGGTCGCGGGCAGCCCCCGCGCGGCAAGCATCAGGTTGATCCGGGCGCTCTCCCGGTTGCTCGCCTCGAGCGCCAGCCACGCACGCTCCTGGGCGCTCAGCGGACCCTGAACCCCCTCCAGCACGAACGCCGCGGTTTCCAGGTCGCCGTTCTCGCGGAAGCGTGCCGAAAGCGCCACCGCCAGCGGATCGGCTTCGGGTGCGTTGGGAAATTCCTCACGGAAGGCTGCGAAGCGGTCGAGCAGCGCGAGGGGAGCGCCAGTCGCCGTTTCCAGTCGAATCATCTCGGCGAGAGCCCGTCGCCGCTCCGGCGAGCGCTCGGGCAGTCCGCGGGCGTACCGCTCTCTGGCCTCCAGCGCGCGCGCGGTATCGCCGGCAACGAGCGAGGTGACCGCGATCTGTCGATCCAGCGTGCGTGCTCGTGAACCCCTCGGAGTCTCGCGGCGCAACTGCTGCAGCGTCCAAAGCGCGAGCTGATCGGCGTCCTTTTCCTCGGCGAGCCGCAGCACTGCGTTGAGAAAGCCTTCGCGCTCACGCTCCGGAAGATCTCCCGCAACCTCCTCCGCAAGACTCAGCGCCTCCGGCTGCAAGCGAGCCTCAAGCGCGATCTCGATTGCCGCGCGCCTGCGGGTTTCGGACGCACCTTCCGCCGCCAGCTCGCGAACCACCGCGGATGCCAACCCGGGATGCTCCCCGCCGGTTCGCACCATCCGCCGCAGGGCTCCGGGCGCCTGGGCATCCGGGCCGTCAAGGGCGCCCGCCCACTCCATCAGGGCCTCCAGGGGACGCCCCAGGCGAAGCAGGACATCTCCGGCTTCGACAGCGAGGACTCCACCACCCGCGCGGTTCTGTCCCCGCCGGAGCACGGAGAGGGCTTCCTCGCCCCCGAACGCCCGTTCGTACACTCGCGCGACTTCGCGATAGGAATCCGGCGAGGCCGGGTTCTGCGCGATCCAGGACTGCGCGGCGGAACGCAGTTCAGCCAGGGAATCGACCTCCAGGAGGATCCTCAGCTTGAGGTAGCGGGGGCCGGTGGACACGGGGTCGACCGCCAGGAACGCGTCGATGGGATCCAGGACCTGCGACACCCGGCCCTGTGCCCGCAGCACGCGCTCCAGGGCGAAGATGGCTCCCGAGGAAGCAGGCCGCTCCGCCAACAGCGAGGTGAGGATCTCGACCGAGGCGGCGTAGTCTCCCGCCGACTCGGCGCGCGCGGCCTCGCGCAGCAGCCGGGATTCCTCGTTCGAGGACAACTGGCCGTCCGCAGTGGCAGGTGCGACCGCAAGCGCCATGCCGATCACGAGCCAGGGAACTGCCGGCAGCCTCAGCCGGGTGCCGTCGTTCACGACCCGCCTCCCGGGGGCAGGGTGGTGGCAGCCTGATTGAGGCGCTCGAAGTACTCGATCACCAGGCGCCTCTGTGCCGGGGGCAGGCGACCCAGCACGTCCGCCGGGGGAAGCTCGAACCGGAGCGCGTTCAGGTCCTCTTCAGAAAGAGGCCCTACGACGTTTCGCTCGAATTCTCCGGGAACCTCGGATTCCCGCTCCTCCGACTCCTCGTCGCGCTCGAGGCTTCGTCCGGCGTCAAGCAAACGCTGGAAGAGTTGCTCCTGGCGTTCGATGGTTTCCGCGCGCAGGCGTTCCATCGCGAGTTCCTCGGCGAGGGCGGCCGCCTCCTGCGCAAGCTCATCAAGATCCCCGAGCGCCTGCTCTTCGGAGTTCGGCTGCTGCGCCAGATCACCGAGCTCGCCGGCCACCGCCTCCTGACCCTGCGAGAGCTGCTGCATCTGCCTGGCGAGCGCCTGCTCGCCCAACTGCATCGGCATGAGTTCCTCGGTCTGCAGGATCAGATCGCCCTGACGCTGGGCGATCGCCTCAAGCATCTCCTGCATCTCCCCGGCTCCACCCGAGGCCGCATCCTGCCCCGACTGCCCGGCGCCCGCGATGGCCTGGAGCGCCACCTGGTTGAGCGCCCGCACGGCTGCCTCGGCGGCCGCGGTCGGGGACGGCGTCGACCCACGCCGGCTGTCGAGCGCCTCCAGCGTCTCGCTGATGGCCTCCATGGCTTCGCCGATGGCGGTGCTGACCGCGCGATCGACCTGGCCGGAGGCGCGCGATCCGGCGCTCAGGTTTTCGGCCATGTTGCGCACGCCACGCAGTAGCGACGCCTCATCGGCCCGCATGGCCGCCTGCTGTTCCGTGTTCGCACGCCGCATCTGCTCGCGCAAACCGGCCTGCTGGCGCGCGAGGGAGAGCGCATCCTCCGCCGTCTGGCGGAGCGCCTCGCGGGCAGCGGCATCCATGGATTCCGTCATCTCGGCGCGCGCTTCCGCCAGCGCCTCCTGTGCTTCCCTGAGGGCCTCGGCCGCCTCTCTGGCCTCCTGCGCGGCCGACTGTGCCTCTCCGGCCTCCGCCTGCTCGCGGGCTTCGGCCATGTCGCGGCGCGCTTCGCCGGTACGCTCGCCCGCGGTCTCGGCGCGGTCTCCGGCCTGTTGTTCTCCCAGCTCGTCGAGGTGCTCGCGCGCCTCTTCCATGCGCTCCAGGAGCGCTTCGGCCTGCTGCTCCAGGTCGGCCTGCTGGCGCGCGCGCAGGTCGAGGGTGTCCCCTTCCTCCATCGCGTCGGCGAGCACATCCTCCCTGCGCGCCAACTCCGCGGCCTCCTCCTCGGCGGCGCGCAGTGCCTGTTCCGTCGCGGCGCGGCGGAAGCGCTCGATGGATTCCTCCAGACGCTGGCGCATTTCCTCCTGGTCCTGCGCGAGCCGTTCCAGCGCTTCCAGGGAAGCGGCTTCGTCCATCTCCTCGAGGTTGCGCGCCATGTCTTCCATGCGTTCGCGCAGCTCCTCCGGCATCATCTCCTCGAGAAGACGCTGAAGCTCCTCCATCTCCTCCGTGAACTCGGGATCCGGCAGACCTGCCTGGCGCATGGACTCGGAGACCTCCTCCAGCTCCTGCCTCAGCGAATCCACCTCGGCGGCCAGTTCCTCCTGCGCCTCGAGCGCCTGCCGCAGCTCCTCCTGCTCCTCGAAGCTCAGCTCCTCCTCGCCCTGCCTTCCGGGGTTCCGGCGCTCCTCGGCGAGCTCCGCCTGATTGCGCCGCTCCAGTTCACGGGTCTCCTCGGCCGCTTCTCCCGCCTGTTCAGCCAGCGACTCGACCTCGGCCGCCGCGTCCTCGAGCATCTGCTGGGCCTGCCAGCGAAGCTCGGAGGCCTCCGGCATGCGCAGCACGTATTCCGGGCTTTCGCCGATCTGCGGCGACGGCGCGTTGTCGACCACGCGCGCGCGGTAGCGGATCACGTCGCCGGCGAGCAGTCCCCAGTCTGATACGTCCAGGAGCGGGCGCACGAGGGCGCTCCGGGTGCCGGCCATTCCCATTCTGCGCACGACCGGATCCTCGGGTGCCCCCAGAGACCGCACCCGGTAGGCCACCAGCTCGACGGAAGCGAGTCCGTAGTCGTCCTGAGCCTGAACGACCAGCGGCTGCTCCATCGAGAGAGGCAGAACGGTGTCGCGGCCGGGAAACACGATGGCGACGGCGGGCACCGAGTCGCGCACCAGGGTGATGTCGAGCGGAACGGGCGGGATCTCCGGACCGCCGCCGCGCGCATCGACCAGATGCCAGTGGTATACGCCCCCGACGCGCGGCGTCCAGTCGGCATGGAAGCGAGGGCCGTCGACCTGGAGGGCGACAGCCGGCCCGCCCGGCTCCTCGACCGCGAGGCTGGCCACCTGAAGTTCGCGGCTGGCGCGCCCTTCCACGCGGACGCGGGTGCCCACCGGAACGCTCAGGCTCGGCGCGGATCCCCGATACTCCTCCGCATACCGGCCGGTGTGGGGAAGGAAGGTGAGCTGCAGGGTCAGATCCGCCACGAACAGCGGGTCGACCGGCGTGACCCGGTAGCGCTCGCTCATGCTCCCGTCAGGCGCCGATGCCCAGTACTCGAAGGCGGTTTCCACGGCGTTGAACCGGAACGTTGCGACGCTGTCGGGCATCTGGCGCGTGTCGGCGCGCGGTACGTCTCCGGGCGCGCGGGAGTGCAGTGTAACCTCGAGGCGTCCCATCGTTTCGACCTCGATGGTGACGTCCGACCCACGGGAGACCTCGATGTCCCCCGGCCGGACCATCAGAGGGGCATAACGCGGGCTCGCCATCACCCCGAATGGAGTTGCGAGCCCCGACCAGGCGCGCCGCGACCGCTCCGGCGACGCGACCCACGCGGAGATCACGGGTACGCTGGCCACCACCAGCGCTCCCGCCCCCAAGCGCATCCAGCGCCCGCTGCGCCGGTGGAGCGATCCGGCCAGCACGGGCGTGGGGGACGTGAGGCGCCCCGCAACCCGTGCCTCGGCACGGCGCGCCAGCGCGGCCGATACGCCGGGCGGGACCGAACGGGAGAGCTCGAGCGAGCCGCGCACCACGCCGCGGGCCAGACCGGCCGCCTCCTCCATGGTTGCGGCGACCCTGGCTTCGTCGAGCCAGCGGCGCCGGAGCCGGAGCAGCGAAGCGACCAGGGTGGCGACTGCGGCGATCGCGAGCCCGTCCAGAATCAGCGGCGCCGCGCTTCCCTGACGCCACCCCGCCGCCCCCCCCCCCCCCCAGGCGCGGGGGAGGGGGGCGGCCCCCGGGGCCGGCGGCCGCACGACCCCCCCCGCCCGGCCG
>VXMG01000119.1:0-14041 GCA_009841185.1 Gammaproteobacteria bacterium
GCGGGCTGGTCGGCGTCGGCCTGGGACTGCTGGCCACCTGGTACTTCTTCGGCGACGGGCTCGACACGTCGGTCTTCATGCAGGACATTGACGAGCTGACATTCTCGGGTGTCGCCGTCGACCCTGTCATCGTCCCGATCTTCGGGGTGCGACGCATCGTCCAGATTGTCGCGTTCATTCTCGGCATTGGCATTCTCGCCTCGGTCTATCCGGCGCTGCGCGCTGCCCGGGTCGACGTTACCGAGGCGATGAAGTTCGATCGGTAGCCACTCTCGTGCCGGTCCCTCGGCGCGCAAGGAGAATCGAGGTGTGACGAAAATACGCGACACGGCAGCCGCCCGGACCGACGGCGTCTGGAAGGTCTTCGAACAGGAAGCCGAATCCGTGCAGGCGGTCCGCGACGTCAGCCTGACCATAGAGCGTGGCGAGTTCACCGCGCTCGCGGGGCCGTCGGGCTCCGGCAAGACGACGCTGTTGAATCTGATCGGCGGCCTGACCCGCCCCACGCAGGGACGGGTCTGGGTTGCCGGGCGCGAGGTGAGCCGCATGTCGAACCAGGAGCTGGCGCGGCTTCGGCTCGAGGAGGTTGGCTTCGTCTTCCAGGCCTATAACCTGCTCCCCGTGCTCACGGCGTTGGAGAACGCGGAATTCCCGATGCTCCTCCAGGGCGTGCCCGCGGAGGAGCGTCAGGCGCGGGTCCGCGAACTCTTTGCGCGGACGGGAATGGAAGGGCTCGAAGACCGGCGCCCGGGCAAGCTGTCCGGCGGCCAGCAGCAGCGGGTCGCCGTCGTGCGTGCGGTGGCCAGCCGTCCGGCCCTGGTGCTCGCGGACGAGCCGACGGCGAACCTCGACTCGGCCACCAGCGAAGCGCTCCTCGATGTCATGGGCGAGCTGAATCGCGACCTCGGAGTGACCTTCGTCTTCGCCACCCACGACAGCCGCGTCATGGAGCGGTCCCGGCGTCTGGTCCGCATGGTCGACGGCACTGTGCGTGACGACGAGCGCCGATCCTAGCAGCCCGTGGCAAAACCCCTGCTGCACCCCCCAACGGTCACCGCCTGAGGCGCGAGCAGTGGACATCCACGAAGCGATAGCAATCACCCAGGAGCGACTGACGGGAGAAGGTGCCACCATGCATGACCTGCTCGGGCACCTGCGAGACAGAATCTCTCCCGTGCTGATCGGGGAGCAGGAGTGGGAACACCTGCTGGCAAGGGCGGGGACCCTGCCCATAACCATGGGTGCCCAGCCGTTCGGTTTCGAGCTGCCGCTCCACGATCGTCGGCCGCGGGCGGATTTCGGCGTCTCGCTGGCGAGCGGCAACCGGTCGGGCGCGTTTTTCGAAGATCAGGCGCGGCGCGATCCATCGGATCACACGGCAGCGGCGGTCAGTCGCCTGTTTCGCTGCATGGAGGCCGCGGACTCGCCCCTGAGTGCGATTGTCGGCCGCAAGTTGATGCTGGAGTACGATATCGGGTCGGGGGGCGACGGCGATCCGCGGCCGGGGATGTTCCTGCGGCCCAATGAACGCATGATCTTCGGCGCCGCCGGGCAGCAGCACGATGTCGGCGTCGTGGTTGACGGACTCGTGGCCTGCCACGGCCTGGAACCGAGCGCGGCAGAGCGGAGCAGCGCCGAGCGGGTGTACCTGGCGCAACCGGAAGACACCCGCCTCGACTCGTTCGGCCTGTTTCCGTCGCGCGCACGCTCGATCCGCCTGGCGATCATGGGCTTTGCCGGGCGGCGGGAGGTCCGTTCCTTTCTGGAGGAAATCGCCTGGCCCGGGAACATCGCGACCGTGGAGACGGTGCTTGCACGCTTCAGCGAACGCACGCAGGTCGTCAGGACCGGCGTGAACGTTGACGTGCGGGCGGATGGCGTCGGTCCGGTGCTCGGCCTGACGCCCATAGTCAAGCAGAGATATGCGGCTGCTTCCCGGGTCTGGATCGACGGCCTGACGGACTGGCAGCCGGTGCTGGAGGCCCTGCGCCACGAGGACCGTGTAGTGTCGGAGAAAGTCGCGGCGCTGGCCGGCTGGGTCTCGCAACCGACCATTCTGTTTGGCAGAACCGGGCGGTTTGTACTGCTGCGGGGAATCCACCACATCAAGCTGGTCATCGCCGGAGACCGGGTGGAACAGATCAAAGCCTATGTCTACATGGTGCTTTCAGGTGTCATCGCGCCCTGAAGTCCGCCTCGCGCGCGGCCTTGCCGATGGCGCGGGTGGGGCCGGGACATGGCGCGTCGCGTTTGCCGCGCGCTGTCGCGTTCAGGGGGCGGTGCGCCCGGGGAGCTCGCCACGGTGAAGGAACTCGGCAGCAGGTCGTGCGGAAAGATTGCGGTCGTCGGAGCCGGCACGGCGGGCGCGCTGGCCGCCGCCAGCGTATCGCGGTTGCACCCGGAGCGCGATCATGAGCTGCACCACATCTACGATTCACGCATTCCCATCATCGGCGTGGGCGAAGGAAGTTGGCCCAGTCTGGTCCGCGAACTGCAGCAACTGTCGCAGTTGCCTCACGAGACGGTTCAGCAACGCCTGAACGGCACCCGCAAGTTCGGCAGCCGCTTCGAGGGATGGGGTCGACGCCGGCAGGACTTTGTTCACCACTTCACGCCACCACAGGTGGCCTATGCCTACCACCTGTCGGCCGACCTGATGGCGGACCTGTTGCGCGCGAGTACGCGGGCCCGCCACATCGACGCGAGGGTGACCGCGATCACGAGAGTCGACGGCGGCGCGCAGGTGCAGTTCGAGGGCCGTGAGCCCGAGCACTACGATCTGGTCTTCGATGCCCGCGGCTATCCGCGGCAACTGGACCCGCGGGAGCACATCGATATTTCCTTCATCCCCACGAACTGTGCCGCCATTCGCCGCGGCCCCCCGGTCGTCGAGGCGCCGCCGAACGCGCCGGTGCGCGAACCCACGTATACCCGTGCGGTGGCGCGTCCGCACGGATGGGTGTTCGTCATTCCGCTGACCGTGCACACATCCTACGGCTATGTCTTCAATAAGGACGTGTCCGATCTCGATGCAGTCGAGGCGGACTTCGACGAGTTGCTTGCGGAGGAGGGCGTGTCGGATTTCGAGAAGCGCGCCGTCATCCCGTTTCCCAATTTCGTCCGCCGCAGGATCTATGATGGTGCCGTGGTCCGCGTCGGGAATGCCGCCGCCTTCATGGAGCCGCTCGAAGCGACCGCCATCAGGTTGGCGCAACTGCAAATCGCGCTGGTTCTGCGCATGCGGTTCCACCGGCCGGCGGAGTATGTGCAGAGCGACGCGCCCGTCATCAACCGCTTTCTCGTCACCGATGCGCTCGCAGCCGGCCTGTTCGTCGGTTGGCACTATTGCTGTGGTTCGAAGTACGACAGTGCGTTCTGGCGCAACGCCCGGGACCGCGTGTGGCCGAACTACCGGGAGGCCACCGATCCTCTGGCCGTGGACTGTTCCGCCTTGCGCAAGTTCGACGAGATGCTCGAACTGGTCGCCGCGTTGACCCCCGATCCGGCGGATTGGGAGCGGCAGTGCGCGTTCTTTCCCGTGAGCAGCTTCGCGCAAATGGCCCACGGTCTGGGCGCGCCATTGGGGCGGAAGCGCGACTCCGTGCCGACGTAGCCGGCCGGCGGCCGCCCGAGTCTGCACCGCGCACCCGGACGTGCTATCCTTGTTCGACACCTGGTGAGGAGGCGATTCAGGGGCGTGTTCAATAATCCGTTTGGTTCGTTTCACGATACCGTTGCCGAAGCAAAGCAGGAACGGGAACAACTCGACCGGCTGCTGACGGTTTCCACACCGCGCGAACGCCTGCTCGTCGTTGCCGTCGCGCTGTGGTTGTTCATCTTCGTGACGTGGCTCTTCCTTGGCAGCGTAACCCGCAGCCTCGCGGTGGACGGTGTGCTGGTCGACCCGGGCACAAACCAGTCCGAAGCGGGCCGGTCCGTGCAGGCGCTCGTCTGGATCGACAACGACATCGTGCCGCAGATCAGGGCAGGGATGCCGGCGGTGATGGAGCTGGGTACGGCGGATGGAGAAGCGGACACAATAAGCGTGGAAGTCGCGGCAATTACCGCCGTTCGCCTGTTCGAGGCTCCCGCGGCCTTCGAGTCTGCGGTGCCGGTATCCGTGCACCGCCTCGATATCGCGCTGGACGAGAGCGTCGACCTTGCTTCCATCGCGGGCAGAGAATGCCGGATCGTCATCGAGATCGGCACGCAATCTCCGGTCGCATTCCTGCGGCTGGGGCGGTCATGATATGGCGCTGATCGCCTTCAGGGGGGGTGACGACAAGGCCGCACCGAGCTTCGAGGAACAGCGCGCAACCACGCCGATTGTGTTGCAGATGCACGCGTCGGAATGTGGCGCCGCCTGCCTCGGCAGCGTTCTCGCCTACTTCGGACGCTGGGTTTCGCTGGTGGAATTGCGGGAAAGATGCGAGGTGAGTCGGGACGGGAGCAGTGCGGCGAGCATCGCGCGCGCCGCCAGACACTACGGTCTCGAATGCAATGGACTCAGCGTAGGTGTCGGTCAACTGAAGAGGTTGCAGTTGCCTCTGATCGTGTTCTGGCAATTCAGCCATTTTGTTGTCCTCGAGGGGTTCGACAGTCGCCACTTCCATCTCAATGATCCGTCCACGGGGCGGCGCAGGCTCTCGGCGGAAGAGTTCGGCAAGGGCTATAGCGGAATTGCGCTGCGATTCAAGCGGGGCTCCGGTTTCGAACCCGGCGGCGAACCGCCCGGATTGTACACGCAGCTGGGCACGCTGCTCGCCGGATCGCGGAGCGCGCTTGCCTGGGTAATAGCCTGCGGCCTCATGTTGACGCTGCTGGCCCTTGTTGTCCCCGCATCTCTAAGCGTTTTCGTGGACGATGTTCTGGAGAACCGGGGACCCTGGGGCGGACTCGTGGCGGCCCTGCTCGGGGGCGGTGTCCTCGCATACATCCTGTTCCTGCTCAAGCACCGGTTCCTGAAACGGCTCGCGATCCGGATTTCGGTGATGGGCTACAGTCGAGGCCTGTCGCGGCTACTTCGGTTGCCGGTGGAGTTCTTCGAACACCGTCTCGTAGGCGATCTGACGGATCGAGTCTCGTCCATCGACAGAATCGCGAGAAACCTGACGGAACAGTTTCTGGTGCTCATTGTCGACATGGGAATGAGCGCCGTGCTGCTCATTGCCATGTTGGCCTACGATGTCCGGCTCACGCTGGTTGTGCTGTTGCTCGCCTTTCTGCACGGTGTGCTGGCACACGTTCTCAACGGGCTCAGGGCGGTTCGAAGCCAGGCGATGAGGCGCGAACAGGGGCTCTTGCTCGGCGTCGGCATGCAGATGCTGAATCATGCCGACAACCTGCGCATGACGGGATCGGACGACCATTTCTTTTCGCGGTGGAGCGGCCATCAGGCGCGCGAACTGCATGCACGCCGGCGCTATTCCGCACTGGGCTCCGTCAACACCGCGCTCCCGGGCATGATCGCCGCACTTCGCGCCGCAGCGGTCCTGGGCATCGGGGGAAGCCTGGTCATGGCCGGAGAGATGACTTTGGGCACACTGGTCGGGTTCTATATCCTGGCCGAGACGTTTCTGGCACCGGTTGGGCGCTTCCTGGAGTTCGCCGGGCAACGCCAGGCGCTCGAAACCGATCTGCAGCGACTCGAAGATATCTCCCAAGCGGCGGAAGATCCCACCTTCCGCCGCCGGAGCTCTCGGTCGGCGTCGCTTCCCACCTTCAAGGGCCGACTCCAGCTCACCGGCCGGCTCGAGTTGCGAAATGTCAGCTTCGGTTTCAACAAGAGTCGGCCCGCTCTGATCAAGGACTTCAACCTCCTGATCAGGCCGGGGCAGCGGGTTGCCGTTGTCGGTCCCAGCGGGTCCGGCAAGTCGACCCTCGCGCGTCTGATTGCCGGTCTCTATCAGCCCTGGTCCGGCGAAATCCTGTTCGATGGCCACCCCCGGGATGAGATTCCCGAGGAGGTGCTGCGGCGGTCCATCTCCATGGTGGATCAGGAGGTCGTGCTCTTTTCCGGGTCCGTGCGCGACAACATCACCCTGTGGAACCCCGCCGTTCCGGATGAAGCCATCTTCGCGGCGACACGTGATGCGCAGATCCATGACGAAATCCTGCTTCGGCCGGCCGGGTATTCGACCCAGGTCGAAGAGGGCGGCGCGAATTTCAGCGGCGGCCAGCGCCAGCGGCTGGAGATCGCCCGGGGGCTGCTGGGCCATCCGACGCTGCTCATTCTGGATGAGGCGACCAGCGCCCTCGATGCCGCGACGGAGGAATACGTCGACGACGCCTTGCGACGTCGCGGCGTCACCTGCCTGATCGTGGCGCACCGGCTGAGCACCGTGCGGGACTGTGACGAGATCATCGTGCTCGACGGGGGTGTCGAAGTGCAGCGCGGGACGCACGACGAGCTGATCGCGGACCGGGGCGGCACGTACTACAAGCTGGTCAAGTCCGGCTGATGCGGGACACCAAGCCGGGGTACACGTCCATCGCGGAACTCGCCGCCCTCTCGGGCGAGTCCGTGCCCTGCGCCGGCAACCTGCCGGTGAAGCTCGACGACCCGGACACCGTCTGGTTCATCGATGAGGGCGCCGTCAATCTGTTCCTGGTCGAATTCCGGGACGGGGTGGAGCAGGCGGCCCCGCAGCATCTGCTGCGCCGCGGATCGGGCTGGCTGCTACCGGGGGTCGCGCCGGACGGGCCACGCGATGAGGATGACACCACCCTCAGCCTGATCGCCAAGGGATCGCCGGGCACCATTCTGAAACGCCTGCCGGCCTCGGTGCTGTCCGACGCCGATCCGGCGGAGCTGGCGGAACAGACCGATACCTGGCTGACTTCGATTACGGACACACTCTCGCGTTTTGCGAGCCGCCTTCCCCGTCCGACGGCGCTGGCCAGGCCCGGTCTGACGCAGACGCCGGCTCCCTGTACGCTGTCCGTACAGCGCGGCGTCGTATGGGTGTCCGAACCGCCGCGCGGCACCGGCCTCTTCATGGACCTGGTCGACCCGGCGGACATCGTCGAGGCGGGCGGCCCACGCGAAGCGGTGATACCGCTGACGCGGACAAGCTGGCTCATCCTGTCCGACGAGACGACACTTTCGGGCTCCTCGACCGAGACATTGGCAAAGCAGGGCATCCTGCTCTCGGCGCTCGCATCGTTTCACGCGGTGGCCTTCGCGCTGGAGCGCCTGAACCGCCGACTGGCCGTGGTCGATGACGCGAATCTCGAGCGCGTGCGGACCACGAGCCGCCGCACGGTCGAGAGAGCCGCGCGGCAGCGGCTCTTCAATATCCATGATCTGCCGATTGACCGGGACGTGAGTGTCGAGGACACGTCGCTGGCGGACGCCCTGCGGGCGATCGGACGCCGTGAGGGAATCGATTTCAAGATCCCGGCGCGCTCGGATCCCTCCGGTGCTCCGGCCAGCCTCACAGACGTTCTCGATACGTCGGGCGTGCGCGCCCGACGCGTGCGGTTCAGGGCCGAGGACGCCTGGTGGCGCGGCGACAGCAACGCGATGCTGGCATTCCGCGCCGAAGACGGCCAGCCCGTGGCGCTTCTGCCGGGATGGCTGGGGCGCTACCGGGAGTTCGATCCGGTCAGCAAGCGCAGCGTCCGGATGACGGCGGATCGTGCCGCCGCGCTTGCGGACGAGGCCTGGATGTTCTACCGGCCACTGCCGGTGGGGAACGTGAAGCCGGCGGACCTGCTGGGGATCGCGCTGCGTGGATCGGGGGCGGATCTCGCGCGGCTGGTGCTTGCCGGGCTTCCGGGCGGCCTGATCAAACTCGTGCCGGCGCTCGCGCTCGGGTTCGTTGCGAACCAGACGGCGGCGGGCGGAACCGCCGGCCAGCTCTATGCCGTGGCGGTGGCGGTGGCGGGGTTCGGCCTGCTCGGCGCGCTGCTGCATCTGCTTCAGAGCACGGCGATGATGCGCATCGAAGGTCGCTCGCTTTCACGGGTCGAAGCGGCCTTCTGGGACCGTCTCATGCGCCTTCCGCCAAGCATTCTGCACGGCCGTCGGGCTGGCGATCTGGCCGTGTCCGGGATGACGTTCCAGAACCTTCGCGACGGGTTGCGGGGGGTCGCGGCCGACGGCCTGCTGTCGATCCTTTTTCTGCTTCCGGTGCTAGGCGTCATCTTCCTCTACGATGCCACGCTCGGGATCGTTGCCCTCGCGTTCAGCCTGGCTTCGCTCCTGGTCACCGTCGTCCTCGGGCTGCGCCAGATTCCGCTCCATGGGCGGATGATCCGCGCGGCGCGGCGCGTCTCCGGCCGGCTGTTCCAGATCGTGGGCAGCATAGGCAAGCTGCGTGTGGAAAACGCGGAAGCGTCGGCTTTCGCCATCTGGGCGCAGGACTACCGGGAGCAGAAACGTACGGAGCTCGAGCTGAGCGCGCTCGAGGGACATTCGCGGGCATTTGGCGCGGCACTCCCCTTTCTTGCCGCCGGGATCCTGCTATTCGCGGTCGTAGCCATGGGAGACGGGAACCTCCCGGTAGGCGATTTTCTCGTCGTCTACCTCGTCTTCGCCGCGTTTCATTCCGCCGTCGCCCGGCTCGGCGAGTCCTTTGGCGCGGTTGCCGCCATACTCCCGGCGTTCGACCAGATGCGCCCGCTTCTCGCTGCGGTCCCCGAGGCCGAAGTCGAAGGAGCGCCGGTCGAGGAGCTGGGGGGCGACATTGTCTTCGACCGCATTTCCTACCGGTACGATCCCGACGGCCCGCTGATCCTCGACGATGTCACGATTCATGTCCGCCCCGGGGAATTCGTCGCGATCGCGGGCGAGTCCGGCGCTGGCAAGAGCACCCTCTTCCGGCTGGCGCTTGGATTCGACCGGCCCACCGCGGGAGCAGTGTGCTACGACGGACGTGATCTGAGGAACCTGAACCTGAAGCAGGTGCGCCGCAGAATCGGCGTGGTGCCGCAGTCCGTTGGACTCCATCCCTCGGATCTCTGGGACAATCTGGTCGGTCACCACGATGACGTGGCGAGTGACGAGATATGGACTGCGACGCGAGTAGCCGACGTCGAAGAGGAGATCAAGGGCATGCCCATGGGCATGATGACCATGGTCGGCACGAGCGGGTCTGTCCTTTCGGGCGGCGAGAGTCAGCGCGTTTCAATCGCCCGGTCGGTGATCGGCAGCCCGCGAATCATGCTCCTGGACGAGGCGACCAACTGGCTGGATAACGAGAGCCAGGCCAGGGTCATGCGAAACCTCACCGCTCTGACCTCCACCCGGGTCGTCATCGCCCACCGCCTGTCCACGCTGGAACAGGCCGATCGCATCTACGTGCTGCAGGCTGGAAAAGTCGTACAGAGCGGCTCCTTCAACGAACTAATGGAGGTCGACGGGGTGTTCAGAGATCTGGTAAGGAGGCAGGTCGCCTGAATGGGCGCGGACGATATCCTCGTATCGAGAGCCGCTGAAGACAGCGACTTTCGTGAACGTCTTCTCCAGAACCCCAGGGAGACGATCGAGACGGAATTCGGCGTGACGCTGGCCGAAGACCATGAGATTCGCGTGCACGAAGAGTCGTATACCGCGACGCATGTCGTGCTCCCGCCGCGGAGCAAGCTCAGCGAGGCCGAACGACAGGCGGCGAGGACCGGTGCGGCATCGCTCGAGTTTCTTCGAAGGACACTCCACGACCCCGCGCCGCCCCTTCGGCCCTTTGCACCGAAAGAAATGGAGGTCCGAAGCAGCGCCACCTCCGGGGCGCTGGCCAGGGCAGGGAGGGAAGCGATCCGCCGCGGGCTTGCCTTCCTGGAATCGGTGATCGACGAGAATGGGGCCTGGCCCTGCATCCGGTTCAATGTGGCCGACCCGGAGATCCCAAGGCATTTCGAGAGGCCTCCTTTCGTGTCGGCTCTCTGCGCGCTTGCCCTTGAGAGCTCCGATGAGCCGCGGGCCAGGGCGATATGCACCGCTACGAAGACATATCTGATCGACACCATCGAATACCCCGGATTCTGGCGATACTACCGTCACCTGCCCACGGATCTCGACAGTACCGCGCTCTGTTCGCTCGTCATCGGGACCCACCCCTGGATCTGGCTGGGGAGGAACGTTCCGGGCATGCTGGCAAACCGCGACGAGAAAGGCCGCTTCATGACCTGGGTGCTAACGGAAGACGAACCCAACGTCGTGTCGCCCTTTCGTATTGAAGCCGACCCGGTCGTCAATGCGAATGTCCTCGCCTGCCTGGGCAACCATCCGGGAACCAGGGATGCCCAGCGATGGTTGGAAGCCCTGGTGACCGAGGACAACCTCGAGGGCTCGTCCAAGTGGTATCCCGACACGGTCACGATCTACCATGCGATCACACGCGCGCTGATTCGTGCGAAGCCCGCCCTCGATTCGCTGCGCCCGATACTCGCGGATCGTATCCTCGGCCTGCGTGACGAGAAGGGAGGATTCGGCAATGTCCTTCAGACCGCTCAGGCGGTGTCGGCGCTCCACAACATCGCAAGCCTCGAGCGGATCGACGCCAAGCGCGAGATGGAGACACTGTTGAGTTCGCAGCGCGGGGACGGCAGTTGGCCGGAGCTGCTCGCGTTCGGCGACCAGTCGTTGAAGTGGGGTGTGGTGGGGCAGATCGGGCATGGCTCCGAGGCCGTGACCTCCGCGTTCTGCATTGAGGCCCTGGAGCGTCTCGTCGAAGTGCTGCGGGCCTGAGCCGGATGGCGGCGGAGAAGGACGCGCGTCCCCGGCACGGGATCCTGACCCGAACGACTCGCGCGGACCGGGGCATTGTCAAGCTTCCCGCGCTCACCCCGCACCTCCGATTCCATGATATCGGCGAGGCGCAGGTGCTTCTCGTCTCCGAGTCGTTCAATACGCTGCTGCACGGCAAGCTGCACTGTGATCTCCTGCCGCTGCTCGACGGTCGGCACCCCTGGAGCGAGATTGTCGCGGCCCTCGACGGCGCCCATGCGGCGACCGATGTCCTTGCGGCCATTGCCGCGTTCGCGGCCAAGGGGTATCTGGTCTCCGCCGACCACGGCATGGACCGGTGCGAGGCAGCCTACTGGTCGTCGCTTGGCGCGTCGCCGCGCTGGGTCGAGGAGCGGCTGGCGCAGTCGCGCGTCACGGTTGAAGGTGACGACGGCGGGCTCGTCCGGCATCTGGAGGCGAACGGCGCCAGGGTGGGGACCGGCGAGCCGACGCTCGCCGTTGTTGTCTGCGGCGATTATCTCGAAGCACACCTCGCGGAGGTGAATCGGCGCCAGCTCGAGGCAGGAGCGCCGTGGGCGCCGGTGCGGCCGAACGGCGTGGAGCCGCTCTTCGGCCCCGTCTTTCCGGCGAACAGGAAGGGGCCCTGCCGGGATTGCCTCGCGTACCGCCTGCGCAGCCACCGGGAAGTCCACGGTTTCCTGCGCAACGTCGCCGGCGAGGAAGCCGCTTTCAGGCCGTTCGCGGCGCAGCCCGCGGTGCTGGAAGCGATGTACGGGCTGATCGCGGCGGAGATCGTCAAATGGCTGGTGCTGGGTGAGTCGGCCCCGATTCACGAACATGCAATCGCGATGGATTTGGCCACGTTCGCAAGTTCGCAGCATCGGGTCGTGCGTCGGCCACAGTGCCTGGCCTGCGGCGACGAAGCCTTGCACCGGCCGGATCGACCACCGGCGCCGGTGTCTCTGAAGGCGAGCCCCAAGGCTCATCGCACCAGCGGCGGCGCACGTGCCGTGGCCCCGGAAGCCACCCTGGCGAAGTACCGCCACCTGGTGAGCCCGGTCAGTGGTGTCGTGACCTGGCTGTCGCGCACCACCGACGAGGCCGACTCCTGGCTGCACGTCTACTGGGCCGGGAGCAATCCCGGCATGAGAAGCCGGAGCTTGAGTTCGCTCAGGCGCAGCCTGCGAAGCAAGAGCGCCGGCAAGGGCAGCACACGACAGCAGTCCAGGGTCAGCGCCCTCTGCGAGGCGGTCGAGCGCTATTCGGGTGCCCGTCATGGGGACGAGATCCGTGTCCGCAAGCGTTTCATCGAGTTCGCCGGCAAGGAAGAGGCGATCCACCCCAACGAGGTGCAGCTGTTCAGCGAGAGTCAGCTCGACGATGCGGCGAGCATCAACGCGAAGGGCCACCCCTACAACATCGTCCCGCCGCGTCTCGAGCCCGACGACGAAATCGACTGGACGCCGGTGTGGTCGCTGACGCAGCAGCGGCACCGCTACCTGCCGACATCCCTCCTCTACAGCATGCCGGCCGAGGAGCGCGGCCCCGCGGATCTGATCGCCGATTCGAACGGCTGCGCCGCGGGCAACACCCTGGAAGAGGCCATCCTGCAGGGCTTCTACGAACTGGCCGAGCGCGATGCGTTCGCCATCTGGTGGTACAACCGGTTACGGGTGCCGGCCGTCGATCTCTCCAGCTTCGACGACGAGTACGTCGCAGCGGCCTCGGACTACTACGCCGCCCACGAGCGGGAGCTATGGATGCTCGACGTCACCTCCGATATCGGCATCCCCACCTTCGTTGCGCTCTCGCGCCGACCGGGCGCCCCGACCGAGGACATCATCTACGGTGCCGGGACCCACGCCGACCCGCGCATCGCAGCCCTGCGTGCGCTCTGCGAATTGAACCAGTGTCTTACCTGGCTGCCGCGTCCGGGGACGGGGGACGGCCGGCCCAGGATCGATGATCCGCTGGCCCTCTGGTGGTGGAAGACCGCCCGGCTCGCCGACTGTTCCTGGCTGGCGCCGGCACCGGACGAGCTGCCCCGCAAGGCTTCGCACTATCCGGTGACCGAATCGGCGGACACGCGCGAAGATGTGGAGAATTGCCGCGCCCTCGTCGAGGCCAAGGGCATGGAGTTCCTTGTGCTGGATCAGACGCGGCCCGATATCGGCATGCCCGTGGCGCGGGTCATTGTGCCGGGCATGCGCCACTTCTGGGCAAGGTTTGCGCCCGGGCGCCTGTACGACGTGCCCGTCAGCATGGGCTACCGTGAGCCCTCCCTAACCGAAGCCGACCTGAACCCCGCGCCCGTGATCGCGTGAGGAGTTCCTGACCGGCGGCGCGCCGGCTACGCCGAGGTTACCAGCAGCAGCAGAGGCCGGCCGAGATGGCTTCCATCTGCTCTTCGGTGATGTTCGAGTCCGGCGGCAACGCGAGGTGCACCGTCTGCATGTCGCTCTCATGGACCCGGATGTTCATCGAATCGGGAATCGTGATGCCCAATTCGCTGCTGATCGCAGCCTTTGGATCTGCGAGAAGCTGTTCCCTGAAATCCGCGTCCACGGCGGACTTCTCAACAACTTGCGCAAGCATTTCATCGCCGCTTCTCATGGCAATTCTCCATCGTTGGAGGCTATGAACCACATGACCAACCCTATTTTGTCGCAAAATAGAGGGATTAAGTCTTAAGTCAAGTCCCGTTCACCTGCCGGGCCGGGCCATCCGCAAGCGCGGCGATGTCGGTTGCGGCTCGGGACGCGGTATCACCGATAACTTCGCCCGCGGCGGCTTCGCGCAACCCGGCCATCGGCATCTCGCGGGCCGCACTCCGTCCCGGAGCGTCCTGCAACGCCTGCGCGAACCGTTCCCCGATTTCGGCATCGCCCGACACGAACACGCAACGCGCCCGCGCGAGCGCCACCAGCTCACGATCCGAACCGGGATTGCGGAGTTGTTCCTCGAACTCGGCGAGGGAATGGAGGCCCTCCATCCCGTCGCGCGGGACGGGCGCCAGCAGCAGGTTCTTGCGCGAAAGCGCACGGAGCGCCTTGCGAAAGCGTCGGCACAATGCTTCGTAGTACCTGGCCGGGCCGCCGTCGTACACGAACCGGACATCGAGTTCCGCGCCCGGCAGCGCCTCCCCGCTGGCCAGCGGTCCCAGGACCGCGACCGCCACGCCGCCGCTGGCTTGCGGCACGCCGCGGTCGGCGAAGTCCTCCTCGACCGCGGACAGGACGGTGGCGATGCAGGCTTCGCCGACGCGCGACAGTGCCGTCGTCGCCTCGCTCACGGACAGGCTGCCGCGCATCGTGTGCACGGCGATCTGGAAGACCTTGCCGTTCGACCACT
>VXMG01000118.1:0-13645 GCA_009841185.1 Gammaproteobacteria bacterium
CCCATCCCCCACGCCGACGGCCCGCCCCTCGCGCGCACCGGCGGGTTCGGCGAGCTCACCTGCGTCGAGTGCCATCTGGACCTCGAACTGAACGCACTGGGGGGTGCGCTTCTGCTCGACGGCATCCCCGCCTCCTTCACGCCGGGCGCGGTCTACGTGGTCACCGTGATCGTGGAGGGGGAGGGGATGGGAAGTGCGGGTTTCCAGGCCGCCGCGCGCTTCAACCAGGGCGAGCGGGCGGGCGCACCGGCTGGGCGCCTGGCTCCCCTGGACGGCCGTACGGTCGTCCGCAGCGAGGACGGCGTCGAGTACATCAACCACACGGTCGAGGGAAGCCGGCTCGGTCCCGGAGACGTCGCCAGCTGGAGCTTCGAGTGGGTGGCGCCCGGGGAACCGTCGCCGGTGGTCTTCCACGTGACCGGCAACTCCGCCAACGGCGACAATTCGCCGCTCGGCGACCTCATCTACACGGCGGAAGTGGTGGTGCCTCCCGGAGGCTGACCGGACTCTCCGCCGACGCTCCTGCGGGGCGCTCCGGGGTGTGACGTTCCCCGCCGCCCGTCAGCGCGCGAGCGCCAGAAGGGAATTGTCCAGCTGGCGTTCGATGTCCACCAGGGGCGCGGTGTAGTGTCCCGAAAAACAGGCGTCGCAGAAGGGACCGAACTCCTCCACGGCCTTCGTCATCCCTTCCAGCGAGATGTAGCCCAGCGAATCCAGCCCGAGTTCCTCGCGGATCTCCTCCACGGTGTGCCCGGAGCCCATGAGCTCTTCCTTGCTGGGCATGTCGATGCCGTAGAAGCAGGGGTTGCGCACCGGAGGGCTGGCGATGCGCAGATGCACTTCCGCCGCGCCCGCGCCGCGCACGAAGCGCACCAGGCTGCGGCTGGTGGTGCCGCGCACGATGGAGTCGTCCACGAGCACGATGCGGCGTCCCTCCAGTACCTCGCGCACCGGGTTGTACTTGATGCGGGCCCCGAAATCGCGATCCGCCTGCGAGGGGCGGATGAAGGTGCGGCCCACGTAGTGGTTGCGCAGGAGACCGAGTTCGAAGGGTATGCCGGTCTCCTCGGAGTATCCCAGCGCCGCTGAATTCGCGCTGTCCGGGACCGCCACCACCGCATCTCCCTCGACGGGATGCTCTCGCGCGAGCTGGCGCCCGAAGGCCCGCCGGGAGCGGTCCACGCTGGCTCCCCAGATGCGCGAGTCGGGACGGGCGAAGTAGACCAGCTCGAAGATGCACGGCGACGGACGGGGCGCGGCGCGCAGGCTGCGCAGCTTCTCGACCCTGCCTCCCCGAATGCGCAGCAGTTCGCCCGGCTCCAAATCGCGCACGTACTCGGCGTTGACGATGTCGAAGGCGCACGATTCCGACGCCAGCACGTAGCCGCTGTCCTTTCGCCCCAGCAGAAGCGGGCGGAACCCGCGCGGGTCGCGCACGGCGTAGAGGGCATCTCCCACCGCGATCACGAGCGAGAAGGCGCCCTCCAGGTGGGCCAGGGCGTCATCCACCTGCTGAGCCACGTCGCGGTGCCGCGACCGCGCCATCAGATGGACGATGACCTCGGAGTCGCTCGAGGTCTGGAAGAGGGCGCCCTCTTCCACCAGCCGGTCCTTCATGTCCAGGGCATTGGTGAGGTTGCCGTTGTGCGCGATGGCGAGCGGGCCGTTGGCGTAGCGCGCCACGATGGGCTGGGCGTTCTCCTGCAGGCTCCCCCCGGCCGTCGAGTAGCGCACGTGGCCGACCGAGGTGCCGCCCGGGAGGGCGCTCAGCTTCTCCGCGTCGAAGACATCGGATACGAGCCCGAGGCCCTTGGTCACGCTCGCGCGCCCCGCCCGGTCGATGGAGTAGATGCCGGCGGATTCCTGTCCACGGTGCTGGAGCGCGTAGAGACCGAGGAAGACGAGTTCCGCGGCGTTTTCGATGCCGCTGACCGCGAAAATGCCGCACTCCTCGCGGGGGCGGTCGTCCAGCAGCGAGCCGGGGATGTCCTGCGGGCGAAGAGAACTCGACTGCGGCTCGGCCCTGCCGGCCAGTGGAAGCGTGTACTGTCCGTCCCTCATGTGCCGCCTCCGGGCGCCCGCAGTTCGTGGATGCATCGCCGCTCGAATGCCGGGCGTGGTTTGTCCACCGAATGCACTCCCTTGCTACTGCGCGTCCATGCGCTCCGGCAGAGCCCCGAAGTACACCGCACTCACCTCCCTGATGTCCGCCTCGATGCGCGCGTCCGCGCTCTCCACGACGAAACTTCCGCCGATCGCTCCTACCTTGCCGATCTCCGCGCAGGCCACGCCGTACCGATCGGCCAGCCGCCGCACCCGCTCGAGGCTCGCGGGATCGCACGAAACCACCACGCGCCCCTGCGCCTCTCCAAAGAATAGTGCGGTCGAGGGCAGCGGGTCCGCCAGTTGCACGCGGATGCCGACCGGGTCTTCGCCATCGTGCAGCGCGCTCTCGGCGAGCGCGCACGCCAGGCCGCCCTCCGAACAATCGTGCGCCGAGCGCAGCAGCCCCTCGCCGATCATGGCCAGCAGCGCCTGCTGGAGCACGCGTTCCGCCAGCAGATCCACCCGCGGGGGCTTTCCGCCCACGATGTCGTGCATCGCGTACAGGTACTCGGATGCGCCCAGCTCGTCGGTGTTGCGGCCCAACAGCACGATTGCGTCGCCTTCGTCCCGGAACGCGTGTCGCGTGACCTGTTCCAGGTCCTCGATGATGCCGACCATGCCGATGACGGGGGTGGGGTAGATGGGCGTGCCGCTGGTCTCGTTGTAGAGCGAGACGTTGCCGCCGGTCACCGGAGTCTCGAAGAGCGCGCAGGCCTCGACCATGCCCAGCACGGCTTCCCGCAACTGGTAGTAGATGTGCGGCTTGAGGGGGTTGCCGAAGTTCAGGTTGTTGGTCACCGCCATGGGCAGCGCCCCCGCGCACGCCAGGTTGCGCGCGGCCTCGGCCACTGCGATGCGGGCGCCGGTGCCGGGCTCCAGGTAGGTGTAGCGGCCGCTGCAGTCGGTGGTGACCGCGATCCCGCGCCGGGTGCCGCGCACGCGCAGGACGCCCGCGTCCCCTCCCGGCTGGATCACGCTCGCCGTGCGCACGGTGGTGTCGTACTGGTCGTGGATCCAGCGGCGGGAAGCCAGGTTGGGAGAGGCAAGCAGGCGGAGGAAGTCGGCGGTGCGGTCGCCGTCGCCGCCCGCGTAGGGCGTCAGGTCCATCTCCCTCAACGCGCGCACCTCTTCGCCCTCGATGCCCTCGCGCTCGTAGGTCGGGCAGCCTTCGGTGAGGGGCAGGGCGGGGATGTCGGCGACCGGGCGGCCGTCCTCCAGGATGCGGAAGCGTCCATCGGAGGTGACCTGGCCGACCTCCGCCGCCTCAAGCTCCCACTTGGCCAGGATCTGCCGGACCTCCTCTTCCCGGCCCCTGTGCACGACCACCATCATTCGCTCCTGACTTTCGGAGAGCAGGATCTCGTACGGCGTCATCCCCGGCTCGCGCACCGGCACCAGCGCGGTGTCGATCACGACCCCGCTGCCGGAACGGCCGGCCATCTCGGAGGCGCTCGAGGTGATGCCCGCGGCGCCCATGTCCTGGATGCCCACGATGTGGCCGCTCCGGATCAGCTCCAGGCTGGCCTCGAGCAGGAGCTTTTCGGTGAAGGGGTCGCCCACCTGTACCTGGGGCCGGCTGGCGTCGGAGTCCTCGCCCAGCTCCTCGCTCGCGAAGGTGGCCCCGTGGATGCCGTCGCGCCCGGTGCGCGCGCCCACCGCCATCAGCGTGTTGCCGTCTCCGTGAGCCTCGCCCCGGATGAGCTGCTCGCGCTTCATGATGCCCAGGCACATCACGTTGATGATGGGGTTGCCCTCGTAGCCGCGGTCGAAATAGGCCTCGCCCCCGAGGTTGGGGATGCCCACGCAGTTGCCGTAGTCGCCGGCCCCGCGCACGACGCCGTCGAAGAGGTAGCGCACGCGGCTCGAGTCCAGGTCCCCGAAGTGCAGCGAGTCGAGCACCGCGACCGGGCGGGCGCCCATCGTAAAGACGTCGCGCAGAATCCCCCCGATTCCGGTGGCCGCGCCCTGGTACGGCTCGACCGCAGACGGATGGTTGTGCGACTCGATCTTGAAGGCGAGCGCGTATCCGTCGCCGATGTCGATCACCCCCGCGTTCTCGCCCGGGCCCTGGATGACCCACGGGGCCTCGGTGGGCAGGAGCCGGAGCAGGCGCTTTGAGTTCTTGTACCCGCAGTGCTCCGACCACATCGCCGAGAAGACGCCGAGTTCGGTAAAGGTCGGGGTGCGCCCGAGGTGCCCGACGATCTTGTCGTATTCCTCTGGCGTTAGACCGTGGTCGGCGACGAGTTCCGGCGTGATCTCCGGATCTCCGGGACGCGGCTTCGGCGCCGCGGGTCCGCTGCCGTTCCCGCCGCTCGCGGTCCCGATCATGCCACCCTCTCGCGCGCGCAATGGGCGACCAGCGACTCGAACATGCCCAGTCCGTCGGTAGAGCCCAGCACGCCTTCCGCGGCCCGCTCCGGGTGGGGCATGAGCCCGAGCACGTTCCCGGCGGCGTTCACGATCCCGGCGATGTCGTTGGCGGAGCCGTTGGGGTTGCCGCCTTCGCCGCGCGCCCCCTCGCGCGTGGTGTAGCGGAACGCGACGCGCCCGTCGGCCTCGAGGCGCTGGAGGGTGGCCGGGTCGGCGATGTAGTTGCCTTCGGCGTGCGCGATCGGAATGCGCAGGATCTGGCCGGGCCGGTACGCGCGCGTGAAGGCGGTGTCCGTGGTCTCGACGCGCACGTGCACGTCGTGGCTCCGGAACTTGAGCGAGTCGTTGCGTCTGAGGGCGCCCGGGAGCAGCCCGGCCTCGCACAGGATCTGGAAGCCGTTACAGATGCCGAGCACGATCCCGCCGCGCCCGGCGTAGTGCTTCACCGCCTCCACGATGGGGCTGAAGCGTGCGATGGCGCCGGCGCGCAGGTAGTCGCCGTAGGAGAAGCCGCCCGGAAGCACCACCAGGTCGGGGTCGCCCAGCTCGTGCTCGCGGTGCCAGATGAAGCGGGTGTCGACCCCCATCACCTTGCGCAGCACCTGCAGGCAGTCGTAGTCGCAGTTGGACCCGGGAAAGGTCACCACCACCGCTCTCACGTCGCCGCCTCCGGCTGCACGGCATCGCGTCCGACCTCGATGGCGAAGTCCTCGGTCACCGGGTTCGCGAGCAGCTTCTCGCACATCCGGGTGGCCCGGGCGGCGGCTTCGTCCGGCGAGTCGGCTTCGAGCTCGATCACGAGCAGCTTGCCGGCGCGCACCTCCCCGACCCCGGCGAAGCCCAGGGAGTCCAGGGCGTGCTGGATGGCCTTTCCCTGCGGGTCCAGCAGTCCGCGGCGGGGGGTCACGCGGATTTCGATGGCGTACGCGCTCAAGTTGTATCCTCCGTGCCGTTGTCGTCCCGGGGGTTGTTCCGCCGGCGTCGGACGAGCCGATTGCGCCTGCGGGCGCGGTAGCGGGGGCCGAGGCCGCCGTAGTCGAGCGGCCGGGCTTCTTCCTCGCCTTCCGGCGCATCCTCATCCTCATCCTCATCCTCATCATCATCCACCTCGAGGAGAGGATCGCGCTCGGGAAGCCGGTCCAGGAAACCGATCGCCACCGACTTCAGAAGGCCCCAGACGGCGTATCCGAACAGGACCGGAAAGAAGTAGTAGCGGGGGGCGGCGATCGCGGTGACGATAGCGGCCACGGCGATGACGCTGTTGATGCGGGTTCGGGGGGTGCGCAGCCCCACGCGGGGCATGCGCGCGTAGGGGATGTGGCTCAGCATCAGCGCGGAGAGCAGCACCATGAGGATGCCCATGATCTGGGTCCACGGCAGCGTGCTCAGATACGCCTCGAAGAATGCGGTCTGGGTGAAGGGATAGGATGTCGCGAGCATCATCCCGGCAGCGGGCGACGGCAGCCCGTGGAACGAGCGTTTCGCCTCTCCCCCCTGCTCCACGTTGAAGCGCGCCAGCCGGACCACCACCGCGGTCACGAACAGGTAGGAGAGCAGCCAGCTCCAGGAGCCGTCGGCCCAGTAGAGCTGGTACATGACCATCGCCGGGGCCACGCCGAAGCTGACGGCGTCGGCCAGGGAGTCGAGCTCGGCGCCGAAGCGCGAGCCCGTGCGCGTGAAGCGCGCCAGGCCGCCGTCGAAGGTGTCAAGGATGCCCGCGAACACGATGAACCAGGCGGCCCATTCGTACGCGCCCCGCGACGCCATCACCATTGCGAACACGCCGAAGAAGACGTTGCCCAGGGTGAAGGCGGAGGGGATGATGATGATGCCCCTCTGGAGCCGCCTGCGGCGCGCGCGCTTGCGGATCACGGGATCTTCTTCATCCGAAGCTGGGGCCCCTGTACTCGGCCAGCGGCACGCCCACCAGCCGCTGGAAGATGTCAAGGTAGCGGGCCGTCGACTCCTCGACGATGCGGTCGGGAAGATCGGGCGGGGGCGGCATCTTGTTCCAGTCGGTCTCGTGAGCGAGGTAGTCGCGCACAGGCTGCTTGTCGAGGGACGGCTGCCCGCGGCCGGTCGCGTAGTGCTCGGCGGGCCAGAAACGCGAGGAGTCGGGGGTCAGCACCTCGTCGATGAGGAGAAGCCTTCCATCCGAGTCCATCCCGAACTCGAACTTCGTGTCCGCGAGGATGATCCCCCGTTGGCGCGCGGTCTCCGATCCGGCGCTGTAGATGCCGAGCGAGAGGTCGCGCAGGGTTTCCGCCCTGGACGCGCCCAGAAGCTCCACCACCTGGTCGTAGGTGATGTTCTCGTCGTGGCCCTCGTGCGCCTTGGTCGACGGGGAGAAGATGGGCGGCTCCATGCGGTCGCTCTCGATCATGCCCGGCGCGAGGGGCTCGCCGGCGAGGGTGCCGCTCCGGCGATACTCCCGCCACGCCGACCCGGTGATGTAGCCGCGCACGATGCACTCGACCAGGATCGGCCGGGTGCGGCGCACCAGCATGGCCCGGCGCGCCCAGCTGTCGACGCTGTGCGCCAGTTCGGGGACCCGGTCGATGATCTCGTCCCGCCGCACGGCAAGCAGGTGGTGGTCGATGCCCCCCTCGGCGCCCGGTACCGGCGAGCGGGCGGAGAAGCGCGCCAGCCACCACGCGGTGAGCTGCGTGAGCACTTCGCCCTTGTGGGGCACCGGCTGGGGCAGGACCACGTCGAAGGCACTCACGCGGTCGCTCGCCACCATGAACAGGGTGTCGGGGCCCGCCTCGTAGACGTCCCGCACCTTGCCGCGGTGGAGGAGTTGGAGGGGAAGGGCGGAATCCACGATGGTCGTCACGTTTTCGTCGAGCTCCATGGCTGGGGTGGGGTCACAGGTGAGGTCATACACGAATGTCGGGGGCGTCCAGGCGGGCGTGGGCTGCGGGGCCGAGACGGTCGACGACCGGCCGGGCGAACCCGTCCAGGAAGCGCTCCACCTGTTCGGGGGCGCGTCCGATGAAACGCTCGCCCCGGAGGAGGTCGGCCAGTTCGGGCGCGCTCAGCCCGAAGGCGTCGTCGCCGGCGATGCGGGAGATCAGGTCGGGGTCGCCGCCTTCCTCGCGCGCCTTGCGGGTGGCCGCGTTGGCGTGGCGCCGGATGCGCTCGTGCAGTTCCTGGCGGTCGCCTCCGCCCCGGGTCGCGCGCATGAGGATGGTTTCGGTGGCCATGAAGGGGAGCTGGGCGTCGAGCGAGCGGCGGACCACCGCTTCGTTGACCACCAGCCCGGAGGAGACGTTTTCGACCAGAACCAGTATGCCGTCGAGGGTGAGGAAGGCGTCGGGGATGCTGACGCGCCGGTTCGCGGAATCGTCCAGGCTCCGTTCCAGCCACTGGGTGGCCGCCGTGAACGCGCCGTCCTGATACAAAGTGATCACGTGGCGGGAAAGGGCGCAAACCCGCTCCGCGCGCATCGGGTTGCGCTTGTAGGGCATGGCCGAGGAGCCGATCTGGGTGCTCTCGAAGGGCTCCTCGACTTCTCCCAGATGCGAGAGCAGACGCAGGTCGTGCCCCATCTTGGACGTGGACGCGGCGGTGCCTGCGAGCGTCGCCAGGAGCGCGGCGTCCACCTTGCGCGGGTAGGTTTGACCGCTCACCGGGTAGCGGTGCTCGAAGCTCATGCGCCGGGCCACGGCGTCGTCGAGGGCGTCTACCTTCGCGGAGTCGCCGTCGAAGAGGTCGAGGAAGGAGGCCTGGCTGCCGGTGGTGCCGCGCACGCCTCGGAAGCGGAGCGAGCCGAGGCGAAACTCGATCTCCTCGATATCGAGCAGCAGATCCTGGATCCAGAGCGTCGCCCGCTTGCCGACCGTGGTGGGCTGGGCGGGCTGGAAGTGGGTGTAGGCCAGGGTGGGGAGCGACCGGTAGCGACGCGCGAAGCCTGCCAGTGCCTCGACGCAACGCACCAGCCGGTCGCGGATCAGAGTGAGGGCTTCCCGGTGGAGGATGAGGTCGGCGTTGTCGCCCACGAAGGCGCTCGTGGCGCCGAGGTGGATGATGCCCCGCGCGGCGGGTGCCACCTCGCCGAAGAGGTGGACGTGCGCCATCACGTCGTGGCGGAACCGGCGCTCCAGCTCCGCGGCCCGGTCGAGGTCCAGGTCGTCGACCGCGGCCCGCATCTGGCGCAGCGCCTCGGCCGAGATGTCCAGCCCCAGTTCGCGCTGCGATTCGGCCAGCGCGATCCAGAGCCGGCGCCAGGTGGTGAATTTGCGCGCCTGCGAGAAGATGTGCTGCATCTCGCCCGAGGCGTAGCGTCCCGAGAGGGGGTGCACGTAGCCGCCGGAGGCGGACTTGCCCGTGCTGGATGCCCTGGCCGCGGCCGCGCGGCCCGGACTGCTAGAGGTCACGTCCCAGTTTCTCCCAGTCGGCCAGGAAGGCGGCCAGCCCGAGGTCGGTCAGCGGGTGGCGGATCAGCTTGTGCAGCACGCTCGGCGGCAGGGTGGCGACGTCGGCGCCCACCTCCAGCGACTCCACCACGTGGCGCGGGTGCCTGAGGGAGGCGGCCAGAATCTCCGTCCGCATGCCGTAGTTGTCGTAGATGAGGCGGATCTGACGGATAAGCTCCATGCCGTCGTGGGAGATGTCGTCCAGCCGTCCGATGAACGGCGAGATGTAGGCGGCCCCCGCCTTGGCGGCGAGCAGCGCCTGTGGGGCCGAGAAACACAGGGTCACGTTGACGGGGATGTCGCGCGAGCTGAGTTCGCGGCACGCCACCAGGCCGTCCTCGGTCAGGGGCACCTTGACCGCGATGTTGGAGTGGACGGCGGCCAGCCGCGTGCCCTCGTCGACCATGGTCTCGGTGTCGAGCGCGACGACCTCCGCGCTCACCGGGCCGTCGATGGCTTCGCAGATCTCCAGGAAGATCTCCATCGGGTCGCGGTCGCCGGCCACCTTGGCCAGCAGTGAGGGGTTGGTGGTGACGCCATCGATGAGGCCCGCGGCGGCGGCGCGACGGATCTCACCCAGGTCGGCGGTGTCGAGGAAGATCTTCATGAGTGGTTGGCGCTCCCTGCGAGTGGGCGGTCGGTGTCGGAATCTAACAGGGCGGGGTCGGCGAACGGGACGCTTCGGGCGGGCTCGGGAGGGACGTCGGCCGCGGCTCCGGTGTTGTCTGAATCTGTCGCGGAGTCGTCCGGGATTGGCGTACTGTGCGCGGTTGTGTGCGCGGGATAGAGCACTCGGCGCAGGAAGAGGCCGGCGGCGGGCGCGGGGGGCGATGTGACCAGGCCGTCGTGGTTGCCGGCCAGCATCGTGCTCATGTCGTCGAGCGGCCGGCGCCCGCGGGCGATGTCGACCATGGTGCCCACCAGGTAGCGGACCATGTGGTGCAGGAACCGGTTGGCGAGGATGGTGAACTCCACGCCCAGAGCCCCCGGAGTCCAGCGCGCTTCCTGGACGATACAGCGGTCCCCCCGGTGTTCCTGGCCGGCGCGGGCGAAGGCGGCGAAGGATTTCTCGCCCGGCAGGAGCGAGGCTGCCGCGTGCAGAGCTTCGACATCCACGTCCGCCCTGGCCGAGGCGGCGTCGTCCGTCAGGTGGGCGAGCGGCCAGCACCACGGCCGGTGAAATGGCGAGCGGGCCGCAGCCGTCAGGCCCAGCCGATATCCGTACTCGCGTGCCGTCGCGTCGTAGCGCGGGTGGAAGCCGGGCGGAGCGACGTGGGCCTCCGCAACCCAGATGTCCTGCGGGAGCGTGGCATTGAGCGCGCGCAGGAGGGTGGCGGCGCTCCAGCGCGGCGGCAGGACGACGGCGGCCACCTGGCCGGTGGCATGTACCCCCCGGTCGGTTCTCCCCGCCCCCGTCACCGTGCGCGGCGCGCCGGTAAGGCGCTTGAGCGTGGCCTGCAGCTCACCCTGCACCGTGCGCACTTCCGGCTGCATCTGCCAGCCGAAGAAACGGGTCCCGTCGTAGTGCAGCGTGAGTCGGAAGCGGCGTTGTCCCGGGGCCATGACGCCGGGAAACTAGGATCCCCGGAGCGACAACTCAATAGAGCCCGTCCTCTGTCACGGCGGGCAACATCCCGGGTCCCGCGCGTTGACCGCCTGCCCCGCCCTTGGTACCATCGCCCGAGCGTTCCCGCCATCCCCCTGCGCAGCATTGGAATACGCCATGTCGCCCGAAGCGAAACTTGAGCTGGCCCCCCTTATCGCCCGCGTATCCGAGGGCGCCGACCTGACTGCGGCCGAGGCGGAGGGCGCGTTCACGACCGTAATGTCCGGCGAGGCGACGCCCGTGACGATGGCCGCCCTCCTGATCGCACTCCGGACAAAGGGGGTGGTGCCATCGGAGATAGCCGGGGGCGTGCGGGCGCTGCGCCGGGCGATGCGGCCGGTGGCTTCGGAGCGAACCCACGAGCTGGTCGATACCTGCGGCACCGGGGGCGGCAGTGTGCGCACGTTCAACGTGTCCACCGCGGCCGCCCTGACCGCGGCGGCTGCCGGCGTGCGGGTCGCCAAGCACGGCAACCGCTCGTTCACATCGCAAAGCGGAAGCGCCGACGTCCTGGAAGCTCTCGGAGTCCGCATCGAATTGACACCGGACGAGATGGGCCGGGTTCTGGCAGAAACCGGGATCGTCTTCATGTTTGCGCCCCTTCTTCACCCCGCCATGCGTCACGTCGGTCCGGTGCGGGCCGAGCTCGCCGTCCCCACGATCATGAATCTGCTCGGGCCTCTCACCAACCCGGCCGGGGTGACTCGCCAACTGGTCGGCGTTTCCGACCCCGCCTGGCGGGAACTGATCGCGCGCGCACTGCTCGAACTCGGCCACCGGCGCGCTCTGGTGGTGCATGGCGAGCCCGGGATGGACGAGCTGAGCCCCGCAGGGACCACCACCGTGTCCGATCTTCGCGGCGGCAGGCTCACGACCTACTCCGTTATCCCGGCTGACCTGGGACTGGAGCGGGGAGGTCTGGAGGCGCTTGCCGGTGGAACCCCGCATGAGAACGCCACCCTGATCGTGGATGTGCTGGAAGGCCGCCGCCGGGGCTCGGCGCGTTCGTTCGTCCTTGCCAACGCCGGCCCCGCCATCTACGTGGCGGGCCTGGCCGACTCTCTTCCGGAGGGGGTTGCCATCGCGTCCGAAGCCATCGACCGCGGGCTCGCGATCCGCAAGCTCGCGGAACTCCGCGACGCCAGCCGCGCCGGTGGCGGTTGAGCAAGGTCGCAGGTTTCCTCACCCCCCGCGAGGTCTGCTCGCCTGGTCCGTCCCGCCCTGGGACGACCGTCATCGCGATTCTCAGGCCGGCCGGGCGGCACGCCGGCGGCGCTGGGGACGGTATCGTGCGGGGCTGCGCGTCATCCGCGCCGAGCGAAGGAACGGTACGTCTCCCGGCCCCAGATCCTCGCCCACAAGCACCACTTCCGCGAAATCGCCCTTCAGTCTGCCCACAGCAAACGGTATCCTCATCCTAGCCTCCCTCCGGCGGCAGCCGGTCTGGTTGACCGAACCTCGGTCCGATCCCCCGTGAATCGTCCCGTCCCGATCGGTTATCCCTCGATCGAACCTCAGTACTTGCGGATCACGCCGACCACGACGCCCTGGATCTGAACGTCGGCCGCGTCGACGATGATCGGCTCCATCGCTTCGTTGGCGGGCTGCAGCCGGATGCGGGAGCCCCGCTCGCGATAGAACTTCTTGACGGTGGCCGAATCGCCCCCCACCAGGGCGACTACGGTCTCGCCCTCATGCGCCACCTGGCGGGCGCTGACCACGATGTAGTCGCCGTCGCGAATCTGCTCGTCGATCATCGAATCGCCCTCGACCCGAAGGACGTAGCTTTCGGCGCCGCTCGGCACCATGTCGCGAGGCACGGACAGGGTTTCGGTGTCCTGAATGGCCTCGATGGGAAGCCCCGCGGCGACCGCTCCGAGCAGCGGCAGCGCGAAGACGCCGGCGCCCGTCTCCCGGTGCACCAACTCGATGGAGCGACTTTGGTTGTAGGCCTTCCGGATGTAGCCCTTGCGCTCCAGATTGCTCAGGTGTTCGTGGACCGTGGCCAGGGAAGCGTATCCGAAGGCATGCGCGATTTCCTCGAAGTTGGGTGCGTAGCCCCACTCTTCCAGGTAGCCTTCGATAAAGTCCAGGATCTGTTTCTGTCGCTTGGTCAGGGGCATCGAATTCACGCTCCGCGAGAGTGATGACCGAACAGGACCCGAATAACGTACCCGAAGGTTTACCGAAGCGCAAGATGCACTCCGAAAGAACCGGAACGGCGTCCGTCCTCGACCGCGGATGTCCGTTCCCGAGCGCATGAACATCCTCGACCGCATCGTGCGTACCAAGCGCGACGAAGTCCGGGCCCTGAGGTCCGCGCGAGCCGAGTTGGCGCGGGCCGCCCGTTGCGCGCCTCCGGCCCGCGACTTCCGCTCCGCGCTGAGAGGATCGTCGGGGGATGTGGCCATCATCGCGGAGGTCAAGCGGCGTTCTCCGGGGGCGGGATCCATTCGCGAGGACCTGGATCCGGCGGATCTGGCGGCGGACTACGGGCGCTCCGGCGCATCGGCCATCAGTGTGCTGACGGATCGCACCTACTTCGGAGGCGGGCTGGACGATCTGCGGCGGGTGCGCGCGAGGGTGCGTCGGCCTGCTCTGCGCAAGGATTTCCTGATCGACCCGGTTCAACTCGACGAGTCGCGCGCGGCGGGCGCGGACGCGGTGCTGCTCATCGTGCGCATCCTGGAGGATCCGCTTCTGGGAGAGCTACTGAGAGGTGCGCAAGCGTTGGGGATGGCCGCGCTGGTGGAGGTTCACGATGCTGCCGAGCTGGAGCGCGCGCTCGCAGCCGGCGCCGATGTGGTGGGCATCAACAACCGCGACCTGAGTACCTTCCGCTCGAGCGTGACCGTCACGCTGGAGCTGGTTCGCCGTACTCCGCCGGACGTCGTGGTGATTTCGGAGAGCGGGCTGGCCACCCGGGAGGACCTGGCCACCGTGGGTGCCGCGGGCGCGGACGCCGTCCTGATGGGTGAGGCGCTCCTGCGGAGTCCGCGCCCCGGCGACGCGGTGGCAGCCCTGACCGGCGTCCCGCGCGGACCGCGCACCGCCACGGCCGGGCCGGAGCCGTCACCCGCGACCGCCGTCCAGCCAGAACCCTCCGCCGGCCGCGCGGCCACGCCCCCCGGCCCCGGCCCCC
>VXMG01000006.1:0-13381 GCA_009841185.1 Gammaproteobacteria bacterium
GCCGAAGACTCCGCGCGCGCCGACTCGATCCGGAACGCCCCCCCGACCTTCAGCCGCCGACAACTCTCGCCCCCCTCCCGCGTCACCGTCCAGAAGGTGAACGGCCTCTTCATGTCGTGGTTCCTCTACCGCGGCGAGGGTGCCGTCTCGTTCGACCCGCCCCAGGTTAAGGTGTGGGAGGACACCCGCACGGGCGCCAACTCCCCATGGTCCCCGCTGTGGTTCCCACCCGACCCGCCGGAAGACGGCCGCTGGACCGTGGACGTGACCTTCGACCAGCCGGGCACATACCTCCTTCGCGGCCGGGCCGACGACGGCGGGCTGCTCGCTGACGTTGAGCTCACCGTGGTGGTGCGGCCGGCGGCGAGTTGACCGTCGCGCCGCCGTAAAGCGCCACTTCGTCACCTCCGCCGCAACCTTCCGGACGAGTGCTGGCGGGGGTGCCGCAGCGGTGATCCCGGACCGCTCGTCGCTACGCTCCTCACGTCCCGGGATCACCGCTCCATCTTCAAGGGGTGCCAATCACGCCCCTATTTCTTCTTGTCGTTCTGCTCCAGGTAATAAGTATAGCCCTTGACGCAAAAGGTAAACAGGTTCAAAAAGTCGACACAGGCACCGACCGACTGGCATTCCCGGTCGCCCGCCTGGCCGCACTGCGGCGCGTTCTCCATTGACTCGTCAATCACCAACGCCTGACCCACTGCCAACGCTGGCTGAGGTGACGACGCTGTGGTCACGCCCACAATAATGGCTATAGCTAGCAGGAGCCGTCCCACTCCCATCGTCCTGGTTCGTGCACTCTTCGTTTCCATCACCCTTTCGGGCTTGTGATTTGTCGACATCTACTCATACCTCACTTTGCTAAGATGTTGTTTCTTGTGATGTGTTGCCGTCATGCTACCGGGATCCCGATAGTGTGCGATGCCGGTCTTTCGCATTCTTGGCATCACTGTCGCTCCCTGTTGCGCATTCGAGATCGCACTACCGCCGCCGTTGGGAACAGGTCTCGATAATCGATGATCGCATAGGTATTGTTTCCCACCGCGATCATTTCTCTCACCGTAGGCGCCACCTCCTGCGAATACAGATAGTCTCCGGTGCGTAGGTCATACTTGTCCAGCGCGCCATTTGTCTCGCCGTCGAACAGAACAGCGAGTGTGTCCCCAACAACAGACAGTGTCATACCAGAGGGCGTCGGTCTCTCCAGGAACGTGGTCACTGTGCGTACCGCAAGCCCCTCGCGCGATCGCTGTCGCACTACTTGGGGAAAGGGCGTGTGCTCCACATAGGGATATGACGCCTGTGACCCGTCGTCTCGAAACACAAACCAGCCATTGCCGTAACCGAACCCGAAGATCCACGCGCCCGCCTTCCACCTGGTCACGGAACCATTCCATTGCAAGAATGCCATCTGTTCGAATCCGATCCAGGGCGGTGATACTGTCGATATCGTTCTTCCATCGCGGTTCACGACCTTCCAAGGGGGATTGGCGTCCGTGTTCAACAGGTATTGATCCGGACCCAGGACGGCGACATCGTTGACATACGCCGGCTCTTCCAGCCGGACTTCGTGTCGCAGTGCACCGTCGTCGCCAAGTACGACGAGTCGACCGTTGCCTGAATCGACGAGAATCACTTCCCCGGTCGGCGCAACGGCAAGTGCTCGGACGTCAGTTATTTCTCCCGGGCCTTGGCCGCGAACGCCCCAAGACCAAGCCAAGCGTCCGACGGAGTCGAAGGCACGGACCCGCTGTAACGTTAGATCCACCAGGACGATCCCTCCCGAAGGAGTGGGGCTTGCATGTCGTGGCGTCGCAAGAACGGTGTCGTCGATGGCGCCCCAGGACCAAACGGTATCGTATTCGACCGGCAGGTATTCGCGGCCGCCTCCTCCCCTGTTCCACAGATCCATCGTCGTTCCCGACTCGGCGCTGCTGCATCCCGTCAACAGAGCAGCCAGCAACCAGTGGCGAGTTCGTGTCTTCATCCGCTTGCCTCCTCGTGCCGGAGCGCCAATTCCAGCAGCTGTTCAGATCCGTCCAAAGCGGCCACGCCAACGATGCCCGTTGCTCCGTTCACGGTTAACATCATGGGCGTTTGACGAACTCCGAACATGTTGGCAACCAACGCTGCTGTCCGCATGGGAACCGGGTAGTGCGGAAACCGCTGATTCGCGTTGTCCAGCAGAGCACGGAGATCGGTAGGATTTAGGCCATCCTCGATGACCAGCGCGCGTACGATGAGACCGTTGTTACGCGCAATCGTGGCAAGTTCGGTAACTTGGTCTCGCGCATCGATGCAATCCAAGGGAGAAAGTACAAATAGTACGCCGCCAGACGACGGGTTGGCCAGAGCCGCCAGGTGTTCCGTGAGAACCGTGGAGGCGGCAAGCCGCGTACGATTCTCTACGAACAATACGGAGGCCGCGATGACCAAGGCGAAGGTCACCCACGGTGCATTGCTTGCCAGAATCAGAAGGCGCTTGGTTGTTCTCATCATACGTAACAAGGGCTGTCCTTTCCACAGCTGTCAATGTCGTCGAGTTGTAGTGGCTCTTCGATGTAATACCTCTTGCCGCTTATACAAAGCCCGAACAGGCAGAACTTATACGACAGGCACAGGCTTCCATCTCCATCGCCGCAGCTGGAAGCCGCTGCGGCCGCCGGGTTGCCGGTGAAGGCGAACGTACCGGCCAGGATCGAGACGGCCACCATGGATCGCAACAGCAGGCGGCGCGTGGTGGAAGGCGACAACATCCTCACGGAGGATCGAGGTGACTTGCTGTTTGGTTTAACCATTGCGTTCTCCTTGGTGGCGATGCCGGGTTGAAGAGGTACTCGAGTCGATCTGGTCATGGCGTTCTCCGCTTGGAGTGGACTGGACTCGCCGGCCTGTTGATATGCTCCGGCGCGGGGGACACCGATAGGCGCGGGAGATGGCGTCGCCACCGGGGGGCTTCTGAATCGCTTGTGAGCGAGCAGATCTCGGGAGAGTCCGTGTCCGCCGGCGTGTTGTCCCTTGGGGAGTTCGGGCCGAGGCGGCTTTGCTCATTGCTGTCTCATTCGCTCTCGGAGTCCCTCATCCGCGAATCGGTGCCTGTTCGCGGGTCACTCATCCACGTCTCGTACCGAAGCGCGAATCCGGGGCGAGTCAATGGCGGGATGCGCCGGAGTCGACGAATCGGGCTGGCACCGATGAATCGGGCTGCGTCGGTGGCTCAGGCCGCTGCCGATACATCACGCCGGTGTACGCGCAGGAGAGAGGCGTTACCTTGACCCTGCCCGGCCCGGAAACTTCAGCGAGAGCCGGACGTACGGCGGCGGACACAAACCCGACGAACGGAGAGGGAAATGAAGACGTTTGCTCAGCTGTCCGCGGTGGGAATCGCCGCGGTACTGCTTCTCAAGCTGCTGGGGGTGATCGTCGTGCCGCTGCTGGGGTTCCTCGCGGCGGCCTTCGCCTTTGGATTCAAGCTGCTGCTGATCGCCGCGGCCGTCTGGCTCGTCTTGAAACTGCTCCGCAAGAGCGGATGCTGCGGCCCCCGCGACGAGGAATAGCCCCTACGTCCAGCGCCCCAGTTGCTGCAGTTGCCGGGGCGTTCCCATGACCACCAGCTCGTCCCCCACCTCGAGCGTGGTGCTCCCCTTCGGATTGAACGTGATCTGCTTCTGATCGGCTCCGCGCAGGAGGGCAACCACGACCATCGATTCGCGAATGTGCGTGGCGTCGAGCGTCTTGCCCACCGCCGCCGCACGCGCGCTCAGGGCGACCTGGTCCGTGCGCAGATTCAGTTCCTGCAGGCGATTGCCGATCTCGAGGAGCGTGGTGGCCGACGGGCGCACGAGCATTGCGGCCATGGTGACGCCACCGGTGACGTTGGGGCTGACGACATGGTTGGCACCTGCCCGGTACATCTTGGAGGTGGTCTCGCGGTCGTCGGCTCGCGCGACAACGGTCAGTTCGGCGTTGAGCACGCGCGCGGACAAACACACGAACAGGTTGTCGGCGTTTTCGCTCAGGCAGGTGATGAGACCCCGCGCATGCCGGATGCCGGCGCTCTCGAGGGTATCGTCCTTCGCGGCGTCGCCCTCGATCACAAGTGCGCCGGGATGTCTCCGGCGGACCGAGCGCGCCCTTTCGGGGTCGACTTCGAGGACGACGAAGTCAAGCTCCGACTGCTCCAGTTCGATGAGGACCTGCCGGCCCGTGCGGCCGCATCCGCACACGATCACGTGGTCTCTCAGCTTGGCGATGGTTTTCATGGTGCGCCGTCGTTGAAGCGTGCCCGCCAGATCCATTTCGACGAAGAATGCCGTGATCGCCGCGAACCAGAGGCCGAGTCCGGTCAGCCCCAGGGCGAGCAGGCCCATGGTGAAGTTGCGCCCGGCGGCGGAGAGCGGGGCGACCTCGTGGTATCCTACCGCGGTCAGGGTGATGACGGTCATGTAGAGGGCGTCGTGGAACGACCATCCCTCGAAGAACATGTACCCCCAGACCCCGATCACATTCACGATCACAAAGTACAGGGCCATCCAGGCCATGTGCCTCGAGAAGGAACCGCTCACCGAGGCGACCACCCCTGGCGCCGCCGATTGTGCGGGTTGCCCTATCCCGCTCACGACGTGGGTTTCACGCGCCGGCGCCCGGAGCCACCTCTCGATCGGGAAGGGCCGCGCGCGGGCTCGCGGTGGTAGTCTACGCGCACGGCGCGGCCGCCCAGAGTGATTCCGTTGAGGGCTCGCACCACCTGCTCCGCCACCTGCTGCCGGATTTCGACCCGGGTGAAGGTCTCCTGGATCTCGATCCTGCCCACCTGGGCGCGCTCGATTCCGGCCTGGTCCACGGCGGCCCCCAACAGGTCACCCGGTCCGATTCCGTCGCGCGAGCCCACGCTCACGAACAGGCGCACCCAGGCCTGGGCGCGAACCGGAAGCTGGACGGCGCCCGCTGAATCCGCGGGATGGGTGGCGCCCCGGCGCGCTTCTCCATCGGCTCGCCTGCGATAGGCCGAGGGGTTTTTCGCCGCCCGCCCCGCCAGACGGCTTGCAGCCGCGGCCACCTCCACCGGGTCATGGCGCTCGAACAGCGGGTCCAGAAGCAGCATTTCCGATGCCAGGTCTTCCTCCTCGAGGACGCGCAGCAACTCGGAGCGCCGGCGTTCGAGCTCGGAATGAGGGTCGGCCCGAGGGGGTGTCGGAAGGGGCCGCAGGCGATAGCCCGCCTCCGCGGCGATCGCCTTCAGGTGCGCCACCTCCCGGTGAAGCACAAGCACCGCGGCCGCGGCTCCCAGGCCGTGCCGGTGACGCAGCTCATCCGCGCCCGCCGGCACGTCGACGCTCAACGTCGCGACGCTGGTCGCGTCCGCGATCCCCTCGAGGGCAGGGGTTTCGGTGTCGTTGACCCGGCTCGAGAGCCAGACCGGAGCGGAAGCATCTCCTGAAGCGCCCGCCCGGAAGCCGTAAAGCGAGAGCAGATCGCCCACATCCGCGGCGTGATCGTCGGACGCGCAGAAGACCAGCACGGCACGCGCGCCCTGCTCCAACACTTCCGACACCGCGCGCACGAGATCCGCGTCACTTCTGCGGCAGATGCGGTAGTGCAGGATTCCGCGCACCGGCCCGGCCTTGGCGCGCGGCGGCAGTCCGGAGCCCGCCACGTACCCCGCCCTTTTCGCGTGGGCACGCGCGAAGGCTTCCACCTCCGGGGTGACCGGCAGGGAAACCACGACGCGCTGCGCCGTCGCGGGCACGAAGCCGATCAGGGTCTCGAGGTCTTCGAGGCCGTCCGACCGCTGGATGGTCGCGGCCCCGTCCACCACCAGCGCGCGGAGGTCTTCCATCCGCAGCCGCGAGTTTCGCACCGCCGCAAGGAGGTCGGGGGCGGTGGCGAAGAGGATGTCGGAATGTTCGGGAGCGGCCCAGGGCGAGCCCAACGCCGCCACCGCGTGTCCGGTTGCCGTCGCCAGCCGGGCGAGCGAGGTGGCAAGAGCCCCGGCCGCCGCGGCCGAAGCGGTGAGCACAAGCGCCCTGGGCACCGTTGCCTCCGCCTGGATGCGCTCGAGCAGGGGAGCGCCGTAGGTCACCAGGGTTCCGCTGCCCGGACCGGCGCGCACGAGCGCGTTGTTGCCGCGGCGCAGAAGCGGGATTGCATCCCGCTGGAGCGGTGTGGGGCGCTCGATGCCTTCGGCGGCGAGGGCGTCGACCAACTCCGGCGGGAGCCCGAGTTGCCCGAAGGTGTCCACGGTCAAGAGGGATCCCCGGATCCCGGCCCACCCCTGTCACCCGGCTCGTAGGGCAGGTTGTTGAGAAACTTCTGGATCTCGTAGTCGATGCGCGATGTGCGCAGCCGGTCGGTCGAGGCGGTCACGGCTGTGTACATCCCGTGGCGGTGCACCGAGAGCGTGAGGGTCCCTTCCTCGCCGGTGTAGGTCGCCTCGTGCGACGAACCCCGGGCGCGTGCCAGCCCGACACTCTCGGGAAGCATCTCCTCGGCCCGCGCCATCACTCCGGCCGGCGAAAGCGCCGTCTTCCTCTGATATCCGGCCATCCGCTTCTCTCGCTTGTTGGTTGATGTTGGACTGGGAGGCCCCGCGCGCCCAGGATGGAGCTCTGTCAGCAAGCGGCCGCCCGGAGAAAGCGAAGCAGCTCCTGCCGGCCGGGCAGCCCTTCCAGTCTCCGCCCGCCCGCCTCGACCGTGGGCGGTCCCCGTACTCCGCTGCGCAGCGCCGCCTCGCGCATCTCCTC
The DNA here is from genome assembly GCA_009841185.1 of Gammaproteobacteria bacterium. Classification (GTDB taxonomy): domain Bacteria; phylum Gemmatimonadota; class Gemmatimonadetes; order Longimicrobiales; family Gaopeijiaceae; genus BD2-11. The sequence goes on from VXMG01000006.1 coordinate 6,744, forward strand.
GACTTCCGCCGCGTAGCGATCCACATCGAGCACCGCTCTCGCCTCCGTGGGGTCCAGCCCCGCCTCCTCCGCGAGCGCGATCAGCACGTCGATGCGGCCGATGTCCGCCTTCCTTTCAAAGAACGCCCGGAACAGTGCGGAATGCACGGCTTCGCAGCAACCCTTCGCGCGCGCGTGCAGAGACAACTCGTGCGCCTTGCGGCTCCAGGGCATCCGTCCCGGAATCGATACCTCCAGCCCGTAGCCCGCGGCGCCCCTCTGGACGGCATGGCAGCGGCTTCTCCAGGCTTCGGACCCGGGATCGATCGGCGGCAGGGGCGGGCGGCGCAGCTCGAAGGGGCGGCAGCCCAGCGTCACACCGTCCGGCGCCAGAGCGCGCAGTGCCCGGTCCAGCAGATAGCACGCGGGATCGACGTAGTCGAAATAGAAGATGACCTCCGCTTCCTCCATGAGGCGGAATCTCGCCCCCCGCGCGATGTGCAGCAATGCGGCGCGTCCCCGCCGGGCCTGTCCCGCCGTGCTCCCTCGGCGCTTGATCGCCGGCGCTCTCCGGGGCAACTTGGTGGCGCGTCCGGGCGGGAGCATCCCCGGACGAACCCTGCGCCGACCGTCCCACCTCATCGATCCGCCGCCCATGACATTCAGCGAGAACGTCGCCCGACTCCAGCCGTCCGCCACCATGGCCGTCAGCTCGCTGGCCAAGCGCCTGCGTGCGGAGGGGCGGGACATCATCGACCTGAGCGCCGGTGAGCCCGATTTCGACACTCCGTCCTGGCTTGTGGACGCGGCCGTGGAGGGGGTGCGCGCGGGCGCCACCCGCTACACTCCCGCCGCCGGAATGCCGGAACTGCGCGCCGCCATCGCCCAGTCGCTTGTCGCCCGGGGCGCCGATGCGGCATGGAGCGACATCGTGGTCACCGCCGGGGCCAAGCAGGCACTCTTCAACGCATGCTTCACCTTCTTCGGCCCGGGCGACGAGGTCATGATCGCCTCGCCCTACTGGACCAGCTATCCGGAGATGGTGACGCTCTCGCGCGCTGAGCCGGTCTTCGTCCAGGGACCGCCGGAGGAGAACTTCCTTCTTCGCCCGGAGGACCTGGAGGCCGCCCGCACCGAGCGCACCCGCGGGCTCATCATGTGTTCGCCCAGCAATCCCACCGGCGCCGTCTACACGCGCGACGAACTCGCCGCGGTGGCGCGCTGGGCCAGGGACAACGACGTTCGCCTGATCAACGACGAGATCTACCGCCACATCCACTTCGCCGGCCCGGGGACGGCGCCCGGGCTACTGGAACTGGATCCCGGGGACCTGGGTCCCTTCGTGCTCATCGACGGCGTCTCGAAGGCCTTCGCCATGACCGGGTGGCGCATCGGCTTCTCCTACTGCGAGGGAGCCGGGGCGAAGAAGATGGCCGCCTTCCAGAGTCACACCACCTCCAATCCGGCCACCCCGTCCCAGCTCGCAGCGCTCGCAGCCTACGCCAACGTGGAGCGCTCGCTCGGGGACATCGCCGAGATGGCGGAGGCCTACAAGCGGCGTCAGCGCCTGGTCGTCTCCCTCATGGGCGAGCTCCTGCCCGAGCTGTCGTTCGTCGAGCCCGGCGGCGCCTTCTACCTCTTTTTCCGGGTGGACTCTGCGTGCGGCCCCGGTCAGGGCTCGAGCGACTTCTGCACGCGCATGCTGGAAGAGGCCGGCGTGGCCCTGGTCCCCGGCTCGGCGTTCGGCGACGATCGCTACGCGCGCATGAGCTTCGCCACCTCCGACGACCTGCTCAGCGAGGCGATTCGGAGGATGGCGCGTGTGCTGGGGGGTGGTTGAGGCTCTCCAGCAGCCCGCGGCACGACCGCTCCACGATCCGGAAGCACTCCTCGAACCCGCGTCTGGCCCCGTAGTAGGGGTCGGGCACGTCCTTGTTGCGGCCGGCTTCCGGGTCGAACTCGCGCAGGAGGTGCAGGCGGGCGGAGCCGTGCGAGGACCCCCGCAGCGCCGCCAGATGTGCGAGATTGCTGCGGTCCATCGCGATCACGTAGTCGAAGTCGCTCATGTCGCTCGCCCCGACCCGGCGTGCATGTCCCGGCAACTCGATACCATGGGCGCGGGCGACCGCCAGGGCGCGTGAATCGGGGCGCTCGCCCACGTGCCAGGATCCGGTTCCGGCGGAATCGACGCGCACGTCGACCCGGGCCCGGTTCGCGAGGTGGATGAAGACGCCTTCCGCCAGGGGAGATCGGCAGATGTTGCCCAGACACACGAAAAGTATTGAGGTTACGGCGGAATCCGTCATGCTTTGGGAGAGTGCTTGAGGATGATGTCGGGGATGAATGCGGAAGACGGCGGGATGCCGGAAGTTACATCGTTCGGGGACATGGGCCTATCCCCCGAGACGCTTGCCGCCGTGGAGGCGCTGGGGTGGCGCGCACCGACGCCGGTGCAGCGCCGGGCGATTCTGCCGGGGCTGGAAGGCCGCGACATCGTAGGCATCGCCCAGACCGGGACGGGCAAGACGGGGGCCTTCCTTCTGCCCGTGCTGGAAGGCGCGGTGCCTGGCGAGGGTCTGCAGGCGCTGGTGCTCTGCCCCACGCGCGAACTGGCTCAGCAGGTGCTCGGAGACGCGGTTGCCCTCTCTCGCGGGAGGACCCTGCGGTGCGCCGCCATAGTGGGTGGGGTGGGCTACGGGCCGCAGCGCGCCGCGCTCGACACCGGCACGGAGCTGATCGCCGCCACCCCGGGGCGCTTCATCGATCACATGCGCCGCGGGCAGGCGAACCTCGGCCGGGTCCGCTTCCTGGTGCTCGACGAGGCCGACCGCATGCTCGACATGGGCTTCCGCCCGCAGATCGAAAGTGTGCTCCGCAAGGTGCCGAGGAAGCGGCAGACGATGCTCTTCTCGGCCACCATGCCCCACGGCGTGCACGCCCTCTCGCTGCAGGTCACCCGCGACCCGGTGCGCATCGAGGTGGCGCCTTCCGGAACCACCGCGGAGGGAATCGATGAGCGGGTGTACTCCGTCAAGCCGGGGAAGAAGGAGGATCTGCTGGTTCGGCTCCTGTCCGACCCGGACTGGAACCACGTGCTCGTCTTCACCCGAACCAAGCGCGGCGCCGACATGCTGCTCACCCGGCTCAAGCGCGAGGGCATTTCGGTGGATGTCATGCACTCCGACCGCCAGATGCGGCATCGGGTGCGGGCGCTCGACCGCTTTGCGACGGGGGACGTTCGCGTCCTGGTGGCCACCGACATCGCGCAGCGGGGCCTGGACGTGGAAGGCATCTCGCACGTGGTCAACTACGACATCCCCCTCGACCCCGGCGACTACGTCCACCGCATCGGCCGAACGGCGCGGGCGGGCGCGGCGGGCACGGCGGTCAGCTTCCTGACCGCGCCGGACCTGGCGTACCTCAAGTCCATCGAACTCCTGCTGGGACGCACCCTGGAGCGCATCCATCTGCCCGAGTTCGACTACGCCGGAACGCCCGTTGAGCAGCGCGATGAAGGTGTCCGGCGGCGGCACCCCCGATCCGCGCGCGGCTTCGGGTCGAAGTCCGTGGAAACGCTCTCGCCCGAGGAACTGGAACGTCTCCTGGGGCGAAACTCCCGGTAGCCAGACCTCCAACCGATAAACGGACCCACCCATGATCCTGAAGCGTTACGGCACCAGGCTGCACAGCGTTCAGCCGGACTTCGATTCCCGGGCCCTCACCGAGATCGGATTCCGCCGCGACCGGCGGCTCTCGCTAGCCGCCGAAGACTTCGCGGAGGAGTACGAAGCCGTGGAGACGCTGGAGTTGTCCGCCAACGCGGATGGCCCCGTCCACGATCGGGCCGAGCAGGAGCTGCTGCGCAATCTCGAGCGCGAGCTGCGCCGGGTCGAAGCCGACGCGGGCGAGGGGGTGGTGGTCATCGAGAGCGCCCAGGGAGTCGACTATCCCAAGACCCGCGACCGGAAGCAGAACCAGGTCCGGGACGGCCGCAACCGGCTGTACTTCCACTGGACGGTCGATCCTCCGTTGCGGGTGAGCGTGTTTCGCCGCCGCGGTTGAATCCAATCCAGCATTCCGGCGTATTGGTAGTCATGCGGACCACGTCGGGGTGACGCGGCTCGCTGCAGGCATAGATGCAAGGAGGTTGATGATGTTGATCCGCAGATCCAGCACCCGTTTCAAGGGACGGAGAGACTACACCCTCTCCAGCAGGCGCGAGACTCGCCCGACGGCGAGCGAACGGCTGCTTGGCAGGGAAACCCGCCCGCCGGCCACCCGGTCCCGCCGGGAACGGACGGCCGCCGCGGGGTGATCCCCGCGATCCCGCGAGGGATCCGGGCGGACACACCAACACGAAGACGGAGCCCCGAGGATCATCTCGGGGCTCCGTTCGTTGTTCTGAACCGGACCCGCCTTCAGCGCACCCCGTCCTCCGTGACCGGCATCGGCGTCATCCACCTCTCGAACCAGCTGCGCAGGTAGAGCTGGGTGCGCAGGAAGTTGGAGGGGATGCTCGAGGTGCCGTGCCACTCGTCCTTGAAGCGCACCATCGCCGCAGGGACCTTGAGAACCCGCAGCGCCTGGTAGAACTCCTCGGTCTGCGCCATCGGCGTGCGCAGATCCATCTCGCCGGTCATGAGCATGGTGGGCGTGGTCACGTTGCCCACGTACATCAGCGGCGAGCGGCGCAGGTGCTCGGAGGGGTCGTCCCAGGGGAAGTGCTCGAAGTTCTTGTACCAGGTGGCTCCGTCGGTCGTGCCGACGAACGACAGCCAGTTGGTGACCGGACAGTTCGCGGACGCCGCCCGGAAGCGGTCGGTGTGGCCGACGACCCATGAGGTCAGCACGCCGCCCCCGGAGCAGCCGTAGACGAACATGTTGTCGGTGTCGACGTAGCCCCGGGCGATCACCTCGTCGACGCCGTTCATCAGGTCGTCGTAGTCCTTGCCCGGATAGGCGTTCTTGATGGCATTGCCGAAGGGGCTGCCGTAGCCCGAGCTGCCGCGCGGGTTGGTGTAGAGCACCACGTAGCCGTTGGCGGCGTGGTTCTGCCAGCCGAAGTTGAAGCCCACATTGTACATTCCGTGGGGTCCGCCGTGGATCGCGAGGATGAGGGGATAGCGCTCGGACGGATCGAAGTCGGGCGGCTTGATGACCCACCCCTGGATGTCGAAGTCGTCGACCGACTTGTACCAGATCTCCTCGACTTCGCCGAGCCGGACGTCGGCCAGGATGTCGTCGTTCACGCGCGTGAGCTGCCGGACGTCGCCGGGGCTGTCGAGCGCGAAGGAGATGACATCTCCCGCCTCGTGATAGCTCGTGAGCGTGCCCACCGCCTGACCGCGTTCGTCGACCGTGGTAACCGCGAGCATGTGGTTCCCGGTGGTCACGGCGCGCGGCTCCCCGTTCACCGGAGCGAACCAGAGGTTCGAGTTGCCCGTCATGGCGGCGGTGAAGTACACCCCGCTGCCGTCCCGGGCCCAGGTGACGCCCGAAAGCCGGCGTCCCAGCTCGCTCGCGATGCGCCGCGAGCCCGAGCCGTCCGCGTTCATCACGTAGAGGCCGGTCTCGACGTAGGTGTCGTCGGACCAGTCGTTGGCCTGGTAGGCGATCAGGCTGCCGTCGGGAGAGGGGACCGGGCTCCCGTCGGGGCCGCGGTGTTCGGTGATCTGCCGAATCGCGCGCGAGCGTACGTTGACGGCGTAGATCTCGGACTCGCGCCAGGTCTGGTCGATGTCCTCCGAGTCCTCGATGCGCAGCGACTGGAAGACGATCTCGGAACCGTCGGGCATCCACTGCGGGGCGGAGTGGTTCCAGTCGCCGTCGGTGAGCTGGCGGGGTGTTCCGCCTTCCGCGGGTACCAGGAAGAGGTGCTGGAAGCCATCGTCGATGTAGCCCCGGCGGTCACGCCGATAGGTCAGCCGTGTGACGATCTTGGGGGCCTCGGTCCAGCTCGCGCCCTCGGGCGGCGAAGGCATGTCGATGGCCCAGCGCTCGTCCGACGGCACCGTCATGACGAAGGAGATGTGGGCGCCGTCGGGCGACCAGGCGATGTCCGACGGGCTCTCCTCAAGGCGCGTGATCTGGGTGGTGGCGCCCTCGGCGTCCATCCAGCGCACGAAGATCTGCGAGTCGTTCAGGAAGGCGATGCGGGTGCCGTCGGGCGACCAGCGCGGGCTCGATCCTTCGAGCAGGAAGCGCGCACGCGAGCCATCGGCGTTCATCACCCACACCGACGAGGCCCTGCGGTCGTCCTGCTGGTCCACCCACGACCGCGTGTACACGATCCGGCTGCCGTCGGGCGAGATGCGGGGATCGGCCACCCACTCCCAGTCCAGATACTTTTCGAGCGACAGAACGTCGCCCTCCTGGGCGGATGCCTGGGGCGCGAAGGCGACCAGTAGAAACAGCGGGATCATTCGGGCTCCACGGACCATCTTCATCCTCCGGAAAAACAGGCGCACTCTTCGGAATTCCGAAAACTGGGGAACAGAACCAAAAGCTACCGGAGTCGAAACTCGCGGGCCAGAGAGTCCGGCATTTGCTCACGCGCCTCGGGTGCCCCCACATTCCGGGTCTGTGCGGTTCGAACGCCAGCATGTCTGGCGTGCCACGTGATTCTGGAGAGACCATCATGGCCCCGACCACGGCAGCGA
>VXMG01000034.1:0-13375 GCA_009841185.1 Gammaproteobacteria bacterium
CGACCACCTCAACCCGATACCCCCCCGCCTCCAGCACCCTCATCGCTGCGCGCGCGTTTTCCGGCTCGAAATAGCGGCTGAAGGTGTCGACCAGCAGCACCACCTCGGGCTTGTCCCCGAGGGCCGGAGGATTCCGGAAGGGCCTGCTGGCCCACCTTGGCAGCTCGCGCTGCCGTGCAATGCCGGTGAAGCGCTCGCCCATGCCCCGGAGCACCCGGCTCCGTCCCCCGACGTTGATCAGGGGCGCCAGCGGAGCTGTCCGGGCCGCGATCCGCGGAAGGTGCGCGAGCGCGAGATCCCGCGCGCCGGCCGGATGCTTCTTCCGGTAGTGGTGCAGGAACTCGACCTTCATGCGCGCCATGTCCACGCGCGCCGGGCACTCGCGCCGGCACGCCTTGCAGCCGATGCACAGGTCGAAGACCTCCTTCATCTCCGGAGAGCGCATCGCGTCGGGGCCCAGCTGCCCGGTCAAGGCCAGCCGCAGGGCGTTCGCGCGCCCGCGCGTCACGTGTTTCTCGTCGCCGGTGACGCGGTAGGAGGGGCACATGGTCCCTGGGTCCGACTTCCGGCAGGCGCCGTTGTTGTTGCACATCTCGGCGGCGCCGGCCAGCCCGCCCCACCGGCTCCAGTCGAGGGTGGTCTCGAAGGGCTTGTGCGCGTAGCCGGGCCGGTAGCGCATGAGGCTGCGGTCGTCCATGCGCGGGGGGTCGACGATCTTTCCGGGATTCATGAGCCCGCGCGGATCGAAGGCCTGCTTCACCTCCTCGAACGCGGCCGCGATGCGCCGCCCCATCAGCCCTTCGATGAACTCCGAGCGCACCAGCCCGTCACCGTGCTCCCCGGAGTGCGATCCCCCCAGGTCGAGCACGACCTCGTGCACCTCGGAGGCGATGGCGCGCATGCGGCCCACGTCGGGCGCCTGCTTGAGGTTAAGGGACGGGCGCACGTGCAGGCATCCCACCGACGCGTGCGCGTACCAGGTGCCGTCGGCCCCGTGCCGGCCGAACACCTGGTTGACCCGCGCCCCGAACTCCGCCAGGCGCGGCAGCGGCACGGCGCAGTCCTCCATGAAGGAGACCGGCTTCACGTCGCCGGGCGACGACATGACGATGCTCAGGCCGGCCTTGCGCACACCCCAGACCCGGGCCTGGTCCGCGGCGGTGAGCGCGCGCCGCATGGGGCCGCCATGGCCCAGGTCGCCCATCATCTCTTCGAGCCGGTTCAGCCCCTCGTGCGCGGCCCGCTCCTCGAAGGCCGAGAACTCCACCACCAGCACCGCCCCCGGGTCGCCGGGAAAGACCCGCTCCACCACCGGGCGGAAGGTGGGGTTCGCGCAGGCCAGGCGGAGCACGTTGTCGTCCATCAGCTCGACAGCGGTTGGGTCGAGCGTGACGATGTGCTGCACGGCATCGAGCGCGCTCTCCAGGTCGGGGAAGCGGCAGATGCCCAGCAGCCGGTGCGGGGGCAGGCGGGCCAGGTCGAGCTCGAGCGAGGTGAAGAACGCGAGCGTTCCCTCCGAGCCCACCAGCAGCGGCGCCAGATTCAGCCCGGGACGCTCCAGGCGATGCAGGTTGTACCCGGCGACGTGGCGGAGAACCTTCGGGACGCGCCTCGCCAGCTCCTCTGCCTCCCTCGAGCGGATCTCCCACATGCGGCGGGCCAGCGAGCGAGTCGCGCGCGCCTCCTCCCCACCCGCGTACCGCCCGGCTCCCGGTGCAGCATCCTGCGGCAAACCGGCCGCCGGCGATCCGTTGCGCGACCGCCCATCCTCCCGCCATCCCTCCGGTATCTCCCCGAAGTGGAGCTCGCTCCCGTCCGCGAGGACCGCGTCGATGGCGCGCACCCGGTCGGCCATGATGCCATAGCGGATGGATCGGGCGCCGGAGCTGTTGTTGCCGGCCATGCCACCCAGCGTGGCCCGGCTGGAAGTCGCCACGTCCACCGGGAAGAAGAGTCCGTGCGGAGCCAGCCACCGGTTGAGGTCGTCAAGCACCACACCCGGTTCGACCCGCACCGTCCGCGCCTCCGCGTACAGGCGCGAGATGGCGCCCAGATGCTTGCTGGTGTCGATCACCAGCGCCTGCCCCACGGCCTGCCCGCCCTGTGATGTCCCCGCCCCCCGCGGGAGCACCGGCACCCCTTCGTGCACGGCGATCTCGATCGCGGTCCTGACGTCCTGCACGGTGCGCGGCACCACCACCCCCACCGGCTCGATCTGGTAGATGGAGGCGTCGGTGCTGTAGAGCCCGCGGCTGACCGGGTCGAAGAGCACCTCGCCCTCCAGCTCGCGCCGCAGCCGGGCGGCGAGGGAGAGGTCTCCGATGCGGGGCTGGTGGTCAGGCATGGGCGCGCTTCATTAGCTTGCAGGGTTCGTCGCCGGGGGATCGCCGCATTCTAATCCGCGGCCCTCTCCACGTCACCCGAGGAGCGCATGAGCACACGCAGCGGCCGGCATTTTCTCCAGCTCCCCGGCCCCACCAACGTACCCGAGCGGGTCCGGCGCGCCATGGATCGGGCGGTCATCGACCACCGCGGCCCGGAGTTCGCGGAACTCACCCTGGCCGTGCTCGAAGGCCTGAAGCCGGTCTTCAGGACCGACGGCACCGTGTTCGTCTTCCCGTCCTCCGCGACCGGCGCGTGGGAGGCGGCGCTCGTGAACACGCTTGCCCCGGGGGACGGCGTCCTTGCCTTCGACCGCGGCTTCTTCGCCGGCAAGTGGGCGGAGGTCGCCGACCGCCTCGGGCTCGATGTCGACCTGGTCCCCGGCGACTGGCGCACCGGGGTCGAGCCCCAACTGGTCGAAGACAGGCTCCGCCGCGACACGAACGGCCGCATCCGCGCGGTCATGGTCGTGCACAACGAAACCTCCACCGGCGTCACCACCAACCTCCCCGACATCCGCGCCGCCATCGATGCCGCTGGTCATCCGGCGCTCCTCATGGCCGACACGGTGTCCTCGCTCGCGTCCATCGACTTCCGCCACGACGAATGGGGAATCGACGTGACCGTCACGGGCTCGCAGAAGGGGCTCATGCTCCCCCCCGGCCTCGGGTTCACCGCCGCCAGCGAGCGCGCGCTGGCCGCACGCCCGGCTACCCCGCTGCCGCACTCCTACTTCAGCTGGAACGACCAGCTCGGCGCCAACGCAAGCGGCTTCTTCCCCTACACCCCCGCAACCACGCTGCTCTTCGGCCTGCGCGAGTCGCTAGCCATGCTCGCGGCGGAAGGGCTCGACCATGTGTTTGCGCGCCACCGGCGCTTCGCCGAAGCTACCCGCGCCGCGGTTGCCGCCTGGGGCCTCGAGTGCTACAGCGCCAACCCGTGCGAGCATTCAAACTCGCTCACCGCCGTCCTGCTCCCCGAGGGGCACGACGCCAACGCCCTGCGGGGGGTCATCCTCGAGCGCTTCGACATGTCGCTCGGCACCGGACTCGGCAAGCTGGACGGGCGCGTCTTCCGCATCGGCCATCTGGGAGACCTGAACGAACTCACCCTCGCCGGCACGCTCGCGGGCGTGGAGATGGGGCTGCGCCTCGCGCGGGTTCCCCACAGCAGTGGAGGCGTGGATGCGGCCCTCGACCGTCTCGCGATGACCCATGAGTGAAATCAGACGCTGGAGAGAGATGATGTCCCGGAAGCACATTCTGGCGCCCGCCCTGATCGCCGTTTCCGCACTGACCGCGTGCGCCCCAGGCGCGGACACGGGCCCCGTCGAGATCCGGCTGGGACACGTGGGCGCCCCCGAGTCGCTCTACGACATCGTCGCCAACGAATTCGCCGAGCGCGCCAACGACCGGCTGGGCGAGGCCGGACGCGTCATCGTCTACGGATCGAGCCAGCTTGGCGGCGACGACGTGCTGCTGCAGAAGCTCAAGCTGGGAACCGTGGAGATGTCGCTGCCCTCGACGGTGATGTCGTCGGTGATCGACGGCTTCGGCCTCTTCGAGATGCCGTACCTGGTGCAGGACCGGGAGCACATGAAGCGCATCGAGGAGGATGTCTTCTGGGATCACCTGGCCCCGCTCGCCGAAGCCGAGGGCTATCGCATCCTCGCGCTGTGGGAGAACGGCTTCCGGCACATCACCAACAACGCGCGCCCGATCCGCGGACCGGAGGACCTCGCAGGCATCAAGCTGCGCACCCCGCGCGGGGTCTGGCGGGTCAAGCTCTTCCAGGCCTACGGCGCCAATCCCACGCCCATGCCCCTGGCCGAGGTCTTCGTCGCGCTCCAGACCGGGGTGATGGACGGGCAGGAGAACCCGCTCGCGCAGATCGCCTCGGCCAAGCTGCACGAGGTGCAGTCCTATCTGTCGCTCACGGGGCACGTGTACACGCCCGCGTTCGTCACCGTGGGCGAAGCGCGCTGGCAGCGTCTGCCCGAGGAGGTGCGCGCCATCCTTGAAGACACCGCGCGCGAGATGCAGGAGTTCGTGTACGAAACCGCAGCGCGCATGGACGCCGAGCTGCTGGAGGAACTGCGGGCCGCCGGAATCGAGGTGAACGAGGCCGACCGCGCGCGCTTCCGCGACGCCAGCGACGCCATCTACGACGAATTCGCCGAGGAGGTCGATGGCGGCGGAGAGCTGGTGCGGAGGGTGGGGGAGCTGGCGGGGTGAGCGCACCGGATGGACTGGACTGGCGATGTCGCGAAGGATTCATTATCCTGAGTCATGAACTACTCTCAAGATAAGCCACCGAAACGGCGCGTTGCCGAGCCCGTCCAGGTCTATCTGCGTCCGAGCGAAAAAGATCGTCTCGAGCGCCTGACAGCGGAACTCGACACCACCAAGTCCGATGTCCTGCGGCGTGGGCTGAAGGCCCTGGAACTTCAGATCTCGGATCCGGAGCATCATCCGGCGCTGAAGATCATCGGGATGGTGTCCGTGCCCGACGACGATCTCGGGATCGACGTTGCGCGCGAACACGACGAGTATCTTGCCGCAACCGAGATCGCGTCCTGGTCAACCTCCCCGAAAGAGCGCGCCGAGTCCTGATCCGGGCCAAGAGCCTCTTCGTCGACACCAGCGCGTGGTATCCGCTGGCCAACGACCGGAACCCCGATCACCAGGCCTTCGCCCAGAGCCTGCGCGAGCGCATTGGGCAGGGCGCGAGCATCGTGACCACCAACGTGGTGGTCGCCGAGGCTCACGCATTGCTTCTTCGTCGCGCGGGTCGCCAGGCCGCCGCCACCTTTCTCAAGGCGGTCCGCGAGGCTCCCACGCAGATCGAATACGTTACTCCGGAGCGCGAGGAGGCCGCGATCGGGAACTGGATCGAACGCTTCTCGGATCAGCCCTTCTCGCTCGCCGACGCCGCCAGCTTCGTGGTGATGACCGAGCTGGGCATCCAGGAAGCGCTCACGCTCGACCACCACTTCATGGTGGCGGGGTTCATCACGCTGCCGGCGCGCCGCTGAACCGGCTACCCCGGCAGCTTGCGGACCGGCAACCGCATCGTCCGTCGCCGGGGAGCGTCTGGTTCCTCGCCGGGGAGGAGCCCGGGGCGGGCTATCAGCTGCGGGATGCGGTCAGGGTCAACCTCCTGGACAGCCCGCACCAACCGTTCGCGCACGGAGCCGGGCACCGTGTGCAGGTCTCCGTCTCCGAAGAAGGTGAGCGCCTTCAGGGTGAGCATCGGATTGAACCGATCCCCGAATACGGCGGTCGCGGCACCCAGTGCTTCACTCAGGCTGATGCCGCGCAGACGGAGGATGGCATCCATGTCAAGGTAGTCCTTCGCGCTGGAGCGGCTCTGGACCGCCTGGGCCGTGGCGGCTCCCAGGTCCACCAGGGAGGCAACCTCGATCCCGGGCGGCTCGGCGAACTCCGGATCCTCCACACGCCTGCGCACCCCGCCACCGGCGAAGGAGACGCGTACGATTCCGCCGCGATCCACGATGCACGTGAGCTTGTCGCGGCCACGGCGGATGACCTCGGCGCCGCGCAGGTACGGGACCTGGTCGAGGAGCCGTAGGGGGTCGAAGGGCTCCGCCGACAGGAAGCTGAAGTCGTCCGGCCTGCGGTGCGCCAGCCTGAGCGCCAGCGCGGTTCCGCCGTACAGAACGAACCGCGGCGGGGTGGTCCGGAGCTCGGTCCAGAGGCGCCGCTGATGGTGCGACAGAGTATCCAGGCGCGGAAGAAACAGGCGCTGTCCCCCTTCTTGCGTCTCGTCCCGGAGGCGGATGGCCTTCGAATGCAGGATGCCACCTCCCGTGGAATCTGCAACACTACGGGTTCGGCATCCATGGCCCGAGTCGGTATCCATGGCGCGCCGCCGGATCCCCGGATAACGTGGTGACCTGTCATCCCCGCCCTGGCCAGCGGGCGAGATTCGCGGATCCTGCCCGGATGATCGCACCCACCATCCTGCGAGACACCCTGTGACCACCCTGCCCATGACCACCCTGCGCACCCGCTTCGAGCGCCTGCTGGAGGCGGTCGTGCTGGTGCTGGTCGCGGCCCTGGCCGTGGTCGTCGTCATGGGCGTTGGCTTCCGCAAGTTCGGGGCGGCACTGGTGTGGTACGACGAGGTGGCGTCCATCCTGCTGGCCTGGCTCACCTACTACGGGGCAGCGCTCGCGGCGCTGAAGCGGGCGCACATCGGCTTCCCCAACCTGGTGCGGCGGCTCGGGCGGCCATGGCGGATCCCGGTGGTGGTCGCGGGAGAGGCGGTGGTGGTCGCGTTCTTCCTGGTGGCGGCGTGGGCGGGGTGGCGGGTGCTGGTCATCCTGGAAGGCTCCGGCATGGTGAGCCTGCCGTGGGTGCCCACACGCCTGACCCAATCCGTCATCCCCATCGGCTGCGTGCTCTTCGTGATCGCGCAGCTGCTCAGCCTGCCGGAGATGCTGCGGGGTGGCGAGGGCGGGGATCGGGACGCGGGCCCGGACGGCGGAGCGGGCCCGGACGGCGGGAGGAGCCCCGCGACGGGCGGGAGTGCCGGCCCGGACCGGACGGGAGCCGAAACCTCAAGCGAGGGCGACCCGTGACCCTGCTGCTGATGTTCCTGGGGATGATCGCCCTGGTGACGATCAACGTGCCCATCGCGGTCGCCCTGGGCGTCATCGCGCTGATCGCGATGGTGGTGACCTCGGGGGCCGCGGCGATCCCCAACGCCGGACTGGTGCTCTTCACCGGGGCCACCTCCTTCCCGCTGATCGCCATCCCGCTCTTCATCCTCGCGGGCGCGATCATGAACGCGACGGGCATCTCGCGCCGCCTGATCGCCTTCGCCTCCGCGCTCTTCGGCGCCATCCGCGGCGGGCTGGCGATGGTCTCCATCTCCGCGTCCCTCTTCTTCGCCGAGATCTCCGGCTCCGCGGTGGCCGACGTGGCCGCTCTGGGGTCGATCCTGATCCCGGCGATGAAGAAACGTGGCTACTCGACGCCCTTCGCGGCCGCCGTGACCTCCTCTTCGGCAACGCTCGCGGTCATCATCCCGCCCTCCATCCCCATGATCATCTACGGGGTGATGTCGGAGAGCTCCATTGTCGAGCTGTTCGTGGCCGGCGTCATCCCCGGCGTCATCGGCGGCATCCTGCTGATGGCGGTGGCGTACCTGCTCGCGCTGCGGAACGGCTTCCCGGTCGAGCACGCCTTCCAGTTGCGCCGGGTGTGGACCACCTTCCGCGACGCCGGCTGGGCGCTGCTCCTTCCGGTGATCATCCTGGGCGGGATCTTCACCGGATGGGTGACCGCCACGGAGGGAGCCGGCCTGGCGGTGGTGGCCGCGCTGGTGGTGGGCGGGCTCATCTACCGGGAAATCGACCTGGCCGCGCTCCGCTCCGCCGCCCTCGACGGGGGCGTGCAGACTGCGGTCGTCATGCTGCTGGTCGCCACCTCGGCGCTGCTAGGCGACTACCTCACCGAGGCTCAGGTGCCGCAGCGGGTGGCGGACAGCATCATCGGCATCACCGAATCGCGCTGGGCCATCCTCGCGCTGCTGAACGTGTTCTTCCTCGCGATCGGTCTCTTCCTGCACTCCGCCGCCGCCATCATTCTGGTCGTGCCCGTGGTGATGCCGCTGGTGCATGCGGCCGGCATCGACCCGGTGCACTTCGGCCTGGTAGTGACCCTCAACCTGGGGATCGGCCAGCAGACGCCCCCGGTGGCGAGCGTGCTGGTGACCGCCTGCTCGGTGGCCAAGGCCGACATCTGGGACGTCAGCAAGGTGAACGTCTACTTCGTGGCGGTGCTGCTGGCGGTCCTGGTGATGGTCACCTACCTGCCCGCCGTGCCGATGAGCCTTGTGGAGCTTTTCTACCGGTAGCGGACGCGGGCGCGTCTGCCATTTTGGCAGACTACCAGTGGCCTGAATCACGGCAGGGAATCACGTAAGTTCAATCAGGGCTGCGCGATCTGCGTTTCCTGCCCTCAGACCATATCTGACCGCGCATCCGACGAACAGCGGGGAAATCGCGCCAAACGGCGGGAAGCGGGGTGCGGTGCCGGGTTGCCGAATGCGGGTTCAGAGGGCAGCATTTCCCCCTCACCAGCGGCGGGTGGTCAACTCGGCTCGGGCGAGCTTCCACTGCCGCAACCAAGGCCGATCCCTTTCGGATGCGAAGGATAGTAGCCTTCATCCGGGTTTCGGTCAAAGTAGCAGGCGTAACCTCCCGCGTCGGGTCTTCCGGCCCGCCGTCCGTGCGCTCCCCCTCCGTGCAGGCCATCGGCGCGCCCAAGCGCTCCAGCGCGATCCTTCCTCGTTGTCGCGGAAGTACTCGCCGTAGAGGTTCGACGATAAGGTAATCCCGCCCCTGAACATGGGGTGAACGTTAGAGGCTTCGGTCAGTTACCGGGTCCGTCGTGGCCGCAAGATGGCCCGCGCAGCGTCTCCGGGCGTCATGCCCTTGTAGCGCGGGTTGGGGGAGGGTTGCCGGTCTCCATCGGCGAGCGTGGCAGGTCGCTGTTGCTCGGCTTGCTCAACATCCTTCGTTAGCCCTTCCTTCATCGCTTGTCTCCTCATGGCCTAACCTTCGTCCGGGGGTTGGGCCCAGTAGCAGCCGTAAAGACGCTGCGTCGGGGCGTCTTCCTTCCCGTCGTTCCGGAGCGCCCGGACGCAGGCCAGCGGCGCGCCAAGGTGCTCGACCTCGATCCAGGCCAGATGCTCGACCGGGGGCGCGAGACAGTCCGTGTCCGCCCGCTCGAAGGGTTGGTAGCCTTCCGATCCGTGCGCCATCAGCGCGCTCGTGTAGCTGCACGTCTCCGCGCTCGCCGGGTCCTCGCTCTTCGGGATCGTGACCACCAGCTCGCCCGGCAGAATCTCGGTCGCAAAGCGCAGCGTCGAACGGTAGTCGTCCCACACCACGGCCGCGCGCACCCGGTGCGCCCCGGCCTCGTGCTCCACATCCTCGACCGCGACCCACACCGGCATTGCCGCGCCCCGGTAGGTGGTTGTGTCGGGGGGCGTCTCCTGCGCGGCCGCCGGAAGCGCCAGCACCGCCGCGAACAGGGCGGCAAACGTCGTCTTCGTCCTCATGGTCTCCGCTCCTTGTCGCTAGCTGCTGCAAACCCGCTGGGTCTGCCACTCGCCCTTCGTCACCGGGCGGTAGTAGACGCGAACCACCGGCACGTAATGCACCCCGGAATCCGACGGGTTGTCCGGATCGTTCGCGTTGATGTCGAACGGGTTGCCGGGAACGGCCACCCATTCCCCCGTGGTCTCCTCCACCCGCTCCCACTCCGTCCACGTCACCCACACCTGTTGATCCGTGCAGGTCGGCGTCGTCGGCTCCTCCGGTGTCTCGCCGCCCCCCTCGGGATCGTCGTCGTCTTCCTCGTTCGGCATCGACGCGCACCGCTCCGCGCGGAGCGCGTTCACCCCCTCCTTGGTCTCCTTGTTGATCCAGTGCCAGCCCTCGTGCAAGAGCAGATTCAGCATCCCGTCGTCGGAGCGCGATTTCCATTCGAACACGCTGATAAACTCGACCACGTTTCCGTCGGTGGCCCTTAGCGTTTGGCCATCCCTCCCGCCATCCTCGCTCATTTTGTCCACGGCCCAGTACATGGGCGCGCCGTTGAGGAACTTCTTCATGTCCTTCTGGTGTTGGTCGCAGTCCACCCCGTTCACGTCGCTCCACTGGGCCTTGTCGAGAAGATCGCGGAAATGATCCATGTCTTCGTCCGACCGCGCCGACAAGTAGGCATACGTCCCGTCGTCCTGTCGGATGGGACCCCATTGCGCGTCCCTCATCGCCTTCTCGCGGGCCGGGGCAACCCCTTGGGCGTGAAGCGCGGCGGGGAGGAGAACCGCGCAGGCCAGGACGGCGAGTCGCACCCCGGTCATCTGCGCACCCCCGAATAGTAGTCCGGCCACGCAAGCGTGTTGGGCGGCGGATCGCCGATCTTTCTGTTCGGGTCCATCGGGGGCCTGCCGGTGTAGTACTCGACCTTGCCGTGATACTCGGACGGCAGTTCCGGTTCAAAGTGCCGCATGGACTCTCTAAACCGGATCCTGAAGTGGCCCCGGTATACGAGGTTCTGCTCGTCGTCGAGTCCGATCATGGCCGCGTACACCCGGTCGCCGACGAGGTTCAGGCCCAAGTCGTCCCAAGGTGTTCCTAGGGACACCCCACGGCGGGGTTGGGGCCAATAGCCACTCCGGTCCACGATCGGCCCCGGCCACGGCAGACGGAATTCGGTGTACAGCCGACGCCATTCCTCCGATGAGATGCGGTCGCCGATCTGGAGCGGCCAGCCATCGGGGGCGTAGAAGGCCGGGTCTCCGGGCTCGGGCTCGGGGACGGCGGCCACGTCAAGGCCGTCTTCGGAGCATCCGGTCAGGGGGAGGGTGAACAGGACGGCGAACGCGGCCAGGATGAGGGTGTCCTTCCGGGGCTTCATGGTGTCCTCCTCTGTGGGGTCGGATATATCGACGGCAGCACTGGGGGGCTCTAGAACAATGCGACGAATATGAGTCTGTGACTCTATACAGTACCGATCCCTTCCGCAAGTCCAGTCCAGCATTTGGATTCTCGGGGATCGCTGACAATGACGGGATTGTCCCTGCATGGCCGCGGGCGCGATTTTCGACTTTGCTGGCAGCTTTCGCCTGTCCCGTGTTATCTTCTATACCTTACCAACCCGGAAGCGGGAATGCAACATCAATCTTCAGAGAAGGGGAAGGAGAACCAGAGTATGGAGAGAGGCCGCGTAGGAACAGCCGGGCGAAGAATGGCCCGGTGTCTCGTGGCGGTGGCCCTGTTCGCGGCGTCGGCTTGCGCGGATGTCGGTTCGGTGGGAGTGACTCCAGAGGAGTCCTTTTCCATCCCCGCTGCGGATGTCGGTCGATGGATCCCCGCAGGCGCGCCTTTGCCGCCGGGGGCAGTGGCCGGTACCGCCCGCGTCGCGCGGCGGCACGTCTTGCGACTAATCGGCGCTCGGGTTCGGAACGGCGAGATCGTTCGGCGCGGTGAGGTGCTGAGCTCCTTGGGCCGCCGGGGCCGCCGGATCCCCGTGTCTGCCAGCGCCGTGCCGCCGTCGTCACCGAGCCTCTCCGAAGCCATGCCGTCGCCGGGCCTTCCCGGCGGGACGGCCCGGGATGGCGACGACGAAGGGTGCTGGTATCTCGTGTACTATTGGATGGACAACGGCGAGGTCTTCCACGTCATGCTGCTGTCCTGCGGAGGCGGAAGCGGGAGCGAGGACGAGCCGGAGTGCACGGAGGACCAGAAGGCGATCGCGGCGGAGTACGACGCCGAGGGGGAGTGGCCGTGCGACAAGTTCGACGACACGCCCGTGTATGGGACCGGGACGCACGGCCACGAGACGGGCTATCTCGATCCCGCGTACACATTTGGCAGGTCGTCCGTGTTCTCGTACGTCGTTGCGCGGGGCGTGAGCGGGGCGTACGTCTCGTCCGACTGGCGCTGCCCGGAGGGCAACACGGCGGTCGGTGGCACGTCTGGAAGCTCACATGTGGATGGTCGCGCGGGCGACTTCAAGGCCTCCGGCTTCAATCAGGCCATGCATGGCAAGTTCGCGGACGCGGCGGTAAATGCCAGCCGCACGTGGCACTCGGGCTACGGCACGGGTTACCAGCAATACACGAGCCACATCCACATCCAGTGGTAGGGGGAAAAATGCAGAACGGACGGAAGATGGGCGGCGCGGTTCCCGCGTGGCCCGTGCTGCTGGCGCTGGCGGTTCCGGCTCCGGCCTCCGCGCAGGTGCCGGAGGCCGCTTCGCGGATGACGGAGCAAGAGGCGGTCGCCGTGCTGGCGGAGGGCGCGCTGCGGGACCGGTTCAGGGCGCTCGAAACGGCGGCGGCGCTCGGGCCGCGCGCGTCCTCGGAATTGAGGCTTGCGGTGATCGACGCGACGTGGGCAGAACTGCGGGGCGAGACGGACACGCCGCGGGAGGCGGAGGCGGTTTTCGACTATCTGGAGACCGTGATCAAGCTGCGGGACCTGCGGGCGATCCCGCTTCTGGTCGAGACACTCACGATGGGCGGGGAAAACCCGTTGGCGGATTTCGGCGCGGAGGCGTTCCCGGCCGTGTTCGCGGCGGTGTCCGACCCCGGCGAAGACCCGTCCCGTGTCTTCGGGGGTCTGACGGTGCTCCGGTTCATGGTCGAGGACGGCGCACTCACCGCCGGGCAGGTGGCGCGGGTGCGCGAGGTGGCCCGCGACCGACTCTCCAGATCGCAGCAGTATTTTCCCGTAAGGGGAGCCATGCGGCTGGCGCTCGCGCTGGGGGACCCGGAGTTACGGGGGATCGTCGAGATGATCGCGGCCGACCGGGACGCTGCCGAAGCCCTCGTGTCTCCCTACCTGCCCGGCGAAATCCCCGGAGTGACTCGCGACCGTGCTTGGGAGGTTGACAGGGTGTGGGAGTACGCGCGGTTGTTCCTGTCCGGAGGCGGGGCCGACATCGGGCCGGTGCGCCGTCCGGGGTCCGGCTGACCCCGCCCGGAACAGCCTCGCCCGGGCCATCGCAGCAAAGCTCCACGGCCTCGTGGTCGCCAGGCACACGGGGATCGGCAAGGAGCGGCGGGCCGCCGATCACGCTTCGGTGACGGCGGCGCTCCCTGCCGCGCACCGTGTCACCCCTACCGTACCCCTCGGAGACCGGCGATTAACAGTCTTGGGCGATCCCTAGAGCCCGTAGCTTAGACTGCCGAAACGGATCCAGATTGGGCATCTTGGACGATCCGCTTGGCGATGACCTTGGAGGCAGGGCTCATCTCTCGAACCCTCCCCCGCCGCGCTCGGGGCCTCGGGGCCGGGGCGGTCGCGGTACAACGATGCGGGCGATGGTCCGCCCCCGCTCCCGTGTCTGTTCGCGCTCCCTCTCCCTCATGGTCTTCCGTACCGACCATGCGCGGCGCTCCGCCTCCACCAGCCTGTTTCGATAGAACTTGCGCCAACCGCGCTCGATCT
>VXMG01000102.1:0-13126 GCA_009841185.1 Gammaproteobacteria bacterium
GGGCAACGTGGGCGGGGGCGGGTTCATCCTGCTGCACCTGGCCGAGGAGGACCGCACGGTTGTGGTCGACTTCCGCGAAACCGCGCCCGCCGCCGCGCACGCGGACATGTTCTTCGAGGCGGACGGCGAGGTCGACAACGACGAGTACCGCTTCAGCCACAAGTCGTCGGCGATTCCGGCCTCGGTGGCCGGCTTCGATCACCTGCTGCGCAACTATGGCACCATGACCTGGCGTGAAGTGGCCCAGCCCGCCATCGACCTGGCGCGCGACGGCATGGTGGTGTGGGAGGACCTGGCCGTGAACCTCGCCCGCAGCAAGCCGCGGCTCAGCGCGAATCCGGCGTCGCGGGCCAAGTTCTACAAGCCCGACGGCTCCAACTACGAGGTGGGCGACCTGTACAGGCAGCCGGATCTGGCCTGGACGCTGGAGCAGGTCGCCGAGGGCGGCGCCGACGCCTTCTACAGGGGCGAGATCGCGCGCCGCATCGCGACCGACATGGCCAGGCACAACGGCCTGATCACCATGGAGGACCTGGCCAACTACCGCGTCGTCGAGCGCGAGCCGGTGCGCGGCACCTTCCGCGGCTACGACATCGCGGCCATGTCCGCGCCCAGCTCGGGCGGGATGCACATCGTCCAGATGCTCAACATCTTCGAGAACTTCCCCCTGAAGGAGATGGGCTACGGCAGCGCCGACGCCATGCACGTCATGGCCGAGTCGATGAAGCTGGCGTACGCCGACCGCAGCAAGTACCTGGGCGATCCGGACCACCTCGATCTCCCCGTCGCCGCCCTCACCAGCAAGAACTACGCGGCCGAGCTGGCACGGGGCATCTCCCTCAGCAGCGCCCGCCCGTCATCGGACATCGGGCCCGGCAACCTCGCCCCCTACGAGAGCCCGGAGACCACGCACTACTCCATCCTTGACAGCGAAGGCAACGCGCTGGTCAACACCTATACGCTGATGTTCTCCTACGGCTCGGGCGTCGTGATCGAGGGCACCGGCATCCTCATGAACAACAACCTCGGCAACTTCACCCTGCGGCCCGACATCCCCGACGCCTTCGGGCTGATGGGGAGCGCCGACAACCAGATCGCCGCGGGGCGCCGGCCGGTGAGCTCCATGACCCCGATCATCGTGCTGCGCGACGGCCGGCCCTTCCTGCTCACCGGCAGCCCGGGCGGAAGCCGCATCATCACCACCAACCTGCAACTGCTGGTGAACGTGCTCGAACACGGCATGAACATCGCCGACGCGACGTCGCGGCCCCGCATGCACCACCAGTGGTACCCGGACCGGCTGGAGGTGGAAAGCGGCTTCAGCCCCGACGTGATCCGGGCCCTGCGCGCCCGCGGCCACGACGTCCAGTTCAGCGCCGGCATGGGCAGCCTGCAGACGGTGATGTTCTCCGACGGGCTCTTCTACGGCTACGCCGACCCGCGCCGGCCCGGGGCGATGGCGCTGGGGTATTGACGGGGTACTGACTACACGCCGGACCGCTAAGGGCGGCGTACGCGCTCGCCCACGGTAGGGTGCCCGGATTCGTTCGGCGTCTTCCACTGAAGGACCGCCACGAACATCCCCCGACGCCGAGGGATCAGCACGCCCCGAAGTCACATGGCGGAGTCCCATTCTGCCATTGACAACTTTGGCGAGCGCGAGTCGGCGGAGTCCGATGTCGCGGACTCTCCGGCCCGCCGAGGCCTCTCACAGGCTCGCTGACGGCCTTCGCTGCCCCATTCCTGCTCCGAAGGTCTCCCGCCGCCACTTCAGCCACTACAGGGCATCCTGAGAGGCCGATTTCGGTGGCATTATATTTGTACGTAAGTCATTGTACAATCTCACGTTGGGAGGAACGATGATCGCATCCCCGGACGTTCTCTACGACATTCGCAGGAATCCTCCGCAGCCGGCAATGGTGCGGGAATCGATGGGCGCCGGATCTGTGGCCGAAGCGCACCCCGATGCGATCTCGACGCCCTCCAGTCCCGAACCCGTCTCTTCTCCTTCCCGCTCCGAGGCCGACAAGCCCGACGACGACCTCGCCAGGCTGGGCGACCGCATCGCCGAGCTGGCCGCCGGCATCAACGCCGCGGAAGCGCAGATGATGACCCTCATCGCCGACTTCGATCGCCGGGGCGGCTGGAAGGACGACTTCGGTTCCTGCGCCGAGTGGCTGGCCTGGAAGATCGGCATCAAGATCGGCCCGGCGCGCGAGCGGGTGCGCGCCGCCCGGGCACTGGAGAATCTGCCGCAGACCGCCGGCGCGCTGCGGGAGGGGAGCATCTCGTACGCGAAGGTGCGGGCGCTGACGCGCGTGGCCACGCCCGAGAGCGAGGCAACGCTGCTCGAGTTCGCGCGCGCGGGCTCGGCGGCGAACCTGGAGCGGAAGGTGCGCATGTGGAAGAAGCTGTCGCGCAACGAGGAGTTGACGGCCGAGCAGGCCCGGCACCGCAGCCGAGGGTTCTCGGTGTTCGTGGACGGCGACGGGATGTACGTGGTGAAGGGGCGTCTCGAACCCGAGGTCGGAGCGGTGCTGATGCGGGCGGTCGAGGCGGCGTCGGATGCGCTGTTCCGGGGCGAGGGCGGGGCCGCCCGTGGCGGACAGGATGCCGGAAGCAGCGGACGAGGCGCGGCGACCCGCGAGCCTGGTTCCGATGATCTCCGGCCGAAGCCGAAGCAGCGGCGGGCGGACGCCGTGGGGCTGCTCGCGGAGCGGGCGCTGGCGGCTGGGTTCGGGGGCGGCGAGTCGCGCGCCTCCCGCGGGGACTCGGATGCGCTCGCGACGGAAAGCCGGGGTGAATCGGGTGGCGAACCGGCTGGCGACCCCGGTGAACCCGGGCAGCAGACTCGGCCCCGCGCCGAGTCCGGCACCCGCGCCGAGCGCTACCAGGTCATGGTCCACTGCGATGCAGCGACGCTGGCGGCGGAAGGCGAGCCCGGGCGCTCCGATCTGGACGGGATTCGCGTTTCCGCGGAAACGTCGCGGCGCATGGCGTGCGATGCGGCAGTGGTCGCGATGGTCCACGCGAAGGACGGCTCGATGCTGAGCGTGGGCCGCAGGACGCGCACGATTCCACCGCACCATAGGTGTTCAGCAAGGTCCCGTAACGTCTCGTAATTCCGGATAACACGTTGGCATCACTTGTGTTGTATGTCTCTTGACGGTTCAGACGATTCCGCTTAGTCTTGTTCCGTTAGTGATAACCTACGGTGATAACCAGAATCCACACGGAGCACGCCGTGACGCGACCCAAACGCCTGAGCGCCGCGTTCGTTCGGACCGTCAAGCGACCGGGGCGGTACGGGGACGGTCGCGGCGGATACGGGCTCTCGCTGCTGGTCAAGCCCACCGCCTCAGGAAAGCTGTCGAAGACCTGGGCGCAACGGATGCGGATCGGCGGCAGGCCCTTCAACGTCGGCCTCGGTCCCTATCCGGTCGTGACGCTGGCCGAGGCGCGGGCGAAGGCGCTCGAGAATCGGCGCGCCATCCACAAGGGCATGGATCCGCGCAGCGGCGGCATGCCGACGTTCGAGCGGGCGGCCGAGAAGGTGATCGCGCTCCACGCGAAGAACTGGAAGGGCGACGCCAGCGAGAAGCAGTGGCGGCAGTGTCTTCGGGACTACGTGTTTCCGAAGCTGGGGCGCAAGCGGGTGGGCGAGATCACGACCGCCGACGTGCTGGCCTGTCTGGCACCGATCTGGAACGAGAAGCGGCCCACGGCGGCGCGGGTGCGCCGGCGCATCGGCGCGGTGATGAAGTGGGCGGTGGCCAGGGGCTACCGCGAGGACAACCCGGCGGGCGACGCCATCGCGGCGGCGTTGCCGCGGGGCACGCGCCACCGGACGCACTTCCGGGCCTTGCCTCACGGCGAGGTAGGGGCGGCGCTTGCGGCGGTCCGGGCGTCGGACGCGTGGCTGGGCATCCGGCTGTGTCTTGAGTTCGTGGCCCTGACGGCGACGAGGAGCGGCGAGGCGCGCAGGGCGCGGTGGCCGGAGATCGACCGGGACCGCCAGACGTGGACGGTGCCCGCCGAGCGCATGAAGACCGGGCGGGAGCACCGGGTGCCCCTTTCGACGGGCGCGCTTGCGGTGCTGGACCGGGCCAGGGAGATCGAGAACGGGTCGGGGTTGATCTTCCCCAGCTTCAAGGGACGGGAGCTGCGGAGCCCTCAGGTGGCGGGGGCGTTTCGGGACTTGCGCATCCCGAGCACGGTGCACGGGCTGCGCAGCTCGTTCCGCGACTGGGCCGCCGAGGCGGGCGTGGACCGCACGGTCGCCGAGGCGGCGCTGGCGCACAAGGTCGGCGGGGTCGAGGGCGCGTACTTCAGGAGCGACCTGTTCGAGCGCCGACGCCGGGTCATGCAGGACTGGTCGGCGTATCTGGCGGCCGGGAGAGCGGGCGCCGGGAGCTGATCCGAGCCCGCGACCGGGCTCGGAGGCCGTTTCGGGGGCACAACGGGGTCGTTTCGGGTATTCTTCGGGCCTCAGGATCGCCTGAGATCGACGATCGCCGGTCTCCGAGGGGTACGGGTAGGGCGGAACCGGGCCGCTCGGCAGAGAGCGCTGGGGGTTGCGTCTCCGCCGTCCTTGAGGCGGTCGGCCAAGAGGCCGGGGAGCTTGCCGGCGACGGCCCGGTGGACGCTGTCCGGGACGGTGCTCCGAGAGGCGCTTTCGGCGGCGTCCCCAAGGGCTGGCTGACGACCGTTATTGGTCGTAAGCCAGCCTACGCAATGTAAAACATTCGCGCTCTGGCGAGGGGTGCTCCGCCCCCCTTCGATCCCCCCGGAAAACCGCCGCTCCGGCAGCGTTCGCGGTTGGGGGTGTTCGCCCCCCTCCCGCCTGGCCGAACGTCCAGGCGACCGGTCGCCGGATGGTCTCCCGCCGACCACCGATCACCGCCGGTCGAGGCCGTCGATTTCGCGAGCGGGTCCTGCGTCGGGACCGGCGGACGACGTGGTTGGCGTTGCCACCGCTTCGGCGCCGGTCCCCCCGGCCTCCGGGACGGACTCCGCCCGTCCCTGCGCCGGGGTCGAGCCCCCTTCCCAACCCAGCGAAGCCCGGTCGGCCGCGGTCAGCCCACCGCCACCCACCTCGCGCGATGTTGCTTCTGCATCCGGTGGACGGCGCCGATGATGGCGAGAAGCACAAGGATCAGCGGAATCTCCAGGATCCAGTACACAAGCCCTGCAGCTGCTGCAGCTGCTTCCAGGCTCGCCACAGCTGGCGCGGTGAAGGGCAGCAAGCCGGGCCCAGTCATCGCGGCGAGGGTTCGGGCTACCGTCAACTCCACGATGACGACGCCCCAGAACGGCACGATCCAGAGGATCCACCACCAGCGAAGCAGCGGCGATACCGGTTCGTCGCGCCAGTCCGCAGGGTTGCGGGAGGCGCGCCAGATCTCCGTCATGGCCTGGTAGGGCTTCCAGAACCACGCGATCGGCACAAAGTGCCAGCCCACCGCCCACCCCGGCGTAAAGTGCATGCCGGCTGCGCCCAGTTGTCGTGCGTTGTGATTGGCCCGATGAATCCAGGTGAGCACCAGGATCGCCGTAATGAGCCAGATCGGCACCCCCGTCAGGAACCAGAAGAGGTCAAACGCGGTTCCTGCCGACTCTCCCACGCCTTCGGTTCCTAGCAGATTGGCGGCATCCGACCCTAAGCGCACGAGGGCCGTGGCGATGCTGGCGTACAGAAACCCCCGCGTCCATCTCGTCAGCGCGGTCGGATCCCTGAAGCCCTCGGTCGGTTCGGGGGCAGTCGAATGATTCTCCATGCTTACCTCGCTTCCGAGGTTCGTATGTGTCGTAGAGAGGTGCCCATACTAGCTACCAAAACTAGTCGGCTACGATCGGGCGAGCGAAGTCTTCAACCCCAAACTGACGGTAGCCCGTTGCCCTCGTGCCTACCTGGGTCGGGTTCCGATCCGGCTCCAGCGTATCTCGCGGATGAAGGGGAATGGCCGGTGGGAATCCCGGTTGTAGGAGAAGTATCGGACGAGGATCCGCCCCTCGAAGCGCCAGCGCTCCAGAAGTCCCCAAGTGCGTGAATCCAGACTCTCGTCGCGATGGTCGCCGAGCATGAAGTACCGACCGTCGGGAATCGCGAGTGGACCCCATGTGTCGCGGGTCGGCAGGTAATCCTCCCTCGGACCGCCAACGAGGATCTCTTGGTGCCACAGCATCGCGGCTGCCGAGTAATTGGGCTCCCCATCGGTGTGCAGCACGTATGGCTCGTCCTGCGCCCGCCCGTTCAGATACAAGGTCTTGTCCCGCATTTCCAGCGTGTCGCCGGGCATGCCGATGAGCCGCTTGACGACGATGAGCCCGTCCTCGTGCGGAGGATCGAATACCAGGATCTCCCCTCTCCGGGGCTCGGAGTAGCCGGGAATGCGAATGTCGGTGAACGGGATTCGCGAGCCCATTGCAGCCTTGTTGACCCACACGAAGTCCCCGGCCAGCAACGTGGGCTCCATGGATCCGGAGGTGATGGTAAAGGCCTGCAGGGCCACCACCCGGATGGTCAAGAGGCAGAAGACGAAGCACGCGCCCCTGAGGAGCGAACGCCTCCACGACGGTCTCAGCTCTTTGTCCTTCAGCTTGTTCTTTCCCATGGCGGGAGGATCTTACTGGATGATCCATCACCCGGGCAAGCCGACTCCGACCCCGGTCCTGTCCGATTCCCTGAGGCAAAGGGAACAGCTTCGAGTCGGCCTCGCACTCGTCCACAGACCTCTCTTGAGATCCAATGGATTCTTGGCTCAGGGTGGGGATACCAATAGTGATAACACCCGATCGAGGTTCGCCGTACTATGTTGTTGTTATATCAGTTACAGGATTACCGGGTCGGACGATTCCACCGCACATCCGGCGGGCGCTGGAGGAGCGCGACCGGGGATGCCGTTTTCCCGGGTGTGGCTGCCGGTTCACCGAGGCGCATCACGTGAAACACTGGGCCGACGGGGGCGAAACGAGCCTCGGGAACACAGTGTTGCTCTGCCGGCGCCATCATCGCGCGGTTCACGAGGGGCAGGTGAAGGTATCGGTGGCCACGGATGGGACGGTGCTGTTCTTCACGCGCAGCGGGAAGATGCTGGCCGACGCGCCGAGACAGGTCTGGAGGGATTTGGCCCCGGTCCCTCCGGTGCATCCCGCCGCCCCGGGGAAAGGCGATGGCCTCACGCTCTCGAACGGGGCCGCGCTCTATCGCGATTCGGAGATCCCTTGGGAGATCGAGGCCGCTGCGCGCGAAGCCGTGGAGGAATCTCTGGAATGATGACGCGGTGACTGCTGACGACGCGGCGATCGCGTGGACCCGCGCGAGAGCCGAGTCAGGGCGGTACAAATAGCCTGGTCACGGGCTGTACACATAGACGACCGGCAGTTGGGCGACATCGGTGACGTTGATGTCCGTGTGGTGATAGATGTTCATCCGGCCGGTTCCGCAGTCACCGAACGCGTCACAGGATATCGAGCCGACGATGCCGCTCATCGCGGTTGCTCCCACCTGCTCGCGCAGCGCCGCGCGGTCGATGTGCAGCCTGTCGCCATCCTCTACGGCAACGGACTCGATGGCCGAAAGGAGGATGGTGGTCGCGTCGTAGGTGTGCGCCCAATAGGGTGATCCGGGAAACCCGCCGTGCCTGGCGTCGAATGCAGCGAGAATCTGCTGTCCGCTCCTTCCGGTCCGCTCGTTCACGTTCGAACCGAAGTCCGATTCCGGTCCGGCGAAATAGATCCCCTCCGACTGGGGGGTTGCCAGGAATGCGGAAACCAGCAGCGCGCCCGCGGAAATCAGGGTCGTTTCTTCAAGCCCGTCGAACGCGCGCGCCTGCGCGGCGAAGGCCGATCCCTCCGTCACGAACAGCGGGAAGAAAACGGCGTCCGGGCTGGCGGCTGCGAACTCCGTCAGAACATCCGTCATGTCGGTTTCGCCCTTCTCGACTTCGGCCTGGACCGGCACCTCGCCCCCGAGGGCCGAGAACGCGTCTGCGAACGCCGCCACGAGGGCGGACGTGTACGGGTCGCCGTCGTGAAGGGTGGCCACGCTCTGGAGCTCGAGCTGGTTGTACACGAAGTCCGACAGGGCGCGCGCCTGGTGCAGGTCGTTGGACGACACGCGGTAGTATCCGGCGTGATGGTCGGCGTCCGCGTTGCCGGCCAGGTCCGACGTGAGGCGCGGCGAGGTGTTGCTGGGCGAGATCATGACCAGGCCCGCGTGGCTGACGATGGGCGACGCTGCCACGGCTGCGGCGGAGCAGTTCGTCCCGATGATTCCCACCACCTGCGGGTCGCCGACGATTCCGGACGCACCCGCGCGGCCGCCCTCCGGCGAACAGCTCGTGTCAACCGGGTCGCCGAGGTCGACATCGCGGCCGTGGACAGGACCGAAGTCGCCGACGGCGATCTCTGCCGCCTGCCGGGACACGGCGCCCAGCGTCGGCGCGACCGTCACCGACAGCAGCATGCGCAGCCGCACGGCCTCGCCCGCTTCCAGCGTGACCGCGCCCAGCGGCCCCGGCTCGAACTCAACGGGCGGCTCCATCGGCGGCTCAACGGGCGGCTCGACCGGCGGTTCGACCGGTGGCTCCGTCGCATCGCGGCATCCGGCCAGGATGAAAACCGTGGCCAGAACCGAACCGAACAGCATGGCGTGTCTGCGCATTAGAACGACTCCTCCCCGGTCATCCGGGGTGACGTGACCGTTGTCCACCGAAGTGGACGGACCCGCGCTGGTACCTGCGTTACTCGGGGCCAGGTTCCCCCATGGCGCGCCTGACCACAGATGAACTCCAACGCCGGGCCCAACGTAGCGCCACGCTTGCGGTGACGGCCATCACTGCGGCCAGCACGTTGAACAGGATGTCGACGGGGTCGAAGACGCGGTTGGGAATGAGCCTCTGGATCCCCTCGTCGATCAGGCCGACCAGGGAAGCCGCCACGATCGCGAGCAGCGCGGGCGCGGGAACCCGGCGCCCCCGGCTGGCGCGTTCCGTGAGCGCCTCATGGATGAAGACCGCGACCACGCCGTACTCCACCAGGTGGGAGCGCTCCGTCGGGACCGACATGCGCACGATGATCAGCAGGTAGGCGGCTGCGACCCCTAGGGCGACCGCGATCTCGGCGCCTCCGGGGCGGACCCTCAGCCCCTGCGTGACGACGGTCAGCAGGACGAGAAGGCACCCGGCCAGGAAGAGCCAGACAGAGAAGAAGTCGTTGCCCAGGTAGTCGACGAGCGTACGTGCCAGCCCAAGGGTGGAGTAGATCGCCGCAACGACAACCGCCGTCCACATCCACAGGCGGCGTTCGCGGTTGGAAGAGAACAGGGACATGGGATTGGATGCGCGTCCGGGCGAAGAATGAACCCGCGCCGGCGCAAGGGCACGAAGCCCTACATCACCGGCACCATCCCCGCCTGCGACACCAGGATCAGCAGGGCGCGCTGGATGCCCCGCGGCCCTTCGTGGTTCATGAAGAACTCGGCGAGGGAATGCGCGCCTCCGCCCGCGCCTCCGCCTCCGATGGTTACGGAGGGGATACCGAGAGAAATCGGTGTGTTGGAGTCAGTTGAGGAGCGCCGCAGCGAAGTGATGCCGCCCATGAGTTCCGTGGCCGCCAGCGCGCGCTGAATGAAGGGGTGATCCTCGGGGGTCTCGCCGCTGGGCCGGTTGCCGATCATCGTGATCTCCAGGGTGAGTTCCTCGCCCCCGGCACGCACGGCGTTGGCCTCCTCCAGCCCCCGCCGCATCGCCGCCTGGAAGACCGCGTCGATCTCGAGCAGCGCCTGCGGGCTCTCAGAGCGCATGTCGATCTCCATCCATGCCTCGAAGGGGATCGAGTTCACCGAGGTGCCGCCCCCCACCGTGCCGACGTTGTAGCTGGTGCGCTGGGCTGCGTTGTCCGTGTAGCGCTTGGCTTCGGCGTCGAAGGCCGACACCGCGCGCCCCAGGGCATGGATGGGGTTGCCGAGCCCGAACGCTCCCCAGGAATGGCCGCCCGGCCCCTTGAAGGCGACCCGGTAGCGGTGCGACCCCAGGCCGGCGTTGGTCACCCCGCTGTACCCCAACCCGTCGATCGAGATGAACGCGCTGAAGTCCGGCGAGCCCTCGCGGAACAGGTGTTTGACGCCCCGCAGGTCGCCGGTGCCTTCCTCCCCCACCGTGCCCACGAACCAGATGTCCTGATCGGTCTGGATCTCGGCGGCGTTCATGGCGCGCAGCACCGCGAGCACGGTCACAAGGCCGCGGGTGTCGTCGGCGATGCCGGGCGCGAACAGCGTGTCGCCGTTTTCGCGGATGGTCACATCGGTGCCTTCGGGGAATACCGTGTCCAGGTGGCCCGAGAAGATCATCGTCCCGGAGCCGTTGCCGCGGCGCAGGCCGATGACGTTGCCCTCCTCGTCGACCCAGACGGAATCGACCCCAGACTCCTGGAGCAACTCCACGAACCTTTGTCCGCGCACCTCTTCCATGAAGGGAGGCGCGGGGATCTGGGTGAGTTCGCGCAGGGTGGCGATGGTCCAGGGGTCGTTCTCCTCGATGTGGCGGAACGCCTCCTGGACGGAGGGATGTGCCATCAGGGCGCGCACCTCGGCTTCGGCGTCGAACCCCGGCGCCTGCGCGGACGCGGTAGGCGGCACGCCAACGAGGAGGGCGGCCGCGACGAGGACGGTACCGGGCAACGAGGCGACGAGCGGCGACGGTGGGGCCGACGGCAAGGGCCCGGCCAGCCGGAACGTGGCAGATCTGACAGCGGGACGGCTCATGAATCTCTCGGTAGCGGTTCGTGTGCGAGGCGTCAGGCGGCCGACGCCCCGAAATACACAAAATGCGTAAACGCTCTCACCAGCGGGGGAACAGCCAGGAGAGCGCGTCCCCGATCTCGGGGTGCCGGATCGCGCCCCCGAGGTGGCCGGTCCAGGCCAGAACGTAGCTGAGCAGCAGGGTGCCAACCACCACGATTCCGTGCAGCCAGCGGGGCACGGGTTCCTCCTGTATCTCGCGGAGCGTCGTCTGAAGCGCAGTCAGCGCCAGCAGCACAAGTCCGAAGAACGCCGCCCTGCCCAGCACCGCGTGCAGCTCGACCAGGTCGCGCATCGGGGCCAGCTCGCTCTCCATCGCCTCGAACGCGGTCGGCCCGGAGAAGTATGCGGGCACGCCCACGACCGCCGAGGCAACCAGCAGCCAGCGGCCGATGCGGGCCGCGGGGGTGTCGTGGCGCAGGCGCGCGCAGACGAAAAGAACCAGGGCGAGCGGGCACAGGATGACCGGCAGATGCACGGTGACCAGGTGGAGGTGCGCGGCGCTCACGATGGCATCCGGGCCTGCCGGAGCGAGGTTAGGAGGGTTCCGTCGCGCACCTATTCCTGGTTGCGGCCGGTCCCGACGGCCTCGGCGGCAGGCACGCCCGCGTCCACCGCCGCGAAATCCAGTTCGCTCCCGCGCATGCTGTGCGGAATGAGGTACACCACCGTCATGACCAACGCCGCAACGCCCACCGTCGCCCGCCCCGGCCCGGCCTTCCGCTTGGGCCTCATGCCCAGCGCGAACGCAGCCGCGACCCACACCACCCACATGATCAGCAGCTTGTTGTCCGTCAGGTCATAGCCCCAGGGGAAGCCGGTCCAGTACTCGCCGAACGCGTACTTCTGGACGAAGGGGCCGAGCACCAGGCCGCCCACCGTCATCCCGATCAGGGTCACCCAGACGAGCGTCCGCATGTTGCCCGGAGCGAAGAGCGCGCCCAGGCCCGTCCGCATCCCGATCAGCACGGTGAAGAACATCGCGATGACATGCGAGACCAGGAGCGGGGCCGGAACCGGGTCCTTGTAGCGCAGGATGATGTTGGCGTCGTCGCCCTGCTCGGCGGGGATGCGCACTCCGCCGTCCGCGGTCTCCAGCTCCAGGTAGTATTCCATCTTGCCGGCGGCCGGCTGGATGGGCAGGTAGGCCGCCAGCTCCGGGCCCTCCTCCCCTTCCTCAACCGCCATCTCCACCGTGGTGAAGTCGTCGCTGGTGGGATAGCGCCGATAGGTCATGGTGCCGCTGGCGTCCGCGCCGGGCCTGGGCAGCGCGACCCGCGCCCGCTCTATGGTCTCCTGGCTGCGCACCAGCTCGTAGCGGTACGCGTCGGCGCCGACGGCGACCTCGCCGCGCAGCGGATAGGTGGGACCGGTTCGGCGCTGGTAGATCGCCGCCCCGGCCATGATCAGGACCGCGCCGACCCAGAGAAGGGCGCCGCGCCAGCGTGAATGTCGTGTCTTGTCCATCACCACCTCACTCGGGCCACAGCCAGCCGAACGTGCCCGCGGTCAGTATTCCGTAGATCAGCCCGTCGAACATCGACTTGAGCGTCGTCGACCACTGCCGATGGTACCAGATCGAGTTGAGCGGCAAGGCGAGCGCGTAACAGCAGAAGGCCACCGTGCCCGCCAGGCGGAAGACCGT
The DNA here is from genome assembly GCA_009841185.1 of Gammaproteobacteria bacterium. GTDB lineage: Bacteria > Gemmatimonadota > Gemmatimonadetes > Longimicrobiales > Gaopeijiaceae > BD2-11. The sequence continues at coordinate 12,447 of VXMG01000102.1, forward strand.
CAGATACTCGGCCCCCGGCGCCAGCGTGCGTCCGGCGACGTAGGCCACGATCACTCCCACCACCACACAGTAGACGAACCACTGCGCCAGGTTCCTGCTCATGCTCGTGAACGCGCCCGGATCCCCGACGGTGAAGAACGCTATCGGCCCCTTCGCGAGCTTCGCCTGGAAGGCCTCGGATCTCATGACCTCGGGGCTGGCCGCGTGGGGGAAGAAATAGTCGCCGGGCGCCAGATTGGCGGGCCGCAGGGCATCCATCACGGCGTCCTCATCCTCGATCCCGCGGAAGTCGTTCCTGTGGTAGCCCAGCACCATATGGATGATCGAACTGGAAACGAAGACGAGCACGGCGGCGATCAGAATCGGCAGCCAGAGCGCGAGAATCGGGACCATCTCACCTCCCGGGGAGGAACTGCGCGGGGACGGGCAGCAAAGCTAACCTTGCCCGGCGTGACGATCAAAAGTGCGATCCGCGCTCCGAAACGCGCTCAGTTGCTCTCCGCCTGAATCTCGGCCGCGACCTTCTGCACGTCGTCCAGCACGCGCAGGAGGTTTCCGCTCCAGAGCAGGCCGATCTCCTCCTCGGTGTAGCCGCGACGGACCAGCTCCAGGGTGACGTTGAACGTCTCCGAGGCGTCGTCCCCCCCCCGGCCGCCCCCCCCCCCGAAGCAACTCCGACA
>VXMG01000015.1:0-12801 GCA_009841185.1 Gammaproteobacteria bacterium
GGCGGCGCGGCCGGGGCGCCAGGGGTGAACACGCTGATTGCCGGAGGCGAGGAGCGGATCCTGCCGGGCAAGATCTCGTTCGAGGTGAAGGCAGGGGATATCATCAGCATCCAGTCGCCCGGCGGCGGTGGCTGGGGACCTCCCGACGACGCCGCGGATCGATCGGCGGGCGCCAGGGCGTAGACGGTATGGAACTCTACCTTTCGCTGGCCTGCGACTCGGCGCAGCAGGCTTCCTCCGGAACCCGGATCGACGTCCAGGGCGCCTTCAACGACCTGTTCGCGCCCGGCTTCCCCGCCGTCCAGAGCCGCATGGTGATCGTGGCGGGCATCGAGTGGGACCGGAGCGACGACGGCAGCTATCGCTTTCGGGTGGACCTGCTCGATCCTTCGGAGAAGCCGTGCCTGACGGTCGAGGGCGAAACCCAGGTCGACGGGCGCGCTCCCGATCGGCCGCCTGCCCGCACCTGCCTGATCATGCCCGTGGAGAACGTGGTGTTCCCGGTTCCCGGGAAATATCGATTCAGCGTGCGTGCGAAGGGACGTGTCTTTAAAGGGTCGGCGCTCCACCTCTTTCGCGACCCAGACGCCGTATGACCCTGCCTGAACGCCGATTCGCCTTCGCCGACCTGATCGCCGAGTTGCGGCGCAGGCGGGTTGTGCGCTTCGCCCTGGGATACTGCGCCGTCGCCTTTGTGCTCCTGCAGCTGGGCGAGATCGTCCTTCCGGCGTTCGGCATGGGCGACACCGGGTTGCGCATTCTGGTAGTGCTCGTCGTGCTCGGCTTCCCACCCGGGGTCGCGCTGGCCTGGGTGTACGAACGCACCAGGGACGGGATCCGGCGGACCCCCGACAGCCCGACCCAGGGCATGCTGCCGCGCGTCGCGTTCTTCGTACTCACCATCGGGATTGCCGGCGGGCTGGCGGGCTGGCTCTCGTCCAGGGGCGCCTTCACGTCCGGGGAGGGGCAGGAGACGATCGCGCTGGAGGCCTACGATCCCGCCCAGCCGATCACGTCGATCGCCGTGCTGCCGCTGGAGGACTTTTCGCCGGGCGCGAGCGAGGCCTACTTCGTGGCGGGTCTGCAGGAGGAGCTGACCTCCAGCCTCAGCCAGCTCGACTGGCTGCGCGTGGCGTCCCGGACCTCCACGATGCAGTACCAGGGCACAACCCGGTCCGCGCCTGCCATTGGCCGCGAACTCGGGGTCGACGCGCTGGTGGAGGGGTCGGTGACCCGCGCGGGCGACCAGGTGCGCATCACCCTTCAGCTCATTCACGCCGCGAGCGACTCCCACATCGAGACCTTTCGGTTCGACCGCGAGATGACCGACGTGCTCGCGCTTCAGAGCGAAGTGGCGATGGCGGTGACATCCGGGATTCCGGGGAGGCCCGGGCAGCAGGGGGAGGTCGCGCTGGTCGCGACCAGCGGGCCGAGCGGCGATCCGGCAGCGCAGGAGGCCTATCTGAGGGGACGGTACGAGTACGGGCTTGGCACGGCGGACGGGTACCGCCGGGCGGTGGAATACTTCCAGGAGGCGCTGCGCGGCGACTCGGGATTCGCTCCCGCGCTCGCGGGTCTGGCCGGAGCGCGCTTCCTGGCCGCCATCGAAGGTGGCTTCCTGGATGCCGGGGAGGTGGGGCGGGCAAGCGAGGAAGCCACCCGTGCCCTGGCGCTCGATCCGGGTTCCGCCGAAGCACGGGAAGTGGTCGACTTCCTCGAACGCAGCCTCCCCCGGGAGCCGGCCACGGAAGGATTCGCGATTCCGGCGCCAGCTCAGCTAGGAACCGGTCCCCCCCGGGTTCCACTCGCCGAGCTGGATACCACCTGGGCCGTGGCCACGACGGAGATCGGCCGCGGCCTGGAGGACGCCGTGAGCCGCCGTATCCTGCAGACGGCGCGCACTGATGCCGGGCGCCAGATATTCGTGGCGCGGCGTCTGGCGGGGGACGGGCGTATCGATTCGGCCATCGAGGTGCTGGAGACGTTGCTGATCGACCATCCCAACGTTGGCCCGGTGTGGGAGACGCTGGCGCGCATGCGCGCGTCCGCGGGAGATGTCGCGGCCGCCGTGGCGACCATGCGCCGCTGGAGCACCTACGGGTGGCCGGAAGCCCCCGGCGCGCAGGCCGTCGACCAGCTCGAGCAGGCGGTCGCGTCCGGTGGCACGGCCGGGTACTGGTCGTGGCAGCTCGACCGCCTCCACGCCATCCAGGCCGAGGGCCGGCGGGTTGCGCCCACCTCTCTCGCCGAGGCGTCCCTCTGGTCGGGTGACAGTGAAGGCGCCCTCGATCAGCTCCGGGAGGCTCTCGATACATCGGACCCCCGGCTCATGATGTTGCGCACCGATCCGGCCTGGGATCCCCTGCGCAGCGACCCGGCGTTCGCCGAGATCGTCCGGGAGGCGCGGGCTCGCTTCGCGGATTCGGCGCGGCCACCGCGCCCTGGACGAGGCCGTCAAGGCCGGGGGTAGCCGAAGGCGGGACCGCTTGCCTGCCCCTGGCCGATACGTTTGATTGCGCCGGTCGCGCGCCACATCCTGGGGGCGGCCAGAGACCGGACCGGAGAAATCGATGTCGGCAATCCCCCTGCGGCCTCTGGATTTCGGGGAGGTTCTCGACCTCGGCTTCGGACTCTTCCGGCGCGACTATCGGCTCTACATGCCGCTCGCCCTCGTCGGGCTGGTGCCGGCAATGGTGGCGACGGTGATCCCGACCGCGTCCGAGATCGATGCGGACGTCATCCTGGCCGACCCTGGCGCGGTTCTGCCGTTCTTCGGACTCATGGCCGTCGGCATCGTGTTCTCGCTGCTGACCTGGGGGGCACTCGCGGCGGCCATGGACAACCTGATGGGCGATCGGCCGGCCTCGATCGGGAGCAGCTACGCACGGGCGCTGACCGCGCTTCCGCGGCTGATGGCCGCCGGTATTCTCGCCTTGGTGCTGCTGGCGGCGGTGATCTTCCTGGTAGCCTTCCCCATCCTGGCGCTCGTCACCCTTGCCACGGGCGCTCCTTCTGTCGCAGGCGTCATTATCACGACGATCGTGTTGTTCGCGATGGCCGTGGCAGTCGTGGGATGGTGGGCGACGCACGTCTTCATGCTCGTGCCGGCGACCGTGGTTGAAGAGCGTGGGCCGTTCTCGGGCCTCCGGCGATCCTTCGGGCTGGTGCGGGGCAGCCGCATGCGGGCCTTCTTCGTCGTCGTGGTCACCTGGTTCATCACCGCCATGCCCGGCGTGGCCGCGTACGCGCTCGCGGGCTCGGCGGGAGACCTGTTTGCGGCCAACCCGGCCCAGACCATCGGCCTGGTTCGGTTCTGGATGATCCAGATCGTCGGACTGGGCTTTCAGTCGGTGACTACTCCGCTGATGATGGCGTGCGCCATGGTGCTCTTCACGGACCTGAAGGCGCGCAGCGAGGGGACGGATCTCGAGGCGGCAGCCCGCGCGATGGCGGGTTGAGTGTTCCAGGAGCAGCTTCCTTCCGCCGACGAGGTGTCGCGAACGCTCGCCAACATCCTTGGGGGACCGGATTTCCAGGCCTTCGAAGGCGGGCTGCAGAGGCGAGTGCTGGCCGAGCTGTGGGTGCGGTTCTGGGACTGGGTCCGCGGCATGTTCCCGGGCATTTCGGAAACACAGGCCGAGCTGCTGACCGTAGTCGTCGCGGCCGTCTGCCTCGGCGCCGTCGCCTTCGTCGTGTTGCGCTCGCTGCCGCAGACGGATTCGCAATCGGCGCGGCGTGATCCGGACGCGTTACCCGACGAGCGTCGCACGGCTCGGGACTGGCTTCGCATCGCCGCCGAGAGAGCGCGCGCTTCGGAGTACCGGCACGCCGCCACGGCGCTCTATCAGGGATTCGTTCTGACGCTGGAGCGCAGAGGCGCGGTGGATTTCCATCCGTCCAAGACCCCCGGGGAGTATGCGCTGGAGGTGGCCGGGGGCGGGGTCATCGACGAACGCGAGAAGGCCGAGACCGCCAACTTCATCCGCTCATTCCAAGAGATCGCCTTCGGCCAGGAGACCCCCACTTCGTCCGGCTACCGCGGTCTGGAGCAACTGGCCGGGCACGTGGGGTGCGAAGCGACCCGGGACACGGGGAAGTGACTCCGCAACGGGCTCGGCCGCGCGACGGGACGGCCGCGCGCGCAGACCGGCGGACGCGAGGATCCACCCCTCCCGACGCCGGATGGGGAGTTCTGGCCGCCATCGCGGTTGTCACGCTGCTACTGGTGGTGACGGCGTTCGCGCTGCGTCCCTCGGGCTCCTCGGCCCGAGACGTCCGCCGCAGTGCGCTGCGCACCACGCCCGACGGGGTCGCGGGGCTGTACCGCGCGATCGCGCGCCTGGGACCTCCCACGGCGATCCGGGCGACGCCGCTCGTCGACGCCGAGTCACTGCGCGGGACCCTGGTGATGCTGCAACCCGCGCGGCGGCCGAGCCCGCGCGAGGTGCACGAACTGCTTGAGTGGGTGCGGGGCGGGGGCACCCTGATCCACGCCCCTCGGCGCGCGTCGCCAATCCTGGACTCGCTCGGGCTGGTGCGGCGCACGCTCCTCGAAGAGGGCGACTCCGCGGAGGCATCGGGTGCGTCGCCGGGTGCGGAACTCGACGACGGCCCGCTCTGGAGCGGGGACCACCCCCTCACCGAAGGGCTGCCGGTGACCCGCGCAGCGCGCTACGCCATCGCGCCCGACACGGCCTCCGCAGAGGAGGGAGAAGAGAACGACGCGGATGAGGAGGAAGAACCGGGGCCGCCTCCCGTGCCCCACCATCCCCTGCTGCTGTCCGCACCCGACTCGGCGAGCCATCGCTGGGCGGTCGCCGTCTCGATTCCGCTGCGCGACGGGCGCATCATCAGCCTCGCCGACGCCGCACCGCTCTCCAACCGCTTCGCCGACGAGGCGCCTCTGGCCGTGTTGGCGGTGCGGGCGGCCATCGCCTGGACGAGCCCGGGGGACTCCGTCTTCTTCGACGAGTTCAGCCAGGGACTGGGGGCGTCCCGCTCCCCCGCGCGCGCCACCGTGGACTTCCTCGTCGACACGCCCGTCGGCAGGGCGTCGCTTCACCTGGGCGTGGTCGTTCTTCTGGCGTTCCTCTGCGCCGGACTCCGCTTCGGCGCTCCGCTGGCTCCGGCCGGCGGTCCTGGGCGATCCTCGCTGGAACACGTGACGGCGCTCGCGGCGGTATATGAGAGCGCGCACGCCCGGGAGACCGCGGCGGTTCTGATGCTCGGACGGCTTGCGCGCACCGCCCATCTCCCGCCTCCCCATGACCTGCGGGACGCCGAACGTCTGCTGGAGCGACTGGAGAAGCGGACCGCGCGGCCCCGGGCAATCAGGCTCATCCGCCGGGGCCTCGGGGCCGATCCCGTGGACCTTGTTCGGGTCGCGCAGGGCATCGACAACCACACCCAAGGGAGGACCTCCGCATGATTTCGCCGGATCCGGCGCTTCGCCTGCTCGCCGCCCTCGACCAGATCGTGCTCGGCCAGGCCACCATGCTCAGGCAGATGACGATCACCCTCCTGGCCCGCGGACACGCGCTCGTCGAAGGCGTCCCGGGAACGGCGAAGACCCTGGCGGTGCGCGCGCTCGCCGGCGGGCTGAGCCTGGACTTCGGCCGGGTGCAGTTCACCCCGGACCTGATGCCCACCGATCTCACGGGCGTGAACGTCCTGGACGGCACCGGACGCGACTTCACCTGGCGGCCGGGGCCCGTCTTCGCCGATCTGCTGCTGGCCGACGAGATCAACCGGGCGCCCGCGAAGACCCAGGCCGCTCTGCTCGAGTCGATGGAGGAGCGGCAGGTCACGGTGGACGGGGTAACGCGTCCGCTTCCGGAAGCCTTCACGGTGTTCGCCACCCAGAACCCGGTCGAATACGAGGGCACGTACCCGCTACCCGAAGCGCAGGTGGACCGCTTCCTGATGAAGATCTCGGTGGACTATCCACCGGAGGAGGCGGAGCGCCGCATCCTCGACCGCCACGACGCCGGCTTCCGGGCCGACGACCAGGCCACCTATCCGCTGGGCGAGCCGGTGTCGCGGGAGGAGCTGCTGGCGATGCGGGACACCGTGAACCGCATGCACGTGGACGAACGCATCCGCCGCTACATCACCGACATCGTGCGCGCCACGCGCGGGGAATCGGTCTTCGCGCTGGGGGCGAGCCCGCGCGCCGGCGTGGCTCTGCTTCAGGCGGCCAAGGCCGAGGCCTGGCTCAACGGCCGGGACTTCGCCATTCCCGACGACGTAAAGGCGCTGGCCTTCCCGGTTCTCCGCCACCGGGTGGTCCTCACCCCCGAGGCTGAAGTGGAGGGACGATCCTCCGACGACGAGGTGGCGGCATTGCTCGAGACGCTGGAAGCGCCTCGGTAACAGCCCGTGGACGAAGACCGCCCCGGCATTCGAGCGGCGACCATCCGCGCTGTCCCGAGCCGGCGCGCCCTCTGGCTGCTCGCGCTGGCTTCGCCGCTGCTGGCGGTATCGGTTCCGGTTGCGCTGCTGGTCGATCTGATCATCGCAGGGCTGATCCTGCTGGACGCGCGCCGGACGCAGGCCCCCGAAGCGAGGCGGCGGGCTCCCGAGGTGGCCTCCCTGGGCACGTCCGGAGAAGCGGTCGTCACGGTCGCCAACCCCACTCCGCGCCCCGTCCGCGTGATGCTCACCGACGACATCGACGCGAGGTTCGAGCGCCGTGGCGCCCGGCGGAGCAACGACGACTGGAACGCGGGCGTGCGACTGGCAGTGCCGCCCGGCGGATCGGTCTCGCGCTCCTACCGGATCCGGCCGCGTGCCCGCGGCTTTCTCGAGCTCGGCGACATGCATCTGCGCGCGCTGGGCCCGCTCGGACTCGCATGGACGCGTGTCACGGTCTCGGCCACCGACGTGGTGCGCGTACAGCCGGGCATCCGCGACTTCCTGCGGGACAGGAAACACAGCCTTCGCCGCCCGCTCCACGAGATGGGACCCCGGCGAACGCGCATGCGCGCGGAGGGCACTGAATTCGAGAGCCTGCGAGAGTACGTGAAGGGGGACGATCCGCGCACCATCGACTGGAAGGCCTCCGCCCGCCGCCGGCACTTCCTGGTGCGCAACTACCAGGCGGAGCGCGGACAGCACCTCGTCCTCGCCATCGACGCGGGCCGTCATATGCGCGAGACCATCCTCGAGCGGGAGCGGGCCGATATCGCGCTTGCCGCGAGCATGCTGCTGGCCAGCCGCGCGCTGGCCTACGGCGACCGCCTCGGTGTGATGGTCTTCGACGACCGTATCCGCCACCTGTCGGCGCCAAGGCGGGTGAACCTTCCGCGGCTTGCGGAGACGCTCACGGGGGTCGAGACCCGCCTGGTGGAGCCCAACTACCCTCTCGCCATGGCGACGCTGGGGCGAACCTTCAGCAAGCGTTCGCTGGTGGTGCTCTTCTCGGACGTGATCGACGAGACCGTGTCGCGGGCCCTGGTTCGCTCGCTGGGCCGGGTCGCCCGCGCGCACCTTCCGCTCGCCGTGACCATCGGCAACCCGGGCCTGGAGGAAGCCGCCGGCCAGGTGGTCGAAACCGACGCCGACGCCTTCCGCCGGGCGGCCGCGGCCGAACTGGTGCAGGCGCGCGCGCTGGCGCTCCAGGCCATGCGGCGTTCCGGCATCCTCGTGGTGGACGTCCCGCCGGCCCGGACGCTGGCGGCCACGCTCGACAAGTACATTGAGGTGAAGGAACGAGGGTTGCTGTAGGGAGTCCCTACGCCGGATTCGCCTCCCTCCTCCCGCCCCGGGCGAAATAGACCGCCAGCAAGACAGCCGTCGCTCCGCCGAACGCAAACTTCGCCGACGCCGGCAGGCCCGACGGGGAATAGAAGCCCTCGACGACCCCCGCGATCACGAGCAGTCCGACCACGCCCGCCAGGAGCGAGAGCGCTTCCCGGCCTCGCGCCTGAAGCGCCGCCCGGCGCGTGCGGCGACCCGGCGCCAGGACCGCGGAGCCCAGCCAGAGCCCGGCGCCACCCGCCAGGCAGATGGCGGTGAGTTCCATGAAGCCGTGCGGGAAAACGAACGCGAGGATGACGCCCAGCAGCCCCTCGTTCGCGTACAGCCCCAGCACGGTGCCCAGGTGCACGCCGTTGAACACCAGCAGCAGCACGGTCAGCGATCCCGCCAGAACCCCGCCCGCGAAGGCCAGCAGGGCAACCTGCACGTTGTTGGTAATGAGGCTCGTGGAGGCCAGCGGCATGAGTGTTCCCGGGATGTCGACGTATTCGGCGTCGATGTCTCCGCGCGGGGTCGACTCCGCGCGCTCCAGCATGGCCGAAGAGGTCATGTAGCGGGCCAGGACGGGGTTCGATCGCACGAGGCCGTAAGAGATGCCCATGGGGCCGAAGAGCAGCAGGACCGCAAGCAGGATGGGCCGGTGGTAGGTCCGCACCGCCTTCGGAAAACCGGATGTCATCCAGCGGCGCACCGACACGATGGACTCCCCGGTCACCCGGTAGAGGAGATTGTGGCCGGCTCCGGCCCAGCGTTCCAGGCTGCGCAGCACCGACGCGGGGGCGCCGTAGGTGCGGGCGCGCGCCAGGTCCGCGGTCATCCCGCGATAAAGGCGGCCGAAGGTCCTGAGCTCCGTTTCGGGAAGCCGCGCGAGTCCGCCCCTGCGACTCTCGCGCAGGAGTTCGCCGTACCTGGCCCATTCCTGCCGCTGCTCCCGCACCAGGGCGGCCGCCTGCAGTCCCCACACACCGCCCGCCGCCGCCCGGCGCGGTTCCTCCTCGCCGTGCAGCCGCACCAGGAACTCGTCGGCGGACACCGTCCCGAGAAGGGAATGTCCCTCGACGGCCGGACGGATCGCCTGCAGCACCGCGCTCGCCACGGAGTCCATTGCCTCGCGCGAGAGGTCGGCCCGCCTGCGGCGATAGTTGGTCAGGAGCTCGAACTGCTCGGCCGAGAGCAGCGGTCGGCCCGCCGCCGGGGCGGCCGAGGCTTCGGGCCAGGCCACTTCGTCCGCGCCACCGTCGCGCACCACGATGGTGTCGGCAGCGAGGTCGCCCAGTCGCTGGGACCTGCCGGTGAGCATGATCACGCCCCCGCCGAGCACACCCGTCACCGCCGGCTGGAAGTCGACGATGCGCAGCACGTTGCGGATCACCGAGCCGCGCACCGAGAGAGGCTGGCCGCTCGAGTGGAGCACCCGAAGGCGGAGGGCGCGCTTTCCGGGCGTCTGGCCGTCGCGCAACAGCTCGAACAGCAGGAAGTATCCCCACTGCAGCACGAAAAAACCGAGCACCAGGACGCTCGCCGCGAGACTCTCGCCCAGGGACATTCCGCCCCGTCGCAATAGCGCGTCGGCGATCGCGAGCAGGATCAGGCCGCCCACGATGATCGCCATGTCGATCAGCAGAGCAGCCAGCCGCGAGCCCACGTCGGCCAGCTCGTAGTCCAGCCGGACATGCTCGGGCGTCTCCAGCCGGAGCCGGCGCCCCGCTGACGGCTTCTCCGACACTGCCGGGCTTATTCGGGAGGCTCTGCGAACGAAAGAGGGACGCGCCGGTGGCCGCGCTTCACGCGGTAGGACGCGAAGCGCCGTCGGTCCAGGGTGAACACCCTGTGGATCCTCTGGCCCTCAGCCGTGGCCACGATGGAAGCGTCGGCAAAGTCCATCGCCATGTCCGCGTACCGGTCCATGAGCTGGAAGCCGCGCAGCAGGCACTCGTCGTCCATCGGCAGAACCCGGAGCCCGCCCTGCCGCACGAACTCCATGAGCCTGGGCGGACCCTGACTCCCCGGGCGCAGCAGATGGAACGCCTCGGTAAGCACCGGCGCCGTGGTCACCAGCTCCTCGTTCAGCGACTCCAGAATCGCAACGCAGTGACGGTGGTAGTCATCGGTGGGAGTGAAAAGGGCCACCAGCGGTCCGGTGTCGACCAGAATCACGATGCGTGCCTCCGTCGGATCACGAGCACCACCGCCTGCTTCGCGCGGAAGGCGGGCGCCAGCGCGTACCCGCCGGACCGCGGCAGAGCGATGTTCCTGTAGACGTCGTACGGACGCGCGGCGGCTTCCCTGTCCAGCTCCGCCGCCAGGGTGCGCAGCGCCTGCCGGATCACCTCCGAGATGGACAGGCCGGTCCTGTCCCGCAGATCGGCCAGGGTCGTCTCCCCTTCCTGCCCGAGACGCACCGTCCGAGTTGCCATTCAGGTCATCGCTCCCGGCCGAACGAAAGACATCGCGAGCGAGGATCGGGCCGGACAACGGAGGCCGGCCTTGCCCGCGTATTACGAGTGTAATACGGTGGCGCGGCCGCAACAAACGGGAGTGGTGCTACGGCGGCGTCGAGCCGGTGGTGTCGCCGGGCTGAGGTTGCCAGGCGGGCGGGTTGGTGAGGTGCAGGGTGAGGCTGCCGACGACCGGGATCCTCGACCTCATGTACACGAGCGCCCGGCGCTCGTCGTCGCTGAAGTACAGTTCGGCCCTGCCGCCCTGGCCGAAGAGTCCCCGGGTGCGGATGATCGGCTGCACCACGATGGTCTTGAAGATGCCCGCGGGGACCTCCTTTTCTTCCTTGCGCAGCACCCGTATGACGACCGGGTTGCCCGTGTCCTTGAAGTACCTGTTGAAGGTGTAGACGTCGCCCACCTCCAGCGGCAGGGTGCGGATGAAGTAGACGAAGGAGATGTCGTCGAGGGGCAGCGATGTGGGCAGATCGCCCACCTCTTCGTCGTCCCTGCGTTCCCAGACCCCGCGCTCCGGGAACATCTCGTAGTGCCGATAGCGCTTCGACCCGACTTCGTTCTGGTCCTGGATGAAGCGAAGGCTGGTCAGCGTGCGGGTGTCGAACCAGGTCTGGAACACGTCGCGCACGCGCGCAAACAGTATGCCGCCGTCTATCCGCATGACGGCACGGTAGGCCGGGGTTCCCCGCACCGCTTCGATGGCGGCAACCTCCAGCGATCCTTCGCCGGCGTCGAGGATTCCCAGCTTGACCTTGTATTCCAGGAACTCGCCCACCTCGAACGGCACGGGGGCCGCGATGGGTTCCGCCGGCCTCATCCAGGGCGCCGGCGCCTGCGCGCGGGCTTCGGCCGGCAAGACGGCGCCGAGGCCCAGCGCGAACGCGAGACCGATCAGGGGTCTCATGATCCCTGTGCCGCGGCAAAGGTTATCCGTCCGCGCGCGCGGCCCAGGCCCCTCAGCGTGCGCCACGCCCTGAAACGCGAACCCCGCACCCGCCGGTTGCGAGGCGCCTCGACGACGGCCTCGGCGACCGCGCGGGCATGGGGAAGCGCACGCCCGAGCAGCTCCAGGTTGCCGGCCCAGCCCTCTCCGAGCCCCAGCCCCTCCTCTCCCGCTTCGCCAAACATCTTCCGGAGGACCACGATGCGATATGCCCGGAAGCCCCCGAACGGATCCGACACCGGCGCCGAGCTGAGCGCCCCTCGCAGCCAGTGGCGCCCGACCCAGCGGGTAAGGCGGGCGGACCGGGTAAGTCCGGGCGGCTCTCCGGCGTAGGCCACGCTCACGACATCCGCACCCCCTTCGATGGTCTTCAGGAGGGGCACGATGCCCGCGGGGTCGTCGCTGAAATCGGCCTGAAGGGTCACGGCCACATCCCGCTTCGGATACTCGGCCCGGCGCGCGGCGTGGCGCAGCAGCTCTTCGGTCGCCCCCGCATACCCCAATCGCTTTTTGCCGTACAGGATCACGAGCGGCACGACGCGCCGATAGCTCGACAGCAGCGAGCGCGTATCATCGCTGGAGCCGTCATCGAGAACGAGAATCTCGTAGTCGCGGCCGAAGCCGGCCATGACCTGACGGATCTTCCAGAGAAGCACGCCGATGGTGTTCTCTTCGTTGCGGGCGGGTATGCAGATATAGACCAAGCTGGACTCCGTGACCTCGCGGGACGTCCTCTCGGCGGTGCAAGATCGGTGCCGAACAGAACCGCGGGCGGTGGGAACAAACAGGCTGGCGCTTATACCTGACCGCGCGAGGACGGTTCCAGCGTCCGGCCGGCGGCTCGCGGGCGGGCCCACCGCCGGTGTTGCCACAGGTACTGGCCCGGATAGCGCCGCACCCAGCGCTCGAGCGCGGCGACGTGCGCGCGCGTCAGCGCTTCCACGTCGCGGGCCGGCACCCCGCTCGGTGAAATCGAGACCTGTTCCAGCACGAGGTGATGGGGAACGGGGGCCGCCGGATGATGGAGGGCGACGCCCAGCACCAGAGGTGCGCCACTGCGCAGCGAGAGCAGGGCTGCGCCGCGGGCGGTCGAGGCCGGCTCTCCGAAGAAGTCCACCGCCAGGCCGCGCGCGTGGGCATTCTGATCCGCGAGCAGCACGACGACACGGCCCTTGCGGAGCGAGCGGAGCAGGACGTGCACCGGGTCGTTGCGCGAGATTACGTTCATTCCCAGCCGGCGGCGGGCCTGCGTCAGTGCGCGGTCGAAGAGCGGATTGTTCTGGGGGCGCACCACCACGTCCAGCGGTAGGCCGCGGCAAGCCAGCGCCCCGCCCCCCACCTCCCAGTTGCCGATGTGGCCGGTCACCAGGATGGCGCCTTCGCCGCGGGCAACCGGTTCCGCCAGCAGCTCCAGTCCCTCCACCCGGGAGCGCGCGAGGATCCCGGCGCGCGTCAGGCGCGCGAGTCGGAACGTGGTGGCCGCGGTGCGTCCCAGGTGGCGATAGCTCTCCCGCGCCACCCGGGCCCGCCAGGCGGTAGAACGCTCCGGAAAGGCGCGCGCCAGGTTTTCCGCGGTGACCCGGCGGCGGATGCCCAGCACGCTGCCGGCCAGCCATCCCACCACCGCCCCCAAGCTCTGGACCC
>VXMG01000064.1:0-12709 GCA_009841185.1 Gammaproteobacteria bacterium
TTTCCAACCGCCCCCCCCCCGTCTCGCTGCCGCCGGGAGCCGTACGCCCGCGGCCGCCTGCCGTGCCCGCGGGCGGGGCGGGGCGGGGGGGGCTGGGGAATCGCCGGGGACGGGCCCTTCACGGCTCATTCCTGAATCTCGGTCCGGCGCGCGTAAAATGGGGGGCGGGGGGCGCGGCGCGCGGGGGGAGGGTTTGCACCTGTCCGCGCAAGATGCGATCATCGGTACGATGACGATCCTCATCGTGACCATGATCGCCACGCTCGCCGTCTCGGGGCTCTGTTCGATTCTGGAGGCGGTACTCCTCTCCATCGACACGAGTTTCGTCGAGATGCAGCGCGCGGAGGGACGACGCTCCGGTCGCCTTCTGCATGAGCTGAAGAGCCACATCGACCAACCGATCGCGGCCATCCTCACGCTCAACACCGTGGCCCACACCGCGGGCGCCGCGTTCGCGGGGTCGCTGGCCTACGAACTCTTCGGCAGCGCATGGGTGGCCGGCTTCTCGGCCGTCTTCACCTTCGCCATCCTGGTCTTCTCCGAGATCATTCCCAAGACCGCCGGAGCCCGCTTCTGCAAGCAGCTCGCCCCCTCGTCCGCCTACGTCCTCAAGGCGCTGACGTTCACCATGACACCCGTGCTCGTGCCTCTCTACTGGGTGCAGAAGCTGATGCAGGGATCGGGGAACGGCCCGGACATCAGCCGCGAGGAAATCGAAGTGATGGCGCGGATGGCGTGGACCACCGGAACCCTGGCGGAGGACGAGTGGCAGGTGGTGTCCAACGTCATGCGCCTGGGCGATGTCCCGGTGGGAGAGGTCATGACGCCGCGCACCGACATCGTGGCGATCGATGCGGGCGCCAGCGTTGAAGAGGCCAAGCAGGTCATGCTGGACCACGGCCACCTGCGGCTCCCGGTGCACACCGGAACCCTGGACAGGATCGTGGGCGTGCTGGTCGCGCGCGACCTCTGGCGAGCCGACCAGAAGGGGGTGACCGAGATCCGCGATCTGCCCCGCGCGCCGATCTTCGCCCCCGTCTCGCGCCCCGTTCAGGAGCTCATTCCGGAACTCCAGGACAAGGGCGCCAAGATGGCGATCGTACTCGACGAATTCGGCGGCACCGCGGGGCTGGCGACCTTCGAGGACCTCATCGAGGAGATCGTGGGCGAGATCCGCGACGAACACGAGGCGCACGAACCCGCCGAATTCCAGCGCCTGGCCGACGGGAGCGTCCGGATCTGGGGCGGCGTCTCGGTGCGGGAGGCGAATCAGCAGTTGCGCCTGGAGCTGCCCTCCGACCTGTCCGACACCGTCGGCGGATACGTCTTCGGGAGCCTGCACCGGGTCCCCCGGCCGGGCGACGAAGTGGGGGTGGATGGCGGGCGGTTGAGGGTCGCGCGCATGCGCGGTCGGCGCGTCGAATTTGTCGTATTCTTGCCCGATAATGTCGCTATTCGGCGGGATTCGCCATGACGGCGGGATCGCCCGCGCCTGGAAGGTTGACAGGCTCGCAAGCCGCTGATAACGTGCCTCGTGCTGAACATGGTTGACCCGCTCAGGATCGCCCCATGAGGGCCGTCGTCCCCGGGCGGAGGTGTCTCCGGCCAGGACCCGGACGAAGTGTCTCCGGGAACCTGGCCGCTTCTCTTTTGCAGACTTTCCAGCGGCTTGATCTGATTCACGGGGCGCGCGGTCCGCGTCCCGGACCCCTTTCCCAACTCAGCGGAGCGTGACCATGGACCGGAACGAGTACCTGTACGCAGCGGAAGAATGTCGAGACGAGATGGAGGAGTACATCGACGAGATGGGCAGTCGCAACGGACTGTCCCTCACGAGCACCGACGACGTCACGAAGTACGTGAAAGACCACAACGTCAGCTCGATTCGTCTCTGGTTCTCCGACATCCTTGGCAACCTCAAGTCCTTCTCGATCACCCCCAAGGAGCTGGCCGGCGCCTTCGAGGAGGGAATGGGCTTCGACGGCTCCTCCATTCAGGGCTACAAGCGGATCCAGGAGAGCGACATGGTCGCGTTCCCGGTGCCCGACACGGCCCAGGTGCTGCCCTTCCGCTCCGGCGGGGGACGGTCGATGCGCATGATGGCCCAGATCCGCAACCCCGACGGATCGGCGTACGATGGCGATCCCCGCAACATCCTCATCCGCACCCTGGATCGACTCGAGGATCACGGGTGCACGAACATGTACGTCGGCCCGGAGGCCGAGTACTTCTACTTCAAGAACGAGAGGGGCACCGAGCTTCTCGACGACGCCGGATACTTCGACATCAACCCGGTCGATATCGGCGACGACATCCGTGAAGTCACGGTGTGCGCGCTCGAGGCGATGGGCATCCAGATCGAGTATCACCACCATGAAGTCGGACCGTCGCAGCACGAGATCGACATCCGTTACAAGGATGCGCTGCAGATGGCGGACAGCCTCCAGACCTACAAGTACCTGGTCAAGGAGATCGCGCGCCGCTGCGGGGCGTTCGCAACCTTCATGCCCAAGCCCCTCGCGGGTGAGAACGGGAGCGGGATGCATACCCACCTGTCGCTCTTCAATGGCGGCCAGAACGCCTTCTACGACGGCACCGACGAGCACCATCTGAGCCCGATGGCGAAGCAGTTCATCGCCGGGGTGCTCAAGCACTCGCGCGAGATGGCGCTGGTCACCAACCCGACCCACAACTCCTACCGGCGCCTGGTGCCCGGCTACGAAGCGCCCGTCTACATCGCCTGGGCCGAGCGCAACCGGTCGGCGGCCATCCGCATCCCGATGTACAAGCCCGGCAAGGAGGTTGCCACCCGCATCGAGCTGCGCTTCCCGGATCCCACCTGCAACCCCTACCTGACCTTCGCGGTCATGCTCGCCGCCGGCCTCGAAGGCGTCGAGAACGAGCTGTCCTGCCCGGATCCGGTGACCGTGGACATCTACCACCTCACCTCGAAGTGGCGTGAGCAGATGGGCATCGACGCCCTGCCCCACGACCTGTTCGAAGCCGCCCGCGTCGGCCAGTTCAGCGACTTCCTCAAGAACGCCCTGGGCGAGGACGTGCACCGCAAGCTGATCGAGACGAAGCTGGAGGAAGCGGACGTCTTCCGCCTGCACGTCTCGCAGCTCGACCTGAAGAAGCACCTGGTGCTGTAGGCGCAACTGGACTGCCCGCGACGCCGGACTGGCGATCGGGCAGGAAAGAAGCCGGGTATCGACCCCCGGTGGTCACGGGTCCCGACGGACCCTCAGCCGCCGGGGGTCGTCTCGGTTCCGGCAGCCTCGGCCTCCGACGCCTCCTCTCGCGCGCGCGTGCGCTCCTCGCGCCAGAACGAGATGCCGAGCAGGACCGCGCCGCAGGTGATCGCGGAGTCGGCCACGTTGAAGATCGGCCAGTGCATGAAGCCCAGGTCGATCGGACCGATGAAATCCACCACCCCGCGATCCCAGCGCACCCGGTCCACCAGGTTGCCCAGCGCGCCCGAAAGGATGAGCGCGATCGACACCACCTTCACCCGGTCCTCGCTCTCGCTCTGGACGAAGAGCACGGCCAGCAGCCCCATGGCCAGGATCGTCACCGGAATGAAGAACCAGCGCGGATCGTTGCCGATGGAGATGCCGAACGCCGCCCCCCGGTTGAAGGCCAGGGTCAGCGGCACGAGCCCGTCGAGGATCTCCATCCGGCGTCCGTTGGCGAGCGTGCCGAGCGCCCAGCGCTTGGTGATGACGTCGAGCAGGAGGACCGCCGGAAGGATGGCGGCGAGAATGCGGAGTTTGCTGTTCACGTGCCTGGGAAGGTGGGGGATGGAGGCGGCGGGAGTCGAACCCGCGTCCGCGAGTGGGTCCGGCGAAGCTTCTACGTGCGTAGATCGCTGTTGCGCTTCACCGGGCGAGCGGCCAGCGACCCGCCGACTGCCCGGCTAGCCGTCGAATGTCTCGCCCGCGGCGCGACGGCATCGCCGCGGGCCAGCCCAACTTGTCGACGCCTCGGAGGCCTGCCTTGGGCGGGCGGGCCAGGAGACGGGCTGTGAGAAAACTCAGGCAGCCAGTGCCATGTGATTGTTGGCAATTGTGTTGATTCCGGGTTTTTAGCGAGGCTTCCCGGACCTCGGCACGCTACCTCGCGTTCACCAAACACGTCGAAGCCGTTACGCCCCCGTACGGTCTGGTGCAG
Organism: Gammaproteobacteria bacterium; assembly: GCA_009841185.1. Classification (GTDB taxonomy): domain Bacteria; phylum Gemmatimonadota; class Gemmatimonadetes; order Longimicrobiales; family Gaopeijiaceae; genus BD2-11. The sequence goes on from VXMG01000064.1 coordinate 4,171, forward strand.
ACGGCTCAGTGTCCGTTGCACGTCCTCCTTTGTTCTTGCGGTGGTCGCCGATCGCTCGCGTCTGCCGCGCTCAGGCGGCGCTCGCCAGCTCCCGTTCAAGATAGCACTTCAGCACTTCCCGTGTTTCCTCGAGGGTGGTCAGGCTGAAGAGCCGGGTGCGGAGCTGGCGCCCGTTGGGCAGCCCCTTCGTGTACCACCCCATGTGCTTGCGGAACTCGATGACCGCCTTCTTGTGATTCCGCTCGAAGTCCACCGCGTTCTGCGCGTGCTCGAGGCAGATGGCCAGACGCTCGGCCGGGTCCGGAAGCGCGGGAAGGCGCCGGCCGTCGAGGGCGGCGCGGGCTCCCGCGAACACCCACGGGCTGCCGTGCGAGGCGCGCGCGATCATCACTCCGGCGCACCCCGTCTCGTCCTGCATGCGGCGCGCATCCTCCCCGGTCTTGATGTCGCCGTTGCCCACGACCGGGATGTCCAGCGCATCGACCAGGGCCGCGATCTCGTGCCAGCGCGCGTGGCCTGAATACATGTCCGCCCTGGTGCGCGGATGCAGCGTGACCACGGCGGCGCCCGCGTCCTGGCAGCGCAGGCCGATGGTGACCGGGTCGCGCGTCCTCTCGTCGAAGCCGCTCCGGATCTTGGTCGTGACCGGCAGCGGCGTCGCGCGCACCACCGCCCGCACGATACGCTCGACCAGCCCCAGGTCCCGCAGGCAGCCCGAACCGCCGTTCCGCTTCACGACCTTCTTGACCGGGCAGCCGAAGTTGATGTCGACGAAGTCGGGCCGGTAGACGTCCGAGACCAGCGCCGCAGCCTCCGCCATCCTCTCCGGGCGGGCGCCGAAGATCTGCACGCCGATGGGCCGCTCCTCTTCCTCGAAGCGCAGATACTCGCGCGTGCGCTCGTTACCGTGGCAGATGCCCTCGGCGCTCACGAACTCGGTCACCACCACGTCCGCGCCGAAGCGCCGGCACAGCCGGCGGAAGGGCGACTCGCTCACTCCGGCCTGGGGCGCGAGAAAGAGAGGGACGTAGCCGCCGGGGGCTTCGGGAAGGTAGGGGAATCTCATGGATGCAAAGATATCACTTCGGCGTGGCCTGTGTGCAAAGCTCGGCAGGGCCCGTGTGCAAGCCGCGGCGCGACCCGTGCCCAAAGCACACGCGGCCCGTGCCCGAAGCGCGGCGTGGCCGGTGCACACAGCGGCTTCAGGGGCCTGCCGGGATGATCCCGCGCGCAGCTTGCGGAACGGGAAACCGACACAGATAATGACGCATTCCATCATGGATCGGTCGTGAAGCGATGGATGCTGGCATATCAGACGGGAAATGCGACAAATTCGATCATAGAAGCGACAAAAACGGGGAACCACATCACCACCGGAGAAACCATGCACTCTCGTCCACGCAGCACGACCACCCGCACCCTTCGAACCCGGATCGGTCGCATCGGGGCACTCGCCGGCCTGTCCGCGGCAGCCCTCCTGCTCGCTCCCGCGCCGGCCGTCGCGCAGGAGTCCGGAGCGGACATGAGCTACGTCCTCAACACCTTCTCGTTCCTGATCTGGGGCGCGCTCGTGATGTGGATGTGCGCCGGCTTCACGATGCTGGAATCCGGTACCGTGCGGTCCAAGAACGCATCGATGATCTGTCTCAAGAACATCGGCATCTACGCGATCGCCGGGCTCACCTACTACTTCGTCGGCTACGGCCTGATGTATGTCGACGTGAGCGGCTTCATCGGGTCGATCGACCTGTTCTACGGCCCGTCGGCGGAGGAGATCGCGCTGCTCGGAGGCGACGAGAGCGCGCTGCCCGCCGTAGTCGAAAACGGCTACGCGGTCACTTCGGACTGGTTCTTCCAGATGGTCTTCGTGGCGACCACGGCCTCCATCGTATCAGGGGCGCTCGCGGAGCGGGTCAACATGTGGGCCTTCTTCGCCTTCACCGCGATACTGACGGCCTTCATCTACCCGGTCATCGGCTCCTGGCACTGGGGCGGTGGCTGGCTCGCCGAGAGGGGCTTCCAGGACTTCGCCGGGTCAACTCTGGTGCACTCCACCGGGGGCTGGGCCGCGCTGGCCGGCGCCCTGGTGGTGGGGCCGCGCTGGGGCAGGTTCCGCAAGGACGGCACGGTCAAGGTCATGTCGCCCTCCAACATCCCGGCCGTCACCCTGGGGGTGTTCATCCTCTGGCTGGGCTGGTTCGGGTTCAACGGCGGTTCGCAGCTCGCCCTCGACGGCGCGGTCAACGCCCTGGCCATGAGCAACATCCTGGTGAACACCAACCTGGCGGCCGCCGCGGGCGTGGTCACGGCGCTCGCGGTCTCCCGGCCCATTCTTGGCCGGATCGACCTGTTCGCGGGGCTGAACGGCGCCCTCGCCGGCCTGGTCGCCATCACGGCCGGGCCCGACATCGTCGACGCCCGCTGGGCCGTCTTCATCGGGGCCGTCGGCGCGGTCGTGTGCACCCTGGGTCTCAAGTTCCTGGAGCAGCGGCGGATCGACGACGTGGTCGGGGCCGTCCCCGCGCACCTCTTCGCGGGCGTCTGGGGCACGCTGGCCACCTCGATCGCCGCCGGAGCCAACCTGGGCGTTCAGTTGCTCGGCGTCGTGAGCGTGGGGGCGTTCGTCTTCGGGGTGTCGTTCGTGGTGTGGACGGTCCTGGAGAAGACCATGGGCGTCCGCGTGTCGCGCACCGTGGAGGAGCTGGGGCAGGATGCCGCCGAACTGGGACTGGAAGCCTATCCCGAGTTCGTGCTGATGGTGGATCCGGACGAGGGTCAGGACTACCGCGATCCCTAGCCCACGTACGGCCAACAGGAGCACAACGGAACCTTGACTGCGTCCCGGCACGCATCCTTCGACCGCGCGTACCCTGACGTGTCCCAGCCCGGCGTGGCCGGGTCGGGGGGGTTCGCGCGCTACGAGGTCGACGCACGCTTCTACGACGAGATGTTCCGCGAAGACGGCACCCTGCGCGGCGTATCGCGGCGTCTGGGCACGGCGCTTTCGAGGGCGTCGCCGGAGGATCTGGGGCAGCTTCAGGAAGGCGTTGCGCGCCGCTTCATCCACGAGGGGATCACCTTTACGGTCATCGGCGCGGACGAGGCCTCGGAGCAGATCATCCCCATCGACTGCGTTCCCCGTCTGCTGACGGCCGACGAATGGGACCACATCGACCGGGGCCTCAGGCAGCGGCTGACCGCGCTCAACCTCTTCCTCAGGGACATCTACCACGAAGGCAGGTCGCTGCGCGACGGGATCGTGCCCCCCGACCTGGTGCTGGGGTGTCCCCAGTACCGCGTCGAGATGCGCGGCCTGCAGGTTCCCAACGACATCTACGTCTCGGTCTGCGGCACCGACGTTGTGCGAACGCACGCGGGCTTCGCGGTGCTCGAGGACAATCTCCGGGTCCCCTCCGGGGTCTCGTACATGCTGGCCTGCCGCGTCGCAATGAAACAGGCGTTTCCCCGGCTGTACCGGGCGCACAACGTGCGCGAGATCGCGCGCTATCCCGAACAGCTCTACGCCACCCTGGCATCGCTGGGATCGTGGGCGGGCACGCCCCGGGTGGCGGTGCTCTCCCCGGGCCGCTACAACTCCGCCTACTACGAGCACGCCTTCCTCGCCGGGGAGATGGGCGCCGACCTGGTGGAGGGGCGGGACCTGGTGGTGCACGACGGCATCGTGTACGCCCGCACCGTCACGGGGCTCAGGCGCATAGACGTCATCTACCGGCGCGTGGACGACGACTTCCTGGACCCGGTCACCTTCCGCTCCGACTCGCTGCTGGGGGTCCCCGGCCTCTTCCACGCGTACCGGGCGGGCAACGTGGTGATCGCCAACGCCCCGGGCACCGGCGTCGCCGACGACAAGGCGGTCTACGCCTACGTGCCGGATCTCATCCGCTACTTCCTCGACGAAGAGCCCATCCTGGCCAACGTCGAAACCCACCTGTGCCGCACGCGCGAAGGGCTCGCGTACACCCTGGACAACCTCGAACGGCTGGTGGTCAAGGAGGTGGGCGGATCGGGCGGATACGGAATGCTCGTCGGACCGCATTCCACGGCCGCCGAGCGCGACAGGTACGCGGCGCGCCTGCGCAGCCACCCGGACAACTTCATCTCCCAGCCCGTGCTCGACCTGTCGAGGGCGATGTGCTTCGTGGAAGGCAATCTGGAACCGCGCCATGTGGATGTGCGCCCGTTCGTGCTGCGGGGCCGCTCCGACACCTGGATCGCTCCCGGCGGCCTGTGCCGGGTGGCGCTCCGCAGGGGCGGGCTGGTGGTGAACTCCAGCCAGGGAGGGGGCTGCAAGGATCTCTGGGTTCTGCGTGACGGCCGGGTGCCCGACTGATGCTCGCCCGGGCCGCAGCCGACTTCTACTGGATGGGGCGCTACTTCGAGCGCGCCGAGCACACGGCCAGGCTCCTCCGGTATCAGCTTGCGCGCCTCGTCGACACTCCGGCCGGCGAGCTGGCGGTGGGCTGGAGGGTGATCTACCGGGCTCTCGGACAGTCGGCGCCCATCACCCCCACCGTCACCGACGAGGCCGAATCGTTCCTGCTCGCCGACGCCTATACGCTCGCTGCGAGCCTGGTCGAGGAAACCACCAACCCCGACTCCATGATCCGCTGCTGGACCACGGCGCGGGAAAACGCCAAGCAACTCCGGCCCTGGCTCCCGGTCCGGGTCTGGACCTGTCTCAACCAGGGCTTCTTCTGGCTTCGCGACTGCGACTTCCCCGCCGCCTGGGCGACCGGACCGGCGGGGCTTGCGGGCGAGGCGATCGACCGCCTGCGGCTGCTGGCGGGGGTGGTGGAGGCCCGCATGCCCCGCGACGACGCATGGCGCTTCCTCGAGCTCGGCCGATTCGTCGAACGTCTTCAGCACCAGGCGGCCCTGCTGGACGCCTGGGACCGGATCGGCCAGGCTCCCGGCGACGCGCCCTCGCTGTCCTGGGCGGGGCTCCTGCGGGTCTGCGCGGCCCATGAGTTCTACTGCCGCACCCACTCCATGGTGATCCGCCGGGGACCGGCGCTGGCGTTTCTGGCCCGCAACCCGGAGTTGCCCCAGTCGCTGTGCTTCGCGGTGCATCGCATCGAGAAGCTCCTTGCGGGGATCGACCCGAGGGGCGCGCGCTATCCGCTGGCGGCTCCCCACCGCATGGTGCTGCGCCTGTCCGCAACCGTGGAGACCGACCCGGCAAACCAGAACGACGCCGAAGGGGATGGAGGGTCGTTCGAGGCGCTGCTGAAGGACAGCCGGGCGCTGCACGGCATCACCGTGTCGACGTACTTCGACTACTCCGTGCAAGCCGGGCTGCCGTCGTGAGCGCGCGCTACCGCATCCGGCACGAGCTCGAGTTCCGCTACGACGCTCCGGTGCGCGGATCGGTCATGACCCTCTTCCTGTCCCCGGTTCGCGACCGCCGCCAGCAACTGCGCAGCTTCTCCATCGAAACCGACCCCGGCGGAGCCGTGTTCGAGTTCAGGGGGCCCTTCGGAAATCGCGGCCACTTCTTCGACCGGCCGGGCAGCCACCGCGCACTCCGGATCGTCGCCCGCTCCCGCGTGGAGGTCTCGCCCCCCGAAGCGGTTCCCGGCGATCCGGGACCTGGTTCGTGGGAGGCGCTCGCGTCCGAGATCCGGGCGCCGCAACTCTGGCTAATGCTGCAACCAAGCCGCTTTGCGCAGCCTTCTTCCGCGGCTCTGGCCCGGTTCGTTTCCGCGCGCGGCATCGAGAAGAGAGACGATGTCATGGGGAGCATTCGCGCCCTGCTGGCGCGAATCTACGAGGCCTTCGAATTCTCACCCGGCATCACGGCGGCCGACTCGCCCATCGAGCACATCCTGGAGACCGGCCGCGGCGTGTGTCAGGACTATGCCCACGTCATGATCTCCGTCCTTCGCGGCTGGGGAGTACCCACCCGCTACGTCTCGGGCTATCTCGGGCCCCACGGCGACCTGACTTCTACCAACGAAAGCCATGCCTGGGTGGAATGCTGGTTGCCCGGGTCGGGATGGCGCGGTTTCGATCCCGCCAACAACTGCGACTGCGACGAGCGCCATGTGCGCGCCGCGGTGGGCAGGGACTACGCCGACGCGCCCCCGGTGCGGGGCGTCTTTCGCGGATCCGCCAACTCGGCCCTCGCCGCGCGCGTGGAGGTGGTCCGGGACGGGCAGGACGGGATCGAGCAGTGAGGAAATCGATCAGCGACCATGAATGTCATCAAGGGGGAAATATGTCTGCGACCCGTAGTGCACGCGTCCTTTTGTCCACGCTCGCCGTTGCCGTGATGTTATCCGTCGCGGGCCCGGTTCAGGGTCAGTCCGCCTCCATCGGCGCCGATATCGTCAGCCGCTATGTCTGGCGCGGCACCGACTTCGGGGAATCGATGTCCGTGCAGCCCGCGCTGACGCTCGGGTTCGGAGGTCTGGAGGTGGGCGCCTGGGGCTCCACTTCCATCTCCGCCTCGGGAGCCGGCGCCAACGAGGTCGACCTCTGGGCCACGTATACCGTCGCGGCCTCGAACGGCTCTTCGTTCTCGTTCGGGTTCACGGACTACTATTTCCCGGCCCCCGGGGCCGACGGCTTCTTCGTCACCGACGCCCACATACTCGAGTTGTCGGCTTCATTCACCGGGCCGGAGAGCTTCCCGATATCGCTTTTCGCCGGAAGGATGTCGCGAAACGACCCCGACAATTCCCTGTACCTGGAAGCCAGCATTCCCGTGTCGGCCTTTGAAGAGGTCGACATGAGCCTGACGGCGGGGATGGTGGCCGGAGAGAGCGCGTTCTACGGGACGGAAGGGACCGCCTTCGTCAATCTGGGCGTATCGGTCAGCAAGGATCTGGTCATCACCGACGACTTTGCGGTGCCGGTGACCGTCTCGTATATCGTGAACGCGAACCGCCCCGGCGACGACGAACACATGGGTCACGACCACGATCACGATCACGACCACGGGCCGGATCCCGACCGCGCGTTCCTGGTCTTCGGATTCAGTCTGTCGCCATAGTTGATCGGGGCCCCGTCCCTCCAACAGAGCACAAGGGGCCGGAAACACCGGGACTCAGGTGGCCAACGGACATAGTGTAGCGGGTATCGTTCTCGCAGCCGGTTCTTCGACCCGAATGGGTCGGAACAAGCTTCTGCTGGAGGTGGCGGGCGAGACGCTGGTCCGGCGCGCGGTGCGGATCTCGAGGGAGGCCGGCCTGGATCCGGTGGTGGTGGTTACGGGGCACGCGCGCGAGCGGATCGAGCGGGAGATCGCGGACCTGGACTGCACGCCCGTGTTCAACGCCGACCACAGTGCGGGCATCCAGACCTCGGCGGCTTCGGGTGTGGCCGGGGTCGCGGGCGCGTGCGACGCCGCCGTGATCATGCTCGCCGACATGCCGTTCGTGACCGCGCGCATGCTGCGCACGCTGGTGGAGCGCTACACCGCGGAGGCGCCGCCGCTGGTGGTGTCCCGGTACGGCGGCGAGGTGAACGCGCCCCCGATGCTCTACGACCGGGTGCTCTTCGGCGAGGTGACCCGCATGCGCGCGGGATGTGGGCGGGAGGTGGTGCGCCGGCACCACGACCGGGCCGTTCAGGTCGACTGGCCGGCCGCCCGGCTGCGCGACCTCGACCGCCCGGAGGACTACGCGGCCGTGGTCGAGGAGTTCGACCGCGCCGAGGCGGAGACGGCGGACGCGGAGGCGGCGGCGGGCTCTACCCCGGGTGAGCGCAATTGACCGGCGACCTGCTGCGCCTGGCGGCGCGGATGGAGCGCGAGCGGCGACCCTTCGCGCTGGCCACCGTGGTGCGGAGCGAGCGGCCCACCTCCGGCAAGCCGGGCAATGCGGCGCTGATCGACCCGGGCGGAACCATGCACGGATGGATCGGCGGGAGCTGCACCCGCTCGGAGGTGATCCGGCATGCAGTGGAGGCGCTCCGACTGGGGGAACCCCGGCTGCTGGCTTTCGGGGCCGACGAGGAGCGGCCCGACGATCTGGTGAAGGTATCCATGTCCTGCGCGAGCGGAGGAAAAGTGGAAGTGCACATCAACCCCGTGTTGCCGGCACCCGTCCTGCTGGTGGCGGGTGACTCACCCGTGGCGCTCGCCCTGCTCAGGCTGGGGAGCGCGATGGGATACCGGACGGTAGCCGCCGCGTCGGCCAGCGAGGCGACCAACGAGGAACTGGCCGACATTGCCGACGAGCACGCGAAGGACTTGGCCGGCTGGGTGGGGATGCTCGCGTCCCGTCCTCCCGGGACGCGGTTCTTCGCGGTGGTGGCCACCATGGGCCGCGAGGACGAGCGGACGCTGGCGTCGCTCGCGGCCGCCGCACCCGACTACCTGGGCGTGGTGGCGTCCCCGCGGCGGATGCGGAGCGTGCGCGCGGTGCTGTCGGGACTCGGGCTCGGCGATGACGCGATCGGCCGCATCCGCGGGCCAGCCGGGCTCGACCTGGGGGCCGAGCAGCCCGAAGAGATCGCCGTGAGCATCCTGGCGGAGATCGTCGGGGAGATCCGGCGGGCGAGCGGGGGTGGGGCG
>VXMG01000058.1:0-12596 GCA_009841185.1 Gammaproteobacteria bacterium
CGCGCGCACCGCGGGTATCCCGACGGCCATCGCGGGGGGATCGGCCCGATCGATCCGTCGCAGACCACCCCCGGGGCGGGCTCGTTCCCGCCCGACCCGGCCACTCCCCCGCCCGACCCCGTGATCGGCGCGGCCCGCGAGGGAGGGCGCATCACCCTGACCGAAATGGAGGCGCGCGCCCTGCTGGAAGCGGCGGGGCTGGCCTTCCCGGCCGCCGAGGTCGCCGGTTCGGGAGACGCGGCGGCCCGGGCGGCCGAGCGCCTCGGGTGCCCGGTGGCGGTCAAGCTGCTCTCCCGCCGGATCATCCACAAGTCGGACGCCGGCGGGGTGGTGCTCGACGTGACGGATGGCGCCGCTGCCGCCCGCGCCTTCGAGACCATCGTCTCAAATGCCCAGTCCTACGCCCGCGCCGAAGGCCTGCCTCCTGAAGCCTGGTCCGTGCTGATCACTCCGATGCTGCCCGCCCCGGCGGCCGAATTGCTCGTCGGCGCCTACCGCGACCCACAACTGGGTCCCATGCTGACCGTGGGCATCGGCGGCACCCGGGTGGAGGTGCTGCGCGACGTCACCCACCGGGTGCTGCCCATACGCCCGCGGGATGTGGAAATGATGGTCGGGGAACTGCGCGCCAGTCCTCTGCTGACCGGAAGCCGGGGCCATTCTGCGGTTTCGGTCTCCGGAATCGTCCGCGCCGCCGAGGCCGTAGCAGGCTGCGTCATGGCATGGCGCGACGTCGCCGAAGTCGAAGTCAACCCCCTGTTCGCCTACGGCGACCGCGCCGTCCCGGCCGACGCGCGCGTGGTACTATCTCCTCCTTGACGATGCGCGTGCATTGAGTCCGGAGACGTCCCGCGCTCCCGGGCCAACGTTGCACGCCCGCGAGCCGCACCCGCATCTTGCCATCTTCGCAAGTCCACGCCCCACTCTCATCCCGGAGGCATCCATGAGCAAGAACTTCGTCATGGCCACGATCGCGGGCGGCATCACCCTGTGGGTGCTGAGCTTCCTCCTCTACGGCGTGCTGCTGGCGGACTTCTTCGCCAACGACGCGATCAACCCCGAGCCCATCATGTGGGCGGTGACGCTGGGTCAGCTCCTTTCCGCGGCGTTCCTCACCATCATCCTGGGATGGAAGGGCGTCGCCAACGCGAAGGAGGGCTTTCAGGCCGGAGCGATCATCGGGGCCGTCATGGGCCTCGCCTTCGGCCTGATGATGTACGGGACGATGGTGGGCATGCACACGATGGCCACCCTCCTCGGCGATACCGTGGTCTCGCTGGTCGTCTACGGGGTCGGCGGCGCGGTGATCGCGATGGTGCTCAACCGGGGAGGCGCCGAAGCCTGATTCGGGCTCGGCAGGCATAGTCGGCGAAGGCCCCACCAGCGGCCGATGGATACGTCTATCGGCCGAAAACCACCGACAGGCGCCTCCGCAGCTCGTCCCGCACCTCCCGGAAAGCATCCAGCTGCTCCTCCGCCGTCCCGACAGCCGCGGCCGGGTCGGGCAGCCCCCAGTGCACCCGGTGCGCATCGTTCAGCCAGACGGGACACACCTCCTCGGCGCACAGCGTGACGACGGCGTGCACCGGACGCGCCACCTCGCCCACACCCTTCGAGCAGTGACCCGAGATGTCGATTCCGATCTCGGCCAGCGCCGCCACCGCCTGCGGCCGCACCGATGCCGGCTCCGAGCCCGCGGAAGAGACTCTGACGCCGGCGGGCGCGAGATCGCGCGCGATCCCTTCGGCCATCTGGCTGCGCGCCGAGTTGGCCACGCACAGGAAGAGGATGTGCCGGAATCCCGGTTCGCGCAGCGCGTCCGCGTCCGAGCGCCAGCTCTCGCCGAGCCTCGCCACCAGCTCTGTTTCCTCCTGTCCCAGCCGGGATCGTGGAAGTAGGATTGCAAATCCCATGAGACACGATACCGACCGGCGGGGTCGCCCCGCCACGCCGACCATCCTGCTGGCGGCCCCCGCACTGCTGGGCGCGCTGGCCGCCTGCACTCCGTCTCCGGAAGCCCCGTCCACCGCCGGCCCGGCCGTCGTGCAGACCGCCCTCCACGACTTCCGCGTCGAGGAAGTCACCGACGGCCTGGTCCGCCCCTTCGCGATGGCCTTCACGCCGGAGGGCGATCTGCTGGTAACGGAGCGTCCGGGCCGGCTCCGCATCATCCGAAACGGAGAACTGCTGCCCGATTCCGTGGACGGCTTGCCCGAGATACGCGCTCTTGGACGCGGGGCGCGATCCATGGATGGGTTCGAGCAGGCCGGGCTGCGGGACGTTGTCCTCCACCCGGACTTCGCCGTGAACCGCCTTCTCTACCTGAGCTACACCAGGCCCGGGCCTGATTCGCTGGGCAACATCGCGATCGTGCGCGGCCGATTCACCGGCGACAGGCTGACCGAGGTCGAGGAGCTGTTTCACGCGGATGCGCCGGGGAACGGAACCGATCGCAGCTCGATGTGGGGAGGACGACTCGCGTTCGGCGCCGACGGGTACCTGTTCATGACGCTGGGGGACCGGCAGTGGCCTTCCGTGGGCGACCTGACGGCGCACCCCGCCCAGGATCTCTCGAATCACAACGGGACCACGATCCGGATTCATGACGACGGGCGGATTCCCGCCGACAACCCGTTCGTGGACGTGGAGGGCGCGCATCCCGAAATCTGGACCTACGGCCACCGCAACGCGCAGGGGATGGCCGTCGACCCCGAGACCGGCGACCTGTGGCAGAACGAGCACGGCCCTCAGGGCGGAGACGAGCTCAACCTGATCGAGTCCGGCAGCAACTACGGCTGGCCCGTCGTCGGCTACGGCGTCCACTACCGAACCGGCCAGCAGATCCACGCGGGCACGCAGCACGAGAACATGCAGGCACCGGCGCACGTCTGGGTTCCCTCGATCGGCGTGTCGGGGATACTGTTCTACACGGGCGGAACGTTCCCCGAATGGCAGGGCGATGTGCTTGTGGGCGGATTGCGCGGCCAGCAGTTGGTCCGGCTGCGCCTCGACCAGCGTCGGGTCGTCCGCGAGGAAACGCTGCTTCAGGACATCGGCCGCATCCGCGACGTTCGCCAGGGCCCTGATGGGCTGATCTACCTGGCCATCGACGGCACTACGCGCGACATCGATGGCCCGCCCACCGGAATCGTCCGAATGGTGCCGGCGGGCCGGCGGTAGGGAGGCGGACGAGAGCCTTCAGCCGATACGACTCAGGACCCCGCCGGGTCCGGGATTCGCGCCACGATCACGCGCACGCCGAAATCCTGCGCCCCGAGCTCGACGAGGAATGTCGCGCTCGCACCTCTTTCCGCCGCCCGGAAGTCGTGGAAGCGCACGCCGCTTCCGGTCAGTTCGCCGCGGAAGGGCCGGTTCACCCCGAAATCCGCCCACAGGACCGCCGTGTCGTCGGATGCCCCGGTTCGCGTTATCGGCCACGGATAGTGTCCGGGGGCGTTCAGGGAGGGAGCGAACTCTCCGACTTCCGGAAAGTCATAGGATGAGAAGCGCGGCACGCCGTCCACCAGGCTGTCCTCTGCCCCCGCCACCGACATGGCCACCGCGTGCTGGGTCAGCAGCTCCCCGAAGGACAGACCGCTGACGCTCTCGATGCCCGGCAGGCCGGGGGCGGTGAGGGAGTCGTTCAGCACGGTGACGAACGCCTCGTCCCCGGCGGGCGAGGTTCCGGCCGCGCCGAACCAGTCGCGCAGGAAGCGGTGATAGTGCCAGCCGCTTCCGTACACGTTGCCCCGCTCCCTGGGCTGGAACGTGACCGCGTTGGGACGATCGGTGAACCAGGCGAAGGCGGATGCCGTGCGGCCGATCAGGTTGACGATCCCGTACACTTCCGGATACGACCCGTTGATCCCCGCCTCGAGCTCCTCGCCGGTCACCCGGGCGTTCACCGCCGGTCCCCCCGCGGCCTCCCAGGCGAGGCGCGAACTCATTTCCTTGGCGATCTCGGCCGTCCCCTCCTCGATCCAGGTCGGATGAAAACCGGGGGACATCTCGCCCGCTACGCCGAGTGAATGCCGTACCCGCTTGTAGAGCGAGCTGACGTGCTTGACCTCGTGGACGAGTCCGCCGAAGGCCCAGTAGCGTTCGCTGTCGAGCTGAGCGAAGGCGGCGGCACTCATGCGCACCAGTTCCATTTCGTTGGAGGAGGCGCATGTCTCGCGGGGGAGGGTATGGTCTCCTCCCCACACGAACGCCCTGATCCCGTTGAGCAATGGGTCCACTACCACTACAACCCGGCCATCGCCATTGACGTCGCTCGTGCCGCCGAAGTAGCGGTCGATGACCGAGGCTCCGTAGTTCGCGTAGTAGGCGATGATCCTGTCGGCATTGGCCTTGGAGATGCCTGCCTCTTCGCCTGCGTCTTCGTAGACGGCAATGTGGCGGTTCTGAGTGACCAGGCGGGCTTCAAGGGTCGTGTAGGTATCGCAGCGGTCCCATGGTTCGGCCGTCGGATTGTACAGGCGGAACGTGCGCGTCAAGGGGATCCGCCCTGCATCAGCGGCCACCACACCACCGACCCGGGTTGAGCGGTCGGGCAGAATCTCCAGACGACCATCCGCCGACAGGCGCGAGAAGAGCTCGTCTTCCTGCCGTCGTATCTCTTGATGCAGCGCAGCGTTGGCGCGCTCGATCTCCTGGATCTCCTGGAGTTCACGGGTGGAGATGGTCTGGTGGAACGCGCGCGAGGCTGCGGCACGATACGCGACCTGCCGCGGCGGCGCGGCGGCCGCTGGCGCCCGATTGTCCGCGGCATCCGGCTCGACGTGCAGCGCCACCGGCATGATGGCGCTGCTCCTGCCATCGGTTCCGGCCAGCGTGACCCGGTAGTACGCGCCCGCCCGGGGAGCGCGCACGTAGAAGCCGCATCCACGCATCGCGTCCTCTTCCAGAATCCGCACCTCGCCCAGCTCCAATCCCAGCGGAGCATCGCACGCGCGCAACGTGAACTCGCGAACTGCTTCCGCGCCCTCTGAATCGGTGAGCCGCACCTCAAGCACGACGGTGGCCGTGTCCTCCGGAACGCCGTCGATGGTGCCGCGGGAATCCAATCGGAGGCCTTGGGGCATGCTGCTCCCCTCCCCGAGACTCCACGCGTATCCCTCGGTGGAGCCGCCCCTGGCGCGTAGGCGGACGAGGTAGGGGAGCGTAAGCCGCGCCCGCGAGAGCGAGTCCGTCTCTATGGTCAGCGGCAGCCGCTCCCCGGTGGCCTGGAACTGCGCGGTGACGCTCCCCGCGGTGGCGGCCAGCGTGTGTTGGGCCGCCGTTCCCAGCGTCCAGTTGGTCTGGGCGAGGCCGGCGGGGTTGGTGACGACCGACGCGGGCGCTACGGAGCCGCCTCCCGAAGTGACCGCGAACCGCACCTGAACCAGCCCCGCGGGATGTCCGTTGGCATCCGTCACGCGCACCACGGCCGCGAGCGCCAGCGGTTCGCCGATGAAGCCCGCCTGGAGGTCGCCGGCCACCTTTTCGACTGCGTGCGGCTCCTGGGCCACGGTCACCTGTATTCTCGAGTTGAGCGTGCCGGAGGCGGCGGTCACGGTGGCCGTCCCCGGCGCGACCGCCGTGGCTACCCCGGTGCCGAAGTCGACCATGACCGTCCCGGGTCGGTCGCTCGTCCACGCCACCCGCTGGCCGGCCACCGGATCGCCGTAGTGGTCGACCACCTCCGCCTGCAGTTGCCGAGTCTGGCCGATGGCGGTCAGCGTCAGGTCGCCGGGGGACACAATCAGGGCGGCCGGGATCCCCGGCGGCGGCCCGGCCGGCTCATCGCTGCAGGAAAGCAGCACGGCCACGCACAGACACGCGCGAATCGCGCTTGGTAGCAAGGTGGGGAGTTGCGTCAGGACTCGATGCGGCATGGACCTAAGATAGGGAAACCCAGGGTTCGGGCACGTTCGCGCTATGTGCCCGGTATCGGGTGCGGTAGTCTGGATGCCGAAGTCTGCCATTTTGGCAGACTTGGCCAGCCTGCGCGAGATCGGTCTGCCATTTTGGCAGACTCCCGCCCCACGCGGCGTGCATCGCGCAAGCGCGCCGCTACCCCGCCAGCACCGCCCCGCCGTTCACGTTCAGGATCTCGCCGGTGACGTGCCGGCCCAGCTCGGAGCAAAGGAAGACCACGGGGCCCGCCACGTCCTCTGCGGTCGCGATGCGCCCAATGGGAATCGAGGCGGCGATCCGCTCCCGGCCGCCGTTCCGGAAGGCCGTGGCCGACATTTCCGTATCCACCCAACCGGGCGCGACGCAATTGACCGTGATCCCCCGGGGCGCGAGCTCGATGCAGAAGCTCTTCACGAACGAGCCCATCGCGCCCTTGGCCGCGGCGTAGTCGGCGTGATACGCCTCACCCCGCTGTCCGGCCGTGCTGCCGATGAGCACGAGCCGGCCGTCAGCCCGCAGCATGCGCGCGGCGCTCCGGCAGGTGTAGAACACCGAGTGCAGGTCGGCGGCCATGGTCTCGTGCCAGCGCTCGTCGCTGATGTCGGACACGGGCGTGTCGGCAGATGGCCAGATCCCGTGGTTGCCGACAAAGATGTCGAGGCCGTCGAACTCGCGCGCCGCCCTCGCAAACAGCGCATCGGCGGCTTCCCGCTGGGACAGATCTCCCGCCGCCGTCCAGGCGCCCACGCCATAACCCCGCACCTCCTCGGCAACCGCCTCCGCTTCGTCGCGGCGGCTGCGGTAGGCGATGCCCACGGACGCCCCGGCCCGCGCCAACTGCAGCGCGACCGCCTTTCCGACACCGCGGGATGCCCCTGTGACCAGGGCGTTCCTCGCGCGCAGATCGATCAGATCGTTCATCAGACTCCCAGCCTTCAGTGCAGGTATCGCGATTTCACCGCGGGTTCCATCGCTTGGTCGGCTGCGTCGGATGCTACTCCCACCGATAGCCGAACCGAAGGTAATAGAACCCGCCGTTCGACCCGAACGGCGAGTTGGGACCGTATCGATTGCCCGAGAAGACGGCGTTGGGGTTCTCCTGCGGATAGTGGTTGAGGGCGTTCTGGCCGCCGACCGTCACAGTTGCCGCCTCACTCAACGAATACGACGCTTCCAGGTCGACAAGATGATTGCCGCCGTAGGACGTGTCATCTCTGGCATCGAACCAGCCGGCGTAGTAGCTGAGCCGCGCCAGCAGGCGCACGCCGCCGAGGGCATGCTTGCCGGTCGCCAGCCAGCGGTACCTCGGGAGCCCTTCCTGCAACTGCCGGATGCGGGTGTCGTTTACCACATCCGCATCGTACCGCGTAACGCGCGTATCGGTGTGATTGAAGGCCAGGCTGACCTCCGTATCGCTGGACGAGGGAGGCGCCCAGGTCGCGACGATGTCGATCCCCTGCGTGCGGGTCTGGAAGTCGTTGGTGAAGAACCGGAAGTTCTGCAGGTTGGTCGCGCTCGAGATGCCTTCCGCGACCAGCTGGGCCTTCTCCGCCTGCGTCAAATCGAACGTCTGCGTGAGCGCCAGACGATCAGACACCCGCACGTGGAAGAAGTCCGCGGTAAGCTGGAAGGCACCCGCTCCGATCACGGCGCCCAGCGCCAGATTGCGCGACTTCTCCGCGTCCAGGGGCTCGCCGCCGCGCAGCTGAGCCACCCTCGAGGTGGACGGGATCGTGCCGTTATTGACCAGGTCGCGGAGCTCGCGGTTGAACTGGGTCGACACGTTGAAAGCGTTCTGCTGGCCCGGTGTGGGCGCGCGGAAACCGGTGCTCAGGCTGCCGCGCAGCGCAAGTCCCTCCACCAGCGCGTAGCGGGCGGCGAGCTTCCCGTTCAGGGTGGCGCCGAAATCCTCGAAGTTCTCGAAGCGGAGCGCTCCCCCCAGGTTCCAGCGGCCTTCGCCGGGTTCCAGCACCTCCGCGTCGCCATAGAACGCGTAGTTGGCGCGGTGCCAGTCTCCGGCGGCGATCGGGCTGAAGCCGGGGAAGCCGTTGGACCCCGCGCTGAACCCCTGGGCGGCGTAGGGACCGATCACCCACGACTCGTCCTGGCCCAGGCCGATGGTGAAGTGCTCGTCGCGCCATTCTGCGCCGGCGGCGAGGTTGACCATGTCGCTTGCGGCGTATCCCAGATCGACGTTGACGCTGACTTCCTCCTGCCGGTAGAGGCCGGGGTCGAATTCGTCGGGCGTGTCGGGGCCCAGCGAGGCGTTGACGGTGTTGAAGATGAAGAAGTCCACCTCGTTGGCGCCGTAGCTGGCGCTGGCGTCCCAAAGCAGCCCGCCCGCGGTCTGGCCCTTCACCCCGGCGACCACGGAGGCGTCGGTGACATCGGCTCCGAACTGGGGCGTGAACCCCCCGGGGAACCTCTTCTGGAAGGTGAAGCAGTTCGGGTCGGCCATGACCCGGGCGAGTGCGGCCTGGTCGGGCAACCCGTCGTTCACCCGGACGGTGGGACATCCCGCCGACCCGTCCAGCACTCCGTCCTTGGCGTCGAGCACATCTCCGATGAGCAGAGTCTCGCCCCCGTCGATGCTGAAGACGGCCGCGCGCGTGTTGGGGTTGCGGAAGAAGAAGCCGCCGGTGACCCGTTCGCCGGCGTAGTTGGCGTGGCCGTACAACTGCGTGCCGCCGCGCAGCAGGTGGCCGAAGTTGCCCCACAGCTTGAAGTCGTCCTCGATCTTCGGGGAACCCCAGATCTGCGCGGGATCGCGGACGTGCGTGTTTCCCACCGAAGTCAGCAGAGCGGCGTCCGAGCGCTGCACGCTGCGGCTGGTCGCGTCCGCGTCCCCGTACTCCGCGCTCAGGTTCGCGAACCCGAACGCGCCGAGCGGCAGTCCGATGTTGCCCGACACGGTGTACGACTCGCCACCGCCGTCCGCGAACCCTCCCCCCCGCACCTCGAGCGCGCCGCCCGAACGATCGTTCCTGAGCTGGAAGTTCATGACCCCGGCGATGGCGTCCGAGCCGTACTGTGCCGAGGCTCCGTCGCGGAGGACCTCGGCCTGGCGCAGCGCGATGGCCGGGATGCTCGACAGGTCCGGTCCCTGGGCGCCGTCGGAAACCCCGTTGCCGATCCACAGGATGGCCGCCGCGCGGTGGCGCCGCTTTCCGTTGACCAGCACGAGGGTGTGGTCGGGCGCGAGGCCGCGCAGGTTGGCGGGGCGGATGATCTTGGCCGCGTCGCCGGTGGCCTGCGGGTTGATGTTGTAGGAAGGCACCACGGTCCTCAGCAGGTCGGCCACGTCGGTGTCGCCCTGGTCGACGAAGTCCGAGGGCGGGATGGCGTCGATGGGCACCATGGACTCGGTGACGGTGCGCGGCCGTGCCCGGGTGCCAATGGCGACCACCCCCTCCAGGGCGATGGCCTCCTGTGCCAGCACCATGTCGAGCCGGGTCGTCACGGCGTCGGTGATCACCACCTCGCGGCGCTCCGTGTGGTAGCCGATGAGCCGGATCTCCACCACCCGGGTGCCGGCCGGGATGCCCGCGATCCGGAAGTGGCCCTCCGCGTCGGTGATGCCCCCCGTCCCGAGTTCCGGCAGCGAGATCTGGACGCCGGCAAGGGACCGCCCGGTGGCCACGTCGCGCACCTGTCCCTCCAGCGCACCCTGGGCCGACAGTGCTCCCGCCGACCCGAGGACGAGGCCAGCTACATGCAAAAACTGCTTCAAGATTCGCCTGATCATGGGATGAAGCTCCCGTTTTCCGATGAAGGTGCCGGACCGGTTGTCGCCGAAGCGGACCGGGGTCCGGCATCGCTGCTGTCACAGGCTCAGGTCCCGCGTCACGGAGTGGTTACTTGCGCGAACCCCGGCGGGATCCCATTGTGACGGATTGCTGTTTCCCGTTGTCCCTGCTGTCCGATGTCGCGGGGCCTGCTCCCGCGATGGTGGGGGAGCCTCCCCGACCGGCCGGCGCCGCTGTTCCCCCCAGCCGTGTCCCCCTCCGAGGAGTAGCCATCGACTGACCCGGTACCGAACCAACCAGCGGCCCCACCGGGGACGCACGGCATGCTCCGCGTGCACGGCGAGCCCGGTTGAGCGTTCTTCCAGCAGGTTCACTCCAGGAAGGAGGCAATGTGGACAAGAATTTTGCAATTGGAACCGTCGCGGTTGCCGTCGCGCTGCTGGTTCTCGGCTACGTCGAGGGCGCGGTAGGTGTCGGAGAAGCGGCCACCCTTGACCTCGCCGGGATCCTCGGCCTCCTCTTCGCCGGAGCATTCTACACACTTGTCCTTGGCTGGAGGGGCGTGGGCAACGCTCAGGACGGCTTCAAGGGAGGAGCTGTGCTCGGCGCTGTCATGAGCTTGATGGGCAATGGCATCATGAGCGGCGACGCAGTGATGGCACTCGTGGTTGCGGCGGTTGTGACGGGTATAGTCGGTGCCGTGCTGGGTGTTCTCGCGGCCAGAGGAGACTCCGGCTGATCTCGATCCCTTAGGACGACGGCGGCCGCGGCCCGCAGGGGCCGCAGATACGCTTCGGGGCGCGGCCGCCGATCCAACCTCACCGCTGTACCGCGGTCCCGGACCGCCTCCCCTTCCCGGTCGTCCGGTCAATCGGCTTGCTTCGATGACTTCCCCCGGGTAGCGTGCGCCCTCTTCCGAGTCCCGCACGCTGCTCCTCGAAGACAGGAATCCCAGGATGTACCACTCTCTCCGCGTTTTGTTCGTCGCCCTGGCCGTGTCTTCCGCGATGGCCCTCGCGGGCTGCGGCCCCGCCACCCAGGCATCGCCGGTCACCGTCGCCGACGGACCCTCCCATCCCGGGGTCGATGCCGTGTTCGCGGATCTGGACCGGGACGGCCCCGGCGCGGCGGTCGGGGTCCTGCTCGGAGGCGAAATCGTCCATCGCGCGGGATACGGCGTCGCGCACCTCGACCACGGCGTCCCCATCACGCCCGGGACGGTGTTCGACATCGCCTCCATCTCCAAGCAGTTCGGGGCGATGGCGGCCCTCCTTCTCGAAGCCGACGGCAAGCTCGACCTGGACGAGGACGTGCGTGCCTACGTTCCCGAACTCCCCGACTTCGGGGTCCGGATCACGCCCAGACATCTCATCCACCACACCAGCGGGATTCGCGACTGGGTGCACGTCATGTCGCTGGCGGGACTGGAGAGGAGCGATGTCATTTCCTTCGACGGAATCCTGCGCATGCTCTTCGACCAGCAGGCCGTCAACTTCGATCCCGGCGCCGAGTACGCCTATTCCAACACGGGGTACAACCTGCTAGCCCGGGTGATCGAGGCGCAGTCGGGAATGAGTTTCCGCGAGTTCACGCGGCAGCGGATCTTCGAGCCCCTGGGGATGAGCCGCACGCATTTCTCGGACGATCATCTCGAGGTTGTGGCGGGACGTGCCGAGTCCTATTCGCCGGACGGGGACGCGGGCTTCGTGCGCCAGCCCAACCAGCTCACGGCGCTGGCCTCGAGTTCGCTCAACACCACCATCGACGACTTCATCCTGTGGATGCGCAACTACGAGACGGGCGAGGTCGGGGGCGAGGAGGTGGTGAAGACAATGGTCGAGCAAGGCATGCTGAACGACGGCCAGACGCTGGCGTACGCGCATGGGCTCACCATCGGCGAGTATCGTGGGCTGCCCAACTTCGGCCACGGCGGCTCCTGGGCGGGATACCGCACCAACTTCGTGCGCTTTCCGGAGCAGGACCTGTCGATCGCCGTGTTCTGCAACGTGTCGGACTGCGATCCGGCGGGGCGCGCGCGGCGGGTAGCGGAGGTCTTCGCCGGAGAGGCCATGGGTCCGGAGCCCGAGCCGGTTGGCAGCGCCGAGATCACCGATGCGCCTCCACCCATGCCCACGGAGGCCCAACTGCGCGAGTACGCCGGACGCTACCGGAGCCCCGAACTCGACATGACCTACGAGATCGTGGTCGATCGCGGCAGCCTGGTCGCCCGCCACTGGCGCACCGGCCCTTCGGCGCTGGCGCCGGCAGGCGAGGATACCTTCTCCGGAAACCCGCGCCTCTTCCCGGAGCTGCGCTTCCGGCGGGACGGTTCCGGCCGGGTGGTGGCGTTCACCGTCACCGGCGGGCGGGTGCGCGACCTGATCTTCGAGCGGGTGGGGGGCCAGGCTACGACAGCCCCCCGTCCACCAGCAGGCTCTCGCCCGTGACGTAGGAAGCCGCGTCCGAGATCAGGAACGCCACTGCCTCGGCCACCTCGCGGGTGCGCCCGGGCCGGCCGGCCGGGATCGTGGCGCGCACGGCATCGTCCACCGGGTAGCTGTCGACGTAGCCGGGCAGTACGTCGTTCATGCGGATGCCGTCGGCGGCATGGCGCGCGGCGTACATGCGTGTGAAAGCCCCCAGCCCCGCCCGGATCGCCGACGAGATGGGGAAGGCGTCGGTGGGCTGCTTCGCTCCGAAGGTGGAGATGTTCACGATGGAGCCCCCGCCCGCGGCTTTCAGGATGGGCGTCACCAGGCGGCTCATGCGCACCACGTTGAGGAGCAGCAGGTCCAGGCCGTCGTGCCACGCCGCATCGTCGAGGTCGAGCAGATCGCCGCGCGCGGCGTGCCCGGTGTTGTTCACCACCCCGTCCAGCCGCCCGAAGCAGTCGAGCGCGCCCTCCACCAGGCGGGCCAGATCGTCCGGCTCGGTGACCGAGCCCCGCATGCC
>VXMG01000023.1:0-12523 GCA_009841185.1 Gammaproteobacteria bacterium
GTGGCGCCCTTCGCCGGTCTGACCGCCTTAGTCGGGGGGTGGGAGGTGGACCTCCAGCTCCGGCACGGGCTCAAGCCGGAAGAGGTCCTTGACCGCACAGTCGAACGTATCCGCCAGCCGGAGCGCCAGGGTCGTGGACGGGACCTGGCGGCCGCCTTCGATCGCCATGATAGCATGCCGGCTCACCCCGACGCGGTCCCCCAGGGCCTCTTGCGACAGGCCCAGATGGCGGCGGTACCGCCGGACAGCGTTGTGGAGTCGCGTGTCGGTCATGCGCATCTCCCGAATCGGGCCACCAGGCTCGGCCTGCTTCTCATCGGCTCCGAGGACGGCCGATGAATCTCGCGCTTGAGAACACGATAGGTCCATCGAGATGTAATGCGCAAGTTACATTAAGGTAATGCCAGCATTACATCAGAGGAGCGTCGCCATATCCAGAGCGTGGGCGAGCGTCAGCTGGCGGTGCGAAGCCGGAGTCTGGCGACCCGCCAGGGCGGAGCGTGCATGTCCAGCAGGAGCTACAGAAACCGTCCTCGGCCAGAACCCCTGATCCGTGCGGCGACGGGTCTTCGCCGAGCTGAATCACGGACCCTGTGCATCTCCGCAGGCACAGAGAAGCAGGATGCTCACACAGGCGACGCGCGATCCTTCATGTCTCGCCATCGGTCCCGCCTACGCTCCCGGGCACGTCCGGTCGACGCGGTACCGGTGCAGGTAGGGCTCGTCGTATTCGCCGCGCGTGGCTCCCCAAACCTCGTCACGGCTCACGAGGAGGAGTGCGAGACGAGGATACCAGGGCTTTGTCGAAGCGCGACCCTCTCCGATCTCCAGCCTGCCCTCGAGCATTCCCTCTGAGTCGTAGATCTCCCACAGATCGACGCGGTCGTCCCGCAGCTCCCGAAGCAACCAGATGGATCCGTCCGTTCCGGCCACGACCTTCCGGACCGGCGGATGGTTCTCGGGAACCCAGAATACGCGCCGGTAGGCACTGCGTTGGCGCTCGAGTGTGGTTTCGAGCAGCTGCATCCGGCGAGAGGTGTAGTCTCCGACCGCCCATCCGGCGTACTCGTCCGCCAGGCGTCGTTCCATTGCGCCGGTGACTGCAAGGGGTTCGTACTCGATCTCCCGATGAAGGAGCGTGTCTCCACCAATCGAAATCTTCAGAAGATCAAAGGTCGCCGGAGTCGCCCCCTCCTGCACTCTCGCGATCTGCACAACCGCGGAGCCGCCGGGTTTGAGTGCCGTCACGTATTCCTGCAACCCCGGAAGGGGCGCTTCCTTGAGGGGGTGGACACGAGGCCATCCACCGGGGTTCCTCTCATTCTCCACGGCGTTGTCGGGCCAATCCATGATGGCCATCGTGTCGAGGACTTCACCGGATCGTGAGATCCGACGCAGCGCCAGCCCAGGATCGTCTCCTTGGGACGACCAGACCCTCATGTCGCTGAGTCGACGCGCACCGACGACAGTCCCGTCCGCGAGCAGGCGGCCCGGGGTCAAGTGAGATCCCTCCGCGGGCACGCTCAGGTAGAACTGGATGACTTCCTCCGGTACGCGCTCGTTCGCAGTGAACAACTGGATCCGGTTGAGGTCGGCCACCCAAAGCGTGTCTCCGATCCAGCCCAGGCCGAAGGCCGACCACTCGATGTCACCCGGCCCCCGCCCCGCGCGCCCGATTTGGCGAAGCAACCGGCCATCGAGGGAGAACACGTTGACTGCGGGCACCTGCGCCTGAGCGACGTACAGGGCACTATCCGGCCCGATCGCGAGATCCCGGACGCTGGCAACAAGCTCCGTGCTCTCCGTAGAGCCGATCCGCAGGACCTCTTCCAGCCGCCATGGCGTTGGACACGCGGTCTGCGCGCGTGCCAACCCTGGAGCGCAAAGCAACAGAATAACGCCAGAGATCAGCCGATCCACGTTCTATCTCCCTCGGGCCAATTGGAATGTCCCGTGTGGTCGTACCCGGGGTTGTCCGCCCGCCTCTCACTCATCCACAACCCCACTAGGGCGCGCACGTCCGATCGACGCGGTACCGGTGCAGGTAGGGCACGTCGTACTCGCCGCGTGTGGTTCCCCAGATCTCGTCACGGCTCGCGATGCCGATTCCCAAGCGAGGCATCCAGGGCTTCGCAGTGCTGCGACCCTGTCCAACCTCTACGCGGCCCTCAAGCGCTCCGTCCGCACCGTAGACCTCCCATACATCGACGCGATCATCACGCATCTCGCGAAGCAACCAGATCGTTCCGTCCGTCCCGGCCACAACCTGCCTGACGGGAGGATGATATTCCGGGACCCAGAACGCGTCGCGGTAGACACGGCGCTGGCGTTCGAGTGTTGACTCCAGCAGTCGCATCATGCGGGACGAGTAGTCTCCGGCCATCCACCCGGCGTATTCGTCCGCCAGACGGCGTTCCATCGCGCGCGTGATCTCGCGCGGTTCGTACTCGACCGCTCGATTCAGGAGTGTGTCTCCACGAATCGAGATCATCAGGAGATCGAAGGTCGGCGGAGTCGCGTCTTCATGCACTCTCGCGATCTGCACAACTGCGGAGCCGTCGGGCGTGATCGCCGTCAGAGGCTCCTTGATTCCGATGAGGGGCAGGTCCCTGAGGGGGTGGACACGAGGCCAGTCACCCGGATTCGTCACGTTTTCTATGGCGTTGTCCGGCCAATCCATGATCGCGATCGTGTCGAGGACTTCTCCGGATCGAGAGAAGCGGAGCAGCGCGAGCCCGGGATCGGCTCCCCGCGCCGACCAGGCCGTCCCGTCAACGATGGCGCGCATGCCGATGAGGGTCCCGTCGGCAAGCATGCGGCCCGGGGTGAAACTCGATCCTTCCTGGGGTGCGCTCAGGTAGAACTGGATGACTTCGTCAGGGACGCGCTCGTCCGTGGTGAACAACTGGACCCGGGTCTCGTCCGCGATCCAGAGCGTGTCTCCGACCCACCCAACGCCGAAAGCCGCCCATTGGATGTCACCGGGTCCATTGCCTGCGCGGCCGATCTGGCGAAGCGGCCTGCCATCGGGAGAGAAGACGGTGACCGCCGGCACCATGGCCTGTGCGACATACAGAGCGCCATCCGGTCCGATCGCAAGGTCCCGGACGCCCGCGACGAGGTCCGTGCTTTCTGCGGAGCCGATCCGCACGAGCTCTTCCAGCCGCCATGGCGTCGGACACGCGGTCTGCGCGCGTGCCAACCCCGGAGCGCAAAGCAACAGGACAATGCCACAGATCGACCGGCTCACGCTCTGCCTCCCTCGGTGCCAAATTGAAGTGTCGGGTTTGGTGGTATCTCTGGGTCTCCCCGCCCGCCTCTCACTCATCCACGATTCCACCAGGGCGTGCACGTCCGATCAACGCGGTACCGGTGCAGGTACGACACGTCATACTCGTCGAACGTGGTTCCCCAGACCTCGTCCCGGCTAGCGAGGACAATGGCCAAACGAGGGTGCCAGGGTTTCAGTGAGCCGCGGCCCTGTCCTATCTCCACCGTCCCCTCCAGCGTACCATCCGAACCGTAGATTTCCCAAACGTCGACGCGGTCCTCGCGCATCTCCCGCAGCAACCAGATCGTCCCGTCCGTTCCAGCCACGACCTGCCTGACCGGAGGATGGTGCTCCGGAACCCGGAAAACGCCGCGGGCGGCACGGCGCCTGAGCTCAAGTGTTGTCTCAGTCAGCCGAGGCGTGAAGAGGGACGAGGGCGCGTAGTCGCCGACCCTCCACCCGGCGTACTCGTCTGCCAGACGGCGTTCCATCGCGGAGGTGACGTCACGCGGTTCATACTCGACCGCTCGATTCAGGACCGTGTCCCCACGGATCGAAATCACCAGAAGTTCAAAGGTCGGGGGAGCCGCGTCTTCATGCACCTCACGGACCTGTACTACGGCGGTGCCATCGGGTCTGAGCGTCGTCAAGTACTCCTTGAGGCCGATCGGGGGAAGATCCCTGAGCGGGTGAATGCCCGGAAACAGCCCGGGATCCCTCTCGTTCCGTACCGCGTTGTCTGGCCAATGTATGGTGGCGATCGTGTCGAGGACCTCTCCGGATCGTGAGAGGCGGCGCAGTGCAAGCCCGGGGCCGGCTCCTCGAGACGACCGGGCGCGCCCATCGTTGATGACCCGCCTGCCGATGACCGTGCCGTCCGCGAGCATTCGGCCCGGGGTCAGGCGCGATCCTTCTTCGGGCACTGCCACGGAAAATTGGATCATCTCCTCCGGCACGCGCTCGTCCGTGGTGAACAGTTGAATCCGATTGAGGTCGGATATCCATAGAGTGTCCGCGATCCATCCCACACCGAGGCCCGCGAGCTGGATGTCACCCGGCCCCTGGCCGGCGCGCCCGATCCGACGAAGCACTCGGCCATCGGGAGAGAAGACCGTGATCTCCGGGACCATGGCCTGGGCGACGTAGAGGGCGCCATCCGGCCCGATCGCAAGATCCATGACACTGGTGACGAGATCCGTGCCTTCCGCAGAGCCGATCCGCTGGACCTCTTCCAGCCGCCATGGCGTCGGACAGGCGGTCTGCGCGCGTAGCATGCCCGGGGTGCAGAGCCCCAAGGCGATCATGGGAAGCAGCAAACGCATCCGAGCCTCCATTGATGGGCATCCGGGTTAGGAAGCCCCGACTTCGGCTTCCGTTTCGTGGACCATCGAGTCGAAGCAACGGCGCCCACGTCCCCAACATGTGGGGCATCACACTACTCAGGCGAGGGCCATTCAATAGCGCTGCCCGAACCCCTAGCCGATCGGCACCGCCATGCCGGCCCGCAGAGTCAGAACACGGTGCCTGGGCCCGCTCGCGTACCGGCCTGCCCCTCCGATGGGGATGAGCCCAAGTGTGTAGAGCAGGTCGACGCTCACATCGGCCCGGTCGGTCACCGCAACCGCGACTCCTCCGCCCAGGGCGACCCCGAGGTCCATCGCGGCTTCGATTTCGTCCGGTCCGGCGTCGCAACTGCCGGCGGCGGCGACGTGCTCCGCTCCGAACCAGCCCGATGCATCGAAGTCGCAGGACACCCTGCTGGCCAGCGATGGACCGGCGAAGAAGCGAACCGAGGAACGTTCCCACGACGACAGGGGCAACGTCGGCACGGCCAGCAGCGTGAACTCGAAGTAGTCGAGCGCCATGTCCACGGTGACCAGCTGGCGATTGTCCAGCCCGCTCAGCCGACCGCCCTTCTGCGCGTAGGCGACGCCCAACTGGACCCCAACGTGCTTTGTGACCGGGACGGTTGCCGCCAACCCGATGGACATTCTCGCGAGGGACTCGGAGTGCCACACGTCCCGGGCGGAGGGAGCGTCGGCAGCGAGCGTCGACAGGTTGACACCGCCCGTCAGGGACAGCGTGGCCTGGGCGGCGGCGGGAGAGCGGGAAGCGAGAGCGAACAGGGCTGCGATGAGAACGGGCGATAGCCGCTTCATTGGAACCTCCTGATGGGTGGATGAACGAGACGGGGAACTCCTGCATCAGGAGCGCATGAAGGAGGGCTTCGTACTATCCCGCTTGACCTCGGTCCCGCGGGCTGGCGATTTTCAGCGGCGACTCCGCCTGGCAATCGTACGCGGCCGAGATCGCTCCCTTTCACCCGCCTTGCATGCCAGGTATGCCCACACAGAGCAATCGGTCGGGCGAGTCTCCGTTCCGCACCGGCTACATCCTGAACCCGCGTCTCGACGTGGTGTGGTTCTTGGGGCTGCCCTTCCTCGCGGTGGCGATCGCCCTGGGCTTCCAGATGTGGCTGCCCTACGTGGTGGTGGCCTCCGTCAACCTCTGGATCACGGTGCCGCACCACTACGCGGGCTGGGTGCGCAGCTACGGCATGCCGGAGGAGTGGGCGCGCTTCAAGGACCGGCTCATCCTCGGGCCCATCGTCATCTTCGGGCTTACCGCCGCGGGACTCACCTGGGCCCCGATCACGCTGCTGCTCATGGTCACGGCCTGGGACCATCAGCACAGCATCATGCAGCAGCACGGCTTCAGCCGCATCTACGACTTCAAGGCGGGCGCGGGCACGCCCGCCACGGGCCGCTGGGACCTGGCGCTCCACTGGACGCTGTACCTGAACATGTTCATCCAGGCGCCCATGTTCAGGCACCTGTGGATCCGCGAGCTGCACCGCATGCAGATTCCCGTCTCGGCGGGCTTCGTAGAGACGCTGCAGCAGGTCGCCTGGCTCGCCCTGGGCATCTACTTGGCGTGCTACACGGTGCACCTCTGGCGCCTGGTGCAGAACGGCGGGCGCATCAACCCCATCAAGTACGTCTTCATCGCCGCGAGCTATTTCCTGTGGTACTTCGCGGCGTGGCACACCAACTCCATCCTCATCTACAACGTGGCCCACCGGATCATGCACGGGGTCCAGTACATGGTGATGGTCTACGTCTTCATGCGGCGCAAAGCCGATCTGAAGGTGTCGAAGCCGGGCTTCTGGAGCCGCGTGGCGGGCAAGGGCAGGCTCAAGTGGTTCCTGCTGGGCGGGGGCGCGTACGCCATCGTCGTGCAACTGATGATCAACCGGCCGCTCGACGAGTTCGGGTTCGGGGTGGTCAACTTTGCGCCCTACGCGGCCATCCAGAACTTCGACATCGCCGGGCTCGACTACGCTGCGAGTTACGCCCTCTTCGCGGAGACGCTGATCGCGGCGTATGCGCTGACCCACTACTACGTGGATTCCTTCATCTGGAAGGTGCGCGACAAGAGCGTACAGAAGGGGTTGTAGCATGCCGTGGCACCGGAAATACCGCCTGTTGCTCGTCATCTACGGGATCTGCCTGCTCGTGGGCGGGCGCGAGTGGTGGCTCTCGCGCGGCTCTGAGCCTCCGGGCTGGTTCACCGAGGAGGGGCGAGCGCTGGCGGAGGTGCTGGTGCGGGTGACTCCGGACGAGGCGGACACGGAGTTCATCCAGGGAATGCAGTCGCTTGCGTCGGGGGATGTCGCGGAGTACGAGCGCTTTCTGGAGGAGGCGCTGGCCCGGAATCCCAAGCACAACGACATGCTGCTCCGCTTCCACGCCCAGCACCTCATCGACACGGGCGCGGACTGGGTGACGGTCAACCAGGCGCTCAACCGCTGGCGCATCAACCACCCCTTCGATGTGGAGACCATCAACTACTACATCGACCCGGGGCCCGAGACCGACCTTCAGCTCGCCGCGCTGGAGGATGCCCTGCTGCGGGTGCGCTGGATCGAGCGCGCGTGGCTGGAACCGATCGCGGCCGAGGATGGCATCCGGCCCTGGCGCATCGTGATCGACTTCACCGATGGCGCGGTGGTCGACATCCGGGACGTCGACCGGGCGGTGGGGTTCGTACTGCCCGGGTAACGCCGCGCCGGCTACCCGACCGGCTGTCGTTCCTCGACGCGCGCGGGCATGAGACCGAGATCGACCCTGATCCGGTCTTCGCGCTTTCTCGCTTGTGCGAGGTCGTACGCCGCTTGAAGGCGCATCCAGAACTCTGCGTTGGACCAGCCTGCCTTTTCCAGCCGAATGGCCATCTCAGCGGATACCCCGGCGTGGCCGTTCAGCAGGCGTGAGAGTGTGTGACGGGCCACGCCCAGCATGCGCGCCGCGTCGGTTATGCTCAGGCCCAGCGGATCGAGACAGGTAATCCTGATGCTACGGCCCGGATGGGGAGGGTCTTTCATCGGCATGAGATATGGGCTCCCAACATTGCGTCAATGGTAGTCGACGAGGTCGATCGCGATCTTGATCCGCTCTCGTTGATCCGGTGGGACTCTTCTCGCATCCCCACGATCGTGCAACCGCCTCAGCCCCCGGTGCCGGAACGTGCGGATCAAGCAGTGTATCGTGTACAGGTACACATATCAATTTTCCTGACCGACAGGTTGCCCTTCAACGGTGTCGAATCCAAGATGGTGAATCGGCGAAGACACCTGCCATGGCAGAATGGGCCGGAGACGTGATGGATCGACGAACGCTGCTGAAAATCGGCGGCCTGGGGCTGGTCGGGAGTGGGCTGAGTGCGTGCGGAGTGCGCTCGACACCCATGGGTCAGCCCTCACTGCGCCTCGCGCCGGTGCGCGTCGACCCGAACCGCATCATCCGAACCACCGTGGGGCTCCGTCCCCATCGCCCGGCGGGCTTCCTGCTCCGCGCCGAACGGCTCGACGAGACCACCGTGATCCACAACTACGGGCACGGTGGGGCGGGGATGTCGCTCTCCTGGGGTACGGGTGCCATGGCCGCCGAGATGGCTTTGGAGCACGACAGCCGCCGCGCTGCGGTCATCGGTTGCGGGGCCGCGGGCCTCACCGCCGCACGTCAACTGCAGCGGCGCGGCTTCGACGTGACCATCTACACGATGGATGTCCCTCCAAACACCACCTCCAACATGTCGCTCGCGGGGTTCACCCCCACCTCGGGCCTCATCGACGGTGACCTGCGCACCCCCGCCTGGGACGCGCAGTTCCGGGAGGCCGCGGAGGTATCCTACCGGCAGTTGCAGCTTCTCGTCGGACGGGGGTACGGGGTATCCTGGATTCACAGCTATGCGCTGAGCGACAACGAGCCGCGACCCCGCGGAGGCGGGGGAGGGGACCGCGAGCCGCTTCTTCCCGCGCACCTGCGCACGGGCACCAGGCTGCTCGGGCCCGGGCAACATCCGTTTGCGACCCGCTACGCGACCCAGCGCACCCAGATGCGCATCGAACCCTCCATCTATCTCGATGCCCTGGTGCGGGACGTGGTAGACCGAGGCGGGCGCATCGTCATCCGCAAGTTCACCGAGCCGGGGGAACTGGTGGAACTCGAGGAGCCGGTCGTGGTCAACTGTACCGGGCTGGGCGCGCGCGACCTGTTCAGCGACCGCACGATGGTCCCCCTCAAGGGACAGCTCACCGTGCTGATTCCGCAGCCGGAAGTGAACTACGGCACCTTCGGGGGCGCCCCCGTTTCCGGCGGCGGCCTGGGCATCCACATGCAGCCGCGCAGCGACGGCATCGTGCTGGGCGGAACTTCGGAGCGCGGCGAGTGGTCGCTCGAGCCCAACCGGGAGGCGCTGGAACGCATCGTGGCCGCGCACCGGGCGGTCTTCTCGGCGATGCGCATCTGAGAGGCCGGTGCGGCCAAGCCCTGGTCGTCACCCGATGCTGCCCGGAGTCGCCATCGCCGCGTTGTCATCAGCCAGAAGCACATCATCGGGAGGGACCATGACGTCTTTGCTGCCGCACCGTATCCTCACCTGCCGCATGGCCCTCGGCCTTGCCGCCTCCACGCTCTTCCTCTCCCTCGCCTCCCCGGTCTCCGCCCAGGAGGAGCATCTGGCGCTTCTTCGCGGCAAGCTGCAGGCGGAGCTGGAGAGCATCGTAAACGGCTACGAGGGCGTCGCCGGCGTACACATTATCGACCTCACTTCGGGCGACCGCTTCCGGGTGAACGACGAGCTGCTCTTCCCACAGGCCAGCGCCATCAAGATCCCCATTCTGCTGGAGCTCTTCCGCCGGGCGGAGGAGGAGCCGGGCCTGCTGCGTCGCCGCATCGACATGACCGACGAGGTGCGCACCGGCGGCAGCGGAGTGCTGCTTCACCTGACCGACGGGGGCGCGTCGCTGTCCCTCGAGGACTACGCCATCTACATGATCGTGTACTCGGACAACACCGGGACCAACGTGCTCATCGACCAGATGGGAATGGACGAGGTGAACGCCCTCTCCGCCTCGCTCGGGGCCGAGCACACCCTGCTGCAGCGGAAGATGATCCAGCCGGAGGAATCCGCGCGCGGGAACGAGAACCTCTCCACGCCCCGGGACGCCGCGCTGATCATGGAGCGGATCGCGAGCTGCGATCTGCCGATGAGCGAGTCGGGGTGCGCACGGGTGCGCGAGATCCTTGAGATCTTCAAGGGCGGACCCATCCGCAACCCGGTGCCCCGCAATGTTCCCATCGCCTTCAAGCCGGGCGGAATCACCGGGGTCTCCACCGTATGGGGCCTCGTGGACGTACCCGACCGCCCCTACGTCATCTCGGTGATGTCCAACTACGGCGGCGATGGCGGGGCGGTGGTGGAGGCGGTGTCGGCCGCGGCCTACGACTACTTCTCGCGCCTCTCCGGCATCACCATGTACGGCACGCGGGTCGACCCGGAGATCAAGCGGAGGGTGCGGAGGCCTGGCGGGTGAGGGGAGAGTGATGCCGCCACACGACAACGCCGTCCGCCTCAACTCCCTGGCCAGCGGACACGCGCCGCACCCGTACCGGCAGGAAGAGCTGGTGCCCATCGGCTACGAGTTCTTTTCGCACTCGTTTGCGAACTTCGACCGTATGGCGCGGGTGTACGCGAACGCCGGAATCGACTCCCGCCAGATGTCCATGCCGCTGGACTGGTATCGCCAGCCGCGCACCTTCTCCGAACGCAACGACGTCTACATCGAGTGTTCGCTGGCGATTCTGGAGGAGGTCGCCGCACGATGTCTCGACCAGGCCGGGCTGGAGCCGGGGGAGGTGGGCGGACTGGTCGTGGTGTCCAGCACGGGCCTGGCGACCCCCACCCTGGACGCATTGCTCATCGATCGCCTGCGCCTGCCACCGGACATCCGGCGCCTGCCGATCTTCGGTCTCGGCTGCGCGGGCGGAGTGCTGGGGCTGGCCCGTGCCGGCGCGATGTGCCGGGCCGAACCCGAACTGAACGTCCTGTTCCTCACCGTCGAACTGTGCTCGCTCACATTCCAGAAGGACGACGCGTCGAAGGGCAACGTCGTCGCGGCCGCGCTCTTCGGAGACGGGGCCGCAGGCGCGGTGCTGAGCACGTCCGGCCGGGGGCCGGCGGTCCGCGACTGGGGCGAGTACACCTGGCCCGGCTCCCTGGATGTCATGGGTTGGGACTTCGGCGAAGCGGGTGAGTTCGGCGTCCTGTTTTCCCGCAGCATCCCGGACATCGTCCGGCGGCGCTTTCGCGGCGCCGCCGAGGATTTCCTCCAGTCCCGCGACCTCTCCCTGGACCAGATCGACGTGTACGCCGCGCACCCCGGCGGAGCGCGGGTTCTCGACGCGCTGGAGGAGGCGCTCGACCTGCCCCCGGATGCCCTGATCCATTCCCGGGAGACCCTTCGCCGTCACGGCAACATGTCCGCCCCCACGGCCTTGTTCGTCCTGGAACGTGCCCTGCAGGCGGGCGCCACGGGCCGCATCCTGCTCACTTCGCTCGGCCCCGGATTCACTGCCGCGATGATGCTTATCGAGGCATGACCCATCTGATCCTCCTCATCGTGGCCCTTCAGCACCTGGGCTACATGGCGCTTTCCCGGCGCAACTCAGCCCGGCTCCTGGCCCGGGGTGGCGAAGAGGTCGGGCGTCGGCAGCTTCCGCTCTTCATCG
This sequence comes from Gammaproteobacteria bacterium, assembly GCA_009841185.1. Taxonomy (GTDB): domain Bacteria; phylum Gemmatimonadota; class Gemmatimonadetes; order Longimicrobiales; family Gaopeijiaceae; genus BD2-11. The sequence goes on from VXMG01000023.1 coordinate 11,344, forward strand.
CGGTGTACGTTGCCTGGTTCGCGGCGATGGCCGCGTTCATCGACCCGGGCACGCCCCCGAGCCTGTGGTGGATCGGGGTCTATCTGCTGCTGCAGGCGTTCCGGGCCTGGGTCATGCTGAGCCTGGGCGAGTACTGGACCGTGCGCGTCATCACGGTTCCCGGCGCGCCGCTGGTGGTGCGGGGCCCCTACCGTTTCATGCGGCACCCGAACTACACACTCGTCGTGGGCGAGGTCGTGTCGGTTCCCATGATCTTCGGGGCATGGCGCATCGCGGCAATCATGGGGCTCCTCGTCACGCTCACCGTGTTGCTGCGAATCCGGGTCGAGGACGCCGCCTTGGCACCCCTGCGGAAAGCCGGGCCCTAGCCTGGCCTACCTGGCGTCCAGCCGGTCGTCGATATCGTAGTCGGCCGCGGCCCAGCCGGACGCCTGCCCCGCCGGGCCGAAGCCGACATCGACCCGTCCCAGCCGCATGCCACCCCACCCGGCCTGGTTCACCACCGTGAACCGGCGCCCGGCCCCACCCCGGCCGAACACCTCGGCCTGGTCCAGGAAGGTGTGGGTATGGCCGCCGAGGATCAGGTCGATCTCCGGCACCGCCTGGGCCAGGGTGCGGTCGCTGGGGCGCTCGGGGTCGGGATAGGCGTACCCGAGATGCGAGAGGCAGATGATCAGCGCGCACCCCTGCCCGCGCAACTCCCGGCAGGCGACGCGCGCCGCGGCAATGGGGTCGGTGTAGCGCACCCCCTCGTGCAGGCTCGCCAGCACCAGCTTCTCGAAGGCGATGCCCAGGCCGAAGATCCCGACCCTGACCCCGCCGAAGTCGCGGATCGTCCAGGGCCGCACATGCCCCTCCAGCGCCGAATCCCTCACGTCGTAGTTGGCCGACACGAACTCGAATCCGGCCTCGGGCAGCATCGCCACCAGCCCGTCGACTCCGTTGTCGAAGTCGTGGTTTCCCAGCGTGGCCACGTCGTAGCCCATCGCGGTCATCGCGCGGAACTCGAGTTCGCCGCCGAAGAAGTTGAAGTACGGCGTGCCCTGGAAGATGTCCCCCGCGTCGAGGAGCAGGACGTGCTCGTTCTCCGCCCGCACGCGCCGGATCAGCGTGGCGCGCCGTGCAGCTCCCCCGAGCCCGGCGAACGGACCGCCATCGTCGGGGAACGGGTCCATGCGGG
>VXMG01000092.1:0-12083 GCA_009841185.1 Gammaproteobacteria bacterium
CCGCACCCTCATCCTCCTCCCCCTCGCCTTCACATTGGCGGCCTGCGGCGGCGACGAGAACGGCCCCTTGGAGGTCGAACTCCAGGACCCCGCCCAGATCAGCTACGCCTCGTCCCTGGGTGTCGACCTCTCCGCGATGGACCGCCAGTCCTCGGGGCTCTACATCCGGGACCTTGAGGTAGGCGAGGGCGAACCCACGGTCACTGGCGATGTCATGGTGGTTCACTACAGCGGCTGGCTCAACGACGGAACTCTCTTCGACTCCTCGCACACTCGCAACCAGCCGTTCGCCGTCCCGACCGGCGCCGGCAGGGTCATCGACGGATGGGAGGAAGGGCTCCCGGGCATGAGGGTCGGAGGCGTCCGCCAGCTCGTCATCCCCCCGCAGCTGGCCTACGGCGCCCAGTCTCCGAGCCCCCTCATCCCTGCGGGCTCGGTGTTGATCTTCGAGGTCGAGCTGCTGGAGGTGAACCCGGGGTCGTAAGCAGGTGGCGGCCGGCTCGTTGGCCCAGGCCTGCGGTCGCTGGCGCTGAAGGCGCGCCGGGTGTTCACCGTACGCTGACGGGCAGCCGCCGCACCACCACGCTCGGCACCTCGAATTCGTCCAGTTCGATGAACGCCGCCAGCCCATCGGGTCCGAAGGCGTCGGGCATCTTCGTCGCTGCGGCACGGTAGGTGCCGATGTATTCGCCTTCCGCGGTCAACACATCGATTGGGCCGTCTTCGAGCACCGCCTCATCTCGGCGCATGACCCAGATTCGCCCCTCCCACGTGGTGGCGAGCTCCTGGATGACCGGGACTACGGGGTAGAACCGGGCCTCCCCGAGGGAAAAGGACACCGAACTTCCACCGGCCTCGTTGCCTTGCTCCAGCCGCGCTGCCCGCTGCCTTCTGTATGCCTCTTCGATCCGTCGGGTCACCGGCACAGGGCGGAACGGTCGCGCGATGGTCCGTAGCTGCCCGCGGCCGTCTCCTGCAACGACCTTGAGTGCATACACCGTGGAGTCGGAGTAGACGATGCTGCCGTCCGGCAGCACCCCCATCAGGGTCCTCGGCTCGAAGGTGGAGGGGCGGGTCATGCCGCGGAACACGTCGCGCAGACTCGTCGTCCGTCCATCCGGGCCCGCTATTAGCGGCAGGTTGCCGGAGGCCTCCATGACATCCTCTCGAGGGTCACGTGGAGGCCGCCAGGCCTGGACCACCGTTTCGGTCCGGGCCTCCTCGCCGTCGAGGGCGTGGCGGTAGACGGGACGGTGGTCGGCCGGCACCGCCGGGCTGCCCATGCTTCCTACAATCACCTGCTGCCCTTCCGTGGAATACACTGCCCCGCCGCGAGGATCTGCCTGCAGTTCCTGCAGGACCGTCGCGCTGACGGTCATCCCGGCACTTTCGTTCCCGCTGCCGGTTGTTCCCATCCTCTTCCGGACCATGCGCTGGAATTGGCCCGAGGCGTCGAAGATGTGGTAGGCCCGATGCCCCAGATCGTCGATTATCGTGGTTCCGTCGCGCATGACCCCATAGGTGGCGGGAATCCTGAATTCGCCCGGCCCATCGCCCGCGGAGCCAAACGCACGGAGAAACGCGCCGGTACGATCGAAAACCACGACCCGCAACTCCGAGTCGATCGCACTGACTCCCGAATCGAACACGTAGAGGTTGCCCTCGGCGTCAAAGGCCACCTTCGATACGCTTGTGAACATCTCCCAGGATTCGCCCTCTGCAACGCCGACTCGGTAGACCGCCGCGAAATCGGGTTCGATCACCCGGTCATCGCTTGGGAGTTCGATCACTTGCTGAGCTTGAAGCGCCGGAGAGCCGAGGCCGATGATGATCCCGACGGCCAATAGGGGAATGCCTGGGGTCGTCATCTCCGGGAACCTCCTTTATCAAGCCACATTGGCTCAAGCATGCCACGCGCCGTCCGCGGCCCGCGCCGACGCGGCCTACAGCTTCGGCAGCGTAACCCCTTTCTGGTCCTGGTACTTGCCCTTCCGGTCCGCGTATGCCACGCGCGGCTCCCGATCGCCCTGCAGGAAGAGCAGTTGGGCGATGCCCTCGTTGGCGTAGATCTTCGCGGGCAGCGGCGTCGTGTTCGAGATCTCGAGCGTGAGGTGGCCGCACCAAGTGGGCTCGAGCGGGGTCACGTTCACGATGATCCCGCAGCGCGCGTACGTCGACTTGCCCACGCACACCACCAGCGTGTCCCGCGGGATGCGGAAGTACTCGACGGTGCGCCCCAGGGCGAAGGAGTTGGGCGGGATGATGCACGCATCCTCGGGGATGTCCACGAAGGAGCGGTCGTCGAAGCGCTTGGGATCGACGATCACGTTGTGGACGTTGGTGAACACCTTGAAGTCGGCGGCAACGCGGATGTCGTAGCCGTAGGACGACAGGCCGTACGAGATGCATCCATCACGCACCTGTCCGGCCTCGAACGGCTCGATCATCCCGTGCTCCTCCGCCATCTTCTGAATCCAGTGGTCGCTTCGGATGGGCATGCGGGGTCGCGGGGGATGGGGTCGAGGAAGATGTCCGGCGGCGCCGGCGCGCGGCCCGCGGCGGACGATGGCGAGGCAACATAGGAAGACGGCTCCCGGATGCCAAACCGCGGCGCGGCGGCGCAACCGGGAACGCGGCCGACCGCGGGCGCTCGGATGCAAACCTGGGACAGCGCCCCCCGAGTCGGCGCCGCATTGGATCGCCCGCCCGCGGTGCATTATTTTGGCGCCGATATCGTTTGCCGAATCGTGAACACCCGTTGAGGGACTTTCGGGGGAGGCCCGGGATGCGTGTGACTTCAAGCCTGCTGACGCTGCTCGTGGCGCTCGCCCTCGCCGGGGGCGCCGAACTATCCGCCCAGGCCGGCTCCGGCCCCGACTCCGCCGACCCGGAGGCGATGGCGCTCGTGGACGCGTGGATCGAATCGGTCGGCGGCATGGAGACCTACTCCGGGTTCCACAGCGCGCGCTACACCTTCACCACCGAGCTCTACGATCCCGAGACGGGCCGCATGCGCCGCGCCCGCCCGCGCTACGTCACCATCGCGCGCACCGACATGGGCGAGCTGGCCCGCATCGACCGCTGGGAGGGCAACGACTACATCGAGCAGGGCTGGGACGGGGTCGCCGACTGGGCCCTCCGCAATGGCGAGCCGCTCGAGCCCGGCGACCGAGACCGAGACGAGGTGCGGTACGTCTCCGGCGACGTCAACTACTGGATGGCGCTCCCCTTCAAGCTGCGCGACCCCGGCGTGCACCTCGCCTACCAGGGGCGCGACGCCCAGGACCGCCACGACGTCACGGTCACCTTCGGCCAGGGGGTCGGGAGCGACGTCTGGCACTACTACTTCGAGGACGGGCGCACCTGGCCGGTCGAGGTGACCTACCAGACCGGGGGAACCGGCGGCGTCGACCACAACCGGTGGACGGACCTGCGCACCGACGAGGGCTACCCCTACGTCGGCGCCCGCGTCCACGTCAGGCAGGGCCGGGTGTGGAAGATCCTGCGCATGAGCGAAGTCGAGATCAATCCCGAAGACCTCGACATGGCGGTGTTCTCGCGCCCGTAGAGGCTGACGCCCGCGGGCGTCCCGGAATCACATCCCGGCGCCCGCGCTCCGAGACATCCTCAGACGCCGTTCCGGACACCTCAGTCTCTAGCTGAGCGCCCCCATCGTCGAACGCACGTGCTCGGCGCTGCCGTCGAGCATCGCCTGCTCCTCGTCCGAGAGCGTCAGCTCCACCACCTCCACCAGCCCGCCCCGTCCCAGCTTGCACGGCACCCCGAGGAAGATGCCTTCGTGGCCGTACTCGCCCTCCAGATACGCCGCGCACGGCAGGATGCGGCGCTTGTTCTTCACGATCGCCTCGGCCATCTGCACGGCGGCCGCCGAGGGCGCGTAATAGGCGCTCCCCGTCTTCAGGTACCCGACGATCTCCGCGCCCCCGTTGCGAGTGCGGTCGATCAGGGCGTCGATGCGCTCGCGCGGCAGCAGCTCCGTCAGCGGGATGCCGCTCACCGAGGTGTAGTTCACCAGCGGCACCATGGTGTCGCCGTGCCCGCCCAGCACCAGCGCCTGGATGTCCTCGACGCTCACGTCCAGCTCGAGCGCCACGAACGAGCGGTAGCGGGCCGTGTCGAGCACCCCGGCCATGCCGATCACGCGCTCGCGTGGGAATCCCGTGGTGTCGAGCGCCACGTAGGCCATCACGTCGAGCGGATTCGAGACCATCATGATGATCGAGTCCGGCGCAACCCGCGCGATCTCCGACGACACCGAACTCACGATGCGCGCGTTGGTGTTCAGCAGGTCGTCGCGCGACATGCCCGGCTTGCGCGCGATGCCGGCGGTGACGATGAAGATGTCGGACCCGGCGGCGGGCTCGTAATCGTTCGCCCCCACGACGCGCGTGTCGAACCCCTCGATGGGCGCGCTCTCCCACTGGTCCAGCGCCTTCCCCTGGGGAATGCCGTCGATGATGTCGATGAGGACGACTTCCTCCGCCAGCTCCTTCTCCGCCAGCCGCTGGGCGCAGCTCTCGCCCACATGGCCCGCGCCAACCACGGTGATCTTTCGTGCGCTCATGGAATTCTCGGAATCCTCCTCGGGAAGGGGTTCAGGTAGACATTCCGAACGAGAGGTTCGGGAAATGGCAGGGATGTTCGGGAAGCGCGATCGCGACACGGGGCGGCGTGGCTCGCCCTGGATCGGTGGTGCGGCTCACGGACGCGGTTCGGCGGAAGCGCGGCTGGGGCGGATCACTACCCGCCGGTCTGGCTCAGCGCGATCAGGCCGCCGGAGCCCTCGGTGCTCCCCTGCACCAGCCAGTGGCGTTCGGGCTTGATGCGCAGGGTCTCCTCGACGAGCGGACGGACGTCCTCGCCTCGGCGCAGCGCGCTCCGCAGATCGGTCTGGATCGAGCCGAACAGGCACGGCCTGAGCTGACCGTCCGCGGTGAGCCGCATGCGGTTGCAGCGGTCGCAGAAGTTGTGGCTCATGGGGGTGATGACCCCGATGGTGCCGGGCGCGCCGTCGAAGCGGTAGTAGGTCGCGGGACCGTTGCCCAACGGGCCCTGCACGGGCTTGATGTCGCCCAGCTCGCGCACCCGCTCGAGCGCCTCGTTGCACGAGATGAAGCTGTCCGCCGACAGGTCGGTGTTCGAGCCGGTGGGCATGATCTCGATGAAGCGGATGTGCCAGGGGCGCTCGCGGGTGATGGCCGCGAAGTCGGCGATCTCGTCGTCGTTGGAGTCGCGCATCAGCACGACGTTGATCTTGATCGGCTCGAAGCCCACCGCCTCGGCCGCCGCCAGCCCGCGCAGCACCTTGTCGAGGGTGCCGGGACGCCGGGCGATGGTGTCGGCGCGGTCCGCGCGCAGCGAGTCGAGCGAGATGTTGACCCGGTCGACGCCCGCCGCCTTCAGGTCCTCGGCCTGGTCCTCGAGCAGCACCGCGTTGGTGGACAGGGCGATGTTCTCGATCCCGTCGATGGCGGAGAGCATCCGGATCAGGGAGGAGAGGTCGCGCCGCACCAGCGGCTCGCCCCCGGTGATGCGCAGCCGCCTGAGCCCCATCTTCGCCATCACCCGCACCACGCGCGCGATCTCCTCGTAGTCGAGGATCTCGTCGCGCTTGAGCCAGGGCAGCCCCTCGACGGGCATGCAGTAGACGCAGCGCAGGTTGCACTTGTCGGTGACCGAGATGCGCAGGTATTCGATGCGCCGCCCGAAGGAGTCGACCATCGAGCGCGAGGCGGCGGCGTCCGGAAGACTCCGCACCTTCGAAGAGGCCGGCTTGGTATCAGGCATCATCGGACGCTCCCTGCTCCGCGGCGGATGGTCACGGGTCGCCGGCGCCGGAGTGCGGGGCCGGACTTCCATCGGCAGGGGGAACCGTACCCCTCACCCACTCGGCGGCTCCCTCAACGTAAAACTCCTTTTTCCACACCGGAAGCCGCCGCTTGATCTCTTCCATCACGTAACGCGACGCGCCGTAGGCTTCCGCACGGTGCGGGCTCGAGACCGCGACCACCACGCTCACCTCGCCGATCTCGAGCGCTCCCAGGCGATGCGTGACCGCCAGGTTGGGGGTGGAGAAGCGCTCGCTCGCTTCCTCCGCGATGCGGCGCAGCACCTCGAGCGCCATCTCCGCGTAGCCCTCGTACTGCATCCCGGAGACCGAGCGGCCGTCGGCGTGGTTGCGCACCGTCCCCAGGAACAGGAGCGCGGCGCCATCTTCGGGCGAGCCCACGCGCGCCAGCAGCCGCGCCGGATCGAGCGGGTCGGCGGTGATCTCCGCGTACGGCACGGCGAGCCTCTAACCCCCGGCCACCGGCGGGATGAAGGCCACCTCGTCTCCGTCGCTGAGTTCCGTCTCCGGAGGCGCGTACTCGAGGTTGACCGCGACCGCCGGCCTGGCCGGAAGCCCTCCGAACGCCGGTCCCTGCTCGCGCAGGGCATCGATGAGATCGGCGACCGTGGCCCCCTCGGGGAGGTCCACCTCGGCCCCCGAGGCCCCGGTCAGCTCGCGATACGCGGCGAAGAAGCGCGCCTGGACCCGCACGGGAAGGTGCCCGGGCTCAGCCGCCCGTATCGTCCAGACGAACGACCTGGGAGCGGAGCAGCCTGGACGGCTTGAAGACGGGGACCGCGCGGGCGGGCACGCGCACGGGATCCCCGGTTCGGGGATTGCGCGCCATGCGTGCCTTGCGCCGGCGTACCTTGAAGGTGCCAAAGCCCCTGATCTCGATGTTCTCACCGCTCGCCACGGCCTGCTTGATGGCGTTCAGAAAGCCATCCACCACCAGAGCGCAGTCCTTCCTCGTAACCCCGGGTCCAATGGCGTCCGCCACCTGCTGGACGAGATCGGCTTTGGTCATGCGAAACCTGTGGGGAATCAGTCGCTGATTGGAAGGCGACATTCGCCGGGGATCCGCACCCCCTCTCCACGAAAATGTCGCACGATATCGTGTTTTTGTCCTACAACGGATCGGCCAAACCGACGCGCGAGCAAGGGTTAGGGTAGGGGCAATCCGGGGGAGCGTCAAGGCAAGGCGGCGCCCGCCTCTCTGTCGCTAGCCGGCCGCCTCCATCAGCGAAACGAAGTCGTCGAACAGGTAGCGGCTGTCGTGCGGGCCGGGCGCCGCCTCGGGATGGTACTGCACACAGAAGACCGGGAGCGAGCGGTGGGCCATCCCCTCCACGGTGCCGTCGTAGAGGTTGAGGTGGGTCAGGCGCAGTTCCGGTGCTCCCGGGATCGCGTCCCCGTCTCCGCCCCTCACCGCGAAGCCGTGGTTCTGCGAGGTGATCTCCACCGTGCCCAGGTCCAGGTTGCGCACCGGGTGGTTGGCGCCGTGATGCCCGAACGGCAGCTTGAAGGTCTCTGCCCCGAAGGCGCGCGCGATGAGCTGGTGCCCGAGGCAGATGCCGAACACCGGCACGCCGTCGTGTGCGCAGCGGCGGATGGTCCCGATGGCCATTTCCACGGCAGCGGGATCGCCCGGGCCGTTCGACACGAAGAGCCCGTCCGGCCGTTCGCGCGCGATCTCCTCCGCCGGCGTGTCCGCCGGGACGACGGTCACCTCGCACCCGCGCTCGGCCAGGAGCCGCAGCGAGTTGGCTTTCACCCCCAAATCGTAGGCGAACACCCGGAAGCGCGCCGGGCCTTCCGGCTCGACCACGTAGCGCTCCGGCGTCGAGACCCCGCCGGCCAGGTCGAGCCCTTCCATGCGCGGATGGGCGCGGATGCGCTCGAGCAGCGCCTGCTCGTCGGTGCCGGCGTCGGCGATGGCCGCCCGCATGGCCCCCGCCGCGCGGATGTGGCGGGTCACTGCGCGAGTGTCCACCGACTGGATGCCGACCACGCCGTGCCGGATCAGGTAGTCCTCCAGCCCGGCGTTCGCCCGCCACGAACTGTGCGCGCGCGCGACCTCGCGCACCACGAAGCCGGCGGCGGCCGGACGTGCCGATTCCTGGTCGGCGTCGTTGACCCCGTAGTTGCCGATGAGCGGATAGGTCATCGTCACCAGTTGTCCCGTGTAGGACGGGTCGGTGAGGATTTCCTGATAGCCGGTCATCGCCGTGTTGAAGACGACCTCGCCGAGGGCCTCGCCGCGCTTCCCCAGGAAAAACCCGTCGAAGCGCCGCCCATCCTCCAGGAGCAGGCAGGCTTCGGCGCGCTTCGTGGTCCGGATCAAGGGCGGCGGATGGGTGGAGGGGCGGCGGCGCGGCTGGCGCGGAGGAGCGTCGGCAGGAATCTAGGAAACAGCGGGCGGGCGTCCAAGAGTAGGACCACGGCGGGCATCCAGCGGGCCGCGGACCGCACGTCAGGGGAGCCGCGGGCCGCACCACCCCGGGGGCATTCCGTTAGATTGCGGACATGGTCCATATCCACGCCGACGAATCCTGCCTCGGGAACCAGTTCAAGGACCGGCAGCGGCCCGGGGGAGCCGCCGGATTGCTCGAGTTCTGGCGGGGCAACGCATGGGTTCGCAAGGATTTCTGGCTCTCCGAGGCCGACACGACCAACAACCGCATGGCGCTGATGAGCGCCATCGCCGGGCTTGGCGCAATCCGGCGGCCCAGCAGAATCCGCTTCGTCTCCGACAGCCAGTACCTGGTGCGCGGCATGAACGAGTGGGTGCGCGGCTGGCGCGCCCGCGGATGGAAGCGCAAGCGGGGCGCGGTCGAGAACGTCGAACTCTGGCAACGGGCGCTCGGCCTTGCCGAATCGCACAAGGTGACGTGGGAGTGGGTCCGCGGGCACTCGGGGAACCCCCGAAACGAATACGTGCACGCCCTCGCGGTGCGCGCGGCGACCGAACAGCTCGACTCCGGCGGCGCGGTTGTCTCGGGCTTCGAGGAGTGGCTGGAGGAGCAGCGCGAGACGAAGGAGCGCTACTTCGATTTCTTCGAGGGGGCGCCGCCCGCGGATTGACGGGCTCGCCGTTGAGCGGCGGGGGCCGCGACTCGGCTGGAGCGGCAGTTTCCGAGCGTCACCCGCGCAGGAGGGTTAAACGCGGGAAGGGGTTGGACGCGGAGGGTTAAACGAAGCGGCCCCCGGTTCGGCACACCGAACTCGGGGGCCCTCTTCTCGCTGCCGGCACCAGCTCCGTCGCTTGAGTCGCGGCCGCGTGCGGCCGACCGGCTCTGGTCCCTTTTCCCCTCGCCGCGTAGCGTGCGGCTCAGGTGCCCCTTCGCTTTCGGGGCTACTAGCGGAGGACAGCGACCCCTCCGCCGGCTCACCGGGGCTCAAGTCCCGGCTCGCGCCCGCTGCTTCGGCGTCCCGCCTCAGCGAGCTTCCCTCTCCGAGCTGCTCTCCAAGGATGACCATCGCCATCGACTGTGAGCCTGCTACGCTCGAAGCGGACTACCATGGTAAGGGTCCGTTTCGGCCGTGTCAAGGGGTAGATGGGACGAATTTCGGATGAATTCCCAAATCCGCTCCCGACGGGGCGGCGAGGCCTGGGCCGGCGCCTCAGAGGATCCCTTCCATCTCCCTCAGGAAGAGGCGGGCGTCGAGCCAGTAGTTGGGGTAGGCACGCCGGACGTCCTCGAGCGAGTCCGTGGAAACGAGCACGACGTCGCGGCCCTCCTCCTCGAATGCGAGGTAATCCGCGGAAGCCTCCTCGAGCTCGTCTCTTTCGTAGGGGATGATGAGGGTCATCCCTTCGGCCGGCCTGCGCTCAAGCAGGAAGTAGTAGGCGCCGATGCGCTTGAACGTCGACATGTTGCGGATGAGCTGCCCGTACTCGCGCATGCGCGCCACCACGTTCAGGCGCGTGGCGTACTCCCGCACCTCCCGGTGAAGGGTGGACTCGTTGGAGGGGGTGTCCGGGACCGTGGCGGACCCCTCCTTGAGCGCGAGCGCCGAACTGGCGAGGGCGAAGAAGCGGAGCCACTCCTGTTCCCCCTCGCTGAACTTGAGGGCGTGGTGCAGGAAGGCTCCGGCGGTTTCCACGGCGGTCGCCCAGGCGTGCTGCAGCCGCGAGCGCATCTGGACCTCGATGACGAGCCCGTTGAAGGCGTCGTCGCTCTGGTAGCGGTAGATGAGGTGCACACCGCGGTAGCCGGAGGGCTTGGGACGGTCGATGTAGTCGATGTTGCGGATGAGCTTGTGGCCCAGGTCCAAGGCCAGGTAGGCGTCGCGCAGTTCCCGCACCTGCTCGATGGTGTGGACCGCGGCCCTGCAGCCGCCCAGGTCCTGCATGCGGGCGAGCTGCATGCGGGGGAAGCGGCGCAGTTTCGACAGCGTCGACGGCGTGGTCTTGAGCCTCTGGGAGACGACGGCGTCGGCCACCATGCCCGTGGCCAGGGCGCGCAGCCGGTCGTGCAGCTCGCTCAGCGGGAAGCCGTGCGCGGCCCTCCAGTTGTTGAGCACGCGCATGTCTTCGCGGAACTCGGGCGATGATCGGTCCCGGTCGGCGGTGGCGAGCGCCTTGCCGGCGCGGTTGATGCGCCCGCGCGAGTATCGGGGAGGGGTTCGGGCCACGGCGCTGTGCCTCAGGGGCGATGCGCTGGAGAGGTCGCGAACACCTCCGCGAACGCGGATACGACGGCGTCCTCGACCGCTGTCATCGGTACGCGGTGGCCGGTGCATTCGGCGAGCGAGGTGACCTCGCGGCCGCGGATGCCGCAGGGGACGATGTTGGCGAAATAATCGAGGTCGGGCTCGACGTTCAGGGCGAACCCGTGCGAGGTGACCCAGCCGGAGGAGACCCGGATGCCGATGGCGGCGATCTTCCGTCCCCCGGTCCAGACGCCGGTGAGGCTATCCGTCCGGGCGGCCGGCACTCCGAACGCCGCCAGCGCGCGGATGAGCACCTCCTCCAGGTCCCGCAGGTAGCGGTGCAGGTCGCGGCGCTCCGGACCGAGTCGGAGGATCGGGTAGCCGACCAGTTGCCCGGGCCCGTGGTAGGTCACGTCGCCTCCCCTGCCCGCCTCGAAGAGCTCGATGCCCCGCTCGCGCAATTGGGCGTCGCTGGCCAGCACGTGGTCGCGGTGGGCGCTCGACCCCAGCGTCACCACGTGCGGGTGCTCGAGCAGGAGAAGCTGGTCGGGGATCTCGCCGGCCGTGCGGCGGCGCACCAGGCCGGCCTGCAGGTCGAGGGCGCGCGCGTAGTCGACCAGTCCGAGGCGGGTGACCTCCAGGGTCGCCGGTTGCGGTTCGGGCGAGGTGACGGCGCGGCGGGTGGACGGAGGCGGCGCGGCGGGCCGGGCCGGCTGCGAGGGCGGGCGGCGGGACACGGATGCGGCGCGTGGCGGCACGGCGGGCGCGGGGCCGGTCAGGCGTCCCCGGGGAACTCGGCCAGGGTGGTGCGCAGGTCGGCGATGAAGCGCGCCGCGTCGGCCCCGTCGACGATGCGGTGGTCGTACCCGAGCGAGAAGAACGCGCGCTTGCGGATCGCCATCGCGTCGTGGCCACCGGCCGGGTCGGTCACCACCACGACCCGCTTCTCGATGGCGCCCGTCCCCAGGATCGCCGCCGTCCCCTTGGGGATGATGGGCATGCCCACCACCGTGCCCAGCACGCCCGGGTTGGTGATCGAGAAGGTCGCCCCCTGGATGTCGCCGGGGTCGAGCTTGCGGGCCCGGGCGCGCGCGGCCAGATCGGCGATGCGGCGCGCCATGCCCACCAGGCTGAAGTCGTCCGCGTCGTGGATGACGGGCACGATCAGGCCGGGGTTCAGGTCAACCGCGATGCCCAGGTTGACGTTGCCGCGGTAGATGACGTTCCGGCCCGACACGACCGAGTTGACCATCGGGTAGTCGCGCAGCAGCCGGGAGCATGCCCAGGCGATGAAGGCGGTGTAGCTGACCCGCGCGCCGCGCGCCTGCCATGCCTCGCGGTTGCGTCGCCGCAACTCGTCGATGCGGGTGAAGTCGACCTCGATGAAGGAGTGCACGTGGGGTGCCACCCGCTTCGCCACCACCATGTGGTCGGCGGTGAGGCGGCGGATCTTGTCCATCGGTTCCACGCGGTCGGCGGAGCGGGCGCGGAACTCGGGGTTGCGCACCTCGCCGTAGAAGGCGGTCCACAGCTCATCGGCACCGAGCACGGGACCGGGAGCGGCGGGGGCAGGGGG
>VXMG01000078.1:0-11937 GCA_009841185.1 Gammaproteobacteria bacterium
CCACGAACCGTTCCCGCCCCGGCTAGACCGCCGCCGCCACGGCCTCGCGGTCCACCGCCGCTCCCGGATACGGCGCCTCCAGCCGGTACTCCGGCCGCGCGTCGAGGAAGGCGGCCACCCGGCCCTCCCGGGTCACGGCCTCGGCGATGAAGTCCAGCGCCTCCTGCAGGCGCTCGTCGGTGGCCGCGCAACTGAACCGCAGGAACCCGGCCCCGGCATCGCCGAAGCACTCGCCGCCCAGGCAGGCGACCCCGAAGTCGTCGTCGGCCCCCTCAAGCAGGTACATCGCCAGGCCGTGGCTGGTGATGCCCAGCCGGTTGCACACCGGCGCCACCTTCGGGAAGACGTAGAACGTGGCGTGCGGGTCCAGCGACGAGAACCCCTCGATCCGGTTGAGCCCGTCGGTGAGCAGCTCGACCTTGCGGCGGAAGCGGCGCATGGCATCATCGCGCTCCCCCGCGTCCCGCTCCAGCGCGGCAACCCCAGCCAACTGCACGAAAGGCGGTGCGCACGAAACGCTCGTGTTGATCATCTTGCCGATGGCCTCGACCGTCTCGGGCGCCGACACCGCGAACCCCAGCCGCCAGCCGCCCATGCTGTACGACTTGCTGAAGGTGTACGCGGCCACCGAACGCTCCATCATCCCGGGCTGCGCCAGCGGCGACACGTGCTTCCCCTTCCACACCATGTGGCAGTAGGGCTCGTCACTGAACAGGGCGACACGCGTTCCCCGCACCAGGTCGGCAATGCCGCGAAAATCCTTCTCCGTGGCCACGCCCCCGGTGGGATTGTGGGGCGAGTTGAGGAAGATGGCCCTGGGCCGCGGATCGTCGGCGAGAAAGCGCTCGACCGCGGCCAGGCTCGGGCGGAAGGCGTCCTCCTGACGAAGCGGCGTGAACACCGGACGCCCCCCGCGCCTGAGGATGTTGGGAACGTACGTCGGAAAGTAGGGGCTGAAGACGAGCACCCCGTCCCCCGGATCCACGAAGGCCTCGCAGAAATACTGCTCGAACACCTTGGTGCCGGTGGCGATAACGACATTCTCGCGCCCCGCGGGCACGCCGAATTCATCGCGCATGTAGCGGGCCGCCGCGTCGCGCAGCTCCGGGAGCCCCAGCGAGGCGCAGTAGCGCGTGTGCCCCGCGGCGATGGCTTCCCGTCCGGCCTCGACCGCCGCGCTCGTGGTCGCAAACGGACTGTCGCCGATCTCGAGCTCGACGACGTCCTTCCCATCGGACTGAAGCCGCTTGGCGACCGCCAGCACGGTAAAGGCGGCTTCCGCCGTCAGCGAGCGCGCGAACCCGCTCAGTTCCATAGCCACTCGTCAATTCTCCGGATGTCGTTGCGTCGGGAGCGAAGCGGGCAGCGGCGTCACGCGCAGCGCTGCCCGGACCGGAATGATAGGCGACCCTCCCCACTAACCGGAAGGGTAGGCGCAGGTTGCGTTGGCCGCCAGACCGGGAAGTGCTACTCCCGCCGAGATGCAGCGGCAACTCATCGGCTAACGGTTTCGCGGCCCTCTGCAGGGTGTTGCCAATGCGAAAATGCAACACATTGTTGCCAATGCGAAAATGCAACGCCGTGCAGAGGGGGTGGGCGGCGATCAAGAAGCCCCGCGCGTCTCACCCACGGTGCCCGCCCGCCTTGCCCACATCCCACCGCATCTTCATCTTGCGATGCTCGCTCCGTTGCGCGAGGCGATGAACATCTGTTTGGAAGGGGGATGCGGAAGATGACAGGACAGGACCGTCAATCACGGATGCCGGCCACGCGCGCCTGGTGCTGGCTGGCCATCGTTTCGCTCGTAGCGGGCGCGTGCGCCCAGACCTCGGATGCGGGCCCGGCCGGAAGCGTGGTCACCGAGGGCGACTGGGCCTACATCGGCGGCGACGCCGGCAGCCAGCGCTACACCGAGCTCACGCAGATCAACCCCGCCAACTTCGACCAGCTCGAGGTGGACTGGATCTGGGACGGCTCCGCGTATCCTAATGTTAACGCGCGCGCGACCCCCATCTACGTCAACGGCAAGCTGATCAGCGTCGCCGGCGAGAAGCGCCACGTGATCGCAACCGATCCGGCCAGCGGCAAGGTGCTGTGGGATTGGGTCGAGCCCGAGACCTTCCGCTGGGAGTACTCGATGCGGAAGAACCACGGCAAGGGCGTCGCATACGCGAACGTCGACGGCCGCGACATCATCTACGTGGTCACGCCCGCATTCTTCCTGCACGCGCTCGACGCCGAGACCGGCGAGCCCATCGAGGGCTTCGGCGGCTCTGTGGACATCGAAGGCTTCCCCAAGACCGGGACCGTAGATCTGCTCGACGACCTGGGCCACGAGCACGACGACTACATGGGCGTCCCGCTCGAGAAGGGCTACATCACCAGCTCGTCCCCGGCCATCGTGGTCAACGGCGTGATCATCGTCGGCAACTCCGCCGAGCAGGGGTACAACCAGTCGCGCATGGAGAACATCCCGGGCGACATCCTCGCCTATGACGCGCGCACCGGCGCGTTCCTGTGGAAGTTCAACGTGCTGCCCGGCCCGGGCGAATTCGGGCACGAGACCTGGGAGAACGACGCCTGGGAGTGGACCGGCGACATCTCTTCGTGGGCGCCTCTCTCGGCGGATCCGGAGCTGGGGCTCGTCTACATCCCCACCAACGGCGCCACCCAGGACTTCTACGGCGGCTTCCGGCCCGGCGACAACCTGTTCAGCACGAGCCTGATCGCGCTGGACGTGCAGACCGGCGAGCGGGTGTGGCACTACCAGCTGGTCCACCACGACATCTGGAACTACGACACCCCCACCGCGCCCGTGCTGATGGACGTGACCGTGGACGGGGAGGACATCCCCGCGGTGGTGCAGATCACCAAGCAGTCCTTCGCCTACGCCTTCAACCGCGCGACCGGCGAGCCCATCTGGCCCATCGAGGAGAAGCCGGTGCCGAAGTCGAAGGTGCCGGGCGAGAAGCTGGCGGAGACGCAGCCGCATCCGACCTGGCCCCTTCCGTACGACATGCAGGGTCTGAGCGTGGACGACCTGGTCGACTTCACGCCCGAGCTGCGCCAGGCCGCGCTCGACCTGCTTGAGCCCTACGACTGGGGTCCGTTCTTCCAGCCCCCGCTGCACCGCGACAACGACGAGGGCAAGCTGGGCAGCATCTGGTGCCCCGGCGACGTGGGCGGCACCAACATCGACGGCACGCCCGCGGTGGATCCCGAGAGCGGAGTCATCTTCGTGACCTCGCAGAAGGGATGCTCGTCGCGGCTGGTGGTGCCCGGCCACGAGGTTGACGAGAGGGTGGAGGCACCCACCGGCACGACCATCAACGACTTCGCGGTGTTGGGCGGCGCGCGCATCGGGCGCGTGCAGGGCCTGCCGATGTACAAGCCCCCTTACAGCAAGATCACCGCGATCGACATGAACACCGGCGAGCACCTGTGGTGGATCCCGGTGGGCGACACCCCCAACAACGTGCTCAATCATCCCGCGCTGGAAGGCATGGATATCCCCAACACGGGGACCGGACGGCAGGCCGCGCAGATCGTGACCCCGGACATGCTCATGTACACGGGCAACGCGAGCGACAACACGCCCATGCTCTACGCCATCGACAAGGCGACGGGGGAGCGGCTGGGCGAGGTCGAACTCCCCGGCAACCCGCGCTACGGCATGATGACGTACATCCACGAGGGCAAGCAGCGCGTGGTGGTCCAGGCGCCGAACATGCTGATGGCGATGAGTCTGCCGTAAGTTCGGGAGCGAAAGGGCGTCCCTCGAAGACGAGCGGGCTTGGGGTGACTTCTGAGGCCCCCCGCGCAGCGGAGTCGGTGTCCAAGCGACCGCAGTCGCTGGGCAACCGCATCCTCCAGTTCGGGCTGACCCGGATCGTTCTGGGTGTCGTGACGATCGTGGGGGTGGGGATCGTCACCAACTTGATCGTGCTCGGCCTGTACGGGGCCCTGGGCTTCGATGTACCGGGCCAGGACTCCCTCCACTACGTCATCCCCCTGGTGATCGCGGTCCACTTCGCGTACATCGGTTTCGTGCGCCTCGTGGAGCGCCGCCGCGCCGAGGAGCTGTCCGGCAAGGGCGCCGTGCGGGAGACGGGCGCGGGGATCGCGGTCGGCGCGGGCCTGCTGGCAGCCACCATCGGCATCGTCGCGGCTCTGGGATACTACCAGGTGACCGGCTCGAACCCGTGGACCGCGGTGGTGCCCACGTTCGCCACGGCCGTGGTCTCCGGGTACGTGGAAGAGGTCGTCTTCCGGGGCGTGCTGTTCCGCATTATCGAGGAGAGCCTGGGCACCTGGATCGCCCTGGCGATCACCGCGCTCCTGTTCGGGTTCGTCCACATCCTGAACCCCAACGCGACGCTGTTCTCCTCGTTCGCCATCGCCATGGAGGCCGGGGTGCTGCTGGGCGCCGCCTACGTTCTCACCAGGAGGCTCTGGCTTGCGGTCGGCATCCACTTCGCCTGGAACTTCACCCAGGGCGGCATCTTCGGAGGGAGGATGTCGGGGCTCACCGTTGATGGCCTGCTCGAGTCGGAGTTGACCGGCCCCACGCTGCTCTCAGGCGGGGCGTTCGGGGTAGAGGCGTCGATCTTCGCGCTGGTGCTGGGGCTGGGAACCGGGATCTGGTTCCTGGTCCGGGCCGGCCGCAAAGGCCACTTCATCGCGCCGTTCTGGAGGAGGGGATAGGGCGCAGCCGCGAATCAGAACCGGACCCTCCGCTGGAGGTTGAACCCGAAGCGCCATGACCCCGGGTCGAAGAAGTCCTCGGCAGCCCCGCCCAGGGTCTGAGTCGGGTTCATCTGGTGCTGATTGGTCACCACCAGCTTGAAGAAGTGCCCGCGGGTGCGGATTTCGGCGCCGAAGGAACCCGCATCGTACTCCTGATCCTCGCGGGTCTGGCTGAAGATCCACTCACCGAAGAGGCTCCACATTCGGTCGAGATACAGTTGGCCGTGCACGCCGACTGAAACGGTGCTCTCCGGGTCGTGGTCCTGAATCCGGGGATTCCACAGGAGCGTGGGCACGACACCGAGCGCGAGTCGATCGGCGAAGATCGTGTTGGCGATCACCTGGACGTACGCCTGCATCTCGTTCGGATCGGCCATGTCGTCGTGGCGATGGCCGGCATCCATGTTGGTCCCATGGTCATGACCGGCGTGATCGTCGCCGCCTTCGACTTGCAGGTTCCACGCCACTCCCGCCTGCCCGGCAAACTCGAATGAGCCGGTCGCGGCATCGAGAGCCACTCCGGCGAAGCGCGCGTTGAACTCCAGGTTGTCGAAGCTGTTGGAGCGGAGAATTCCGATGGTGAGGTAGTCGTGAGGCGAGACCGCCAACCCGAGACGATTCAGAACGAATCCATCGAGTCCCCACAGTTCGCTCGCGCCACCCGACAGGTAACCGAACCTGTGGGAGATCTCGATATGCACGTCGCCTGCGCGCGATGGGGCCGCGGTCGGCAACGTCGCCGACTGGGTGGAGGCGAAAACGTTCTGAGCCGAACTCGCGCCCGGAGCCGTCAAGCAGAGGACAAGAACGACGAAGGCCAGCCGTGCGCGCGTGGTGGTTTCCTGCATGTTGATAACCTACCCTCAAGTCAAGGCGTCGTCACCGACGGTTGGCAAGCGCGAGGCCGATGTGTCCCGTCAGTTGCAGGCGTTGGCCGCCCGATGCGCGATCGTACGCGGTGGCGACTTCGAGCAGCCGGTCTCGCAGCCGGGTCCGGTAGGCGCCGCGCACGTCCATCGTCCAGCCGGTGGGGTGGGCGTCCGGTCCCGGGGTCATGCCTGGCGCGCGGTCCTGCCAGAGCGCGAGGCCTCCTCCGGTCGAGCTGCCCCACCGGGGCGACGCAGAAAGCGAGAATCCCTCTTCCCCGCGTCCGCCCACCGTGAGGGTCAAGCCGGCGCCGCTCTCGCCGTAGCGGGTGGCCGAATGGAAGGCGAGCCACCGGCCCTGCAGGTCGAGGCCGACGACGCCGATCTGGGTGCGCAGACCACCGGAGAGCTCCACGCCGCGCCCGGTCCGGCCGTCGCCGCCGTCATGCCGCACGTGCACGGCGCCGAACGGGGCGAGGCCCGCGCCGCCGACCCGCATCTCGCTTCGCGCATCGACGCCGAGGCGGGCCTGGTGCACGCGCCCGCGCAGGTCGTCGATCGTTTCCGTCCCCTCGCCGGTCGAAAGGCTGGCCCATCCCGCGTCGGCCCTCAGCCCGAAGGCGACCGGTCCGCCCGCCGGGCCTAGCCGGCGCTGGAACTCGACGAGCCCCATGGCGAGGTCCAGCGGACTCTCGCCGACGCGGCCGGTGGCAGTCCGCTCGTTTCGGGCATCCCCCCTGCCCGCACCGAATGTCGTCCAGATTGCGGTGGCCCCGCTGGACCAACGCAGGTACGGATGCACCGAAGTCATCGAGGTGCTCAGGCGGCCACTCGCCGTCCCGGCGTTCCAGTCGCCGGCGCCCTTGCTGCGGCCCAGCGCGACGCCGAAGAGCCAGTTCGGAAGCTGTCCGTCGAGCCCCAGGTAGCGGACGCGCAGATCTCCGTCGTAGTCGCCGGAGATGCCGGCCAAGCCCGACCCGAGTTCGGCGGCACCGCCGTCGTAGCGCTGCACGTCGGTCTGACCCCACAGCGACCACGCGATTCCGGGGCGTTCCGAGTCGGCGGACTGGCCTCCCCAAGCAAGCGTGAAGTCCGTGGCGGAGATGCCGACGGGAGCGCGGATCTGGCGCAGCGGGTTTGAAGCGCCCGCGGGGGCGAGGTCCGACAATGAGAGTTCCGAGTCCGGAGCGGGCCATGGCGCACCGGGCGTCGACATCGCCTCGGGGTCGGGCAGCCAATCCGTCACGATCTGCTGCGCCGCGTCCCGGAAGGTGTGCCCGTCCGGGAGCGCCACGGATCTGCCTCCAACGCGGAGTCCGGACCGCTGGCCCGCATCGGCACCGCCTGCGCGAGCGCCGGGCGCGACGCGTCGTTCGAGTGTCATGCGGGCGCTCGAGAGATAGGACCGCGCCATGGCGGCGAACGCGTCGCTCAGCACGGCTCGCCCGGACCGGTCGCTCACGCCGACGGTCACGCGCTGGGTCGCGGCCAGTCCACCGGGGTCCGTGGCCGTGACGGTGACCGTGGCGTCCCCGTAGGTCACCGGCAGCAGGGTGAGCGCCGGTCCGTTCACCACCGCGGCGACGACATCCGGGTTGGAGGTCTCGGCCGTGAAGGCCAGCGGGTCGCCGTCGAGGTCGGTGAAGAAGGGCGTGAGGTCCACCGCAACCCCGTCTGCGCCCTCGTCCAGCAACTGATCGGGGATCGCACCGACCACTGCCGGCCCGTCGTTGACCGGAACCACGGTCACCTCGACCGTCGCCGTGTCGGCGAGGCCGTCCATGTCGGCGACGACGTAGGTGAAGCGGTCGGGGCCGTGGTAGTTCGGGTCCGGGATGTAGGAGACGTGGGTGCCGCCACCCGCGACCTCGGCCGCGCCGTGTCCGGCGGGCGAAACGCTCCGGACGCGCAGCCGGTCGCCGTCCAGGTCCGCGTCGTTGTCGAGCACGGGAATCTCGATCGCCTTGTCCTCCCGCGTGGTGGCCTGGTCGTCGGCGGCTTCGGGCGCGTCGTTCACGGGGGTTACGGTGACCTCGACCGTCGCGGTGTCGGTGAGGCCGCCTGCGTCGGCCACGACGTAGGTGAAGCGGTCGGGGCCGTGGTAGTTCGCGTCCGGGAGGTAGGTGACGTGCGCTCCGTCTGCCACCACCTCGGCCGTGCCATGCCCGGCGGGCGAAACGCTCCGGACGCGCAGCCGGTCGCCGTCCAGGTCCGAGTCGTTGTCGAGCACGGGAATCTCGACCGCCTCGTCCTCCCGCGTGGTGGCCTGGTCGTCGGCGGCTCCGGGCGCATCGTTGACCGGAGTCACGGTGACCTCGACCGTCGCGGTGTCGGCGAGGCCGCCCCCGTCCGCGACCACGTAGGTAAAGCGGTCGGGGCCGTGGTAGTTCGGGTCCGGCGCGTACTGAACGGCCGCCCCTGCACCGACAACCTGCGCCTGCCCGTGTCCGGGCGCGCCGACCGAGACCACGCGAATCCGGTCTCCGCGATCCGGATCGTCATCGTTGGCCAGGACATCCACCCGAGTCATCCGGTCCTCGGGCACGCTCAGCACGTCGTCCATGGCCGCCGGGTGTTCGTTCACATCGACCACCTGCACCTCGACCTCCGCCCGCGCTTCGCCGCCCGGCGCATCGGTCGCCGTCACGGTCAACGCGTACCGGTTCGGACCCGCTTCGAAGTCCTCTCCGGGGCCGATGTAGCTCAGAGCCCCCGACGCCGCATCGATGACGAAACGGTCGTTGCCCGACGCCAACCCAAGCTCGACATCGTCTCCATCGGGGTCGGTCACGCGAACCTGGCCGAGCGTCACGGGCGTCCCGCGGCCGTCGCGGTTCTCGGCAAGCTCGAAACGAAGCGGCCCACCGAACACCGGAGAACGGTTCCCGACCTCGACCGCGACTTCCGCTGCGGCCGTCCCGCCCCGGTCATCGCTAACCGCAACCCGGATGACGACGCGGCCGATCTGGTCCGGTGCCGTCCAGCGCGCATCGGGCCCGTCGGTTGCGCCCGTGAACGTCCCCTGTCCAGCGCTCCAGTCGTACACGATGGCATCGCCGTCCGGATCCGAGGCGTCAGCCCTCAGCCGCACCTCGCCGCCGCGGGGAACCGCGCAGGGCTCGCACGCCACCTGCACCGTGGGCGGGTTGTTCGGCCTCGGCGGGGGCGTCGTCAATCTTGTGAAGGTGAGCCTCGCCATGCGCACGTTGGAGAACGGGCCCGTTCCCGCAATGCGCATAATGACGCCCTGCGGGCTCGTGTCGGGATTGGAAAGCGAGAAGTCGTCGCCGTCCTCGGTGCCGGCATCGTACGGAAAGAGATTCACCACATGCGATTCCCGCCATTCATCCGCGCCGTCAAGCAGGGACACTCCCGACACGCCGACGAACCAGTCGGGACTGGGACCGATCATCGACAGGAGCGTTACCCGTGGATGCGTCCTCGTGACGTCGATATTGAACGTCGCACTGCCGGTGCCGCCCCCGGCGACGCCCTGCCGAATGACCGACCGAGTGTGCGGGCTGGCCGCAACCTCGCTGCGGAAAGTCCCCGTGAAGCCCTCCTCGGCCACGCCCTCGACACCGGGACTGGCTCGCTCGCCGGCCCGCCAGAACGTGACGCCGCTCCCGTGCACGCCGCCGATCAGCGTCGTGAAGTGCCCGCCCGGCGCCACTCCTCCAGGCGTGCTCGCCCGGGTCCAGTTGCCCTCGAACGTCACCCCGTAGGTGATCTCCTGCGGGGCGGCGGGCAGCGCGGCCAGACCAGTGGCAACGGTTACGGCAAGCAGAAGGCCAAAGCGCCGGCGGCCCAGGAGTCTAGGTTGTCCGGTCAATCGTCCTCACCGCGGCGGCCCACCTCCCCGGCTGCTGCCTCCGATCGGGTCGCCCTGCGGCATCACCAGCGCGCCCCCGGGCACCGTGTTCTCGATGCGCTGCTGCCAGCGGCGGATGTCCGCGGCCACCAGGCGCTGGTGGGGCGACGGGTCGGACATTGCCTCCAGGTCCGTGGCCAGCCCCTCCAGCCGGTCGGCGAGCACGGCGCGCACCTCGGCGGCGTTTCCGTCCCGGCTGGCCTGCTGCATCATGCGGTCGGCGACCGAGCGCTGGATGGCGTGCAGTACCCGCTGGCGGTAGGCGTCCGGGGCCGCGTCCGCGCCCCAGGTATGTTCGATCAGGCGGTCCGCGACCTCCTCAAGGCCCGGGTAGTCGCCCATGCTGCCGAACACCAGCAGGCGGGCCATGCGGTTGGGGTGCAGGATCTCGCCCACCGCGAAATCGGCCGCCGCCTCGGCCGCGCCCACCGGGTCGAAGATGATCCCGGTGTAGCCGGGAAAGACCTCGCCCTCCTCGTGGCGGAAGGCCGGGGGCGGGATCATCGACACGACATCCTCGGGCAGCGTCAGGAAATCGACCGTCAGCGTCGAGAGAATCGTCTCCAGCGCGTCGCGCTGCTCCTCGGCCGGGAGGATGGCGAACGGCGTCTGGCCATCTCCCTTGAGCGCGTAGCGATAGTCGGCGCCGCCGATGGTCTGCGCCGCGGAGCGGAGCTGGAAGCGGTGGTGCATGTAGAGGGGCATCAGGACGTATTCGAGGTCCGAGAGCGGCTCGCCGACGCGGAGCACGTCGGTGCCGAACTTCTCGAGCCCGATCTCGCGCACGTCGATCTCGAGCTTCAGATGGTCGACCAGGTTGGCCCCGTTATCCCATACGCTCGCCCCCGGATGCGCGGCCCCGATGAAGTTGTTGTTGGTGTGCATCATGAAGACGAGCCCGTCGTCGATGCCCTGCAGGACGATCTCGTTCAGCGCCGCCCGCTCGTCGACCCCCTCCGGGAACTCCCGGTAGAGCCAGTTGACGGAGAGCTTGTCGTAGGTGCCGATGCGGGGCACGTAGGCGTCCGAGAGGTCGATGTCGCCGTTGTCGTCGATGGTGGCCAGGGGCGCTGGATAGTCCATGACGCTCTCGCGGCCGTAGGTGCTGGAGAGATAGTTGTGCGGGAAGCCGAGCGTGTGCCCGACCTCGTGGGCGGACAACTGCCGGACGCGCGCGAGCGCCATCTCCACCGCGTCGGAGTTGCCGGCGACCTGGGCCAGGTACTCGAAGTCCGGAGCCCCCGCGAGCATGCACGCCTCCCAGTAGGCGCGCGCCTCGGCGCTCATGGGGATGTCGAAGTAGCCGCCCCCGTCGTCGGAGGTGATCCCGCCCGAGAACGGCGGCACCATCCCCTGCCCGTGCAGATAGTCCTGGCGCAGCCGCAGGCTTCCCAGGTTCACCACCCCGCGCACGATCTCGCCGGTGCGCGGATCGATCACCGAGTTGCCGTACGAGTAGCCGCGCGTCCGCCGGTGGGTCCAGTGGATCATGTTGTAGCGGATGTCCTGCGCGTCGACCCCCTCGGGCAGCACCTCGACGTGGTAGGCGTCGATGAAGCCGGCCTCCTCGAAGGCCTCGGCCCACCACTCGGCCCCCTCGATGAGCGCGCTCCGCACCGGCTCGGGCGTGCCAGGATCCACATAGTAGACGATGGGCTCGACCGCCTCGGAGCGCTCCGCGTCCGGGTCCCGCTTCTGCAGGCGATGGCGGGCCACCCAGCGGATGCGCATGTCCTCGTCGATGGGACTCGCGTAGTCACGCACGGTCGGCCCGTTCACCCCGATGCGCGGATCGGCGACGCGCGGTTCGTAACCGGGGCCGGGCAACTGGATGAAGGAATGGTGCTGCCGGACCGTGAAGGTGCTCCCCGTGGCCGCAACTCCGCTGACCAGGTTGCCGGGCGCGTCGCTCGTGAACGTGAGCATCGCCTCGACCTCGGTGTTCTCCGGAAAGGACTTGGTGTTGGGCAGATAGATGGCGCTGCGGGACACGTCCAACTGGAACTGCCCCTGCCCCCGCTGCGCGATCTGGTTGATCACCCCGCGCGCGTCGCGCATGAAGAACTCGGTGGCGTCCACCAGCACGCGATCGCCGGTGCGCGCCACGATGTCGAAGCCCCAGTGCACCGACGGCGCGAAGGCATCGCGCACGGCCCGCGCCTCGGCGGTGTTCTCCGTAATGGCCCGGAACTCGTAGTTGGGCTCGACGAGCAGCACCCGCGGCCCGATGCGCCGCGCCTCGAAGACGTGCGTCCCGCGCAACTGCCCCCGGTCGATCCCCACCGGATTGCTCCCGAGCCCCGACCCCATCGAGATCTGGTAGAGAAACTCGGTGTCCAGCTCGGCGATCTCCCAGTAGAGCGACCCGGCGTCGTCGTCCCAGTAGAGGTTGAAGAAGCCCTCCATCGCGGTCGTGCCCTCGGTGTGGGCTTCGATGGTGGGGAGGGTCTGGGC
>VXMG01000002.1:0-11884 GCA_009841185.1 Gammaproteobacteria bacterium
ACAGGTGCGCGCCTGGCGGGTGCCGCGCGGGCGACGCTGGGGAGGATGGCGGGAGGGGTGGCGGCGCTGGTGCTGGCGCAGTCGGTGCTGGGCGCCGTGGTGCGCCACACCGACGCGGGCATGGCCTGTCCGGACGTGCCGCTCTGTATGGGCCAGGTGGTGCCTCCCCTCGAGCACCCGCTGGTGATTCTGCACTTCGGCCACCGCCTGCTGGGCATTCTGGTGGCGCTGGCCACCCTCGCGCTCGCCGTCTTCGTGCTGCGCCGGAAGGCCGCTGCCCCGCTCCCGGCCCTCGCGGCCGGAGCGCTGGTCACGGTGCTGGCCCAGGTCACCGTGGGCTTCCTTTCGGTGAGCAGCGGGCTCGCGGTTGCGCCGGTTTCGCTGCACACGCTGCTGGCCGCGCTGCTCCTCTCGCTGACCGTGGGACTCGCGACCTACGGGCATGAACCCGAGTTGCGGCTTGCGAATGGCGCCGCTGCATTCCATGGACGCTGAGGCGCTCGGCAACTTCCTGGCACCGGTCAACGCCTCGCTGAACCTGCTGAGCACCAGCTTTCTGGTGGCCGGCTTCGCCTTCATCCGGGCGCGCAACATCCCCCGTCACCGCCTGTGCATGATCTCGGCGGCGAGCGCGTCCGGCCTCTTCCTGGTCTTCTACGTCATCCGCTTCTCGCTCACCGGGACCCACACGTTCGCCGGAGAGGGAACCGCCCGGGTGGTCTACCTGGCCATCCTGTTCTCGCACATGGTGCTCGCGGTGGTGGTGGTGCCCCTCATCATCCGCCTGCTGTTCCTTGCGGGCCGAGAGCGCTTCACCGAGCACGCCCGCCTTGCGCGCTGGACCTTTCCGATCTGGCTGTACGTGTCGGTGACCGGGCTGGTGGTCTACGCCATGCTGTACCACGTGTACGGGTACGTGCAGTAGAGAGGAGGTGTGATGGCGAAACTCAAGCGGGAGCTCGGGCTCTTCGACGTCTACGCCATCGCCACCGGCGCCACCCTGAGTTCGGGATTCTTCCTGCTGCCGGGTCTCGCGGCCGCGCAGGCCGGGGGGGCGATCCCCCTCGCCTACTTGCTGGCGGGCCTGCTTCTCCTGCCGGGCATCCTCAGCATGGCCGAGCTGTCGACCGCCATGCCCCGCGCCGGCGGCATCTACTACTTCCTGGACCGCAGCATGGGGCAGCGGGTCGGAGCGATCGGCGGATTCGGCACCTGGACCACGCTCACCCTCAAGTCCGCCTTCGCGCTGGTGGGTCTGGGCGCCTACCTGCAGGTGTACTTTCCCGACGCGCCCGCCGGGCCCATCGCCTTCGCCTTCGCGTCCGGATTCGGGGCGATCAACCTCTTCGGCGCGAAAAAGACCAGCTCCATCCAACTGGTCCTGACCGTGGTGCTGCTGGCCATGTTGGGATGGCTGATCGGGACGGGCGTCACCGCGGTCGACCCCGGCGCCTTCGAGGGCGCGTTCGAGCTGGGCGCCTCTCCCTTCTTCGCCACCGTCGGCCTGGTGATCGTGTCGTACATGGGGCTCACCCACGTCGCCTCGGTGTCCGAGGAGGTCAAGAACCCGGACCGCAACCTTGCGCTGGGCATGCTGCTGGCCTTCGTCACGGTGCTGCTCGTCTACGTGCTCGGCACCTGGGCGATGGTCGGGGCGATCGGGGTCGAGGCGCTCTCGGCCGATGGCGGCAACCTGGCGCCCGCGGCGGCGATGGCCAGGGCAGTCTCCGGCAGCACCGGAGAAGCCGTCATGACCGTGGCCGCCATCCTCGCCTTCACATCGGTGGGGAACGCGGGGGTCCTGTCCGCGAGCCGTTACCCGCTGGCCATGAGCCGCGACCACGTGCTGCCCGCCGCGCTCCGCCGCATCAGCCGGTGGGGCACGCCCTGGGTCGCCGTCCTCGCGACCGTGGGGCTGATCGTCCTCTGGCTCCTGCTCTTCGACCCGTCCAGCATCGCGAAGCTGGCGAGCGCCTTCCAGCTCATCATGTTCGCCCTCGCCTGCCTCGCCGTGATCGTTATGCGCGAGAGCGGGCTCGCTCCCTACGATCCCGGCTTCCGCGCGCCCCTGTACCCCTGGGTCCAGATCGTCGGCATCGTCATCCCCTTTCCGCTGATCGTCGAGATGGGCTGGCTGGCCACCCTCCTGAGCGTCGCCTTCGTCGCCTTCGGGCTCCTCTGGTACACCCTCTACACCCGCGACCACGTGCGCCGGGAGGGCGCCATCTACCACGTCTTCGAGCGGCTGGGCCAGCAGCGCAACGAAGGGCTGGAGGGGGAACTGCTCCAGATTCTCAAGGAGAAGGGGGTGCGCGACGCGGATCCCTTCGAGGAACTCATGGCGTCTTCGGCGGTGCTGGACTACCAGGACGCCGTCCGCTTCTCCGAACTGGTGGACCGGGCGTCACGGGTGCTGTCGGAACAGCTCGGCCTGGATGCCGACAGTCTCGCGCAGGGATTCTTTGAGGACAGCGGCAGCGGGCTCACGCCGGTATCGCAGGGCGTCGTCCTGGAACATCTGCGCCTCGACTCCATTCCGGGTCACCGCATGGTCCTCGCCCGCGTCCACGGGGGGATCGAAATCGATGTCGGCGAACCCGACGTCCCGCCGGCGGACGACGAGCCCATCCAGGCGGCGTTCTTCCTGGCGAGCCCGGAGCCCGATTCCGGCCGCCATCTGCGCATCCTGGCCCAGATCGCGGGCCGCGTGGACGACGAGAGCTTCCTCACGGAGTGGCTCGAGGCGGAAGACAACCTTGAGCTGCGCGAGGTCATGCTGCGCGATGAACGCATGCTGGTGGTCGAGGTGCTGCCCGAAGGGGCAAGCAGCGTGCTGGCGGGAATGACCATCCGCGACATGTCGCTGCCCGAGAGCACCCTGGCGGCCATGATCCGGCGGCGCGGACAGCTCGTCGTTCCCCATGACGACACCGTCGTCGAGCAGGGTGACCGCCTGACCATCCTCGGTTCCCCCCGCGACATCATCGACCTGCGGCACCGCTACGACGTGCACGCCACGACCGTCCCGCGCTGGTGGCGAGGCAGGCGTCGGGGCGCTGAGGCCGGTGAGGTCCGCCGCCGCAACTCCCGATGAGCGGGCCGGGCGCCTGACCGGGCGGGTCTACCGTGCCCGAGAGGGGACGCTCAGCCCTCCCCCGGCGGCAACTTCACCACCACCTCCCCGCCTCCCCCTCGATTGCGCACCTCCAGGGTCCCGCCGTGGGCCTGGACAACGTAGCGGGCGTGCGTCAGCCCCAGTCCCAGTGCGCCCTCCACCGTGCTGAAGAACGGCTCCGCCGCGCGCCCCAGCGCCTCATCCGAGAAGCCCTCGCCCGCATCGCGCACCACAATCCGCGCCGAGCCGGCGGCGTTCCTAAGCGAGATCCCGATCGGTTGTCCGCCCCCGTGGCGCCCGGCGTTCGCCAGAATCATGTAGACGGCATCCTGCAGCGCAGCGAGGTCCGCGCGGCACGGCACCGGCTCCCCGGGCAGATCCAGCTTCACCTCCACCTTGAAGGCCTTCTGGAACTCACGGACGACACCTTGCACCGCCTCGGCCAGGTCGATGGAAGCGCGTTCCAGCTCCGGTGTTTCCGCGTAGAACTCGATGTCCTCGATGGCGTCGAGGGCCTGTTGAATGCGGGGACGAACGCCGCGGCCGCGGGCGTGCAGAGCCTGCACGAGCGGCTTGACGACGGCTGTCTGGAGGAACTGCGCGAGGCGCGCGAGGACCTCCGGCGACGCGCCCCGCACCGGCATCCACCCGCTCGAAAGGCGCTCGCGGACCGCTCTGATCCCGGCAGGCAGCGAAGTGTCGCCCCCCTCGATCTTCCCGGAGCGCGCCTCCGCGTCGAGGCGTTCGAGCGCGCGCCGGTACCGCGCCGCCGCCCGCTGACCCGACACTCGCCAGACCAGGGGCAGGGCCGCGACCGCGACGAAAAACAGGATGTATCCAAGCACACCAGGCATACCCAGATGGCCTCCTTCCGAAACCACGCATGCCGAAGATGATCGGAATGCAGACGCCCGGGATGATGGCGATGCGGCGAACTGCGAGCAACCGTTGCCCGCCCCGCCGCACCATTGCTCCCCCGGTCCCCATCCAGTATCCTGACGCCCTGCACCGCCGCCGGTGCGCGCTCGCCGGCCGCCGCCGACCGGGCGCGCGATCCACCCAATGCCCCATCCATGACCAACCTCACCGCGCTCGATGTTCTGCTCCGGGAGTCCTCGGATCCGGACAATCCGGACGCCGCGGAACTGCTGGACATCATGCGCTCCGTGAGGACGATCGCAGTCATCGGCATGTCCCGGGATCCCGCCAAGGCGGCGCGGCGGGTGCCCTCGTACCTGGCGGCCAACGGGTACGACATCCTGCCCGTCAATCCGTTCGCGGCCCGCATCCTGGGAAGGCCCGCAAGCAAGTCGCTCGCGGAGGTCACGGAGCCCGTGGACATGGTCGTGGTCTTCCGGCCCTCCGTGGAGGCGGGAACCCATCTGGCGGAGGCCGCCGCCCGCCCGGAGCGCCCGGTGGTCTGGCTGCAACAGGACATCCGCGCCGACGAGGCAGCGGCCGAAGCGCGTGCTCGGGGGATCCGGGTCGTGCAGGACATGTGCACGTATCGGGTTCATCGCGCAGCCACCGCAGATCAATGATCGGACGTCCCGCAGTCGCATCAGTGCGCCCGGGTCGGGACGCTGCTCCATCCGGGCCCGGCGACCCATGAAGCGCTACCCCGCCTTCGACCCGCCCGAATATCGGGACTGGAAAGCCGACCCGGATCTGGTGCGCGCGTTCGAGCAGACGCTGGCCGAACCCTCCCGCGCCGCGCTCGTCGCCGAGCTCTCCGACGACGATCTGCTCGCCTTCTACCGCGACCTGCTGACCACACGCCTCCACGACATCGGACTCAAGCGCTGGGTGCGCCAGGGCGTCATCTCGAAGGCGTGGCTCGCCACCGGCGAGGAGGCGGTCACCGTGGGCAGCGTGCGCGCGCTCGACCCCACCCGCGACATCGTCAGCCCGATGATCCGCAACGCCGGAGCCTGCCACATGATGGGGATGCCGGTGGCGGACATCTTCCGCGGCTACCTCGCGACCGAGGACGGGCCCAACGGGGGGCGTGATCTCCACATCGGCGCGCTGGCCAAGGGCGTCATCCAGCCCATCAGCCACATGGGCACCAACGTGCCCGTGATGGCGGGCGTGGCGCTGGCCTTCCGCAACCTGGGCCAGAAGCGCGTCGCGCTCACCTGGATCGGCGACGGCGCCACCAGGACCGGCGAGTGCCACGAGGGGCTGAACCTCGCCGCCGTACAGCGTCTTCCGGCCATCTTCATCATCCAGAACAACCAAGTGGCGCTCGGCACTCCGCTCGAGCAGCACGGCGCCGGAGACCTGGAGGCGTGGCCCGCGATGTACGGCGTCCGGGGCTGGAACTGCGACGGCAACAACATCCTGGACGTGTATGCGGTGACGCGCATGGCCGCGGACGCCTGCCGGGCCGGCGATGGTCCGGCCATCATCGTCGCTTCCACGTTCCGCATGGGCGGGCACGCCACCCACGACGAGCGCGAGGCCCGCGAGACCTTCCCTCCGGAGCTGTTCGAGCGCTGGGGACGCAGGGACCCGGTTGGTCTCTACGAGGCGTATCTGGAGGCCCGGGGCGTCGATCCCGACGAGCTGCGGGCGATCGAGGAACTGGTCACCGACGAAGTCGCGGCGGGCGCGGAGGAGGCGCTCGCCTCCCGGGACCGGCAGCCCGCGCCCGAAAGGGCTCTCTACGAAGGCATCTCCGAGGGCGGTACGCTGCTGTCGCTGGAGCGGCGTCCCATCTGACGTCCGCGGACCCGGTGCCGGACCGTGGCCCGGGGGCACGATCCTCGTCCCATTGAGCGATCGCTTCAGGTGCCGTGTCACACTTGAGCAACGCGTGGTGAGCGGGCATATTCCGGGGTAGGGAACTCCCGCTCCCGCGGGCCGGCGCATCGGTCTGACGCGCATTGCTTCCACACGGCTCACGGGATGGCGAGGGGTACGGGGTGTATGGTGGAGGTGTGAAGGAGAAGCCGATGGCGGAGTCGAAACTGCGCGAACCGGACCTGCTCTCCAGACTCCCGCTCGACTGCATGAGCGACGAGGAACTGGTGGTGTCGCACCTGAACGACCGCCGCGGGGCCTTCACCAGGCTCTTCAACCGGTACCGCGAACGCCTCGTCCATTTCATCGTCCGCAAGACGGGCGACGCCGACCGCGCGCAGGATCTCACCCAGGAGGCCTTCATCCGGGTGGCCCGGCACCTCGAGCGCTTCGATACCAGCAAGAAGTTCTCCACCTGGATCTATACGATCGCGAGCAATCTCTCCAAGAACGAGCTGCGCAACCGGTCACGCAGCCCCGTGGTGCTCTTTCAGGTGCTGCGCAGCCGCTGGGAAGACGATCCCCGGCCGCTCCAGTTCGAGGATTCCTCGATGTCCCCGGACGGGCTCTATCGCAAGCGCTTCCTGAAGAGGCTCGTCGAGGACACGGTGGCCCAGTTGCCCGAGCATCACCGGATGGTCTTCCGCCTGCGCGAGCTCGACGGCAAGAGCTACGACGAGATCGCGGAGATCACCGGCGTGAACCTGGGCACCGTGAAGAGCCGCCTGCACCGGGCCCGCAACTCCTTCGCCCAGCGCATTGAGCCCTACCTGAACTGAGCGGCGCCAGCCGCGCCCGTCACATGTTCTCCAAGCTACGAGCCGCGTTCCGGGAAGCCGTCGAGAACTTCAAGACCGAACTCAATCGCGACCAGATCCCCGAGACGGTGGATGGCCTGCTCGCGGGCATGTACCGCGAAGCCACCGACGCCAAGGCGTACGTCTCCAGGCTGGAAAAGGACCTCGCCGCGGCCCGCGCCCGCGCACAGCGCGAGTCGGAGCAGGCCGAAGTCTGCCGCCGCCGCCAGCAGCAGGCCGAGCGCATCGGCGATGAGGAAACGGTGCGCGTCGCGGAGGAATTCGCCCGGAAGCACGAAGCGCGCGCGCAGGTGCTCGAGGGCAAGGCGGAGGCGATTCTGCGCGAGCTCACCGTCTGCCGCAGCGACGTGGACGAAATGCTGGAGCAGATCAAGGTCGCGCGTCAGAAGAGCGAGGCCCTCGGCGCCACCGCGGGGCGGACGGAGGCACGCGAGACCCTGGGCAGGGCCGACGACCTCTTCCGCGATTTCGACCGCATGGGAGAGAAGGTCTCGGGCACCGAGTCCGAGGCCGAAGCCGCCGCCGCCTTCGACCGGGAATTCGAATCCGGGCCCTCCAGGGAGGAGAACCTGGAGGATCGCCTCGCGGAGCTGAAGCGGCGGATGGGCAACAGGTAGATCGGCGCCGGGGCGCTCGAGCGGCCCGCGCACGGGTTCGCGGTGGCCGACGGCGGGTCCCCGGGGTGGCTTCCCGCTCCGCGCGCGGGTAGATTTTCGCCGCTCGACGAACTCCCTCAACGAGGTTCGGGATAACGCCATGGAAAACTGGATCGGCGTCGGCGTGTGGATCGTCATCGGCGCCTTCATCGGGCTGATGATGAAGGTGGTGGTGAAGCGGCCCGAGGAAAGCGCGGGCCACACCTGGCTGCTGGCGGTCTTCGGAGCCTTCGGCGCGGTCATCGGCGGCATGCTGGGCGTGGGCATCCTCGAATTCGACGATCCCGTGGCGCTCAGCGCGGGAGGGATGATCGGCGCGGTCGTGCTCGCGGCGATCATGTCCTGGACCTACCGCTGGGGCATCCGGGGGTGGATGTGACGCCTGCGGAGCAGTTCACCGCGGCCAACCTGGACCGGTTCCTGGCGGAGCTCTTCGACTTCCTGCGCATCCCCTCCATCAGCGCCAAGTCGGAACACAACGGAGACACGCGGCATGCCGCGGGCTGGCTGCGCGACCGCATGCAGGACATCGGCCTGGAGTCGGAGATTCTGGAGACGCCGCGCCACCCGGTGGTGCTTGGCGAGTGGCGCGGTGCGGGAGACGACGCCCCCACCGTGCTGGTGTACGGTCACTACGACGTCCAGCCCGCCGAGCCCCTGGAGTTGTGGACGGCTCCGGCCTTCGAGCCCGACGTGCGCGACGGGCGCATCTACGCGCGCGGCTCCGCCGACGACAAGGGGCAGCTCTTTCTGCATGTGAAGGCCGCGGAGTCGCTGCTTGCCGCGGACGGCCGGCTGCCGGTCAACCTGATCGTGCTGGCCGAGGGCGAGGAGGAGATCGGCTCGCCCAACCTCATCCCGTTCGTGGAGGCGCACGCCGAGCGGCTGGCCTGCGACGTGGTGGTGATCTCCGATTCCGCGATGTTCGCGCCCGGCCTGCCCTCGGTGCTCTTCTCGCTTCGCGGCCTCGCCTACTTCGAGATCACCGTGCACGGGCCCGCCAGCGATCTGCACTCGGGCAGCTACGGGGGCGGGGTGGTCAACCCGGCGATGGCGCTCGCCCGCATCCTGGGAACGCTGCACGATGACAGCGGGCGCATCGCGATCCCGGGATTCTACGACGACGTCGTGGACTGGGGCGACGAGACCCGCGCCGAGATTCGAGCGCTGCCGTTCGACGACGAGGAGTTCCGCGAGGGCGTGGGGGTCGCCGCGCTGTCGGGCGAGGCGGGGTACTCGACCCTGGAGCGCCTCTGGATCCGCCCCACCTGCGAGGTGAACGGCCTTCTCTCCGGCTACACCGGCGAGGGCGCCAAGACGGTGCTCCCGGCGCACTCCATGGCCAAGGTCAGCTTCCGGCTGGTGCCCGACCAGGATCCGGCGCGGGTGGCGGAGCTGCTGCGGGCCCACATCGCGCGGGTAGCGCCCCCGGAAATCCGCGTCGAGATCGAGGAGTTGCACGGGGGGATGCCTTGGCGCGGACAGGTGTCGGGTGGATTGATCGACGCCGCCAGCCGGGCGCTGGCGCGCTCGTTTGGTCGACGGCCCGTGCTCACCGGGGAGGGGGGCTCGATCCCCATCGTGGGCGAGTTCGAGCGCATCCTGGAGGCGCCGGTGCTCCTTCTTGGGTTCGCGCTCCCGGGGGCCAACATGCACGCTCCGGACGAGTGGTTCCCGCTGGAGAACTTCGACAAGGGCATCGTCGCCCTCGCCGCGCTGCTGGAGGAACTGGGGAGCGGCGCCTTCGCAGCCTGAGCGCGCCAGGTGCGCGCCCGAAGGCGGCCGGACTCCATCGCAATGGGGGCACGCCGGACAGGTGCGGGGAGCGGGTCAGTCTTCCGAATCCGCCCCGGAGATCATCCTCCCCGCCTTGAGCAGCGCCCGCGCCTTGTTGAGGGTCTCCTCGTACTCGGCGGCGGGATCGGAGTCCGCCACCACCCCGGCCCCCGCCTGCACGTAGGCCTTCCCGCGCGCCGCCAACAGCGTGCGGATGGCGATGGCGGTGTCCATCGTCGCGCCCCCGTAGGCGAGATAGCCGACGGCGCCGCCGTAGGGACCCCGGCGCACGGGTTCCAGCTCGTCGATGATCTCCATGGCGCGCACCTTGGGCGCTCCCGAGAGCGTTCCCGCGGGAAAGCCGGCCAGGAGCGCGTCCAGGGCGGTGAGCCCTTCCCGGAGGTCTCCCTCCACCCGGCTGACGATGTGCATGACGTGCGAGTAGCGCTCGACCGCCATCAGCTCCGAGACCCGCACGGTGCCGGAGCGCGCCACCCGGCCCACGTCGTTGCGTCCCAGGTCGACGAGCATGCGGTGCTCGGCCAGCTCCTTCTCGTCCGCGGCCAGTTCGGCGGCCAGTCGGGCATCCTCCTCGGGGGTGGCGCCCCGCGGGCGCGTCCCGGCGATGGGGCGCACGGTCACGACGCCGTCCTCCACCCGCACCAGCAGCTCCGGGGAGCTGCCCACCAGGGTCACGCCGTCCAGCTCGACGAAGTACAGGTAGGGCGAGGGGTTGAGGGTGCGGAGCACCCGGTAGAGCTCGAAGGGCGACCCCGCGAGCGACATCTCGAGCCGCTGGCTGAGCACCACCTGGAAGGCGTCGCCGGCGAAGATGTAGTCGCGGATCGTCTGAACGGCGCCCTCGAACTCCTCCCGGCTCATGCTGCTCTCGAACCCGGGGTCGGAGGCGGGTTCGGGGAGCAGTTCCATGGGAGGAGGCGCGGGGGCCGTGCGCAGGGAGTGGATGAAGGCGGCGACCTTCCGGAGCCCGCGCTCGTAGCGGGCGCGCAGCTCCTCCTCTCTGGTCCCGGGCTCAACCGGAACGGCGGCGATGACCTTCGCCCGCCCCAGCAGGTTGTCGACGGCGAGCACGACGTCGGTGAACATGAACACCGCGTCCGGGATGTCGAGGCCGTCCGGAGGGGCGTTCGGCAGCCGCTCCAGCTGGCGCACCACGTCGTATCCCAGGTAGCCGACGGCGCCTCCCCAGAAGCGCGGGAGTTCCGGGACGTCGGCGGGCTGGTACGCCGCAAGCCGCCGGGAAAGGTCGGCGAGGGGGTCGTCGGCGTCGATCGGCCGCCACCCGCCGTCGCGCGTCCACCAGGTGGCCCTGCCGCCGTGGAGGCGCCAGGCCGCCGCCGGATCCGTTCCCAGGAAGCTGTAGCGCGCCCAGCGCTCGCCTCCCACCACCGACTCCAGCAGAAACCCCCAGGGCGGGCGCACCAGCCGCGCGTAGGCGGTGACCGCCGTATCCACATCGAAGAGCAGCTCCGCCCACACCGGCACCAGACGGCTGGACCGGGCGAGGTCGCGGAAGCGCTCGAAGGAGAGGCCGGGATTCATGCGACCGAAGCTGACGCGTGTCGCCATGCCTAGCAACACCCTGGACGGCCCATCGCCATCGGGTGGCGAGATCTCCGGCCACGAGGGCGCGCCCGACCGGCTGTCCGGCCTCCCGGTGCTGGCGGTGGACACGGGCGGGACCTTCACCGACTTCGTGCTCTACCGCGGCGGGCAGGTTTCCACCCTGAAGGTGCCCTCTACTCCGGCGGATCCTTCAGAGGCGGTGCTGGAGGGGGTACGGCGGCTGATGGACGAGGACGGGCCCTTCCTGATGGTGCACGGCTCGACCGTCGGGACCAACGCCCTGCTCGAGCGCAAGGGCGCGCGCGTCGTGCTGGTGACCAACCGGGGCTTCGAGGACGTGATCGAGATCGGGCGCCAGAATCGCCCGCAGCTCTACGCCCTGGCCGGACACCGGCCGCCGCCGCTGGTGGCGCGCGCCGACCGGGTGGGCATCCGCGGGCGGCTGGGGCCGCAGGGGGAGGAGATCGAGCCGCTCGACCCGGGCGAGGTCGATGCGCTGACGCGTCGCGAGGCGGAGGCGTGGGCCGTGGCGCTGCTGCACGCGTACGCCGATCCCGCCCACGAGGCCGCGGTGGCGGAGCGGCTGCGGGCGGCGGGCCACCTGGTGTCGGTGTCCTCGGAGATCCTGCCCGAGTACCGCGAGTACGAGCGCACCTCGACCACGGTCGTGAACGCCTGCATCGCGCCGGTGGTGTCGGGCTACCTGGGGCGGCTGGAAGAGGAGGCGGGCGCGCGCGCGATCCGAATCATGGGGTCGAACGGGGGGGCGCTGCCGGTCGCGCGGGCGCGCGAGGAGCCGGTCCACACCGTCCTGTCGGGTCCGGCGGGCGGGGTGGTGGGTGCGCTCGCCTGGGCGCGGCGAGCGGGTTTCCGGGACATCGTCACGTTCGACATGGGGGGCACCTCCACGGACGTGTCGCTCTGTCCGGGCCGGCCGTTGCGGACCCGGGAATTCACGATCGGAGGGCAGCCGGCCGCCATCCCGGTGATCGACATCCATACGGTGGGGGCGGGCGGCGGCTCCCTCGCGCGGGTGGACCCCGGCGGCGCCCTTCGGGTGGGTCCCCATAGCGCGGGCGCGGCGCCGGGGCCGATCTGCTACGGCCGCGGGGGCGGGGGCCTGACGG
>VXMG01000036.1:0-11847 GCA_009841185.1 Gammaproteobacteria bacterium
CGTCCTCCCCGCCCCGCGCCCCCGCCGGACCGCGGGTGCGCCGTTCGCAAAGGAGCGTCGAGCCTCCGTCGACGAGCATCATGATGTCCCGGCGCAGGCCGTCTCCCCCACGGTACCGCCCTCGTCCCCCGCTGCCGCGCCGGAGCGAATAGCGCGTCACCCGGAAGGGGTAGGCGTGCTCCAGCGCCTCCACGGGCGTGTTGAGCGAGTTGGACATGTGGCAGTGAACCCCCGAGAGCCCGGGACGGCCCGGACCGGCCCCCATCCCGCCCCCCACCGTCTCGTAGTACGCGAAGCTGTCGCCGTGAAGGTCGATGCCGCCCATGGTCGTGTTGTTCATGGTTCCCTGGCTGAGCGCGGGCACGAGATCCGGCAGCGCCTCCGCGAAGGCGCGCAGCAGCGTATCTGTGATCCGCTGGCTCGCCTCCACGTTGCCTGCGGCGACGCTGGCCGGCAGGCGCGCGTTCACGAGCGAGCCCGGCGGAAGGCGCTGTTCCACGCAGGTCATCGACCCGCCCCCCGCGGGCAGTTCCTCGCCCAGCAGTCCCTCCACCACGCAGCGCACCACGTATCGCACCGCGGACGAGGTGATAGCCGCCACCGCGTTGATCCCGCCCTCGGTCTGGGGCGAGGTGCCCGCGAAGTCGATCACCAGCCCGTCGCGCGACACCT
Organism: Gammaproteobacteria bacterium; assembly: GCA_009841185.1. Taxonomy (GTDB): domain Bacteria; phylum Gemmatimonadota; class Gemmatimonadetes; order Longimicrobiales; family Gaopeijiaceae; genus BD2-11. Next base: position 673 of record VXMG01000036.1, read on the forward strand.
CGATCGCCACCCGGATGGGGACCGGACCGTGTCCGAACCCGTCGTCGTCCATGAAGTCTTCCGCCTCGAAGCGCCCCGCAGGCATGTGCCGGATACCGGTCAGGAGCAGGCGGTCGGCGTAGGCGACGAGCTCGTACATGGCGCCCAGGACCGCCGCGCTGCCCCGCCGCTCCACCAGGTCGAGCAGTCGCACCTGTCCGGTGTAGAGCGCCGCGATCTGCGCCTGCAGGTCGCCCGCGCGCTCGACCGGGGTGCGCACGTTGGCCATGATGGTGTCCCACAACCCCTGTCGCCGCTTCCCGCGCACGAACAGCCGCACGGGAGGGATGCGCAGCCCCTCCTGGTAGATCTCCCGGGCCAGCGGCATCGACCCCGGAGTCATCCCGCCCACATCGGAGTGGTGCGCCCGGGAGGCGACGTAGCCCAGCAGCACGCGGTCGGGCCGCGAATACACGGGCGCGATGAGCGTGATGTCGGGGAGATGGGTCCCGCCCCTGAAGGGATCGTTCAGGCACGCGATGTCGCCGTCCTCGAGGGTGCCCAGCTCTGCGAGGGCGGCCTCCACGCTCATCGGCATGGCGCCGAGATGTACCGGCATGTGGTCTCCGAGCGCGACCGCGATGCCGTCCGGTGTGAAGAGCGCGCACGAATAGTCGCGGCGCTCCTTGATATTGGGAGAGAAGGAGGAACGCCGCAGCGCGGCTCCCATCTCCTCCGCGAGCGCGGCGAACAGTTGCCGGAAGATCTCGAGTGTCACCGCGTCCGGACGAACGCCGGGGATCACGCCCGGATTTGCACCGCTCGCGGTCACAGCGTAACCTTGCTGGGCTTTTCCGCCGGGTTTTGGGTCGGCGATGTCGTCATGCATGGGAAAAGGAGGTGAAATTGTCGGATTCGAAGCTCCTGGATCGAGCCAGGGATGAGCTTTTCAGTCACATCAACCGATGTGGCGTGGTCGACGCCAGCGAGGCCGACCAAACGGACTGGATGAACGATACCATCGACTATCTCGCGGAACGCTATCCGACTCTCGCGGCACACGAGTTACGCTTTCTGCACGCCGTCGGCATGCGCTTCTGCCAGCCCGCCATAGCCCGCGGCGCCGCCACCATCACCACTGGCGGCAACTCCGACACTCCCGCCGGCCAGGAGTAGTCCGGGCGCCCGAGAATACCGCAGCCCGGCACACCGGCGCAAATCTGTGCCGGATCTTATTCAACCCGCACAATTCTGCCGCGCGCCGCTCCGTCGGACACCGCCGGAGTCTGGTTGCCGTATGGGCCCCAGGTTAGATTTGAGCGCGCTCGCGCCTGGGAGACCCGGGTCCGAACCGGCCATCCTGCGGGCACCCCGGCAGCGCCCCACATCTCCATCGGGAGGATGCGGATGATGCAAGAGCGGTTCCTGAGCTCTGAAGAATACGATGAGGAAGCATACAAGCTCTACGATGAAGGCGATTACGAAGGGGCCCTCGAGATGTTGAAGGAGGGCCTTTCCTTATATCCCCATGCCGTGGAACTGTACGTCGGCATGGGATACGCGCGGCTCGCGCGCGAGGAATATGCGTGGGCCCGCGAGAGCTTCCAGCATGCGCTCATCCTGGATCCCGATCACGAGGACGCCCTGGTGGGAATGGGCGAGCTGCTCCTCCGGTTCGGGAAGAAGGAGAATGCGCTCAGGCTCTTCGAGAAGGTGGAGGCGCTCGGCTACGACTCGGACATGGACCTCATGCTGACGATGGGCCGGGCTCTGTACGGTGCGGGTCTGTACGTGGAGGCGCGCGACGCGTTTGCCAGACTGGTGGCATCGAGGCCGGACTCGGCCGAGGCGGTCGCCGCGCTCGGATATGCACTCCAGCGCACCGGAAACGAGCTCGAGGCGACCCGCCACATCCGGCGCGCGCTGCGGCTCGCCCCGGAACTGCATGAGGCCCGCGTCTTCCTGGGTCATGTGCTCTATGACCGCGCCGACCGCGAAGGAGCGATGCGCGAGTTCGAACAGGTGCCCCCCGCCGAGCACTGGGACTCGCGGGCGGTGTGGCGGGTGATCGAGTTGAACGCTTCCCTGAGGGACGTCCCGGTAGACGATGCGCGCATGGAGCCCTGGCAGGCCCGGCTGCGGGAGCTGGAGAGCCTTTCGGATCCGCTCGACCGTCTGCTGGCCGAGGTGGAGGCGCAGGCCTCCGGCATAGTCGAGTCCGTGACCGACCACCAGCAGCTGGAGCTGTTCGGGAACGCGCCGCTCGAGGATCGCGACGCGCAACATCTCCGTACCCGCGAGGGCCGGCCCTTCCGGGGGACCTGGCACGAGATCGTACGCCAGATGCGTGACGACGCGGGATTCTCGCACGAGACCGTTTCCCACTACATGCGGCGGTTGTCCGAGCGCTGGCGGGAGCAGTTCGGCCTGGAAATCCCGATCGTGGATCCGGAGAGCTTTCTGACGGCGGCGCTCCGGGCCGGGCTGGTGAAGCGCGTCGACGATGGTCCCGCTCCCGCCGGATGACCTCCGCGACGACTGCCCCCGACCACCCCGTGACCGCCTCCGATCTCCCCGGTCGCCTGTTCGTCGCCCTCGTGCGCGAGATTCGGACGCGGTGGCCGGAGTACCTGCATTCGCGCTTCACGGTCGCCGAGATCTACCAGAACCTCATTCCCTGGCGCAGCCACCGGAACGCCATGGATATCGCCACCAGTGCCGAGTACGAGCAGGCGCTGCTTCGCCTGCTGGCGGGCGAGGGCGACTACCTGGCGCTGGAGTCGCAGGCTGCCCGGGAGGAGATCCAGGCCGAGCTGGAGGCCCGCTTTCCCAACACCGGACTGTATCGCGATTTCGCCGCGGTGGGGGTCCGGGTCAACCCGAGCCGGCTGCCGGCACGAGATGATGGCCCCGCGCGCTCCGAGGCGTTGGCTTCGAACCTCCCGGATCAGGAAAGGCTCGGGGTGGCGGAACGGGAGCCGGACGCGGAGCCCGGGATCACCGCGCCCGCGGCAGCCCGGGCGAAGGCCGATGACGGAGCAGCGGTGGGGAAGGTTTGTTCGGGATGCGACCAGGAACTGCCGGACATCGAGGGGGTGCGCTTCTGTCCGTTCTGCGGCCAGGACGCCCGCATCATCGCATGTCCCGCATGCGGGATGAGGGTGGAAGCCGAATGGTCCTATTGCGTCGGATGCGGGAGGCGCGCCCGGCGTGCGTGAGGCTGCGGGCGGGACGGCGCGGGTTGCGGTCATTCCCGGAGACGGTATCGGGGTTGACGTCACCCGTGAGGCGGTACGCTGTTTTCGGGCGGCGGCCGATCTGCACGGCGTCGCGGTCGACTTCGTTCACTGGGACCTGGGGGCCGAGCGCTACCTGCGCGATGGCGTGACCATCACGGACGACGAAATCCACCGCCTCGCGGACAACTACGACGCCATTCTTCTGGGCGCGCTCGGAGATCCCCGGGTGCCCGACAACCGCCACATCCGCGACATCCTGCTGGGACTCCGGTTTCGCCTCGACCTCTACGTCAATTTCCGGCCGTGCGAGTTGCTCGATCCACGTTACTGCCCGCTGAGCGAGGTTCCCGCCGGCGGGATCCACATCGACATCTTCCGCGAGAGTACGGAAGGCGCCTACGTGAACATGGGCGGGCACTTCAAGAAGGGCACTCCCGACGAGATCGCGATCCAGGAGGATGTGAATACGCGCAAGGGGGTGGAGCGCCTGGTGCGGGCCGCCTTCGAGTACGCGCGCGCCGAGGGGAGCCGTCGGGTGACGATGGTCGACAAGGCCAACGCCCTTCCCGCCGCGGGCGCCCTCTGGCGCCGGACGTATGACGACGTGCGCGCCGAGTACGGCGAGATCGAGAGCGATGTCATGCTGGTGGACGCCATGGCCATGGATCTGGTGCGCCGCCCGGGGCGCTACTCCGTGCTGGTCACGTCGAACCTGTTCGGAGACATCATCAGCGACCTGGCAGCGGAAGTGACCGGGGGGCTCGGCCTGGCGCCCTCGGGGACGCTGCACCCGGGGCGTCATGCCCTGTTCGAGCCCGTACACGGTTCGGCTCCGGACATCGCCGGCAGCGGGCGCGCCAACCCGATCGCCGCTGTCCGCTCGGCGGCCCTCATGGCCCGCCATCTGGGCTACGACGCGGTCGCCGAGGACATCGACCGTGCCGTCCGGCTCGCCCTCGCGGCCGGCCAGGTCACTCCCGATCTCGGTGGCACCCTGACGACCGCGGCGGCCGGGGAAGCCATGTGTGACCGGCTGAGCGGGCCATAGGGCACGCCCGGCGCCGAAACCCCACCGTCCTGGGCGCAAACGCCAACAACTGATGCAAGGGAGACTGCACATGACCGATCGAGAGAGCCGCACATGACCGGAAGCGCGAGAGAAATCGTATTCCTTTCCGGAAAGCGGACCGGATTCGGGGCGTTCGGCGGATCGCTCAAGCACCTGTCGGCCACCCAGCTGGGCGTCGCGTCGGGGACGGCCGCGGTGGAGGCGGCCGGCCTCACGCCCGACCGGCTCGACCATGTCGTCTACGGGAACGCGCTCCAGACCTCGGGCGACGCCATCTACCTCGCCCGTCACGTCGGGCTGGGGGTGGGCACGCCCGACCGCGTTCCCGCGCTAACCGTCAACCGGCTGTGCGGCTCGGGCTTCCAGGCAATCGCCAGCGGGGCCCACGAGATCCTCCACGGCGGCGCCAAGGCGGTGCTCTGTGGTGGGACCGAGTCGATGAGCCAGGCGCCCCACGTGGTGCGCGGCGCCCGCTGGGGCAACCTGCGCCTGGGGGATCCCGGCCGCTACTTCGAGGATTCGCTCTGGACCGCCCTCGAAGACACCAGTTGTGGCCTCACCATGGCGCAGACCGCCGAGGAACTCGGTGACCGGTACGAGGTGACGCGCGAGTACTCAGACGAGGTAGCGCATCGCAGCCATGTGCGCGCCCGGGCCGCCTGGGACGAAGGCCGCTTCGCCGACGAGGTCGTCCCCCTCACCATCCGAACCCGCAGGGGCGAGAAGGAGTTCGCCGCCGACGAGCACATCCGCCCCGACGTCTCGCTGGAGGGGCTGGCCCGGCTGCGGCCGTACTTCCGCAAGGGCGGTTTCGTCACGGCCGGGAACGCGAGCGGCATCGGCGACGGATCGGCCAGCACCGTCATCGCCGACGCCGAATGGGCCGCCGGCGAGGGGCTCTCGCCCATCGGCCGCCTGGTTTCGTGGGCGTTCGTGGGCGTGGAGCCGAGGATCATGGGCATCGGACCCGCTCCGGCCGCCCGCGCCGCCCTCGAAACGGCGGGCCTCGCGCTCGACGACATGGAACTGGTCGAGGTCAACGAGGCGTTCGCGCCGCAGTACGCGTCCGTCGAGCGCGATCTGGGACTCGACCCCGACAGCACCAACGTCAATGGCGGGGCCATCGCCATCACGCATCCGCTGGCGGCCTCGGGAACCCGCATCACCATCCACCTGCTTCACGAGCTGAGAAGGCGCGGCGCGCGCTACGGGCTCGGCTCCGCGTGCATCGGGGGCGGCCAGGGCGGTGCCGTGGTCGTCGAAGCCTTCTCCTGAGGAGGAAGACGTGAACATTCAGCGAGTAGGGGTCGCCGGCTGCGGCCTCATGGGGAGCGGCATCGCCGAGGTCGCGGCCAGGGCCGGATTCGACGTCCTGGTGAGCGAAGTCGACGAAGGCGCGCTCGAGGGCGGCAAGAGCCGGATCGTCAAGTCGATGGGCCGGGCGGTGGAGAAGGAAAAGCTGTCTCCGGCAGCGCGCGACGAAGCCTGGGGCCGGATGTCCTTCACGACGTCGCTCGCGGACATGGCCGACCGGGACCTCGTGATCGAGGCGATCGTCGAGGACCTGGCGATCAAGTCGGAGCTGATGGGCGCGCTGGACGAGATCACCCGTCCGGAGGCCATCTTCGCATCCAACACCAGCTCGCTCACGATCACCGAAATCGCTGCTGCCACCGGTCGCCCCGACCGCGTGGTCGGGCTCCACTTCTTCAATCCGGTGCCGGTGATGAAGCTGGTGGAAGTGGTCCGCACGATCGCGACCGACGAGAAGGTCTTCGACGTCGCCTACCGGTTCGCGCGCGACCTGGGCAAGGAGCCGATCAAGGCGAAGGACAACTCGGGTTTCGTCGTCAATCTGCTGCTCGTGCCCTACATGCTCGACGCCATTCGCCAACTGGAGCGGGGGGTGGCGTCGGTCGAGGACATCGACCGCGGGATGATGCTGGGAACCGGCTACCCGATGGGTCCCTTCCTGCTGTGCGACTTCGTCGGTGTCGACACGACGTACCGCATCGCGGAAATCATGTTCGAGGAATACCGGGAAGCGAGATACGCTCCCCCGCCGCTTCTCAAGCGCCTTGTGGCGCTGGGCAGGTTCGGGCGCAAGACGGGGAAGGGATTCTACGACTGGAGCGCGAAGCCACCTCGTCCGCTACCGCTGTAGCTAATTCAACTCCAGGAGCCCGTCCTCGGACGAGGCCCCGGCTGTAACGTCGGCTCGCGCGTTCTTCAGCGGCGGGACGCGGTCCGCCTCTGGCGCCGTCGTTCACGGCGGATCGCGGCTTCCCGCTTCCGCTTGCGTTGCGCGCTCGGCTTCTCGTAGAAGCGCCGTTTGCGCAGCTCGGAGTAGAGTCCGGATCGCTGTACCTTGCGCTTGAAGCGTCGAAGCGCCCGCTCCAGATTCTCGCCTTCCTGAATCACGACTTCCAAACAGAGCCTTCCTTTCGCTGTAGCCTGTTCCGTTGAGACACCGCGAGCGACGCCCTCGGGTCCGGGCAGGCAATCTAGTCGATTCCCGGCCTTCCCGGAATCCCCGTTCGCTCTCGTCCCGGAGCGCGGAGCAGTCGATCTGCCCGGTTTGTGCGGCCGGCTGGCGGGGTCAGGGCCCACATTGGCTTCCGCCGGGCATGGAGGATTGCAGAGCCGGTTTTTTGCAAAACATTTGTATCGCAAGGATCTCCGGGACGTCACGGCCGCGTAGGTGGAAAACGAGCGTGGGCAGCAACTTATGGAAGCCATGAAGCTGCCCTGGAGGGGTTCGCGCAGTGCTCGGGAACAAGTGAATTATCGTTTTTGTCCATATCATGTAACTCATTGATACACAATTAGTTATGAGAATTCGCCCGTTCGCTTTCGATTCGTTTCGATACCCTTGCGCACCCGGGTCCGACCTCTTATCATCCGTGCCTTGAAGGATGATCGCCATGTGCCGGGTCCGGCCCCATCACGGGGTCTTGGGGCCCGCGCGCGGGAAGAGGAATCAGATTCAGCTTTCGTTTCACATCGTCCAGGGGAGCGAGCCGCCAAGATGTGGGAAACCCGATCCGTGAACCTCAACGTACGTCTGCCGCGCGACGTCGCCAGGAAGGCCGAAGCGGTTCAGGAATCAGACCCGGAGTTTTTCAGCCGCGTCCTCATCGGGGGACTTACCCGGCGCAGCATCTACGAGCACCTGAAGGAGCACGAGGAGTCCCTCACCGCCTGCGCCGGCGAAGCCCGCTAAACGCAGGCTTGCCCAATACCCGGCATGGCATTGTTGAACCGGTTCCAGTAGACTACACCCGCCTGAAAGAGATCTCCTGATCGGGGCCCTTTCAGTTCAACGTCCGACGCACACCGGTTGCGGGGGACAATACGGGAGGAGACGTGGCGGGTATTGATGGGCCGGGCGGAACCGGGGCCCACTCCTCACAGGACGCGCAGGACCGCGCGTCGCTCGCTGTTTTGCGCGCGAAGCATCGTGACTACTGCTCCGCGCGTGTATTCCGGATCATCCAGCGCATGTCCCCGGACGAGATGTTCGTCTTCGTAAAGGATCTGGTCCGGGATTCCGGGGAACCCGGAGAACTCTCCTACGACGAGATGGTTCGCCTGGCCACGACCAGGATCTACGCGGAGGAAGAACTGCCTTCCTTCGAGGACTGGGTCGAGCAATACAGGGACAACCCCGAACACTTCGAGGCGGTGCTGCTCGATCTGTGGCGTTCGGAGGAGCGCAGGTAACCACCGTCGCCCTGACGGCGGGAGGTCCGCTCGCGGTCAGAAGGGCAGATCGTCGTCGGGCTCCTGCATCCGTCCGCCGCGTCTTGCCGCATCCGCGCCCGACCGCTGCGGGCGGTTTCCCGAGTCGTCCATCTCGGGGGTCCTGCCTCCCGATCCGAGCATGATCATTTCCCGCACGATGATGTCGGTCCAGTAGCGCGTCTCTCCTTGCGGCGTCTGGGTCTGCGAGTACTCGATCCGGCCTTCGACGTACAGGCGGTCTCCCTTTTTCACCCACTGCTCGACGACGTCGGAAAGCCGTCCGAAGAAGGTGAGACGGTGCCACTGCGTGCGCTCCTGCTGGCGCCCCGAGCGGTCGTTGAAGGTCTCGTTGGTGGCGACGGAGAACTTCGCCACCTTGGTGCCGGAAGGCGTCATGCGGATGTCGGGATCCGAGCCGACGTTGCCGATGAGGGTGACCTTGTTCAGCGAGCGGCTCATGGGCAAGCCTCCCTGGGCTCTGTGGGGTGTTCAAGGGGCGAAGTGTAACGTAACCGGGCCGGGGTGGCCATGCCGCTGAGAGGCGGTGGCGAACCGCGGACCGCTGGCGCCGGGAAGCGCCCGGGCGGTAGTATTCGTGCCGATTCGACGGAACCTCTTCCGACCTCTTCGACACCTTTTCCCAGCGGATTATCTGCCATGCCGGAACGGCAATACGTGCGTCTCGAGCAGGACCAGGAGATCGCGATCGTAACCATCGACCGCAGGCGCAAGCTGAATGCCCTCAACCCCCGGGTGGTGACCGAGATCGGGGATGCGTTCGAAGCGTTGCGCGACGACGACGGCGTGCGCGGCGTCGTCCTGACGGGCGCGGGCGAGAAGGCCTTCGTAGCGGGGGCGGACATCGGGGTGCTTGCGGAGATGACGCCTCTTTCCGCCGTGGAGGTAAGTCGCCGCGGGCAGGAAGTCCTGGCGCTCATCGAGCGCTTTCCGAAGCCGGTGATGGCGGCGGTTGGGGGCTTCGCCCTCGGCGGAGGATGCGAGCTGGCGATGGCCTGCCACCTGCGCATCGCATCGTCCAATGCGCGCTTCGGGCTTCCGGAGGTCACGCTGGGCATCGTCCCGGGATACGGCGGCACCATTCGCCTCGCGCGCATCGTCGGGCTGGGGCGCGCGCTGGAGATGACGCTCACGGGCGACATGATCGACGCTGCGACGGCAGAGCGCTTCGGGCTGGTCTCGCGGGTGGTCGAGCGGGCCGAACTGCTCGACGCCGCGGTCGGGGTGATGCGCAGGATCACGAAGAACGCGCCGGTCGCGCTCCGGTTCGCCCTCGAGTCCATCTACTCCGCGCTCGACAGCGCCGAGGCGGATGCCCACGCCTTCGAGTCCTCGCTCTTCGGCGTGCTGGCGGCCACCGGCGACATGCGCGAGGGAATGGACGCGTTTCTGGAGCGGCGAAAGGCGAACTTCCAGGGACGTTGACGCGCGGTGCGCCTGAGCCGGATTTCCCTGCATCACTTCCGCAACCTCGGCGAGCAGGAACTGGAGTTTCCGCCCGAGGGCGTCGCCATCGTGGGCCCCAACGCGCACGGCAAGACCAACCTGCTGGAGGCCATCTACTATCTGGAGACGTTCCGGTCGTTCCGCGCGGCGAAGGACGAGCAGCTGACGGCCTTCGGGCAGCCGGTCTTCCGACTGGCAGGCCGGTTTGCGGGGGAGGGCGGGCAGGTGGAGGTGACGGCAGCCTTTCAGCGCGTCGGTCCGCGCAAGAAGGTGACCATTGACGGACACGAGCCCGACCGCCTGGGCGATGCCCTGGGACGCACGGCCGCCGTCGTCTTCGCTCCCTCGGACGTGAAGGTGGTGGCCGGGGGACCCGCCGAACGGCGCAGATTCCTCGACATCGTGCTCTCGCTGGCTTCGCCGGGCTATCTGCGGGCGCTTCAGCAGTACCGTCTTGTGCTCGCCCAGCGCAACGCGGCGCTCCGGGCGCGAAGCGACCGCGCGGCCGTGGCCGCCTGGGACGACCCGCTGACGTCGCTCGGCGCGAGGGTGATGCGCGCGCGGCGCGACTGGATCGCGGGTTCGGCGGAGACATTCCGCGCCCTGTACCGCGAGATCTCCGGTGGGAGGTCCGCGCACATGTCCTACCAGCCGTCCGTAGCCGATGCAGTGGAGGCGGAGTCCGGAGACCTGCCCGAGGTGTTCGCGCGGGCCCTGGAGCGGTCGCGCGACCGCGAGAGGAGGCTGGCGACCACGGTGGTCGGACCGCACCGCGACGAGATGGGGATCAGCCTCGCGGCGGCATCGGGGGACCTCGATCTCCGCACCTTCGGCTCCGGGGGCCAGCAGCGCACCGGGGCCCTGTCCCTTCGCCTCACCGAGGCCGCCACCGTGCGCGAGGTGCGCGGGAAGACGCCCATCCTTCTGCTGGACGACGTGTTCTCGGAGCTGGACGAGGGCCGGTCACGGCGCATTCTGGACCTCATCGAGGGGAGCCTGCGGCATCAGGTGATTCTCACCGCGCCAAGGGAGGCGGATGTCCAGGTGCGACGTGATTCGATCCCGCGCTGGCGCGTCCAGAACGGAGTCGTGAGCACGTGAGCGAGATCCGCGAGGAGATCGCGCGCTTCTTGGCCGGCCGGAGCCGCGCGACTGGCCCGGGCGGAGAACGGACGGGAGCCGCCGAAGGCGTGCCGGGATCGCCGAGGCCGGGCGCGTACCGGGCAGAGGCCGCCGGTTCCACGGCGCGGGGTCCGGAGAAGGTCGGAGACGTTCTCGAGCGCGTACTCCGGCGCCGGGGGCTCGCCACGCAGATGGAGTATCAGAGGCTGCTGGAGGACTGGCCCCGGCTGGTGGGTGCGGGGCTGGCGCGCGTGACCCGGGCGCGCTCGGTCAGGAACGGCGTACTGGTCGTGGAGGTTCCGTCTTCGGCGTGGGCCATGGAGCTCAACCTGCGCAGACGGCAGATCATGGCGCGCCTGAACGCGGGCCGGAGCGTTCGCATCAAGCGCGTGATGTTCGTGCTCTCCGCCGGTGACGACGAGGCAGGTGGATGGTGAAGCGGGGATTCTTCCGCCGCGCCGCGCGATGGTTCCTGCTCGCGGCGGGGGTCTACTTCGCGGCCGTGTATGCGGGCGCTCGCGTGGACTGGGTGGCGATGGAGGAGGGAAGCGCCCACCC
>VXMG01000052.1:0-11818 GCA_009841185.1 Gammaproteobacteria bacterium
GTAACGTCAATCACATCAATCAGATGTGAATCCATTCGACTCCGCCTGACGGGCGCGTTCAACGTCGCGTCGGGCCAGCGCGCAGCCGTTGCAGCCGGCGCATCGCCACGATACCCGCGCACGGTCCCAGCGCCAAGACTCCGAACGCGACGCGCCAGCCGAAGCGGATCTCGAGTTCGACCGTCATCCAGATCGTGGCGGCGGTGAGCAGGAAGCCGAGCGAGGTCTGGAGGGTCAGGGCGGTGCCGACCGCGTGCCGGGGCGCCACTTCGGTGACCACCGCGCTGAACTGTGCACTGTCGGCGACCACGGCAAACCCCCACACCCCCGCGACCACCGCGACCAGCCAGAACGGAGCGGCGAGCAGCCAGCCCATCACAGCCGCGCAGGCCCCGCTCACCGCCATCGACCAGATGGTCACGCGCTCGCGGCCCAGGCGGTCGGCCCAGGTGCCCGCCAGCACCGCGCCCACCCCGCCGATGGCGATCGCGCCGAACCCGGCCACTCCCGCCAACCCCGCGGCGGTGACCGCCCCCGTGACCGTGCTGGTGAGATCGCCGGCGCCCGTGCTGATGAGACCGCCGTCAGCCGCGCCGGTGAAGCCCGCGCCCGTGCCGGGGAGACCACCGCCAGCCGCTGCAAGCCCCCCACCACCGGCGAAGTAGTCGCCGAAAAAAAGCGCGATCATCGCCCACATCGGGTAGAGTTCCCACATGTGCCCCAGATAGCCTGCGATGGCGAGCCGGGTCTCGCGGTGACGGAGCACCACCCCCGCCAGCTGCCATGAAAAGGGGCGTCGCTCGAAGCCGTGCGGCCCGTCGCGATACGTCGCCAGCACCAGCAGTCCGCTCGCCGCGCAGGCCAGCGACGCGCCCACGAGCACCAGTGTCGCGCCCCCGCCCTCGACCGAAGTCAGCAGATACGGAACCGCCTTCCCCACCGTCAGCGCCCCTACGATGGTGCCGATGGCGAAGCCGCGCGCGTCGCGGAACCACGTCGCGATCATCTTCATCGCCGGCGGATAGACCCCGGCCAGGAAGAAGCCCGTGAGGAAGCGCAGAGCCAGCGCGGACCCATACCCCGGGGCGACGAGCACCAGCGCGTTCACGCCCGCCCCCAGCAGTGCCGAGACGCAGAAGTAGCGCGCCGCCGGAAAGATGTCCGCGAGGTTGAGGAACGCCGCGACCGCGGTCCCCGCGACGAACCCCAGTTGCACGACCGTGGTAAGCCAGCCCGCCTGCGCCTCGCTCAGCCCCCACTGCGCTGCCAGTTCCGGCGACAGCGCGCTGGCGGTGAACCAGAGCGACATCCCCATGAGTTCGGCGACCGCCAGCAGGACGAGAGTGCTCCACGCGCGGGTGGGGATGCGCGCGCCGCGGGGGATTCGGGCCATTCCGGTGACGCCCCTCCTGGGCAGGTGTCCGGGTTCAGTCGGTGCCTGAGCGCATCAAGCCTAGCAGTCCGTGGATGAATTCGCCCGTGCCCCGAGAACGGCGAGGCGCCGGTTTGGCAAGGGTGCCTTGAGGGCCGGGCGGTTCGGATCGCTACGGGTCGACGAGCCGGTTGCGTCCTTGCGGCGGCCCGTGCGTCTATTCAGTCAGAAGCCAACCGGCGAATGCGCGCGGCACCGCCCGACAACATCGCCCACACGACCCCCAGGGAGAACGCACCATGCGAATCCAACTCGCCCTCAACGTGCGCGACATCGACGAAGCCGTCGACTACTACGGCAAGCTCTTCGGCGCCCTGCCCCACAAGCGCCGTCCGGGCTACGCGAACTTCGCCCTTGATGAGCCGCCCCTGAAACTGGTTCTGTTCGAGAGCCCCGGCGCGTCGGAGCGCATCAACCACCTCGGCGTAGAGGTATTCGACGCCACTCACGTGCGGGAGGCGGGTGCGCGACTGGAGGCGGCCAATATCCTGGCCGAGACCGAGGAACAGGCCGTCTGCTGTCACGCCGAGCAGACCAAGGTCTGGTCCGACGAACCTCAGGGACTGCGCTGGGAATGGTACGTGATCACCGACGATGCCCCGGTCGGAGGCGCGACACCAGCCTGCTGCGATGGCAAGGTGGCGGAAGCGGTCACTCTCACCGCTGCCGCCCCTGCCCAATCCGCAACGGGAGCATGCTGTGGCGGCTCGGCCAGGGCCTCCGCGCCGGTATGCCATGACGTCTGACCGCCGTTTCCCGACAGGCCAATCCCACGTGACACACCGCGGGTCGAGCACGGCAGGCGACGGCAATGAGGGACTCCGCTGGTCCGAGTTCCAGAGCCGGCTGCGTGGCTACGTGGCCGGCCGCGTCGACGCCGCCTGGACGGACGACGTGACCGGCGACATCCTGCTGCGGCTGCTTGAGAACAGGGAGCGTCTCGAACAGGCCCGCAACCCGCTTGCCTGGGCCTACCGGGTCGCCGCCAATTCCATCACGGATCACTACCGGCGACGCGCCGTCGAATCGCGGGCCCTGGTACAGGCCCATGCCGAAGCCGCATCATCGGCTCCGGTCGCATCCCTGGCTCCGACCGCGGCTGAGAAGGAATCGCAAGCGGAGCGGCGACGAGTCGAGGCGTGCCTGATGCCGTTCATCCTCGATCTGTCGCCGAAGCAGGCGGAGGCCCTCCTCCTCACCTCGTTCCAGGGTCTCAGCCAGACGGAGGCGGCGCGCCGTCTCGGACTCAGCGTCTCGGGCATGAAATCGCGTGTCCAGCGGGCGCGCGCGGAACTCAAGCGGCGGCTGCTCGCCTGCTGTGAGTTCGAGATGGACCGCCGAGGCCGGGTGATGGGGATGCTGCCGCGAAACGCGTCGTCCCCCCCTACCGCATCAGCCTCAGCGGCCCCTCCGGCGGAAACAGCGTGAAGCCGACCGCCTCCAGCCGCTGGCGGAAGCGCGCCACGTCCCCCTGGAACACCGCGTTGACGTCGTCCAGGATGGTCTGGAGCGCGGTCAGGGCGTTGTTCATCGCCTGGCGCTCGTTGGGGGTGGGAGCGTCCCAGGAACTGGCGAGCGGGCCGGCGGCGGCCTGCACCTGGCGCACCGTCGCCTGACCGCCGCATCCGCCCTGGCACTCGGGACCGGTGAAGTGGAGCTCCAGCAGTCCGCGCGCGACCTCTGACACGGTGCGGCCCTCGCCGCTCAGGGCGTCGTCGTCCGCCAGGGTGGCGAGCACCACGTCCAGCCCGTCGAGGGCGCGCTCCAGGCGGTCCTGTGCCTCGTTCGCGGTGGTGATCCAGCCGGCCACCTCCCTGCGCGCCGCGATCTTGGCCGCGCGCGCGTCCGCATCGTAGGGGAAGCGGTGGTCGGGGATCACCTCCAGCGTCTGCGCACCCGAACCGGCGCCCGCGTTGACGCGCACCGAATAGGTACCCGGCATCACCTCGATGCCGCCGCCCCCGGTCTCGTCGCGCAGGTCCCACACCACCCGGTTGAGCCCCGGGTCGGTCGTGCCCATGAGGGTCCGCACCACCACCCCGCCCGGGTCCGCGATCTGCACCTCGGCGCTTGCCACCATCTCGCCCGGCGCCAGCCAGTAATGAATCAGCGCGCCGTACGGCCGCCTGGGTCCGATGAACATGGTGTGGCCGACCGAACGGTATCCCGTGAGCCCCATCCCCTCCGACTGGGTATGCTGGCGCACCGGGGCGACCGGCATGACCTCCACCGGCCGCGCGGCCACCGTCGCATCGGCCGCCAGCGCCCTCAGCGGACGCACGTCGTCGACCACCAGCGCCGCGCGTCCGTGCGTCCCCAGCGCCAGGTCGCCGTCGCGCGGATGCACCACGATGTCGCGCACCGGGGTTGGGGGAACGCCGGGATGCTTCCACCAGCTCGCCCCGCGGTCCAGGCTCACGTACAGCCCGAACTCGGTCCCCACGAAGAGCAGGTTGGGCTCCTCCGGGTCCTCCTCGATGACGTGCACGAAGCCGAAGATGTCGTCGCTCGCGATGGACTGCCATGACGCCCCGTAGTCCCCCGTGCGGTAGACGTACGGCGTCCAGCTGCCGCGGCGATGATCGTCGTAGACCATGTAGGCCGTGCCGGGATCGTGCTTGCCGGCCTCGATGTGCGGGATCCATGTGGCCTCGGGCACTCCCGGAACGTTCTCCTCGAGGCTGGTCCACGAAACGCCGCCGTCGCGGGTCACGTGCACCCGCCCGTCGTCGCTCCCCACCCAGATCAGTCCCTCCTCCAGGGCGCTCGGCGCGATGGTCAGGAGAGTCGTGTGCTCCTCGGCGCCCGAGGCGTCGATGGTGAGCCCGCCGCTCAGGTGCGCCTGCTGCTTGGACGGGTCGTCGGTGGTGAGATCGCCCGAGATGATCTCCCAGCTCGAGCCCTGGTCGCGGCTCCGGTGCACGAACTGGCTGCCGATGTAGATGGTCGTGGAGTCGAAGGGATCGGTGGCGAAGGCCGCGTTCCAGTGGAAGCGGAGCGTCTCGCCCTCCGGATGCGCCGGGCGGATGGCCTTGCGCTGGCCCGTGACCCGGTCGAAGCGCTGGAGGTTGCCGCGCTGCGACGACGAATAGCCGTAGCGCGCGTCGCTCGGATCCGGCGCCGCCACGAAGCCGTCGCCGCTCACCACCCGGTGCCAGTGCGCGTTCATGACCCCGCGCCCGCCCCAGACATCCGAAGGCCCCCACCACGAGCCGTTGTCCTGTAACCCTCCGTAGACGTTGAACGGGATCTCGTTGTCGACCTCGATGTGGTAGAACTGGGCGAACGGCAGGTTCTCCACGAAGCGCCAGTTCCTTCCGCGGTCGTACGTGAACGCGATGCCGCCGTCGTTGCCCAGGATCATCCGGCTCGGGTCGTCGGGATCGATCCAGAGCTCGTGGATGTCGCCGTGGATGATCGCGCTGGGCACCACGGTGGTGAACGTGCGGCCCGCGTCCTCGGACACCGTCACCGCACCGTGCAGCGAATAGATGCGGTTTTCGTTGGAAGGATGGGCGCGGAGGTCCGCGTAGTAGAACGGCCGGGGCGCCACTCCGGGCGCGTCGGAGATGGTCCTCCAGTTGCGGCCGCCGTCATCGGAGCGCAGCAGTTCGCTCCGCTCGGCCTCCACCAGCGCGTATACCACGGAAGGATGCTCGGCGGGTATCGCCAGCCCGATGCGGCCGAGGTTGCCCGCCGGCAGCCCGTCCTCCTCGGTGAGCTGCGTCCAGGTGTCGCCGCCGTCGCGCGTCACGTGGAGTCCGCTTCCGGGCCCGCCCGACTCAAAGGCCCAGGGCCAGCGCTGATGCTCCCAGAGCGCCGCGAAGAGTTTGTCCGGGTTGACCGGATCCATGATCAGCTCGCCCGCGCCGCTGCGCTCGTTCGACTGCAAGACCGCCTCCCAGGTCTCGCCCCCGTCGCGCGTGCGGAAGACCCCGCGTTCGCCCCCCGTTCTCCAGGTGGGGCCGAGCGCCGCGACGTAGACGATGTCGGGGTCGGACGGATGCGTGAGCACGCGATGGATCTTGCCCGAGTCCTCAAGCCCCAGGTGGGTCCAGCTCTCGCCCCCGTCGGTGCTCTTGTAGATGCCGTTGCCGACCCCGGCGCTGTTGCGCGGATTCCCCTCCCCGGTGCCCGCCCAGACGATCTCCGGGTTGGGCTGGAAGACGGCCACGGCGCCGATGCTGCCCACGGGCTGGTCGTCGAAGACAGGGCGCCAGACGTGCCCGCCGTCGTCGGACTTCCACACCCCTCCGCTCGCAGAGCCGACGTAGACGACGTTCCGGTTCGAGAGCACCACCTCGACGTCGGACACGCGTCCGCTCATCCCCGCAGGCCCGATGGAACGCGCCTGCATCACCGAGAAGTGCTCCGGGGCAACGCTCTGGCTGGCCAGCGGGGCCCCAACTGACAATATCGGGGCTCCAACTGACAATATACTGACAACTACTGACAACCTGGTCCATCTCATGCGGCGCATGCGGATACCTCTGGGTTTCGGGTCGGGCGCGGTCTTCGCGTTGGGGTCCGGCTCAATCATCGGTCACGGGACGTGGCTTGCCTTCTTCCTCGGGTCGCTCCGGCGCTTCCCAGTCCGGGTTGCCGCGCACATACAACTCGAGCCAGCGCAGTTCCTCCACCAAGCGTGTGCGGTGGTGCCGGGGCTCGGAGATGCCGTGGCCCTCGCGCGGAAAGAGGATGAAGCGGCTCTCGACGCCCAGGTGCGTCAGCCCCGCGAAGAAGTTCATCGACTGCGCCATGGTGTCGGTCTGGTCCCGCTCGCCGTGGAAAAGGATGGTCGGGGTGGTCACCTGGTCGAGGTGGGAGTAGGCGGAGCGCTCGAGCCAGTGGTTCCGGTTAGACCATGGATCGCCGCCCAGATACCAGCGCAGGACGTCGAAGTGGAAGCCGGTCCCGAACTCGCTCTGCCAGTCCGACACCATCGCCCCCAGGCTCGCTGCCTTGAAACGGTCGGTCTGGGTGATGGTCCAGCCGCCCAGGATGCCGCCGTAGCTCCAGCCCTTCACCGCCAGCGAATCGGCGTGGGCGACGCCGGCTTCGAGCGCATAGTCGACCCCGGTCATGACGTCGTCGTAGTCGCCGCCGCCGATGTCGTTCATGTTGCCGCGCAGGAGCTCGTCGCCGTAGCCGGAGGAGCCGCGCACGTTGGGCTGGATGATCGAGTAGCCCGCCGCGGCCAGGATCTGCGCGTCCGCGTCGAAGCCGCGGGTGAAGACACCCGCCGGGCCTCCGTGGATCTCGAGCACCAGCGACTGAGCCTCGGGATCGAGGCTGCGGTAGAGGATGCCCTCGATGGGGAGCCCGTCGCGGCTCGTCCACTGTACGACCTCCGGCTCCGCCAGCTGTCTCTCCGCCATCCATGGATTGGCTTCGGTGAGGCGCGTCGGCGCGCTCCCGTCGGTCCCGGCGGCGAAGATGTCGCCAGGAGAGGTGGGCGTGTTATGCGTGAAGGCGTAGCGCGTGAAGTCCGCCGAGAAGCTGGGCGAGGACAGGATGCCGTCCCCCGAGGAGACCGCCTCCAGTTCGCCCGAGTCCACGCTCAGCCGGTAGAGGCTGGCGACCGTCCGGTCAAGCCCCGCGAAGTAGAAGGCGTCGCCGGAGGGATGCCACTCGGGCGTGCCGCGGATATCGATCATCATGTCGGCCGCCATATGGCGCACGTCGCCGCTCTCGACGTCCATGACGTACAGGTTGCCCTGGTCGAGCTCCCACGTCTCGAGATCGGGGGCACCGAAGGCAAGTCGGGTGCCGTCGGGCGACCAGGCTAGCGAGCTCTCCGGCGCCTCGTTGTCGGTCAGGTCGCGGACCTCGCCGGTGGCTACGTCGAGCAGCGCGATCTCGGAGAGGTAGCCGTCGTTGCGCCGGTTCTCGCTGCGGTAGGTGTAGGCGACGCGATCCGCCCCGGGCGCCACCGTGAACTGGCCGATACGCAGGTTGCCGGTGGTGAGCCGCCGCGCCTCGGCGTCGTCCTCATCCTCCGAGTCCAGGGCGATCGTCCAGATGCTCGACCATTCGCCGCGCGTCTGCCCGTTGGGGGCCTCGTCGACGAAGATGGCGTCGTAGCCGTCCTCGCGCCGCTCCTCCTCGTCGTCGGGAAGCGAGTCGTTGGCGAGGTAGAAGATCGAGTTTGCGTCCCCCCACTGGAAGGAGCGCACCGAGGTGGGATGCTCGGTAAGCGCCCGCGCCTCGCCGCCGTCCGTGCGGATGATGAATACCTGCCGCGTGCGGTCCCCACCGTCCCCGGTTGAGCGCAGGAACGCCACCCAGCGCCCGTCCGGGGACCAGCGCGCCCCGGAGTCGCCGTCCTCCCCGGTGAAGCGGCGGGCATCGGTGCCGTCGGAGTTCACGATCCAGAGCGAGGTGTTGCGCTCGTTCTCGTCCCAGTCCAGCTCGGAGCGCGAGAAGAGCACCCGCTCCCCGTCCGGGGACATGCGCGGATCGGATACACGAGTGAGGTTGATGGCGTCGTCGACGCCGAAGGCCGTCTGCTGCGCTGCGGCAGACGTGCCCCAGAGGGAGAAGGCGATGGCGTAGAGCGCGAGAGCGACGACCTGCCGCGCGCTTCCTTGAGCCCGAATGACCCGTAGACCGTACATGTTCCCGACCTGCCGAAGGGTGATCGGATCCGGCTCGCGGACCCGTTGCCACGCGGGTTGGACGGGATCTTCCCGAGACCCGGGCGGGGTTGGCAATATGCCCGGGGCGGGCTCAGGGCTGCAAGCGCGCGAGTTGCCGCTCCCCACTTGCCCAGCCGCCCCGCTCCGCAGAGCTTGCAGCTTCGCCGCACGGAGGCGCATGCCCACGTGCACACCGGGACTCCCTCCAGGCCCGGGCGGGCCGTTCACTGGCCCCCGGATCCGGCACACACCAGAGAGCACGACATACCATGACTCAGAAGCCACGCACGGCGCGCCGGACGCGCCTCTTCACCGAGTCCGTCATCCGCGAGATGACGCGCGTCGCGCAGGAGTGCGGGGCGCTGAATCTGGCCCAGGGATTCCCGGACTTCCCGGCGCCGCAGGTGATCAAGGACGCCGCCTGTGAGGCCATCCAGAGCGACATCAATCAGTACGCGATCACCTGGGGTTCGCCGCGCTACCGCGACGCGCTGGTGCGCAAGTACCGCGAGTGGTACGGGATGGAGGTGAACGGCGAGCGCGAGATCACGGTCACCTGCGGGGCCACCGAAGCGATGGCGTCCATCATGATGGCGGTCATCAACCCGGGCGACGAGGTGATCGTGCTGGAGCCGTTCTACGAGAACTACGGGCCGGACGCCATCCTGTGCGAGGCCACGCCCGTCTTCCATCGGCTGGAGCCGCCGGAGTTCCGACTGGACGCGGCTCGGCTCGAAGCCGACGTCAGCCCGCACACGCGCGCCATCATCCTCAACACGCCCAACAACCCCACCGGACGCGTCTTCGACCGCGAGGAGCTGGAGGGGGTCGCCGACATCTGCCGGCGTCACGATCTGCTCGCCTTCACGGACGAGATCTACGAGCACATCTACTACGAGGGCGAGCACATCCCGCTGGCCACGTTCCCCGACATGCGCGAGCGCACGGTCACCGTCTCCGGCGCCTCCAAGACCTACAGCGTCACCGGCTGGCGGCTGGGCACCATCGTTGCCCCCGCCGACCTGACCGACGAGATCCGCAAGGTGCACGACTTCCTGACCGTGGGCGCGCCCGCACCGCTGCAGGAGGGAGTCGCGACGGCGATGAACGCGCTCGGGCCCGAGTTCTACGACGAACTGAAGCAGAGCTACCAGGCGAAGCGGGAAGTCCTGTACCAGGGCCTGCGCGAGGGCGGATTCCGCTGCTCTCCTCCGGAAGGCGCCTACTACATCATGGCCGACTTCTCGGATCTCTCCGATGAGGACGACGACACCTTCTCGCGGGCGCTGGGGCGCGATGCGGGAGTGATCCCGGTGCCGGGATCGAGCTTCTTCAACGTGGCAGCCGGGGACAGCACCTACGTGCGCTTCGTCTTCTGCAAGCGCATCGCCAGCCTGGAGACGGCGAGCGAGCGGCTGCGCGCGTACGCGCGGGCGGGGGCGTAGGGAAGGCGGCTACTCCGCGACCTCCCGCAGCGTCGCCAGCGGCTTCCGCCGCAGCACGCCCCGGCTGTTGGCGAACCCGGTGACCACGGTCAGAGCGACCACCACCAGCCAGACGGCGGCGACGCGCCCGAGCGGCACGTGAAAATCGAGCTCGAAGAAGAACTCGACCAGCGCCCACGCGGAACACACGCCCAGCAGCGCGCCCGTGAGCCCGGCGAGCACACCCAGGCTGGTGTACTCCGCGAGCAGAACCTGGCGCACGAGCGAGCGGCGCGCGCCCAGCGTCTTCAGGAGGGCGCTCTCGCGCATCCTCTGAAAACGGGACGTGGAAAGGGAGCCCACCAGCACGACCACGCCGGCGAGGGCGATGAAGAAGGCGAGGAAGCGGATGGCTCCGCCCACGCGGCCGAGGATGGTGTCCAGGGCCTCCTGGATGAGCGCGAGGTCGAGCACCGAGACGTTGGGAAGGCTGAGCACCAGGTTGCGCTGCATGCGCGCGCGGGCGTCCGGGTCGACGATGCGGGCAAGGCCCAGGTAGCTGCGCGGGGCCTGGTCGAAGACGCCGGGCTCGGCGACCACCAGGAAGTTGAGGTCGAAGCGGTCCCAGTCGACGCGGCGCAGATTCGCGACGGTGGTGGTCACGGGGACGCCCTGGACGTCCCATGTGATCCGGTCACCGATCCCGACCCTGAGGTCGTCGGCCAGGTCGGCGTCGAGAGAGACGCCGTCGGGCGGGTCGCCGCCGTTGTCGCCGTCGGGAGCCGTCCCCTCCGCCCACCAGCGGCCGGCCACCAGCTCCTCGGTGTCGGAGAGCTCGGCGCGCGAGGTGTTGCGGTACAGGCGGCGCACCGCCCACCGGGCCGGGCCGCCGTCCCTGCGGTCGCGCAGGATCTCCGCGGCCGGACGGCCATTCAGGCTGGAGATGCGTGCCGGCACCACGGCGGTCAGGTCGACCGGGCCGCCGCCGGCCGCCGCCACCAGCTCGGTCACGCCGTCCCGCTGGTCGGGCTGGACGTCGAAGAAGAGCAGATTGGGCTGTTCCTGCCCGCCGTCCACCGAGAGCGCGCGGCCCAGGCTGGCCTGCACCGCGAGCACGGTGGTGATGAGGAAGGCGCCCAGTCCGAGCGCCAGCATGACGGCCGCGGTCTGGTTCTGGGGCCGGAAGAGGTTGGCGACTCCCTGGCGGACGGCGTACGACGCGCGCGCCGGGAAGTACCGCCGGGTGAGGCGGGTCAAGGCGACCGCGGTGCCGTAGAGCAGCAGCAGGGCGGCGCTTAGCCCCCCGGCAAAGGCGAGGCCGTGCTCGGGCTCGGGGGCCTGCCACAGGCTGAGCAGCAACATCCCCCCGACCAGAGCGCCGAACGCGAACACTCGATCCAGCCGCGACCGCGCCGTCACCTGCGGCTCGAAATCGGCGCGCAGCGCCTGGAGGGGAGCGATGCCGCGGATGCGGAGAAGCGGGACGAGCGCGAACAGCGCGGCCGCCGCCATCCCGGTCACCAGCCCGGCAACCACGGCCGTTCGGTCCACACGCGCCTCGATCGCGACGGGCAGCACGTCCGCGATCAGCAGGGGCAGGAGACGCTGCAGCCCGATTCCCCCCGCCACACCCGCGACCGAGCCGACGAGCCCGAGCGCGACCGCCTGAAACAGGTAGGCGTTGAAGACGCTCCGCTCGCGCGCGCCGATGCAGCGCAGCACCGCGACCGACGTGGTCTTTTCCTTCACGTACACGTGGATCGCGCTGGCCGCGCCGATGCCTCCGAGCAGCAGCGCGGTCAGCCCCACGACCCGCAGGAACCAGGCAAGCACGCGCGTGCCCCGGGTGAGCCTCCTGGCCTGGTCCTGGGCGGTCACCGAGGTCACCGCCTGGTTGCGGAAGAAGCGCCAGTGGCGGCCCTCCAGATCCTCCGGGTCCTCCCCCTCGGGCATGCGCACATAGATGTGGTGGCGGGCGACGCTGCCGAACTCGAGCAGCCCGCTGGCGGCGAGGCCGCTCCGGGCGACGAACACGCGGGGCCCGATGGCGCTCTGGAAGCCGATGTCGGTGGGCAGCCCGCGCACGGTGCCCAGGATGACGAAGGAGGAGGTGCCGACCTGCAGGGTGTCGCCCGCGCCCACCCCCAACTGGATGGGGATGGCCTCGTCCACGATCGCAACCCCGGGCTCGCCCAGGCGCGACCAGATACCCGGAGGCGTGGTCTCCACCCGCCCGTAGAGCGGGAAGCCCCCCTCCCCCCCTGTCGGGTATTCACATCTGACGCTGCCGCCGATCTTACGCGTGTAGATCGCGGTGGGGGCGG
>VXMG01000051.1:0-398 GCA_009841185.1 Gammaproteobacteria bacterium
CTCGGCCGCGGCGACCCGCGCCGCAGCCTCGCGCGTGATGCGGTAGCGTTCCTCCCCGGGACCGCGCGGGTCGCCGCCGGAAGGCCCCGCCGGGCGGAAGGTCGCCACCCCCACGTGCAGCGTGACGCGCGCGATGCGCACCCCGCCGGCCTCCAGCGCCTCCATGAGTTCGCGGGTGAAGTGGAGGCCCGCGGTGGGGGCGGCCACCGAGCCCGGCGTGCGCGCGTACACCGTCTGGTAGCGCGCGCGGTCCACCGGTTCGTCCGGGCGGCGCAGGTAGGGGGGGAGGGGCACGCGGCCGTGGGGGGCGGGCGCCGCCGCGCCCCCCGCCGGGGGCGGCCCCCCCCCCCAGACCCCGGGGGGGGGGGGGGCGGCGGCGCGACGGCGGCACCATGAGT
>VXMG01000051.1:408-82273 GCA_009841185.1 Gammaproteobacteria bacterium
CCCCGCCACCCCCCCGCGTCACCCCCCCCCCACCGCCACCCGCCCCCCCCCCCCCGCCCCCCCGGCCCCCCCGGGCGGCGCCGCCCCGCCGGCCCCCCCCCGCGGCCGGGGCGCTCGAGCGCCTCCTCGACCGGCAGCGGCGTCTCGACACGCACGATGCGCCCGTGGTCGGGGGTCGAGTCGACGATGTGGACCACCAGGTCGGGGGCGACCTCCACCGTGCGCCCGGGCTTGAGCTTGCCGCCGGGCCGCACCAGCGCCTCCCACAGGCGCTCCTGCCCCAGCGGCCGCAGCAGGAACACCTCGGCACGCGCGCCCGTCGGCTTGGCTCCCAGCAGGCGCACGGGGAGCACCCGCGACTCGTTCACCACCAGGACGTCGCCGGCGCGCATCAGACCGGGAAGGTCGCGGAACACCCGATGCTCGAAGGGTTCCCCGGATCTGGGCGCGACCAGCAGGCGGCTCCGGTCGCGCCGCGCTGCCGGGTAGCGCGCGATGCGGTCTTCGGGGAGGTGATAACCGAAGTCCTGGATGGCGTCGCGTCCCGCCTTCATGACCGGAAGAGCGACGACTGGCCCTCTCCGCCCGCGCCGGCGTCCGAGCGCCCCTCCCTCCCGGCCGATGGATGGCCGAACCGCCGGTGGGCGCGCTCCGTGGTCTTGCGGCCGCGCGGGGTGCGCTCCAGAAAGCCGTTCTGGATCAGGAACGGTTCGTAGACCTCCTCCAGGGTTCCCTCGTCCTCGCTCAGCGCCACCGCCAGGGAAGCGAGCCCCACCGGGCCCCCGCCGAACTTCTCGATGATGGTGCGCAGCACGCGCGCATCCATTTCGTCCATCCCGTACTCGTCCACCTCGAGCAGCCGGAGCCCCGCGCGCGCGACCTCGCCGCTGATCACGCTGTCGGCGCGCACCTCGGCGTAGTCGCGCAGCCGCCGCAGCAGCCGGTTGGCCACCCGGGGGGTGCCCCGAGCGCGACGCGCCAGCTCGAAGGTGCCCTCTTCCGTCGTGTCCACCCCCAGAATGTCCGCGCTCCGCTGAACCACCCGGGTCAGCTCCTCGGGCCGGTAGAAGTCGAGCCGCTCGACCATCCCGAAGCGCGCGCGCATCGGTTCCGTGAGCAGCCCGAAGCGGGTCGTGGCGCCCACCAGGGTGAAGCGCTCGATCTGCATGGTGACGGTGCGCGCCGCCGGTCCGTCGGAGAGCCGGATCTCGACGCGGAAATCCTCCATGGCGGGATAGAGGAACTCCTCAACGATGGGCCGCAGCCGATGGATCTCGTCGATGAAGAGGATGTCCCGGGCGTTCAGGTTGGTGAGGATGCTCACCAGGTCTCCCGGCTTCTCGAGCACCGGCCCGGAGGTCAGCTTGACGCCGACCCCCATCTCGGAGGCGAGCAGAAGCGCCAGGGTGGTTTTCCCGAGCCCGGGAGGACCGTGGAAGAGCAGGTGGTCGAGCGCGTCGCCTCTCTTGCGGGCCGCCGCGATCGCGATCGAGAGCGTTTCCCGGACCTTCCCTTGACCGATGAACTCCGCCAGGCTGGCCGGGCGGAGCGACCGTTCCGCGGCACCCTCCCCGGAGAGCTCACGGGGCGTGGTCACGTCGTAGCGATCCGTCACCGGCCAATGCGCTCCAGCGCCCTCCGGATCAGTTCCTCGGTCTTCATCTCCTCTCCTGCGTCGCCGCCGGCCGTCACGCCGCGGACGGCTTCGTCCGCCTGCGCGAAGGAGTACCCCAGAGCCATGAGCGCGTTGACCGCCTCCCGCGCGCCGTGAGGCGCCGCCTCGCCGCCGGTCTGGGCCAGCGCGAGGTCGCGCACCTTGTCGCTGAGTCTGAGTATGAGCAATTCGGCCGTCTTCTTTCCAACCCCGCTCACGCGGGTGAGCACGGCCGTCTCCTTGTTGGCCAGGGCCTGTGCCAGGCGTCGGGCGGAATACGTCGAGAGCATCTCGCGCGCCAGCTTGGCGCCGACCCCGGTCGTCCCCAGCAGGCGCTGGAACATGTCGCGCTCGTGGACTTCCAGGAAGCCGTACAGGGCTACCGAATCGTCGCGCACGACCTGCACTGTGCGCAGCCGCACCTGCGCGCCGGCGGGTGGCAGGCGTCCCGCCACCGTGGCCGGCACGTGAACCTCGTACACGACGCCGCCCGCGGTCTCCACTTCGACCGAATCCATGTCCTGCTCGAGCAGAACCCCGTGCAGCCGGCTGATCACCGGGGCCGGTTCCCGATCAGGCAGTGACAGAGCGCGGCCGCCACCCCGTCGGCTGCATCGTCCGGCGACGGCGCGGAGACCAGCCGCAGATGTGTCTTGACCATGAATCCCACCTGTTCCTTGGTGGCCCGGCCGGTGCCGGCGACCGCGCTCTTGATCGCGGTCGGCGAGTACTCGGCAATCTGGATCCCGGCGAGCGCGCCCGCCAACAGGACGGCGCCCCGTGCATGGCCGAGCGTAAGCGCGCTCTGAGGGTTCTTCCCCTGGAACACCTTTTCCACGGAGAGCACGTGGGGCTCGAAGCGCTGGACGATCGACTGCATCGCCTCGAAGATGTGGCGGATGCGATCCGCAAGCGGGCGCGGGGGCCGGGTGCGCACCACCCCGCATTCGAGCAGCGACAACCTGCCCTCGCCGCTGGCGACCACGCCGTAGCCGGTGCGCGCCGTGCCCGGATCCACCCCGAGCACGATCAGCGCCCCGTCCGGCGCCTTCACCGTCCGCTTCGCGGCCGGCCGACCCTCATTGCGACAGCCGGGCCAGGGTGTCCTCGTCGATGTTGCCGTTGGACGAGATCTTCTGCACGTCGTCCGATCCGTCGAGCGCCTCCATGAGTCGGACCAGTCTTTCCGCGGTCTTGCCCGCCACGTCCACTTCGTTCTGCGGAATCATCGCCAGCTCCGCCTGCGCGATGCGGACTCCGGCCTCCCGCATGTCGTCCTGAACCTGATGAAAGGAAGCCAGATCGGTCGTGACGATGAAATCGCCCCCTTCCTGCACGACATCCTCCGCTCCCGCTTCCAGCGCCGCTTCCAGCACCTCCTCCTCGGAGTGCCCGGCCGCCTCGATGTAGATCTGTCCTCTGCGGTCGAACTGCCACGCCACCGACCCCGCAGTTCCCAGGCTGCCTCCGTTCTTGGTGAGGAGGTGTCTCACCGCCGCCACGGTGCGCTTGGGGTTGTCGGTCAGGGTCTCGATGTAGAGCGCGACCCCCCCGGGGGCGTAGCCCTCGTAAACCACTTCCTCGTAGCTGACGCCGGCTAGCTCACCGGTCCCCTTCTTGATCGCCCGCTCGATGTTCTCCTGGGGCATGTTGCCGGCCTTGGCGGTGTCCACCGCCAGGCGCAGGCGCGGGTTGAAGTTGGGATCTCCTCCGCCGTCGCGCGCGGCCACCGTCAGCTCGCGGATGAGCTTGGTGAACATCTGTCCGCGCTTCGTGTCGTTGACGGCCTTCTTGCGCTTGATCTGCGCCCACTTGCTGTGTCCCGCCACGGGCTGCCTCCTGCCGCCTCCTGCCCTACTCCTCCGCCTTGAGCGCCTCGATCACCTGCTGGGCCTCGTGCGCCGGCATCGGTTCGTAGCCGGCGAGGGTGCGCGTGTGGTGGGCGCGTCCCTGGGTCATGGAGCGCAGGGCGGTGGCGTACTTGTAGAGTTCGGCTTCCGGGACGAGCGCTTGCACGGTGGTGCTTCCGTTGCCGGGCACCATGCCCTGCACCTTGCCGCGACGCTGCGTGATGTCGCCCATGATGTCGCCCATGTACTCGTCAGGCGTCGACACCTCCACCTCGATGATCGGTTCCAGCAGCACCGGACCCGCCCTGGACGCGACTTCGCGGAAGGCCAGCGACCCGGCCACCTTGAACGCGATGTCGGAGGAGTCCACGGAGTGGTAAGAGCCGTCGTAGCATTCGGCTGCGAAGTCCACCAGCGCGAACCCGGCCAGGATGCCCTTGCCTGCCGCCTCCTGGATGCCCTTGTTCACCGACGGGACGTATTTCCCGGGGATGACGCCTCCCTTGATGTTGTCCACGAACTCGTAGCCGTCGCCGCGCGGGCGTGGCGACAGACGCACCCAGCAGTCGCCGAACTGACCCCGGCCGCCCGTCTGCTTCTTGAAGCGTCCGCGCCCTTCCGCGGTTCGCGTGATGGTTTCCCGGTAGGCGATCCTGGGCTGCTCGGTCTCGACGCTGACGTTGTACTTGCGCTTCATGCGCTGCATCTGGACGTCCAGGTGCAGTTCCCCGAGGCCCCGCGCGATGGTCTGTCCCAGTTCGGGATTGAACTCGGCATGGAAGGTCGGATCCTCGTCGTGCAGCTTCTGCAGGGCTTCGCCGATCTTGTCGTCGTCGGCACGCGTCGCGCCCTTCATCGCCACGGACACGTCCGGTTTCGGGAAGACGATCCGGTCGAGGATGAGAGGCCGGCCGGGCGAGGACAGCGTGTCGTTGGTGGCGGTGTTCTTGAGCTTTGCCACCACTCCGATGTCGCCGGCGTGCAGCCGCGGCACCTCCAGGCGCTCCCGTCCCAGAGGTATGGAAACGTGGTTCAGCTTCTCGCTGGAGCCCTGACCCGCGTTGTGTGCGTCCATCCCGTTGACCGCGACGCCGCTGAACACGCGGAAGTAGGAGAGTTCGCCCACATGCGGCTCGGTTGCGGTCTTGAAGACCAGCGCCGCGAACGATCCGTCGTCGGTCGCCTGGAGTTCCGTCTCCTGGTCCAGGCCCGGCCGGGACGCGGAGTGGCTGCCCGACTCGGACGGATCAGGGAAGAGCTCGACCATCTTGCGCAGCAGTGCCCGGATCCCGTAGACGCGCGTCGAGGATCCGCAGAGAACCGGGACCACCTCATCCCGCTCCATCGCGATGGCCATGGCCTCGAGAGCTTCCTCGCGCGTGATTTCCTCACCCTCCAGGTAGCGGTCCAGCAGCTCTTCGTCGGTGGTCGCGAGGGTTTCCTGCAGTTCGGTGGTCCACTCCTCGAAGACGTCCTCGAGGTCGGCGGGGACGTCGGCTTCATCGTACTCGCCGGTGGCGGAACCGTCGCGATACATGTGCGTGCGCCCGCTGAACAGGTTGATGATCCCGCGGAAGCCGGGTCCCGCGCCCACCGGGATCTCCACCGGCAGCGCGCTCTCCGCGAGCTTCTCCCTGATGTCTTCGAAGACCTTGCGGAAGTCGGCGTGCTCCTTGTCCATCATCGAAACGAAGAACATGCGCGGGATGCCGCGCTCCTCGCAGTAGCGCCAGACCCGCTCGGTTCCGACTTCGACGCCCGAGGTCGCGCTCACCACGATGACGGCCGCGTCCGCCACCCGAACCGCCGCCAGGGCCTCCCCGGTGAAGTCCAGGTATCCGGGCGTGTCGATCAGGTTGATCTTGGTATCGTTCCACTCGCTGAAGGCGGGAGTGAGCTGCATCGAGATCCCGTGCTGGATCTCCTCGGGCGCGGTCATGGTGAGGGCGTGACCCTCCGCCACATTGCCCTTGCGCCGCGCGGTGCCCCCCACGAAGGCGAGGGCGTCCACCAGCATGGTCTTTCCGGAGCCGCCGTGACCGAGTACGGCCACGTTGCGAATGTTCTCCGTCAGGTATTCCTTCCCTTCCGCCATCTGACCTCCTGAAAAACAGGGTGTTGAGTTGAGGCGACGCGGCGCGGCGTCGTGGTTACGGCGGATACCGCCGGGAGCGGAACCTAGGAAGAGCGGCGCCTGCGGGAAACCTCGTTGAGAAGTTCGAGTTCCTTGCGCGTCAGCGACCTCATCCCGCTGCGCGAGATCTTGTCGAGGATGGCGTCCACTTCGTCCAGCAGGGCTTCTTCGTCGGCCCTCCGCCCACCTCTCCGCGCACCGGAGGAACTCTGCGGGCGCGTTGACCGCCCTCCGGGGGTCGTACCGGCGCCGAATCTTCCGCCCGGGCGGGAGGAACCGGCGCCGCTGCGCCCCCGCAGCCACTCAGGGGTTCGCCAGTCGGTCCTGAGATAGACGAACCCCGTGACCAGCCCGCCCAGATGGGCGAAATGGGCGATTCCGTCCCCTCCTCCTCCGAAAGCGCTCAGCGTGCTCACCACGAAGAGGAAGGCGGCCAGCCACTTCGCCTTGACGGGGAAGATCCCCCAGATGTAGATGGGCGCGTCCGGCCAGGTCATGGCGAAGGCGACCATCAGGCCGTACACCGCCGCCGACGCGCCGATGATCGAAGATGACTGGAAGACGAAGCTGAGGGCCACTCCTCCGAGTCCGCACAGCAGATAGTACTTGATGAACTCGCGCGAACCCCAGCGCCGCTCGAGCGGCCGGCCGAAGAAGAACAGCATCAGCATGTTGATGAACACATGCCAGAAGCCCGCATGCAGGAACATGTAGGTCAGCGCGCCCCACGGACGCGTGAGGATGCGGGACGGCCGGAAGGCGAACCATTCCACGAAGAAGCCCGCGCTTCCGCTGACCCACATGAACAGGAAGATCGCGGCGTTGGCGATCAGCAGCCGCTTCACCCACGGCGTGAGCACGGAGGCTCCGTAACCCGGCTCGAAGGACGACCAGCTCATGCGCGCGAGCCGGCGGCGACGGGCGCAGCGCGTCCGGACAGCGCCAGGATGACGATGCGCTCGCACAGTTCGCCGAAGGACAGCCCGGCGGCGCGTCCGGCCCGCGGCAGCAGGCTGGCGGGGGTGAGTCCCGGAAGCGCGTTCGCCTCGAGGCACCATGGGGTGCCCCCCGAGTCCAGTATGAAGTCGACCCGGCTGAAGCCCTCCAGGCGGAGGGCGCGATGCACCGCCAGCGCCTGCCGGCGGAGTCCGGCGGCGGTGTCCTCCGGGATGTGGGCCGGGAAGATCTCGCGTGCCATCCCCGGCTGATACTTGCACTCGTAGTCGAAGATCTCGTTTTCGGGGATGATCTCGCCGGGAGGGAGGGCCTCGCCGCCCAGGATGCCCACCGTCAGTTCCCGTCCCCGGACGTAGCGCTCGAACATGACCTCGCCGCCGTACGCCAGCGCCTGCTCCTCCGCTGCGGGAACCCCGTCGGCGCGATGCACCAGCGTGAGGCCCAGCGTCGACCCGCCCCTCGGGGGCTTGACGATCAGAGGCAGCCCCAGCTCGGCCACGACGCACTCGGTGGGCGCGTGTCCGGTGATCCACTCGGGGGTCGCGATACCGGCGTCGCGCAGCAGCCGCTTGGTGAGGTCCTTGTCCATGGCCAGGGCGCAGCCGGTATGTCCGCTCCCCGCGTAGGGAACCCCGATCAGGTCGAGCAGCGACTGGACCGTGCCGTCCTCGCCGGCCCCGCCATGGAGCGCCGGGAACACCACGTCGGGCGCGCACGCCCGCAACGCCTCGCCGAGGAGGAGCAGAGGATCGCTGCCGCCCGGCCCCGTGGAGGGCGGCGCCTCCCGGGCCACCCCCGACTCGCGCAGTTCAAGTTCCCGTTCCCGGCTCAGCACCCCCGAGGCGGGATCGACCGCCACGACTTCGTGACCGCGGCCGCGCAGGGCGGCGGCGACCTCGGCGCCGGAGACGAGCGATACCGGCCTCTCCTCGGAGCTGCCGCCCATGAGTACGGCGACCTTCATCCCCGGGTCCCTCGCCGGGCGCCGCTCAACCGGCCGCTCCCGTCAGCGTTCGCACGATGTCGAAGCGGGTGAGGATGTCCTCCAGCCTGCCGTTGGTCCTCACCAGGACCGCCGGATTCTCCCGGGTCAACAGCCGTGTCGCCTTGTCGGCGTCGAGATGGCTGTCAACGACCGGGAAGGGCGAGTTCATGACCGTCTCCACCGGGTCGTCCAACACGCCGGGGTCCTGAATGACCCGCGCCATGAGCCGCCCCTCGCTCAGCGAACCCACGCAATCCCCGTCGCGGACCACCGGCAACTGCGAGACGCCGTGGCTGCTCAGCGTGGACAGCGCCATGCGCACGGGGGTGGAGGGCGTCGCCGTCAAGAGCCGGAAGCCCAGCGGCTCCTTGGCGCGCACCAGGTCGTGCACGCTCCTGCGCGCGCGCTCCAAAAAGCCGTTTTCCCGCATCCACTCGTCGTCGTACATCTTGGTAAGGTAGTGCTCTCCCCAGTCGCACAGAATCGCTACCACGAAGGCCTCCGGGTCGTCCAGCCTGCGGGCCAGCTCCAGGGCCGCGTGCGTGTTGAGCCCCGAGGAGCCGCCCACGAAGAGCCCCTCTTCCGTGGTGAGCCGCCGGGCCATGCGGAAGGCTTCGCCGTCCTTTACGGTCACGTAGGCGTCCACCACGTCGAGGTTGAGCGCGCCCGGGATCTTGTCGTTGCCGAGCCCCTCCACCAGGTAGGGATGGCCCTCCCCCATCTCGCCGGTGTTGAAGAACGAGGAGATCACCGACCCCACCGGATCCACGCCCACCACTTCGACCGCCGGATTCCTTTCCTTCAGGTATGCGCCGGCTCCGGAGATGGTGCCCCCGGTGCCCGCCCCGCCCACCAGGTGGGTGATCCGCCCTGCGCTCTGCTCCCAGAGTTCCGGCCCGGTCGTTGCGTAGTGCGCCTTCGGGTTCTCGAGGTTGTAGAACTGGTCGGCGAGCACCGCACCGGGGGTCTCGCGGGCGATGCGGCGGGCGACCTGCTGGTAGTGGTCGGGGTGATCCGGCCCGACGGCCGTGGGGGTGATCACCACCTCCGCGCCGAACGCGCGCAGCAGCTTCACCTTCTCCTGGCTCATCTTGTCCGGCATGGTGAAGATGCAGCGATACCCGCGGGTCGCGGCCGCCATCGCGAGCGCCAGGCCGGTGTTGCCGCTGGTGGCTTCGACGATCACGCCGCCCGGTCGCAGCGTCCCGTCCCGCTCCGCCGCGCTCACCAGGGCGAGCCCGATGCGATCCTTCACCGAACCGCCGGGGCTCATGAACTCGCACTTGCCGTAGACGGGAGTGCGGCAGTCGGCGGACACCTGGTGCAGCCGCACCAGCGGGGTCCACCCCACCATCTCCATGACGTTGTCGTACGGCTCGCGATGCCGGACGCTCATGGCCGCGATCCCTCCGCGTTGCCACGCATCACGAGTCGGGGCTCGACTGCCTGGAGAACTGCACCGGGATGCGCACCCACACCGGTACGTCCCGGCCGCCCTTTCGGCCGGGCTGGAAGCGCATCGCGCGCGCGCCCTCGGCGGCGGCCGAGTCGAGCGGCTCGTGGCCGCTGGTCTCGATCACCGCGACCGAATCCACCTCCCCCAGCTCGTTGACGCGCACTTGGAGCACGGTCTCGCCCTCGATCCCCTGATCCCACATCTCCAGCGGGTATTCGATGGGGGTCGCGTTGCCGAGACGCGCGGGCTCCTCCACCTCGCCATCGCCTGCGCAGGCCGCGAGGGCGGGGACCCCGACAGCCAGGATCGCCACGCGCCCGGTCCCGGCCCGGGAACGTCTGTGCCGGCACGGCGACGGCATCACTTTCACGTGCCGCGCGCAAGACGCTGCAGATCCGCGAGGAGCGTCAGGGATTCCAGTGGGGTCATGTTGTCGAGGTCGATTTCCTGAAGGCGGGCGGACAGCTCCGCTTCCGCAGCGAAAAGGGAAAGCTGGCCGGGCTCCATGGCCGATGAGGGCCGATGCTCGCCCCTGCGCCCGAGACACCCTCCGTCACGTGTACGTCTTCCCTCCAGTTCCGCCAGAAGTTCCTTTGCCCGCTCCACGATCGCCGCCGGCATGCCCGCGAGGCGCGCAACCTGGATTCCGTAGGACCGGTCGGCGCCTCCCTCCTCCAGACGGCGCAGAAAGACGATGTCCTCGCCGGACTCGCGCACCGCCACGTTCAGGTTGCATACCGCGGGCAGCAGCTCGCCCAGCTGGGTGAGCTCGTGATAATGGGTCGCGAAGATTGTCTTGGCGCCAACCACCTCGTGCAGGTGCTCGGTGACCGCCCATGCGATGGAGACCCCGTCGTAGGTGGAGGTGCCGCGGCCGATCTCGTCCAGCAGCACCAGGCTGTCCGCCGTGGCGCCGTGGACGATCGCAGCGGACTCATTCATTTCGACCATGAAGGTCGACTGGCCACGGGCCAGATTGTCGCTTGCCCCGACCCGGGTGAAGACCCGGTCGCAGACCGGCAGCCCTGCCCGGTCGGCGGGCACGAAGGACCCCATCTGGGCGAGCAGCTGGATGAGCCCGACCTGGCGCAGGATGGTGCTCTTGCCCGCCATGTTGGGGCCGGTCAGGATGACCACCCGGCCGTCTTCGTCCAGCACCAGGTCGTTGGGGACGAAGCTGCCCGCGGGCATCACCGCCTCCACCACCGGGTGCCGGCCGGCGCGCACCTCGAGGGCGTAGCCGGAATGGACTTCGGGGCGGACGTAGCCGCGGTGCTCCGCCACCTCCGCGAGTCCCGCCAGCGCATCGAGACGCCCGAGCGCGCGCCCGAGTTTCTGCAGCCGTCCCACCTCCTCCGCCACCTCGCCCCGCACCGACGCGAACAGTTCCGCCTCCAGGGTGCCGATCCGGTCTTCCGCGTCCAGGATGCGGCCTTCCCACTCCTTCAGCTCGGGGGTGAAGAAGCGCTCCGCGTTGGCCAGCGTCTGCTTGCGCACATAGTCGTCCGGGACCCGGCCCAGGTTCGCCCGGGTGACCTCCAGGTAGTACCCGAAGACCTTGTTGTAGGCGACCTTCAGCGAACCGATGCCCGTGCGCTCCCGCTCGCGGGCCTGCAGCGTCGCGATCGAGGTGCGCGCATCGGCGCGGGTCTGGCGGAGCGCGTCCAGGTCCGCGTCGTATCCGGGCCGGATCACGCCGCCTTCCTGCAGCGTCGCGGGCGCGTCCGGAGCGATCGCCCGCCCGAGCATCTCGCGCACGTCCTCCATGGCGTCCAGGCCGGCGCCCCGCTCCCGCAGCCGGGGGAGTTCGGCCGTAGCCAGCGCCCGGCGTACCGGTGGGACCCGGTCGAGGGAGCGCGCCAGGGCGAGCAGGTCGCGCGGCATGACCCGCCCGAGCGAGATCTTGCCTGCCAGCCGCTCGAGATCAGCGACCTCCGAGAGCGCCGCGCGAACGTCGCGCCGTACTTCGAATCGTTCGAAGAACTCCGCCACCGACTCCTGACGCTTCCAGATCGCGGCTGCTTCCACCAGCGGCGCGAGCAGCCAGTTCCTCAGCGTGCGCGCGCCCATGGCGGTGACGGTGTCGTCGAGCACCGAGATGAGCGTGGCGCCCTGGTCTCCGGGGCGCAGCGGCTCCGTCAGTTCCAGGTTTCGGCGCGTCATTTCGTCGACGATCATGGCCGAGCCGGGACGGCGCACGACGGGAGCCTGCAGGTGGGCCACCCCGCCCGGGCGGATCTCGGCGACGTAAGCGAGCAGGGCGCCGGCTGCTCGTACCGCGGGCGAATCGCCAGCCTCGATGCCGAAACCCTCCAGGGAGAGCACCCCGTAGGCGCGCTGGACCTCCTCGCGCGCCGCTTCTTCCCCGAAGATCCAGTCGTCGCGACGGGTGAGCAGCGTATCGGGCGGCGCGCCCGCCGGAGTCCGTCCTTCCAGGGAAGCGGGCAGGAGCAGTTCGGCCGGCGCCAGCTCGCCCATGCGGGCGGCGAGCGCCTCCTCGCCCACCACCTCGAGCACCAGCTCGCCCGTGGACAGGTCGAGGGCCGCCATACCCGGCGTCTTCCCTCCCGCGGGCGCGAGCGCGACGAGGAAGTTGTTGCGGCGCGCCTCGAGCAGTTCGTCGTGGACCACTGTACCCGGAGTGATTGTCTCAACCACCTCGCGGCGCACGAGCCCCTTGGCCGCGCTGGCGTCCTCGACCTGATCGCAGATCGTCACCCGGCAGCCCAGCTTCACCAGCTTGCGCAGATAGTCGTCCAGCGCCTTGGCGGGCACGCCCGCGAGCGGGACCTGCCGCGCCGCCCCGTTGTTGCGCGTCGTCAGGGTCAGCCCGAGCAGGCGTGCACCCTTGCGCGCGTCCTCGTTGAAGAGCTCGAAGAAATCGCCTACGCGTATGAATACCAGGGCGTCGCGGTGGCGCACCTTGACGGCCCGCCACTGGCGCATGAGGGGCGTGTCCTGAGTCATGGTTTGGTGCTGGGCCATGATCTAAGCTGTGCTGTCGCAGACCGTCCCGGAAGGGGGCGCGGCAGGGCACACCGCCGCATCATCGAGCCGGCTCCTCGTCCCTCGCCCGGGGTATTATCAATTGTGTCGCCAACACCCGGCGATACCGAATCTCGAACGGAGTTTCTGATGATACATAAATCATTGCTGAATCATGTCTTGCCACTACTTGTGATCGCAGCCGCGGCGGCTTGCGGCGGAACCGGGGGCGCCAACGCGGACCTTCCCATGCCGGAGGCCCTCGGCACCACCCTGAACGCCGGGGCTGCTCCGGACGGCGTCACCCTTCAGTCCATTACGGAGGGAAGGATCCTCTTCAACGCCCGGGCCACCTGCTCCGCGTGCCACGGGGCCAACGGAAAGGGCGGACAGCTCGCGCCGAACCTCGCCGACGGCGTGTGGCTCAACTCGGACGGCAGCTACGCCGGAATTATCGAAGTCATCGAAACCGGTGTGCTCGAGCCGAAGGAATATCCCGGCCTGATGCTCCCCCTTGGCGGGATGGGCCTCTCGGACGAGGAAGTCAGTTCGCTCGCGGCCTTCATCTGGAGCCTGGGCGTCCGCGGATAGTCGCGGTGACTACCCGACGGCCGCTCCGCGCCGCGTCCGTACGCCGGCGCGGAGCGGCCTCGGTCGACCCGCCTCGCCGGCGGAGGTACGCTGCGCGAGCAGCCATTCCTCCAGGAGATGATGGTGGGGCAGGGCGCTGGCCTTCATCAGCCGGTCTGCCCGGCGCAGACCGAGCAGCGCCGCGTCCAGGCTCTCGCGATTCCAGCCCCGGCTCTGTCCCTGGATGCGGCGCGCGAGCCAGCGCTGGTGGGGGGGAAGCGCGGCCTCCAGCCCGGACAGCCCGCCGTCGAGCACCAGCCCGATACGGAGGAAGTGGGTGGTCAGGCCCATGACCAGGTAGACGCCCGACTCGCCGCGCATGAAGAGCTCGCCGAGGGCGGCCGTGGCTGCGGCAAAGTCCCGTCCTCCCACCATGTCGAACCAGCGCCAGGGATCGAGGCGGGGGATCCGGATCCCTCCCTCCTCCACGGTCTCCACCGTAATCGGGCGGCCTTCGGGGGCCATGGCGACCAGCTTGGCGATCTCCTGCGCCAGCACGCCCATGTCCGATCCGACCGCCGCCGCCAGTGCGCGCGCGGCGTCTTCGTTCATCTCCGCGCCGTGCCGCTCGCGGCACCACGAGACCAGGAAGCCGGGCAGGTCGTTGGCCCGCACGGGACGGAACTCGAGCGAGCGCGCCGCGCGCACGATGTCCCGGTAGAATCGCGCCCTGGACCGTTTCGGCTGCGTCGCGGTGAGAATCAGAGCCAATCCCTCCGGGGGCGATGCGGCCATATCGAGCACGAGCTTGCGCGCCGCCGGCAGCGGAGCCAGCGCCTCCGCGCCGTGGACCAGCACCACCCGCCACTCGGCCATCATGGGGGGAGTGGCCAGCACCGAGGCGAAGTCGCGCACGTCGAGCTCCGAGCCGGTCATGACATCGAAGTTGAAGTCTCGGGTCGCGGGGTCGAGGTGCGCTTCGGCGATCGCGCGCGCGGCCTCCCGCTTGCGGAAGTCGTCCTCGCCGTGCAGGTAGAAGACCCCGCCTCCGTGCCCGCCGAGTGCGCGCCGGTAGGTAGCGGGGATCATGGCCTGCCGGGACGTGGATTCCCGGTCAGCGCTGGGAGAGGGCCGAGTATTCGTACAGCGCGCGGGTGGTCCACAGGTCGTCGCCGTCCAGGCCGGGGTCCAGGAGGCGAATGCTGCGATACCGTACGGGCGCGGAAGGGGCAGTCACCCGCTGCGAGGGGGGTTCGGAGACAACGATGGGCGGCAGCGCGACCTGTGGAGTCTCGCGAACGAGTTCCGGTCCCCACACGGCCAGCGCCAACAGAATCGTGGCGGCGAATGCCACGCCCAGGCGGGTGAAGGACACGCCGCGGCGGCGGCGCGCGAGATCCTCCTGGATGTGGTAGATGCGATGCTGCAGCCGGGGATGGAAATCTTCGCCAACGACCACGCCGGGAACGGCGCGCAGCAGTACCAGGCTCCGCTTCACGGTATCCGCGTAGCGTCGGCAGCCCGCGCACTCCGCCATGTGCTGCTCGAACGCGCCCGCATCGGTCGCTTCGCCGTCATGGAACTCGGAGAAGCGCTCCAGAAAGCCGTTGCATTCCATGTCCGTTCTTGTACTCGCGATCCTTGCGACTCTTTTCCTGCGAGCCTTTGCCCGCTCGACCCTTGTCCGGCGGAACTTGAGCCCGCAACGGCGCGCCCGTCGATCCCCGTCGAGTTCTGTACTTGAGGTACAACGCTCGGGTTCCCCCGCGACTTCGCGGCACGAAGAATCCGCACGAAGCGGTGGAACGTGTGCTACCGGAGGGGCGGGACGAGGTTCCCGAGTGGCGGCGGGGCGGGCTGTCCGGGAGGTCGAACCGGATGAGGCGTTCGGCGCGGACTCAGTCCAGCATGGGTGCGACGATACGGGCGAAGTTGTTGCGCGCCCGGTTAAGGCGGCTCTTCACCGTACCCAGGTTGACCGCGGTGATCTGCGATATCTCCTCGTAGGTCTTCCCCTGGAGTTCGCGTAGCACGAAGACCACCCGGTGGTGCTCAGGCAGCTCGCTGACGGCCTTCTCGACGACCTTTCGCAGGTGCCGTTTGCGGTACAGGTCGTCGGGCTTGTAGGAGTTGTCCTCCCATTCCAGCGGCCGGTGGTCCGCCTCCCAGTTCTTCTTGATGGTCTGGAAGAAGACAAGGGGGTTTCGCGAGCGGTTGCGCAGCTCGTTCTTCGCCAGGTTGCTGGCAATGGTGTAGATCCAGGTGGAGAACTTCTTGGTAGGATCGAAGCGATGCAGGTGACGGTACACGCGGATGAACGTCTCCTGTACCAGATCCTGCGCCCGCTCCCGGTCGCCAATGGTCCGGTAGACGAAGTTGACCAGCCGATTGTCGTAGCGGTCCACAAGGATTCCGAAGGCTCGCTGCTCCCCTTCCAGAAACCGTTTCACGACGGCGCTGTCGTCCAGTTTTCTGAGCGCGTCCCGGGTCTCGTGGGCCGGCCTCGCGGGCGTCATTGTCAGGCTCTTTTCGGTGTTCATGTGGCTCCGCTGCCAGACGTGGTTTCTGGTGCCCTCGCACAGGACACTCTTGCATGCAGGTTTCGTACCACCTTAATCACGCGTTCTCCGCGGACATGCGCCCCGCTTGCGTCCCCGGGACAGGACGGCCGTCATCCTCCCGGTGGACGCCGCCGTGCGCGGTCGGGCTTCTGCGGAAGGCGGCAGTGTAGAGGAGGGCTGCGACCGTCTTGCAGTCCACGATCTCGCCCGTGCGCACCATCTCCTGGGCGCGAGAGAAGCGGAACTCCTCCACGGTGATGAACTCGTCGGGATCGCGGGCGGCCTGCCCCGCCGAGAGGCCGGTTGCCAGGAACAGGTGGATGACCTCGTTGGTGAAGCCGGGCGTCGTGAAGATCCGGGTCAGATAGTCGATTCGGGCCGCGGCGTAACCGGTCTCCTCCGCCAGTTCCCGCCGCGCGCACTCCGCCCAGGTCTCGTCCACCCCCGCCGGCAGCCCCGCCGGCACTTCATACAGGTATCCCCCCGAGGCGTAGCGGTACTGCCGGAGCAGCAGAATCACGGGGTCGGGCGATTCCGGCGGGTCCACAAAGGGCACCACTGCGGCGGCGCCGGGGTGCCGGACGAGTTCCAGGTTGCCCTCCGATCCGTCCGGAAAGCGCACGCGGTCGACGGACAAGTGGACCACTCTTCCGTCATGGACAAGGCGGCCCGACAGGCGTCCCGTCCCGTCCGGTCCCGGGACCGCGTCCGGCCCCGGATGGCGAACGGTGTCTCCGCCCGGATACACCGCCCGTCCGGCGGATGCGGATGGTTTCGACTCCGCTTCGTGCGACACGACTTCTCCCGTCAGATCACCATGCCTCGCGCGCCGGCGGCGCGAGCGCATCCGCCCGCATCGCGCGAGGGGCGGCATGAGGCACTGCCTTGCGGGCACTTGGGTGCGCGTCGGCGGCGAGGGGTTGCCTCGAGCGGTCTCCCGGCGCGCGCCGCGGTCGTGTTTCGCCCGTGTCGGCGGCAGCCACCTCCGGGCGCCATCACCCCGTTGCCGGGGGTGCCCATTCGCGGATCAGAAGTCGTGGTGGACCTCGACCGGGCCGAAGGACTCGAGTTCCGGCGCCACCCGGTCGGCGTCACCTGCCACGACGACCGTGAGGGCGTCCGGGTGAATCCGGCGGCCGGCCGCGCGCACGACGTCGTCGACTCCCACCGCCCGCACGCGCTCGCGGTAGTGCGCGAGGTAGTCGGCCGAGAGCCCGTGCACGAACACCCGCGCAATGCCGGACGCGACCTGAGCCGTAGTCTCCATGCGCAGCGGAAAGATGCCCGCCAGGTAGTCGCGCGCGCCACGCAGTTCGGCGGGCGTGGGCCCGCCGGCGACCAGCGCCTCCGTCTCCGCAAGCACCTCCCGGACCGCCGCCGCGGTGACTTCGGTCGCCACCGCCGTGGCGATGCGGAACATCCCTCCGGCGCGCCGGAGGAGGAAGCGCGAGCTCACGCCGTAGGTGAAGCCCTTGTCCTCCCTCAGGTTCAGGTTGAGACGACTGGTGAAGGCGCCCCCGAGCACGGAATTGAGCACGATCAGCGGGAAGAAATCGGGCGTCCGGCGCGGTACGCTGGCATGGCCGATGCGCAGCTCGGACTGAACCGCGCCCGGGCGATGGACGATCACGATGCGCCGCTCCCCGAAGCGGGGTCCCGCCGTTGCTTCGACGGGAGCAGCGCGGCCCCGCCAGCCGCCGAAACAGCCGGCTGCGAGATCCGTCACTTCCTCCTTCGCGACATCGCCCGCCACCACCAGCGCGGCTCCCTGCGGCCGGTAGCGGCCGGCCGCGTAGTCGGCCACATGCGCGCGCTCCAGGCCCGCGACCGTCCCCTCCGTGCCCGCCATGGGCCGTCCGTACGTGGTGCCTTCGGCGAAGAAGAAGCGCGCCGCGGCGGCAGTGGCGAGCTGAGCAGGATACATCCGGCGTTGCCGGATCCCGCCGAGCTGCTGCTCGCGGGTGCGCTCCACCTCTTCACCCGGATACCCGGGCGTCAAGACCACTTCCGACAGCAGCCGGAGCGCCCGCGGAAACCGGTCGGCGGCGCAGGTCAGCGACACCACCGTGGAATCCCAGCCGGTCGAGGTCGCCAGGTGCGTACCCATGTCCTCCAGCGCGCAAGCCAGCTCCACCGCCGAGCGGCGGACGGTTCCGCCATGGAGCGCCTTTCCGGACAGCACCGCAAGGCCGGCTTGCGGCCCAGCGACCGTCGCCTCGCCCGCATCCATGACCAGGAGAGCGGTCACCAGGGGAACCCCGGGCCGCCGCGCGGTTCGTACCTCCAGTCCGGAATCCAGACGCGCGGCGTGCACCGTCGGAACCGCGAAGGGTGCAACCGGTCCCGGCCCCGGCGGCGTTGCGGGAAAGCGCTCGAGGCTCACGCGGATGCCCGCGGCACGTACGTCAGAATCGCTCGGTTTCCGGGCCCGAGCCGCTCTCCGACCAGGGTCTGCACCGCCTCCGGCGTCACCGCGCGCAGGCGATCGATCTCTGTGGAGATGCGGGCCGGATCTCCGAACTGGGTCGCGAACATCGAGAGCAGGTCGGCGCGCTGGGCCACGACCTCGAGTTGCCCCAGGATGGCAGTCTCGGCCATGGCTACGGCCCTGGCGACTTCCTCGGACGAGATCGCACCAAGTCCCTCGATCTGCTCGACGACGGCCGCCGCCAGCTCCCCGGGATCGACCCCGAGGTTGCCGGTGGCCTGAACCACCATCATCGCGGCTCCGGTCATCAACGGAAAAACGTGTGCCGCGACGTCCTTGGCGAGCCGGTGCTCCAGCACGAGCGAGCGGTGGAGACGCGACGCCCGCCCGCGTCCCAGAATGTCGCCCGCGACATCGGCGGCGTAGAAGGCGGGATCGTCGAAGGTGGGCACGCGCATCCCGGCGTAGACCCGGGTGAGCGGCACATCGGCCTCGACCGTCTGGCCGCCATCGACGTGGTTCTCGCGCTCCGCCTCCGCGTCCCCGGGGATCATCCGCGTTCCGGCTCCCGGAGGAATGTCGCCGAAAAAGTGCTTGATCCATTCGAGCGCGCGCCTGGCCTCGAAGCCGCCGCAGAGTGTGAGGACGGCGTTGTCGGGGGCGTAGTAGGCGCGAAAGAACGACTCGAGATCACCGAGCGTGAACCCGTCGATGTCCTCCAGGGAGCCGATGACCGGATGGCGATAGGGATGCCCCGGTGGATATACCATGGCGAGCATGCGCTCATCCCAGTCGCCGTAGGGCTGGTTGTCGTAGCGCTGGCGGCGCTCGTTCTTCACGACGTCGCGCTGGTTCTCGAGCTTCTCGGCGGTGAGTGCGGGAAGCATCCAGCCCATGCGATCCGCTTCGAGCCAGAGCGCCAGTTCGAGATGATGCGAAGGGAGGGTTTCGTAATAGTTGGTCCGGTCGAACCAGGTGGACGCGTTGGCCGACCCGCCCACGCCCTCCAGCAGCTCGAAGTGCTGGTTGCCGGCCACGTGGCGCGAGCCCTGGAACATCATGTGCTCGAAGAGATGAGCCAGACCGGTCTGCCCCGGGCCTTCGTTCCGGGAACCCACGTCGTACCAGAGATTCACCGCGACGATGGGCAGGGAGGGCTCCGGGGAAAGGACGATCCGGAGTCCGTTCTCCAGGCAGTGCTCTTCGAAGGGGATGGAGATCACAGGTGCTTCCCGGCGGCGGAAGACGAGGGGTTCAGCTGCCGAACTTCGCCAGCCGCCCGGCGTGAGCCAAGGCCAGGGACATGATATGCCGAGCGGCGATGGTGCCCACATCGCCCTGCCGGCACGCGCTCTCGGTGAGGCGGCGCCCCGTCGGCCGGGCGTGGCGCGACCGGATCAGGAGCGGCACCGCGTGCCAGGAGTGGCCGGCCATGGTCGCGGGGGTGCTGTGGTCACCGGTGACGATCACGACGCCGCCGTCGTCCAGCCCCGGGAGGAGGCGGTCCAGCGCCTCGATGGCGGCGACCTTGCCCTCGAAATCCCCGTCTTCCCCTCGGGAATCCGTGGCCTTGTAGTGGAAAAAGCGGAAATCCGCGTGTCCGGCGGCACCCTGCATCAGCTCCACCGCTTCCTCATCCGAGGCCGGGGTTCCGGCGAGCTCCATCCCGACGAGACGGGCCACCCCGCGGTACATTGGATAGCGCGCCACCGCCACCGCCTTGAGCCCGTACCGCCGGGAAAAGCCCGGCGGCGCACGGTATTCGGCGAACCCGCGGGCGAGAAGGCCGTTGGCGACAGGCTCGGTCGCCAGCACCTCCGTTGCCCGCGCGAGAATCAGGTCGGCGGTCCGGGCGGTGCGTACCGACGCCGCGTCCCCTTCGGGCGCGCGGGGAGGCCGGGGCGGGATGCCGGTCCGCTGCGGGTCGGTGTCGGATACCTCCGCGCCGAGACCGTCGCCGCGCAGCACCATCACGGCGCGATGCTCCATGACGTGCTGGAAGTGGAGGTCCACCCCGGGAGGCGCGGTCACGCCGTCCTGCAACCGGCGCACCAGCCGCCGGCCCTCCGAGTTGCCTGGGCGGCCCGCACGGCGGTCGGTCACGCGGCCCTGCCCGTCCAGGATGGCCAGGTTGAGCCGGGCCGCCACATCCCCCTCGCGCAGGCGAATCCCGACCCCCAGCGCGGCCAGCACGCCGCGCCCGATCAGGTGGCGGGCGGGGTCGTACCCGAACAGGGCGAGGTGGGCGGGGCCGCTCCCGGGCGTGACCCCGGGTGCGACCGGGACGTGCATGCCCAGCGAGCTCTCCGCGGCCATCGCGTCCAGGTT
Source organism: Gammaproteobacteria bacterium (assembly GCA_009841185.1). Lineage (GTDB taxonomy): Bacteria > Gemmatimonadota > Gemmatimonadetes > Longimicrobiales > Gaopeijiaceae > BD2-11. Next base: position 20,317 of record VXMG01000051.1, read on the forward strand.
GGGCGTGGTCGCCGACTCCAGTTCGGTCAGGCCGGTGGCGGGGTGGGGAAGCCCGCCGACCCCGTCGACCACGATCATGGTGATCGCTTCGCCCTCCGGCATGCGCTCCACCAGGTCGTCCGGGAACCGCGTCACCCTGCCCACGCCGCCCGCCCCACGTCCGTCATCGGCATCCTGAACCTCGGAGATGATTGACTGGCTGTCTGCCCGCCGCGCGCGCGCCGATCCCACCCGTGAACCAGGTTCATCAGCGAGCTGGACGCGGGCAACCCCGTCCCGCGCGCGGCCGGACCGGGCCTGCTCGCCTTCACCTGTTTCAGTAGCAGGCGCGCGCCGCTCGCGATACAATGTACAAAGGCAGGAAACCACGGACCCCCGGCTACCAGCCGGCTCCGGTCCCCGCAGGAGGAGGTATCATGACGACTCGACCCCTGTTCGCTTTCTGTGTGCTGGCGACGCTGCTGGCTGCCGGGTGCACGGGACAGCGGCCGCCGCCCGGCATCGGCGGCGAGCAATCGCGGGATATCACCATCTTTGTGGACAACCTCGACTTCAACGACGCCCGCATCTACATCTCGACCGGCGGCGGACGCACCCGGCTGGGCAACGTGTCGGGCAAGACGCGCGAGCGGTTCACGCGCGAGTGGAGGTTGCCGACCATCGGTTTCGAAGTCGATCTGCTGGGCGGCGGCCTCTACCGGACACAGGAGCTGGCGGTCACCGCGGGCGAAGCCTTCGATCTCCTGATCCAGGCCGGCTTCGTTCGCCTGATCCCCAGAGGTCGTTGAACCATGAGAAAGGCACATCAGCGTGCCGGGCGGGCGACAATTGCGGCGTTCGCCCTGGCGGCGGCGATCCCCATGGCCGCCAGCGGGCTGCAGCAGGAGCTTCCCGGCGGACTCGCGCTCAGCGTGGTGGACGTGGACTTCCTGGAGCGCGCTGACAACTCGCGCATCTACATGGTGGACTCCACCCTGGCCCGCATCGACGAGTTCATCGACTTCGGCTGTCCCACCTGCCGGTCCTTCTACATTCTGCGCACCGATTCGCTGAAGACGAACCTCGTTGACAGCGGGAGGGCGAACTTCGTTGTGCGCATGTTTCCGCTCGCCCGTCTCATGCGCGGGTTTCACGCGGCCGAGGCTGCCCTGTGCGCGGGTGGCCTGAACGACCGGCAGGGCTTCGAGGCGATGCAGCACCGCCTGTACATGAACCAGAGCGTGTGGCAGCCCCTGCAGGACCCGATTCCCGTCTTCCTCCAGTTCGCGGCCGACATCAACCTCCCGCTGGAGGACTTCCAGGCCTGCCTCATCCGCGACACGGTCGCGCCCCTCATCCTGAGCGACATGAATCTGGCCCAGGTGCTGTCGGTCGAGGGGACGCCCACGTTCGTGGTCAACCGGGGCGGGGAACTGACCGGCGAGGTCAAGCTCACCGGCGAGGAGGGAATCTCCTCCTTCGAGGAAGCCGTGACTCGTCTGTCGGGGCCCGGAGATTAGCTTAGTCCGATTAGTTTAGCTAGTTCCCGTCTACTTCCTTCGGGGGTACCGCGCGCCGCTGGCTATTCCTTCGCCGGCAATCCCGGCTCGGTCATTCCACGCACGTCCAGCGCCTCCTCCAGCGTCTCGTCGTCAAGCAACCCCTTCGAGCGCACGATGTCGCGCACCGCCCGGCCCTCGCGGGCGGCCTGCTTGGCCACCTTGGCGGCGGCGTCGTAGCCGATGTAGGGGTTGAGCGCGGTCGCGATCGCGGGGTTCCGGTCGAGCAGTTCGCGCGCGCGCTGTTCGTTGGCTTCGATGCCGGCGACGCACCGGTCCGCGAAGGCGCGGCTGGCCCCCGCGAGCAGCGTGATCGACTCGAGCAGGGAGTGGGCGATGACCGGCAGCATCACGTTCAGCTCGAAGTTGCCGCGGCTTCCGGCGATGGTGACCGTGGTGTGGTTCCCGGCCACGCGCGCCGCGACCATCATCAGCGCCTCCGACATGACCGGGTTGACCTTGCCGGGCATGATGGAGCTCCCCGGCTGCACGGCGGGAAGCCGGATCTCGTGAATGCCCGAAGTCGGACCCGATGAGAGCCAACGGATGTCGTCGGCGATCTTCATCAGGCCGGATGCCGCGGCGTTCAGGGCTCCGGAGGCGCTCACGCAGGCATCCTGGGAGCCCTGCGCCGCGAAGTGGTCTTCCGCTTCGCGAAACGCGAGGCCGGTCTCCCGGGAGAGACGCTCGATGGTGAGGCGTGCGAAATCGGGGTGGGTGTTGATACCGGTTCCGGTGGCCGTGCCCCCCAGCGCCAGTTCGGCCAGTTCCGCCGAGGCGTGTCGCAGGCGCTCGATAGCGCGCGTGATCTGCATCGCGTAGCCGCCGAACTCCTGCCCCAGCCGCACCGGGGTGGCGTCCATCAGGTGGGTGCGCCCGGACTTGAGCACGCCGTCGAAGGCCTCTGCCTTCGCCGCCAGCAGCGCCCGCAGGTGCTCGAGCGCGGGAATCAGCTCCTCCTCGATCGCGGTGCGCGCCGAGATGTGGATCGCCGTCGGGATGACGTCGTTGGAGGACTGGCCGAAGTTGACGTGGTCGTTGGGATGCACGCGGTCGCTGCGCTGCACGCCCGCGTCTCCGGAGCCCTCCAGGACGCGGTTGGCCAGCGCCGCGATCACCTCGTTCGCATTCATGTTCGAGGATGTCCCCGAGCCGGTCTGGTAGACGTCGAGTACGAACTCGCCGTCCCGGTCGCCGCGGGCGACCTCGGCGGCCGCCTCGGCGATCGCCCGCGCCGTTTGGCCGTCCAGGTATCCCAGTTCGCGGTTGACCCGCGCGGCGGACTGCTTGATCAGCCCCAGCGCCTGGATGAAGCGGCGCCCGAAGCGCTGGCCGCTGATGGGGAAGTTCTCGAAGGCCCGCTGCGTCTGGGCGCCATAGAGGGCATCGGCGGGGACGTGAACTTCGCCCAGCGAATCACGCTCGACGCGAAACCGGTTGGACATGCCGGGAACCTCCGGATGTTGGGATGCAGTGCTTTCCTTTTCGCGCTTCCAAGATAATTGTCCCGGCGCGGGAAAGGACGGGTGTCTGACTCGGAGAGGTGCTGATGCGCATCATCATCTACGGAGCCGGCGCTGTCGGCGGGTACTACGGAGCGCGGCTGGCCCAGGCCGGCGAGGAGGTCGTCTTCGTCGCGCGTGGACGTCAGTTGGCGGCATTGCGGTCGGGCGGCCTGCGGGTGGAGAGCATCGCTGGCGATGTGGAGCTGGAGCGGGTCGCCGCCACCGATGACCCCGCGTCGCTCGGGCAGGCGGACGCCGCTCTGGTCACCACCAAGACCTGGCAGGTCGAGGCGGCCGGCCAGGCGCTGCGGCCGCTGGTGGGGGGCGGCGCGGTCGTGGTCCCGCTCCAGAACGGGGTGGAGGCGGCCACCCAGCTGGAACGGTCGCTGCCGGCCGCAGCGGTGGCTGGCGGCCTCACCCGCATCCTGTGCGAACTGGTCGAGCCCGGCCGCATCCGGCACACCGGCATCGACCCCGTGATCGTCATGGGGGAGCGGGACGGGCGCCGGACCGGTCGCTGCGACCGTCTGGCGGAAGCGTTGGAGCGGGCTCCCGGGGTGTCCGTCGTGGTCTCGGGCGACATCGAGGCCGAGCTCTGGCACAAGCTCCTCCTCATGGCTCCGGTGAGCGGCGTCTGTTCGGTGGCGCGGATGCCCCTGGGCGCAGTGCGCGCCACCCCCCCCGCCCGTGAACTTCTGCGCCGCGCGATGGAAGAGACCGCCGCGGTGGCTGCGGCTCGTGGGATTCGCCTGCCGGATGGCGTGATTGCGGATGCGCTGGCCTTCTTCGACGGCCTCCCGCCAGACTCCATCCCCTCGATGCATCGCGACATCGCGGGCGGCCGACCCTCCGAACTGGAGCAGCTAAGCGGCGCGGTGGTCCGACTGGGTCGTGAGTGCGGCGTGGCCACTCCGGTTCACCTGTTCATGCACTCGGCCCTGCTTCCGTCGGAGCTTGCCGCGCGCGGAGAAGGGACGGGGCGGTAGGCCCCGCCGGGGCGGATTGCAGCCCGCCGCTACCGGCTCTCGCATGTTCCCCGTAAGCCTCGAACCTTGAACAGCGCCTCATTGAGGCGGCATCTTCAGGCCATGCGCAGGGGTGCCATGGGGTCGCCGCCTCGACCGGTGACCAAGGATCTGGTGCTGGTCGGCGGCGGGCACACCCACGTCGCCGTACTCAAGCACTTCGGCATGAAGCCGCTTCCCGGGGTTCGGCTCACGCTCATCTCGCGGGAATCCAACGCTCCCTACTCCGGGATGCTTCCGGGGCTGATCGCCGGGCACTACACGTTCTCGGACGCCCACATCGACCTGGCTCCGCTGGCCCGTTTCGCTCGTGCCCGCTTCCTGCGCGATCGGGTCGTCGGGATCGATCTCGAAAACAAGCGGGTGATGTGCGCCGGGCGTCCGGCGGTGGCCTTCGACGTGCTCTCGCTGAATACGGGTTCGGCGCCCGGCGTGCGGCGGATCGAGGGGGCGGAAGGCTCGGTGGTTCCGGTCAAGCCCATCGACGGCTTTTTCGCCCGCTGGACACAGCTTCGCAAGCGTGTTGCCGGCAGCTCCGGCCCGGTCTCGATCGGAATCGTGGGCGGCGGCGCCGGAGGCGTGGAAGTCGCGCTCTCGATCCGCTACGGGCTCGCGCGAGCCGCGGAAGCCGCCGGTCGGCCCAGCGACAGGGTGCGCATCGAACTCTTTACCGATTCCAGCGAGATCCTCCCCGCATATCCCCGGCGCATGCGCGCCCGCTTTGCCCGGATCCTCGAGGAAGATGGCATCGTGGTTCACACCAGGCACCGGGTGGTGCGAGTGGACGGCTCCCGTCTGCACTTCGGGAACGGTTCCCCCGCCACGTTCGACGAATTGCTCTGGGTCACGACCGCGGGCGCGCCGGACTGGCCCCGGCAATCGGGTCTTGAGGTCGACGAGCGCGGCTTCATCCGGGTGCGCGACACCTTGCAGGCCCTGTCCCATCCCGATGTCTTCGCCGCGGGAGATATCGCCGCGGTGGAAGGGTATCCGCGTCCCAAGGCCGGTGTCTTCGCGGTTCGCCAGGGCCCGCCGCTCGCCCGCAACCTCGAGCGCCGCCTGCGCGGTGCTCAGCTTGCCGGATTCCGCCCCCAGCGCGAATACCTGAGCCTGATCTCCACCGGTCGGCGCCATGCCGTCGCCGCCCGCAACGGGCTGACGGTGGCGGGTCGCTGGGTCTGGACCTGGAAAGACCGTATCGACCGGCGCTTCATCCGCGACTACACCGAGCTGCCATCGATGGATGGGGACGGGGTCGATGATGGCCCGGCGCCGGGAGGCGTGGCGAGGGCCGGACTCCGGGGCGGCAGCCGGCAGGTTGCGTCTTCCGGTCCCGGTCCCGCGATGCGCTGCGGAGGATGCGGCTCCAAGGTGGGCAGCGAGCTGCTCTTCCGGTCGCTGGCCCGGCTGGGCGCCACCGGCCATCCGAACGTCATGGTCGGGCTGGACGCCCCCGATGACGCGGCGGTGGTCGAGGTTCCCGCCGGGCAGGTCGCCGTGCAAAGCGTCGACTTCTTCCGCTCGTTCATCGAGGACCCCTTCGTCTTTGGCCGCATCAGCGCCAATCACGCGCTCGGCGATGTGTTCGCCATGGGGGCCGAGCCGCTGGCGGCGATGGCGATGGTGACGCTGCCGCTCGCTGCGGAAAGCAAGATGGAGGAGGATCTCACCCAGCTCATGGCAGGGGCGCTCGAGGTGCTTGAGCGCGACGGAGTGGCTCTGGTCGGCGGGCACACGAGCGAGGGGGGCGAACTCGCGATGGGCTTCTCCGTCACCGGGACGGCGCCAGCGGAGGATCTGCTGCGCAAGGCGGGCATGCGTCCAGGCAACCGGCTGGTGCTCACGCGCCCGGTCGGCACCGGCGTGATCCTCGCCGCGGAGATGCGGGGCAGGGCGCAGAGCCTGTGGATCGACGCCGCGCTCGCCGCCATGCAGGAATCCCACCGGGCCGCGGCGCGGATCCTGGGCGAACACGGAGCCACGGCGGCCACCGACGTGACCGGCTTCGGGCTCGGCGGCCACCTGCTGGAGATGGCGCGCGCCTCGGGGGTCGAGGTGTCGGTCGGCCTCGCCGGCGTGCCCTTCCTGGACGGTGCGCTCGAGCTGGCCCGGCTCGGCATCTTCTCCTCGCTCCAGGAGCAGAACCTGCGCGCGCTCGATGCGGTGCGCGCCGCCCCCGGGGTGCTCGGTGATCCCGCCACCCAGCTCCTCTTCGACCCCCAGACCGCGGGCGGGCTGCTCGCCAGCATCCCGGCCGAACGGGCCGACGCATGCGTGGAGGCCCTGCGCGCTGCCGGCTGCCCGCAGGCAGTCGTGATCGGCACGGTGCTGGCGGAGGGCGCGGTCTCGGGGGAGCCCGGCGTGCTGCACCTCCATGCCGGACGCGCGCGATGAACGCCCTCACCGCCCTGGCCACCGAAGTCAGCGCCTGCCGGCGGTGCCCGCGCCTGGTCGAGTGGCGGGAGCGGGTCGCGCGCACGAAGCGGGCGGCCTACGCCACCGAGGAGTACTGGGGCCGGCCGGTGCCCGGATTCGGAGATCCCGCGGCCTGGCTGGTGGTGGTGGGGCTGGCGCCCGGCGCGCACGGCTCCAACCGGACCGGGCGCATGTTCACCGGCGATGCCTCGGGCAACCTGCTCTACGGGGCGCTCCACCGGGCTGGCCTCGCCTCGCAGCCGAACTCGGTCACGCGCGACGACGGCCTCGCCCTGAAGGGGACCTGGATCACCGCTGCGGTCCGCTGCGCTCCGCCGAAGAACCGGCCCACGACCGCCGAGCGCGACACCTGCCGCCCCTTCCTGGAACGCGAATGGGATCTGCTGCCCGACCTGCGGGTGGTGGTCGCGCTCGGCGCCTTCGCTTTCTCGGTGGTGCTTCGCCTGCTGCGCGACCGGGGCGAGCCCGTCCCCAGACCCGTGCCCCGCTTCGGCCACGGCGCCGAGGTGCCCATCCGCCCCGGCCTGACGGTGCTGGCCTCCTACCACCCCTCCCAGCAGAACACCTTCACGGGCAAGCTCACCGAGGAGATGTTCGACGCCGTCTGGAGCCGGGCCTGCGTGCTCGGGCGCCCCGGCGACTGAAATCGGCTGCGCTGATCGCGGCCCCGATCCCACATCGCGTATTGGCGTATGAGCGCCCCGGGGATATTCTTGTGCAGCCGTGCGCCCCGGGCTCCGGCGGGGCCGCCACGGCGAGGCGGAAGGGCACGCCCGGCAACCACGACCTGCAGGCCCGCCCACGATCTCACAGAAGCGCCGCACGGGCGCTCCCAGGAGGATAGGAATGGCGTCAGGCACGACCTCGCTTCCGGTCCGAACCCCGGCTTCTCTGCCCGCGCGCAGCCCCTTCGGGGGCACCATGCGCCGGGACCGATGGTGGCTGCAGCCGCTGGCGGTCTTCACGGGACTCACCGCCTTCGGCATCTACTCCACCTGGGCCGCCTTCCAGGGCGAGTTCTACACTTTCGGCAACTACCTCTCCCCCTTCTACTCACCCGAACTGCTGGGCGACTCCCACCATGCCTGGCTGGGGCCGTCGCCCGCTTGGTGGGCGGACTCGTGGCTGGGATGGCTGCGCTGGTCGCCCGCGTTCATGATCCTGTGGGCGCCGCTGGGTTTCCGCTTCACCTGCTACTACTACCGCGGCGCGTACTACAAGGCCTTCTGGGGCGACCCGCCCTCCTGCACGGTCGGCGAGCCGCGCAAGAGCTACTGGGGCGAGCACTCGTTCCCGCTCATCATGCAGAACATCCACCGCTACTTCCTCTACGTCGCCGTGATCTTCATCGGCATTCTCTCGTATGACGCCTGGAAGGGGTTCTGGTTCGAGGGCCCGGGCGGGGGCGAAACCTTCGGCATCGGCCTGGGGTCGCTGGTGCTACTTACCAACGTCGTGCTTCTGGGCGGCTACACCTTCGGATGCCATTCGCTGCGCCACCTGGTGGGCGGCGGGATGAACAGGCTCTCCGGGCGACCGCTGCGCCGCGAAGCCCACAGGGGCGTGAGCTGCCTCAACCGGCGCCACATGCTCTGGGCCTGGATGAGCCTCGTGTGGGTCGGGTTCAGCGATGTCTACGTGCGCCTCTGCTCCATGGGCATCTGGACCGACTGGAGGATCCTCTGATGGCCGGGTTCGAGCGGCACGAACACGACGTCCTGATCGTCGGGGCCGGCGGAGCGGGGCTTCGGGCCGCCATCGAGGCCGCCACGGCGGGCGCCTCGGTGGGGCTGGTGTGCAAGTCCCTCCTGGGCAAGGCCCACACGGTCATGGCCGAGGGCGGGGTGGCGGCGGCGCTCGCCAACGTGGACGAGCGCGACAGCTGGGAGGTGCACTTCGCCGACACCATGCGCGGCGGCCAGTACCTGAACGACTGGCGCATGGCCGAGCTGCACGCGCGGGAATCCCCGGACCGGGTGCGGGAGCTGGAGGCCTGGGGGGCGCTCATGGACCGCACCCCGGACGGGCGCATCCTGCAGCGGAACTTCGGCGGCCACGCCTACCCCCGGCTGGCGCACGTGGGCGACCGCACCGGCCTGGAGATGATCCGCACCCTGCAGGACCACGGGGTCCACCAGGGCATGGACGTCTTCATGGAGTGCACCGTGACCCGCCTGCTGCTGGACGGCGGGCGCGTGGCGGGAGCCTTCGCCTATGACCGCGAGCGGGGCCGCTTCCAGGTCTTCGGGGCAAAGGCGGTGGTGCTCGCCACGGGGGGGATCGGCAAGGCGTACCAGATCACCTCCAACAGCTGGGAATACACCGGGGACGGGCACGCCCTCGCCTATCACGCGGGGGCCGAGCTGATGGACATGGAGTTCATCCAGTTCCACCCCACGGGCATGGTGTGGCCCCCGAGCGTGCGCGGCATCCTGGTCACCGAGGGGGTGCGCGGGGAAGGGGGCGTGCTGCGCAATTCCGAGGGGCGCCGGTTCATGTTCGACGACATCCCCGCCCTCTACAAGGAGCAGACGGCCGACTCGCCCGAAGAGGGGTGGCGCTACGTGGTGGGCGACCGCGACGCGCGCCGGCCCCCGGAGCTGCTCACCCGCGACCACGTCGCCCGCTGCATCGTGCGCGAGGTGAAGGAGGGACGCGGAAGCCCCCACGGCGGCGCGTTCCTCGACATCGCGTGGATTTCGGAGAAGATCCCCGACGCCCCGGCGCACATCCGCCGGAAGCTCCCCGGGATGTACCACCAGTTCAAGGCGCTGGCGGACATCGACATCACGAAGGAGCCCATGGAGGTCGGACCCACCACGCACTACGTGATGGGCGGCGTGCGTGTGGATGCCGACACGCAGATGTCCAACGTACCCGGCCTGTTCGCCGCCGGAGAGTGCGCGGCGGGGCTGCACGGCGCCAACCGCCTGGGCGGCAACTCCCTCTCCGACCTCCTGGTCTTCGGCAAGCGGGCGGGCGAGTACGCAGCCCGTTTCGCGAGCGAGAACGCGGCCCCGGCGCTCGACGACGAGCAGGTCGCGGAGGCCGAACGCCACTCCCTGGCCCCGTTCGCCAACGACGGCGGGGAGGGTCCCTATAAGGTGCAGGAAGATCTCCAGGCGCTGATGCAGAACCAGGTCGGGATCGTGCGCACCGACGACGACCTGGCATCCGCGCTCGAGCAGATCGAGGCGCTCAAAGAGCGGGCCGCGAACGTCGCGGTGACCGGCAACCGGGAGTACAACCCCGGCTGGCACACGGCCCTCGACCTCGACTGTCTGCTCACGGTCTCCGAAGCCGCAACCCGAGCCGCCATCGGACGCAGGGAGAGCCGGGGCGCCCACTCACGCGTCGACTACCCCGCCAAGGATCCGGACTGGGGACGCTACAACCTCGTGTTGTGGAAGGACGCGGACGGCAACATGAAGAGTCGCAGGGAACCGGTCCGCGAGCTGCCCGGGCGGCTGACCCGAATCATCGAGGAACAGGGATAATGGCCGAGAGCACGTTCAGGGTCTGGAGAGGGGACGGGGAGACCGGGGGATTCCAGGACTATACCATCGAGACCACCACGGGGATGGTGGTGCTCGACGCCGTGCACAGGATCCAGGCCGAGCAGGCGAACGACCTGGCGGTGCGCTGGAACTGCAAGGCGGGCCGCTGCGGGTCGTGTTCCGCCGAGGTGAACGGCATGCCGAAGCTCATGTGCATGACCCGCTTGAGCGACCTTCCCATGGACGAGCCGGTCACCATCGAACCCATGAAGGCCTTCCCGCTGGTGCGCGACCTGGTCACCGACGTCTCCTGGAACTACCGCGTGAAGGAGAACATAGACGCCTTCCAGCCCCGCGAACCCGACAACGAGGACGGCACCTGGGAAATCTTTCAGGACGATGTCGACCGGGTGATGGAGTTCCGCAAGTGCATCGAGTGCTTCCTGTGCCAGGACGTCTGCCACGTGCTGAGGGACCACCACCTGCACGAGGAGTTCATCGGGCCGCGCTTCATGGTGCACGTGGCGGCGCTGGAGATGCATCCGCTCGACACCGGGGACCGGCTCGAGACCCTGCGCAGGGACCAGGGCGTGGGCTACTGCAACATCACCAAGTGCTGTACCAAGGTGTGTCCCGAGAGCATCACCATCACCGACAACGCCATCATCCCCCTGAAGGAGCGCGTCGTGGACCGGGCGTACGACCCCCTGGCGAAGCTCCTCCGGGTCGTCCGGAGAAAAGGCACGCCGGCCTGACCCCCGCGGGTCGTTTCGCGACATGTCCCGGCGGGCCGGCGGACGCCCCTTCGACCGGAGCATCGTAGAAGGGCCGGTCCCGCTGGCGGTATGGATGCTCGCGTGGCCGACGATGCTGCAGAACGTGATCGCCGGCATGCAGGGCGTGGTCGGCCATGCGATGGTCGGCAACTACGTAGGCTACGCGGGCAATGCCGCCATCGGCGTGTCCTCGCAGATCTACCTCGTCGTCATCACCTTCGTGTCCTCGCTGTTCACGGGGATGGGCATTCTGGTGGCCCGTTTCGCGGGCGCGGGCGACAGGGAAAAGGTCAATCGGACCGTCTACCAGGCCTTCCTCACGGCCGCGGCTCTGTCCATAGGCATCGTCGCGCCTCTGGGGTACTTCCTCGCTCCCTCTCTGCTGGGGCTGGTGCGCGCGACCGCGGAAGTCCAGCAGGAGGCGCTCCCCTACCTGCGCATCCTCTTCGTCTTCAGCTTCGGCACCATGATGTTCTTCATGGCCGGGGGGGCGTTCCGGGCGGCCGGAGACGCGCGAACTCCCCTCCGCCTCGGCGTGGCCCTGACCCTCCTCAACATCACCTTCAGCGTGATCCTGATTCGCGGCCTGGGGCCCATCCCCTCCTTCGGCACTGCGGGCGCGGCGATGGGCAGCGTGATCTCGGGAGTGATCGTGAGCGGGTACGTGCTCTGGCTGCTGCTCTCGCACCGGACAGTGGTCTCCTTCGAGCGCGGCATGTCCCTGGCGCCGGACTGGGCGATCATTCGCCAACTGTTCCGGTTCGGGCTCCCCGCCGGCATCCAGGGCGTGGTCATGAACCTCGGCGGCGTGCTGCTGCTCCGCTTCATCGGATCACTCGCCCTGAGTGCGGAGGCGCAGGCCGCCTACGCCGTCGGCTACGTGCAGCTGTTCTCGCTCATTACCTGGACCTCGCTGGGTCTGATGGGCGCCACGGGGGCGGTCGTCGGACAGAATCTGGGAGCGGGTCATCCGGAGCGGGCCGTCAAGGGGGTGCGGGTCGCGGCGCGCATCGGCCTGGGGGTCGCCATCGCCGTGGGGGCCATGTTCCTGCTCGTTCCCGAGGCCCTGCTCTCCATCTTCGGCATGGAGGATCCCCGGGTGGCCGGCCTGGGCGTCCAACTGCTGGCCTTCCTGAGCGTCTCGGGGCTCTTCGTGACCGTCGCGCTTACCTACACCGGGGGACTGCAGGGGAGCGGCGATACGCGGAGTCCGCTGTTCATTTCCATCATCTCCCAGGTGGTGATTCCGCTCGGCCTGCTGGCGATCCTGCAGCAGATGCGCGGGCTCCAGCCCACCGATGTCTGGACCGCGATTCTGCTGGGACACGCCGCACGCTGCATCCTGAGCGTGGCGCGCTACCGGCAGGGAAAGTGGCGCGACATCCACGTGGACATCGGGCCGTCGCCGGCACCGCGGCGTTAGCGTCGGAGGTGCGCCCGCGCTAGCTTTGGAGGCACCCCCGGGCCCAGCCCGGTATCGGAACGCGCCGGATCGGCTCAGGGTATTTTTGATTTGGCACGCTCTTCCCCGACAGGCTCGCGCATGACTTCCCTCCGGCCGGTCCTACCGGCGCCAACCGACGCACATCCGGGACTCTCGGTTGCGGTGTGGCGCGCGCTCGCGAGGTGTGCCCCAGCGACCTCGTTCGTGGCCCTGCTGTGCGTCCTGACGCTGGTGTCCGCGACCCCAGTTGCGGCCCAGCAAACCGGGACTCTGACCGGCCGCGTGCTCGAGCATGAGAATTCCCGGCCTATCCCCGATGTCGTCGTGCGCCTTCACGACCTCGGCCTCTCCACCGTGACCGACGCAGCCGGAATGTTCCGCTTCGAAGTGGTCCCGGAGGGGGCGCACATCCTGGTGGTGGAGCATCTGGCCTTTGGCGACCAGTCGCGCGAAATCGCGGTGAATCCGGGCGAGGATCTGCGCCTCGACGTGCGCCTTGCGCCGCGAACCATCGAACTCGAGCCCCTCGTCGTGGAGGCCGTCACCGAGCTGGAACAGAGGAGGATCTCCACCGGCCATTCCATGAACGAGGTCGGGCCGGTGCAGCTAAGCGAGGCCGCCCGACGCGGGCTCGCCCTGTCCGACGTGCTCGCGCAGCACCTGCCGGGCCTCCGGGTGCGATCGAGCAGAACCGGGTCCTGCGTCGAGTACCGCTCCACGTCGGCTCAGGGTGGATGCAACGACGTGTCCATCTACGTGGACGGAGTCAGGGCGGCGGTGCCGTCGCTGCTCTACTTCTCCATGCCCCTGGAGGACATCGCGCGCGTGGAGCTGCTGTCGCCCCTGCAAGCGTCTACGCGGTTCGGCATGGCCGCGGGAGGGGGCGCCTTGTTGGTGGAGACCAAGACCGGTCCGCAGCGTCAACGCGAGGCCGCTGCTGACAACCTGGTTACCGGCTTCGACTGGTCCCTGGAGGGGGAGCGTTACGGATGGGAGCGGGTCTTCGCCAGCTCCTTCGTGGGGAACGCGGTCGGATTGGCACTCGGGCTCGGTCTGGCCAACCGATGCCTTGAAATCGATACCGGCCTCGGGGGCCTGCGTCCACGCTGCACCGGCATCCTGACGACGGGCACGGGCATCCTGGCGCTGGCGCTGCCCAGCGCGGCCGGAGGCTACTCGGCCGGGTGGGCCGGCCAGACCGACCGCTCCAAGGGACGCTTTCTCCCTGCCGCGCTTGGAAGCGCCATGGCGGCGACCGCCGGCTACCTTCTGCTCATCGAGGGCAGGAGCAACGAGTCCGGCGCCGCAGAGACCGCGGGGATCGTCCTGCTGGCGGTCGGCACGCCGCTCATGACGACGCTCGCGGACCGCATCTTCCGCGTACTGCGCTGAGCCGACCTGGACGGCGGCGCCCCGGTGATGTCCCGGGACGCCTTGCTCTCATCAATCCAGGCTGACCGTCACCACCGCTCGTAAGCGCAGAACGGCACCAGCTTCTCCAGCCAGGTGAAGTCCGCCAGCCCCGCCCGAGTCACGAGGGTGCCCCCGAGCCCCGTCCCGAACCCGGTCCAGTCCATGGGCGCGCTGCCGATGGGGGCCCCGGGAGGTGCATCGGGCGTCACCAGTGGCGCCCAGGGCTCGTGGGGCCGTTCCTCGAAGCGCCGGATGTCGCGGGCCAGCAGCCCGAAGTGGGCGGCGTTGTGGTCGTCGCCCATCGACCGGCCTTCGGCCGCATCCCCGAGCCACGCCAGGTGCTGGGTCGCGACCGCCCTCACCTGCGGCATGGCGGCCTCGCCGGCCAGGTTCATGAGACCGTCCGCGACCACCCGGCCGATGGCGCGCCGCACCTCCGCCTCGTAGGGCGAGTCGGCCGCCTTCGGGTCGCCCACCGCCGTGAGCGCGCCGATGACGTCGCCAAGCCCGGGCAGCGACGCGTCGAGCGCGTTTTGCTCCAGCAGGCGCGCCGCCCGGCTGGGTTCCAGCACCTCGCCCACCACAAGGGCGCTCGCCACCACCGCCGGCGACACAGCGTCGAACATCAGCCCCGTGTAGCGCGGGAAGAGCTCGCGGGTGCGGCCGTAGCCGGAGGGCCGGGGCGGCAACTGGTCCAGGACCTTCGCCGGGATGGTCAGTTCGGCCGGTTGCACCGACCGCACCAGCGCGTCGAGCGCCCGCTTCTGCTCGCCGGCCGAGGCCGGCCGCACCGGCTCCAGTCCGTCGCCCCGTGTGGCGTAGGTGTAGTGCATCCCTCCCAACACGGACGCGGCGGCAGTAACCTGGTAGCGGTGGTGCATGTAGAGGGGCACCAGCACCTCCTCCATCTGCGCCATCGGCGTCCCCTTGCGGATCACGCGCTCGCCGAAGCGGTCGATGGCCGCGCGCCGCACGTCGAGCATTCGGTCGAGCTCAGCCCCGGCGTCCGTCCCGTTGGACCACTGGTCCGCACGCGCGTGCGCCGAGACGTCCTGGTTGGTGAAGTAACGGACGTCCTGCTCCCAGGCTTCGTCCAGGATCCGGTCCAGCTCCGCGGCTTCGTCGGCCTCCGGAGGGAAGACCGAGTACCCATACCGGATCGAGACCTTGTCCCACTCCCCGATATCGGCGTCATAGACCGCCGAATAGTCGAACTCGCTGCCGTCCCAGGTGATCAGCGGGTGGGGGTAGTCCATCACCGAGATGCGTCCGACATCGCTGTCGTAGTAGTTGTGCGCCAGACCCAGCGTGTGTCCCACTTCGTGCGCCGAAAGCTGCCGGATGCGTGCCAGCGCCCACTCGGAGAGCTCCGCCGCCTCCTCGTCCCCGTTCTCGTAGGGCGCCAGCAGCCCCTCGGCGATCATGTAGTCCTGGCGCACCCTCAGCGAGCCCAGGGTCACGTTGCCCTTGAGGATCTCCCCTGTGCGCGGATCGGTGATCGACCCACCTGTGCTCCAGCCCCGCGTCGACCGGTGGACCCAGTTGATAACGTTGTAGCGGACGTCGTGGCTGCTCACGTCCTCGGGCCGGATCTCCACCTGGAAGGCGTCGATGAAGCCGGCCGCCTCGAAGGCCTGGTTCCACCACCGCGCGCCGTCCAGCAGCGCAGATCGAATGGGTTCCGGCGTCCCGGGGTCCAGATAGTAGACGAGCGGCTCCACCGGCTCGCTCATGGCCGCGTTCGGGTCCCGCTTCTCAAGGCGATGGCGGCGGATGAAGCGCTGCGTCATGGGCTCGTCCAGCGCCGCGGAGTAGTCCTGGAAGGACATGCCGCCGTAGCCGGAGCGGGAGTCGTTCGCGCGGGGCGTGTACTCCCCCAGCTCGGGCAACTGGATGAAGGAATGGTGCATCCGCACCGTAGCCGCGCCCGCGTTGGCGGCGACGTTACCGACGCCCTCGAAGGCACCACCGCCGCCGCCTCCGAAGCGGCCGCCGGCCATCCCTCCGTCCTGGCGTACGAAGGTCAGCGACGCCTCCATCTCCGTGTTCTCGGGGAAGTTCATCACCATCGGCAGGTATACCGAGCTCCGGCTCTGGTCCAGCCGGTAGGTGCCCGGCCTCAGGCGTCCCGCGAAGCCGGCGATGTCCTGAAGCAGGAATGGGGTGAAGTCGATCAGCACGCGGTCGCCGGTCCGGGCGGCCGCGTCAAATCCCCACAGCGTGGAGGGCGCGAATGCGTCCTCCACCGCCTTCCGCTCCGCGGCGTTGTCGCTGGACGCGCGGAAGCGATAGTTGGGCTGGATCATCAGCACCTTGGGACCGACGCGATGGAAGCGCACCACGCGCGAGCCGGCCAGCTGCCCCCGGTCGATGCCTATGTCGTTCGACCCGAGGCCCGCCCCGATCCCGGAGGCATGCAGCACGTCGGTGTCCCACTGCGCGATTTCCAGCCAGATCCTGCCGCCCCCTTCATCCCAGTACATGGGCAGGAAACCGTCCATGAGCTCCATCGAGGCCGTTCTGTCTTCGATGGTGGGCAGCGCGTCGTCGCCCTGACGATTCTGTGCAGCCGCCGTGCTCGATACCAGCGCGGTCGTGAGCAGGGTCAGCGCAAGTGCAATGCCCAGGTCTGTCCACTTCCCTGTCATCGCCGAGATCGGCGTGGTCGTCGCTTGTCTCATCCCGATTCTCCTCATGGCTCGGTCCTCCCCAGGGCTCGTTCTCCCTGCAGTACTCGTCTTTGCTTCGGTACTCGTCCGGCTTCGATGTGCTTCTTCCTGCCCCGGGCTACCTGACGTTCGCGGGGAGCAGCGCGCTCACCGCGTCCGCCACTCGTCTCATCTCTTCATGGGTGTTGTAAAGATGCGGCGCCACCCGGATGCGCGCCCGCCGGAGCGACGCGACCACCCCGGCCCGCTCGAGTCCCGCGAGCAGCGTCTCGTTGTCGAGATCGGGGTGGTGGAAGGTCATAATGTGGCGGCGGATCCCCGCCTCGGGCGTGGCAACGCAGCCGAGCCGCTCCAGGCGCTCCCCGAGATCGGCCACCAGCGCGCACACGTGCCTGGCGATGGCGGGGATCCCGGCTTCCTCGAGCAGCTCGAGGGCGGCGCCGAAGCCGGCGATGAGCGGGTACGCGAGGCTTCCCTCCTCGTATCGCCCCGCGTGGTCCAGAAGCTCGAAGTGGACCCTGTCGAAGTTGAAGGCGTCGGTCGTGCTGCGCCAGCCGAGCAGCGGTGGGTGAATGCGCCCGACCACCGAGCGGTCCACGAACACCGCACCGATGCCCATCATGCCGAGCATCCACTTGTGGCTGTCCGCGGACAGGAAGTGCACCCCCGCCTCCTTCACGTCGATGGGCAGAGCGCCCACCGTCTGGATGCCGTCGACGCACAGGAGCACCCCGCGTTCCCGGCACAGCCGCCCCAACCCGGCCAGGTCGGTGACTGCGCCCGTTGCGTACTGGGCCGAACTGACCGCCAATACGCGAGTGTCGGGACCGAGCACCCGCTCCGCGGCCTCGACCGTCACGGTCCCGTGCTCGTCCACAGGGATCAGGTCCAGTGCTGCGATGCCTCGCCGGTCCAGGTCCATCCAGGGGTATACGTTGGAGGGGTACTCCACCGATGCCGCCGCCGCGACCCGGTCTCCGGGCCGCCAGTCCAGCCCGGACGCGAGCAGCGACAGCCCGTGCGAGGTGTTGCGCACGAACGCCACCTCGTCCGCCTCGCACCCGATAAGGCGCGCGAACCCCTCCCGGCAGTCCTGGGCCACCGACTCCCAAGCGTCGAAGTCGGGCCGGCCCTCGCGCGCGATCGAATCCATGAAGCGATGCACCGCCCGCACCACGCGCGTCGATGTGGGCGCCACGCCCGCGTGGTTCAGGAAGATGTGAGTGCGGGAGACCGGGAACTCGTTGCGGAAGGACGCAAGAGATGTCATGGGGTCGGGGCGGTTGCGAGTCGCGTGCAGTAGCGTTCGATCCAGCCGTTCGAGAAACCCAGCACCATGGCCCGGCGTGTGATGGCCTTCACCTCCCGCCGCGTCATCTTGGTCTCCCGCCTGAGAACGTCCGGGTTTGCCCGGCTGATGGCCAGCGTGCGCACCGCGAAAAGCAGCGGCAGCAGGCAGAACAGCCGCACCCGGTGGTAGCGTCTCGGGATCAGCCGGATGTAGGCCCGGGCCGCGGCCAGGTGCCCGTCGGCCTTTGTGACCAGCCGCGCGAGCACAGCCATGGCCGCGTCCAGGTTGGCGGGGTCGAAGAGCTGGCTCGGGTGAATGCGCGGATCAGGAACGAATGCGGCGGGCACATAGACCCACCCGCGATCCCGGTCTTCGTGCAGCCCGCGGATGACGTTCACCGTTTGCAGCGCCAGCCCGAACTCGCGCCCGAGCGGCATCATCCTCTTGCGTGCGTTCCGCGTCCCTGGAAGCCGCAACGTGAACAGCTCGGTGAGGAGATGACCCACCCGCCCGGCCACCTCGTGCATGTAGTCGTCGAGATCGGCTTCCGTCTCGAAGCGGGATCCGCGCTCCGTCCACCGCGCCATCCCGGCGCTCGATTCGCCCACGCGACGGATGAGGATTTCCTTCGCGGGCGCCGCCAGCCCGTCGAGTCCGGCGAGGACCGACGCCGAGTGACGCGCCACGAGCGCGTCCGGGGTCTCCTCGCGGGCTTCCCGCAGACGCTCGATCAACGCCTGCCGCGCCCCGTCTCCCGCGAGTACGTCCTGCCACTTCCTCAGCAACGCTACCTTCTCGTCACCACCAAGCTCGCGGTTGTCTTCCAGGTAGTCGGAAACCCGCAGCAGGAGATAGGCAACGGTGACTTCGGCCCTCAGCGGCTCGGGGAGGATGCGGATGCCCACCGCGAAGGTGCGGCTGGAGGCGACGAGGAGTTCCTGGAGCGAGGTCATGGTGGATTGTCGGCGCCCCGGTGCGGGGCGTCAACGCCGCTATCGGCCGCCCAATCGCGCTGCTTGATCGTTGCCGACCCTGCCGTGGCAGGATTAACGTTGGAAAACCCCATCCAGTTGGTGCCCATGAAGCCCAAGTCACGACTTCCGATGTTTGCCGCAGCCCTGGTGCTCTTCGCGACCACCGGCTGTTTCAATTACGTGCCCGCCGAGATCGGCGCCGTTCCTCCGGGCGAATCGGTTCGCCTGTACCTTACCCGCGCAGGGGTGGACGCGATCAATGAGGCGGGCAACGAGGATGCGTTGAACACTTTGTTCGAGCCCGTGCTCTCCGGCGAGTTCGTGCGCCGGACCGACGCCGACTTTTATGTGCGCATCCCCACGGTTCGGCGGCAGGTGGGGTTCCACAGCTCGCAGTTGGGGCAGGATATCCGGGTTCCCGCGGGCGAGATCGTCCAGATCGAACGCCAGGAGCTCAGCCGCGCGAAAACGGGCCTGCTGGTCGGGGGGACCGCGGCCGTCATCACCGGGCTCATCGTCTTCATCCTGAACGACGCCCGTCAACCGGACTCGGTCGTCCAACCCCTCGACCCGGTGGAAGACCGCCGCCGCCCGGTTATCATCCTTCGCTTCGGGCACTGACGAGGACCTCGTCCCGCGGCGCAGCCGGCCGGTGCCAGGGGGGCACGGAGGCGTTCCAGCGGCTTGACGGCAGGGGTCGCTCGCGCCTACTCTGCTAGGTTGTAGCCAAGCGTCCGTCGGCCCCGTCCACCTACGGTGCTGTGCACGCACGCCGTTGCGGCGCGTGAGCATACGCCGAGAGGCGGCTCTGCCAAACGACTGTTCCCTTCATCGGAGGCCGTTATGAAGAATCGAAGGTTCGCAAACCCAACCACCGCCCGGTCGCCAGATCGGCGTCGGATCGCACTTCCGGCCATGCTGCTCGTGGCCGGGGGGCTGATCTCGGCGCTTCCCGCGGCGGCGCAGGAGCCTGGCCGTGTCACTGGCCAGGTCACCGAAGAAGGTTCCGGCGCGGCCCTCGGCGAGGTCCAGGTGTTCCTGACCGACGCCGGCATCGGAACCCTGACCCGCGGTAACGGGCGCTACGTTCTGCTGAACGTGCCGCCGGGCACCTACGAGATGCGTGCCGAGCGCATCGGCCTGGGTTCGAGCACCGCGCAGATCACCGTCGCCGCCGGCGAGACCGTGGTTCAGGACTTCACCCTGACCGAGGAGGCGCTCGGCCTTGACGAGATCGTCGTGACCGGCACCGCTGGCGCCGCCCGCCAGCGCGAAATCGGCAACACCATCGCCCAGATCAACGTCGCCGAGGTTCCCGACCGTCCGGTGCTGGTCTCCGACATCCTGCAGTCGCAGGCGCCCGGGCTGGAGGTGTACGGCGGTGGCGGCATCGGCCAGGCGAAGATCATCCGCCTGCGCGGCCAGAGCAGCATCGAGCTCTCCAACCACCCGCTGGTCTACATCGACGGGGTGCGTATGCGCAGCGATCCGCTTCCCGACGCGAATCCGCCGGACCGCCGGGGCGGCCGCAGCGGCAACATCGCCGTGAGCCCGCTCGACAACATCAACCCGGCCGATATCGAGCGCATCGAGGTCATCAAGGGTTCGGCGGCCACCACGCTGTACGGCACCGAGGCCTCCGCGGGCGTCATCCAGATCTTCACCAAGAGAGGGGCCGCAGGGGCGCCCGTGTGGACGGCCGAAGTGAAGGCCGGAAGCGCCTGGAGCCGCAAGTTCGGCGTGGATGTCGACAACGCCGATCCCTACATCAACATGGGGCCCTGGCTGTGCACGGGGCCGTTCTCGTGCGGCCAATACCATCCGGGCTCGCCGTTCACCACGGACTATTCGCTTTCCGTGCGCGGCGGCCGGCAGGACCTGCAGTACTTCGTGTCCGCGGGGTTCCTGGACGAACAGGGCTACATGACCAACGACAGCCAGACGAAGTACAACACGCGCGCGAACTTCACCTTCACGCCCGCGAACAACCTGACGGTCCAGTGGAACACCTCGTACGCCAGGAACGCCCTCACGATGACCGCCGGGCAGAACAACGCCCAGGGCATCACCCTCAACGCCTTCCGGGCCGAGCGCAACTACTTCGGCACCGGGGACCCCGAGGTGCTTAACGTGTTGATGGACCAGGATCTGGCCGAGGACATCGAGCGGCTGACCACCGGCGCGACCCTCACATACGAGCCTCTGGACCGGATGACCAACCGCTTCACCGTAGGCTACGACTGGTCCAGCCGGGAGCACCGCAACCTGCGCCCCTACGCGTGGCGGCAGGTGCCCCTGGGATCGCTCCTCAACAACACCTTCCAGAACCGTGTACTGTCCTTCGACTACGTCGGCACCTACACCTTCGACCTGACCGGCTCGATTGGCTCGAGCTTCTCATGGGGCGGGCAGGCCATCGGGGACGACGACCGCAACGTCGAGGGGTTCGGGGAGAACTTCCCCGGCGCCGCGGACCCGACCCTCAACTCCGCCGCCGAGACCCAGGCGTTCGAGACCCGCTCCAAGATCTGGAACGCCGGTTTCTTCTTCCAGAACGTCTTCGACATCTCCGACCGCTACTTCATCACCGTGGGGACGCGGGTGGACGGCAACAGCGCCTTCGGCAAGGGCTTCGGCCTGCAGGTGTACCCGAAGCTGAGCGGATCCTGGATCATCTCGGATGAGTCCTTCTGGCCGGATCTGGGCGAGTTCAAGCTGCGCGCCGCCTTCGGTCAGTCGGGACGCGCCCCCGGCGCCTTCGACGCCGTGCGCACCTGGAATCCGGCGGGACTGGCGGGCGTGCCGGCGTTCGTGCCCGCCAACGTCGGCAACGACGAGGTCGGGCCCGAGGTCACGGAGGAGATCGAGGCCGGGTTCGACGCGTCGTGGTTGAGCGACCGCCTCACGACCAGCTTCACGTTCTATCGGCAGGTCACCAGGGACGCGCTCCTGGACGTTCCCCAGATTCCCTCCAACGGCTTCACCATCAGTCAGCTCACCAACGTCGGCAGGATCCAGAACCAGGGGATCGAGCTCGAGCTGGGGGCCACGCTGCTCGACACGCGGACCTGGGGCGTTGACGTCGGCGGCTCGCTGACCACCAACAACTCCAAGGTGCTGGAGCTCGGGATTCCCTGGACCAACTCACTCCGCATGGACTGCGGTCCGAACGGCGACGAAGGCTGTCCGGTGCGCAACATGCGCGACTACCTGGTGCAGAATCCGGACGAGATCGCGGCCCCCGACTACTGCCCGGGACCGGAGGTATGCTCCGAGGTGCAGGCAAACGCGTCGGGTGGTCAGGACGTGCACGGGCACAACTACGGCCCCAACCTGCCCACCACCTTCATCAACGGGAACCTGGCGGTGCGGACGCCGGGCAACATCACCCTCTCCGCAGCCGGTGAATTCAAGGGCGGCTTCTACATGAACGAGGCCGTCTGGTCCATCTCGCGGAGCGTCCGCTCGCATCTTTGCTACCCCTGGTACACGGACTGGGCCGGCGGCATTGACCTCCGCGACGACACGCCCGCCATCTACCGTGCCCGCTGCAACCGAAGGGAAGGCGAGGGCTACATGTGGAAGGGCGACTTCTTCAAGCTGCGCTCCGTCGCCGCCACCATTCCCGTGGACGCGATCATGCCGGAGCGGGTGAGCAACGCCACCTTCACCCTCGCGCTGCGCAACTCGTACCTCTGGATGGCGGAGATGCCGTTCATGGATCCCGAGCTGACCGCCGATCCCCCGGCCAACCAGACCCAGGGGGGCTACGGCTTCGAAGAGTCCGTGCCGGCGCCGATCACGCTGCACGCGTCCCTCCGGATCACGTTCTGAGGGGAGGGAGACAAAATGAACGCGAAAAACACAATCAGAAGCGCGACCCTCGTGGTGACCCTGTTCGGGATCGCCGCTTGCGAAGTTATCAACCCGGGCCCCATCCAGGACGAGTTCCTGGTGGAGGAGGAATCCCGCGAGGGGCTGGTCAACGGCTCCCAGCGCAGGCTCAACGAGGCCATCGGCTGGATCGGGTATACGGGCGCGATAGTCACCCGCCAACTCATGCCCGGAGGCCAGACCGGCTCCTATGGGCACACCGTGGTCGCCCAGGCCGGGCACATCGAGCAGGGCGCGTTTGGCGCATACTTCAACGACGCCCAGCAAGCCCGCTTCATCGCCGAGACCGCCCTCGATCTGTTTGCGGACCAGGACGTCGATGCCGACGTCGTCGCGCAGGCCAATGTCTGGGCCGGGTTCTCGAACCGGCTTCTGGGCGAGAACTGGTGCGAGGCGGTCATCAACGGTTCGGGGCTGCTCCCAGGGTCGGACTACCTGAGGCGGGCCGAGGAGCAGTTCAGCGCCGCCCTGGCCCTGAATCCCAACGAAACCCTGAGGATGGCGGCCACGGCGGGCCGCGCGTCGGTGCGCGCCTTCCTGGGTGACTGGGGCGGTGCGGCCGCGGACGCGGGCGGCGTCCCCAACAGCTTCGAGTACGTGGTGCTGTCGGACGGCGCCGTCGCGCAGACACGCAATACCCCGCAGTGGGCCAACGCCAGGGAACCCTACCTGGCCTTCACCATGTGGAACACCCACTACGGACCGCAGTTCGACCCTTCGGCCGCAGACGGCGCCAATCGCGCGTCCGGCTACTACCAGGAGACCGGGGACCCACGCACCGAATGGTTCGAGGACCCGACCTTCCCGTGGTCGAACGCCGCCCTGGGCGACTATGGGCAGACCCCGTGGTTCAACCAGACCAAGTACGACGATCCCAGCGACTCGTACAACGTGGCCAGCGGCAGGGAGATGCGGCTCATCGAGGCCGAGGCCCAGTTGACGAACGGCAACTGGCAGGCGGCGATGACCATCATCAACAACCTGCGGGCCACCTACACCACCGACGAGACCATGCTGCATGCGGGCGGCACGCCGCTGGCGCCGCGGGATGCGATGAGCCTGGAAGGGGCCTGGACGTACCTCAAGCGCGAGCGGGCCATCGAGCTCTTCCTGGAGGCACGCACGCTGGGCGACCAGCGCCGCTGGGAGGAGAACAACACGCCGGGTGACCTCGATCTCCCCGACTTCGCGGCCGTCGAACCCAAGATGTTCAACGACCCCGACACCCCGCGCGGGACAATCATCAACGGTCAGGTGCGCCTCTGCTTCGACGTTCCCAACTCGGAGCGTGAGCGTAACGACAACATTCCCACTATCGGCGGCTGATCGGTCGCTGACGGGACGAGCTGGACCGGCGGCTGCCGGGAGCCTTCGGGCTTTCGGCAGCCGCTTCGCGTATATTGCCCTCGTGTCCCGACGACTGAGCAGCGAGGCCCTGCAGTGATCAACGCGCCGCCGCCATCTCCACCCGGTTCCGGGCTCACGCGCCGCCGGTTCGTCGCCGGCGCCGCGAGCGCGGGACTCGCGCTCGCGCTTCCTTTCCCGCTTCGGTCGTGGCAGGAACGCCAATTCGACACGGTGGTGGTGGGTGGCCGGCTGATCGATCCGGCCGAGGGCATCGACGCGCCCCGCGACATCGGCATCACCGGCGGGCGGGTGGCGCGGGTGGCCGAGCGCATCGCCGAGGGTGAGGGCCGCCAGGTGGTGCGCGCGCACGGCATGATCGTCACGCCCGGCCTCATCGACGTTCACGTGCACGTCTACGATGGCGTCTCGGGCGTGTCCATCGAACCGGACGTGGTGGGGATCGCCAAGGGGGTCACCACCGTCGTCGACGCCGGCTCGTCGGGCGCCACCACCTTCCCGGGCTTCAGGACCTACGTGGCGGCGCCCGCGCGAACGCGCGTGTATGCCCTCCTCAACGTGTCCAGCCCGGGCATGACCATCTCCAACGAACTGGCCGACCTCGCGTACATCGACCCGGACGCCATCGTCGCGACCGTGGAGGCCAACCGGGACGTGATCGTGGGTCTCAAGGTGCGCATGCTCGCCGGGATACCGGGCGGCGACGACCTCGAGGTCATGCGCCTCACCGGGCTGGCCGCGGAGGGCGCCGGCGTGCCCATCATGGTGCACATCGGCGGGCAGACCTCTCCCCTCCCGCGCATCCTGGAGATGCTCCGCCCGGGTGACGTGGTGACCCACGCACTGCGGCGCACCAGGAGCATCCTCGACGATGCCGGCAACGTCTACCGGGAGGTGCTGGAGGCCGTTGAGCGGGGCATCCACCTCGACATCGGCCACGGCCGCGGAAACCTGGATTTCGACGTCGCCGAGCGCGCCCTCGGCCAGGGCATCCGGCTCGCCGCCATCTCCAGCGACGTGCATCGCGGCAACGCGCTGGGCCCGGTGTTCGGCCTTCCGACCACCCTGACCAAGTTTCTTCACATGGGCATGTCGCTGGACGAGGTGATCCGCTGTGCCACCTCCACCCCCGCCGGCATCTTCGACTTCGGAGAGGAACTGGGCACCCTGCGCGAGGGCGCCGTGGCGGATCTCTCGGTCTTCCAGATGGTGGAGGGCGACTACGAGCTGGTGGACTCGGGGGGCAAGCGCAGGACGGCCTCGCGGCGCCTTGTGCCCTACGCGGCCATGCGCGCCGGACGGCCCTATGGAGCGATCACGCGATGACGTCCGTCCGCCTCCCGGTCACGGCTGCGATCCTGCTCGCCCTCGCCATCCCGATGGGCACTTCCGCCGCCCCCGTCCCCATCCTCACCACCCCCCAGCTCCCTTACGACACCCAATACCCCACCATCCCCTACGCAACCGGCGAGACCACCGACCCGGTGGCCGTCCTCGCCCGCGGGCTGGAGAGCGGGGAAGTGACCCTCGACCGCGAGGGCCCGAGTGCCTATCTGGCGGCGATCCTGCGCGAACTCCGCATCCCCGTCTCCTCCCAGATGCTGGTTTTCTCCAAGACCAGCCTGCTGGCGCGCCTCATCTGGCCCGAAACCCCGCGCGCCATCTATTTCAACGACCGCGTCTATGTTGCCTGGACGCCGGGGGCGGACGGACTCGAGATCTCCGCCCAGGATCCCGAACTGGGACCGGTCTTCTACAACTTGGAGCCGGACGGGGAGGACGGGCCCCGCATCCGCCGTCAAACCGGCCTCTGCCTCCAGTGCCACGACTCTTTCTCGCTCACCGGCGGCGGGGTGCCCCGGCACATCATGGGCTCCGGGCCGACCGACGAAAACGGCCAGTTGGCCTCCCACGAGCTGTGGCAGGTAACCACCGACACCACCCCCATCAGGGAGCGCTGGGGCGGGTGGTACGTCACCGGCACGCACGGCGACCAGCTCCACATGGGGAACGTCGCCCTCGGCCGCAGCGGGGACTCGCTAACGGCCGGCGGCAACGTCACCGACCTCGGCGATCTCATCGATGTGACGCCCTATCTGGGCGCCCACAGCGACATCGTTGCCCTGCTGGTGGCCGAGCACCAGACTACCGTGCAGAACCTCATCACGCTGCTGGGATACCGTGTCCGCACCCGTCTTCACGACGACGAACAGGACGGCCTGCCCCCCGGCGAGATGTCCCCGCGCACCACCCGCCTGGTCGAGGGCCTTGGCGAGTTGCTCGTGCGCGCTCTGTTTTTCGTGGGCACCCCGCGCCTGGAGGACCCCATCGAGGGCACCTCGACCTTCTCAGCCGACTTCATGGCCGGCGGCCGCAAGGACGCGCAGGGCCGCTCTCTCCGCGATCTGGATCTCCAGACCCGGCTCTTCCGCCACCCGCTGAGCTACCTGATCCACTCGCCCGAGTACGACGCCCTCCCGGCCCAGGCGCGCGCCTACGTCGACGGGCGCATCCTCAGCATCCTCCTTGGCGAGGAGGGCGGCCGGGATTTCGCGCATCTCTCCGCAGGCGACCGCGAAGCCATCCTCGCCATCCTGCGCGACACGAAGCCTGGGATCCTCGAGTAGCGAAGACAGGGCATCACCGCATCAACATCCCCTTGCTTGCCTGTCAACGCCGGGACATGCAATTTTCCTGCAGGTGTCTCCGGCGACGGAAATCGTCGGGGAAAACCGCCGGTTTCAGGAAGTCTTTCACAGGTTCGCCAGAAGATTCATCCCCTTCATTCTTCACGGAGGTACTCCATGCGCGCACACCCATTCACCATCGCCCTGATGGCGCTCGCCGTGATCGGTTTCGCGACTGACGCGGCTGCCCAGGACAGCCCCGCACACGCTCACATGGGACACGTCGCGGACGGGTTCCGCGGCACACCCGACGGGATGGGACTGCTTCCCGCCGCCATCGCCGAGGCCGAGGTCGCGGCCATGCACGCGGGCCTGGCGGCGCGTGACCTGACCGACCTCGACGCCATGAAGCGTCACACCGGCCACGTGCAGCATGCGGTCGATCCCACCGTCGTGGAGAACGGCCCGGGCGCCGGCTATGGCGTGAAGCAGGGGGCTTCGGGAGCCGCCCGCCACATCTCCATGGCTGCAGACTCCGAGGGCGCCACGGACAACATCCGCACCCACTCGAACCACGTCGCCACGTCGGCCAACAACACGGTGGCGCGGGCTGACCGCATTCTTGAACTGGCTGCCCAGATCCAGGAAGCCGAGTCCGCCGATGCCGCCGCGCCTCTGGTCGAGGAGATGGCGGAAGTGGCCGGTCAGCTCGTCTCCGGGCTCGACGCCAACGGCGACGGTCGCGTGGGCTGGCAGGAAGGCGAGGGCGGCCTTGAGCAGGCCAACGCTCACATGGGCTTCATGAAGCGCGGCGAGGGCATGGGGGGCTGACCCCGACCCTCACTCGCTGAGGTACGGCGCCGCGAGCGGGTGATGCAGATCACGCGCCAGGCCAACAGAGAAAGCCCGCCGCCCCTTCCAGGTTGAAGAGGCGGCGGGCCTTTCTTCTTCGTGCGGGTCGCGTGTGTACCCGCAGGGTGTGGTCTAGCTTCCGTTCGCCAGCGTCCAGACGAACGCCGCGACGGCCCTGACCTGCTCGTCGTTGATTGGGCTGCCCGCGCGCGGCACCATGGGGATCATGTGTTCCTTGGGCATCGGGACGCCCGTGTTGATCAGCTCCACAAACTGGTCGTAGGAAGTGGGATCCTCGATGTTGAGCCAGGTGTCGTCGGTCAGGTTGGGTCCCAGGTTCGGGACTCCCTCTCCGGTCGCGTGGCAGGTGAAGCACAGAGCGTCGCTCGCGAAGAGCGTCCTGCCCTCTTCCACCATTTCTTCGGTCACGCCGTCCGGCAGAGCCTGCGGGACGCCGGAATCCGTGGCAGGCACCGCAGCGGCCATCACCAGCATGCCCACGGCGACGAGGCCCCATTTTCCATTCGCGATCATCTTTACTCCTCTTCGGTTCACGGTAACTCTCGTGGGGCCCTCGCTTCGCGCCCCGGACCGGGCAGGCTCAGCCGTGCCGGTCGTGACTCTCCTCGTATTTGCGCTGTTCGTTCACCCGCTCCCAAGCCTGGGCCTGGTCACGCTTCTTCGCGGCGCGCATCGCCAGATCATGTGTCGACGAGGACTTGACCTTGGGTGCGGACAGCAGCCGCTTCAGATCGGCGCTCCCGCACGAAGGGCAGGCCGCAGTCTCCTGCCTCAGCAGCAGAACCTCGAACTGTCGCCCGCAATCGTTGCAAACGTACTCGTAGACGGGCATGGCCTCACTCCAATCGAGGTCTCATCGTCGGCATCGCCGTCCATGCACGGAACGGTCCGGCCCCAAGATCATCATCCGCTGCACTCAACGCAACCGGGGCTTGTTTCCGGACAAGTCCAGACAAGATAATATAGTACGTCGGTCGCGTCGGCAGGGGCATGAGAGCCTTGTCGCCTCGTACCCCGTTCGACATGTATCCGTGCCTGCACAAAGGCGTAGCCGGAAGGAGAGTATCGCGATGAGAAAGGCCCCGAGACTCACGGTTCCGGGTGGTCTGCTGGCGCTTGCCTCTCTGTTCATCCTCGGGCCCTCGACGCTCCACGCTCAGCAGGAGGAGGAAGCGCCGGCGCCCGCTGCGAGCGACGAACGGTTCCTGCTCTTCGTCCAGGTGCATATCGAGGTGGTTGAAGCCCGCGAGGAGTTCAACCAGGCGATCGCCGTGGTCCACGACGATCCCGGCAAGGAGGAACTGCGCTCAGAGATGGACCAGCGGCTCGCCGAGATCTACGAGACCCACGGGATGTCCGAAGAGGAGTACCAGCTCTTCACCCTTGAGGTCAGCCTGGACCAGGAGCGGCGCGAAGAGTTCGAGCGGCTGCTGGAGGAGATGGGCGGGGCCTGATCGGCAGGGATGGCCGGAAAACCGTTCAGCAGGACACGCAGTTGTCGTTGTTGTGCGCCCCCAGGCTCTCAAGCAGTTCCAGCGCGTCAGGAAAGGGCTGGGTGCGCTGATACGGCCCGTTCGCCATGTCGGCCGTCGTCTGCCCCCTCCGGCTGACCGCCAATACGTCTGTCCCACGCCCCGCCAGGTAGCGGATCATCTCCACATCGCCGCGCGAGGCAGCATGATGGAGGGCGTTGTATCCGTTGTGGTCGCGCGCGTTGACGTCGACCCCGAGTTCCTCCACCAGATACCTCACGGAAGGCAGCCAGCCGTCGGGAGCGTGCCGGTGGGAATTGCCCGCAAACCCCTCTCCATAGCCCACGCCCGAAGCGGCGTGAATCGGGAAGACGCCCGGTCCTCCCACCGGAACGGGCGGTAGCCCGGAGGGATCCTCCTCGTTGTCGCCGCCCCTGCGCCGCTCCGGCGGTTTCATCGTCGGAATGGACGGATCGGCGCCGTACGCCACGAGCAGCTTCATGGCCCCCACGTCGGTCCCGTAGGCGGCCCGCCAAAAGGGGGTGGCGCCCTGGGTGTCCACCCGCAACAGGTCGAAGGTGTAGGACATGTACCACAGGTGCCGGGTCAGACGCGCGTTGGGGTCGCCGCCGCCTTCCAGCAGCGCTTCCATCAACTCCAGGTAGGTGGTCTGCTGCTGCTGATAGGCCTGTTGCTGGGGATAGCGCGACTTGGGGACCCAGTAGGCGTTGATCGCGCCGTACAGCGGGGTCGCGCCCGCGTCGCTGGCGACGCGCGGATCGGCTCCCCGCGTGAGCAGGGTCATGGCGAGGTCGAAGTGGCCGTTGATGGTCGCCATGAGAAGCGGGCTGGTGTGGTCTCCGCCGGTCACACCGTTGATGTCCGCGCCGGCCTCGAGCAGCGCCAGGACGGTCTCGGCGTGTCCCTCGCGCACCGCGTGCAGGAGCGCGGTCATGCCACCCTGGGCACCGACCAGGCCCGTGTATCCCGGAAAGGCGTCCGGGGCTACTTCCGCTTCTTCCTGTTCGGACGCGGCCTGGGCCCTGGAGGCCTGCACCTCGTGGCCGGCCCGTACCGCGGTCCTCACCTGCTCGGGCGTCGGACGCCAGGAACGCGGGTCGTCCGCCTGCGCCCGGAAAGTCTCCAGCACTTCGTCCCGCGCCTCCCCCGCCTCCCGGTCGACGGCCGCAAGGTCCACGATGTCCACGACCCGGGTGCGGCCCTCAACGTCGGCCCCCAGCGCCACCAGGGCCCGGACGGCGTCAACCCGGCCGTTGGCCGCGGCGAACATGAGCGGCGTCTGTCCCCGCTCCGAGTCGAGGGCATCGACCTGCGCGCCGTGGCGGGCGAGGGCGGCCACCGCATCCGCGCTGCCGGCTCCGGCCGCGAAGTGCATGGCCGTCACGGCGCCGGTCGCGGTCACCGCAAGGGGGTCGCTCCCCGCTTCCAGCAGCGCCTCCACGGCGTCGGCGCTTCCCGCTTTGGCGGCGAGGTGCAGCGGGGTGTAGTCACCGATACGGGTGACGGCGTCGACGGTGGCTCCGGCGTCCAGAAGGACGCGCACCAGGGCGGCGTCGGCCCGCTCGGAGGCCCAGTGCAGGGCGGTCATGCCGTCGCCCTGGGGGACGTTCACGTCGGTGCCCCGGGCGATCAGTGCCTCCACGGCGTCGGCGTCTCCCCGCATCGCCGCGTCCGCCACCGGCGAGTCGGCGGCGGGGGCGGCCCACAGCAGAAGCGCGACAGCTCCCGCTCCCAATCGGAACCCCTGCCTTCGCCGGAGATCCATCCGTGGAGCCCGCACTACCGCCTTCCCCCGGAGGGGCCGGCAGCCTCGGCCGCCATTGCCGGGTAGCTCAACCGGAACTCGCCCGTGCTGTCGCCGAAGCTGTCCCTGTCGTCGTGCCCCAGGGTGTGCAGCATGCTCAACATCACGTTGGCCATGGGCGTACCGTCGGGAGCCTTCAGGTGCAGCCCGCCTTCATGGCGCCCGTTCGCGCCGCCCAGCACGATGAGCGGGCAGCGGCGATGGTTGTGCAGGTTCCCGTCCGCCATCGGAGAACCGTAGATGACCATGGTTTTGTCGAGCAGCGTGCCGTCGCCCTCGGTCGTCTCTTCCAGCTTCTGCAACAGATACGGAAGCTGCCCCGCCTGGAAGGTGTTGATGCGGGCGAAGTCGAGAATCGCCTCCTCGTTGCCTCCGTGATGCGAGGCCGGGTGGAAGGCCTTGTCGATGCCGCTCTCGGTGTAGACCCGCGACGACGCATCGCGCCCTGTCTTGAAGGAGAACACGCGCGTCACGTCGGACGCGAAGGCGAGCACCTGAATGTCGAACATGAGTTGCATGTGCTCGGTGAAGGAGTCCGGCACTCCGGCCGGCGCCTCGGGCAGCTCGCGCGGCTCCCCGCTGGTGTTGCGGTTCTCGATGCCCTCGATTCTCCGCTCCAGCTCGCGGACGTTCTCCAGATAGCGATCCAGGCGCTGCTGGTCGTCCTGCGCCAGCGCTCGCCTGAGATACGCCACCTCCCCGGCGATCCAGTCGAGAATGCTCCCGTCGGTCCGCCTGCGGGCGGCGCGCTCCTCGGGCGTGCCTCCGGCGCCGAAAAGCATCTCGAACGCCACCCGCGGATCGCGGATCATGGGAAGCGGCTCGGTGGACGAAGCCCAACTGATGGTGTCGGTGTAGACGCACGAGTACCCGTACGCGCAGCCCCCCGACTGGTCCACGTTCTCGATGCAGAGCTGCATCGAGGGGATCGGCGTGTCCTGCCCGAAGCGCTGCGCGTGCACCTGATCCATGGAAGTGCCGGCGAACACGTCCGAGCCCCGCGTCTGCCGTGGATGGGCCTGCGTCAGGAAGACGGCGCTCGAGCGGAAGTGGTCGCCGCCGATCTCGTGGGGCATCCTGGCCTCGGCCATCCGCACGTCGGTGTTGCTGATGATGGTGAGACGGTCCCGGTACGGTTCCAGCGGAAGCAGCGAACTGGGGGAGAGGTCGAAGTTGCGGCCGGTCGCCTCGGGAGACCACAGGTACTGGGTGGCTCCCCACTCGTTGCAGCCCGCCGCTCCGTGCACCATCTCGATGGCAACCAGGCGGGTGGCGGGTTCAGCCGCCGCGCGCCGCGACCAAACGCCCCCGGCGGGGATCATGGCGTCCAGGAAGGGCAGGGCGACGGTCGCACCGGCTCCGCGCAGGAAGGTACGGCGGGGGATGTGTGTCCCGGTGATGAAGTGCATCTCCACTCTCCTCGGATGGTTCGTCGCCGCTCGGGGGTGGCAGGGCAGCCGGGTGCGTCTTCCGTCTCCGGCTGCCGGCGCGCCTACCGGTCGGGCGGCTGCGGGGCGCTCTCCGCCAGCGCCTCGGGTACCCTCTTGGATCTGAAGGCGTCGCTCTTCACCACGCCGGCGATGAACGACGACATCCTGTATTCTTCGTCCGCCGCCTCCGCCACGATGGCGCGGATGGCGGGCTGATCGTAGTACTCGGTCCTGCGCCCCAGCGCGTAGGTCATCAGGTTCGCCGTGAACGTGCGAATGAGCGGTTCCGGCCGCCGCAGGAGCGCCTCGCGCAGGTCGTCCGGGCTCGCGACCGTGCTGCCATCGTAGAAGGTGCCCCTCGTGTCGAGCGGCATGCCGTGTTCGCGGATGCGCCATCTGCCGGTAACGTCGAAGTTGTCCAGCGCCAGCCCGATGGGATCCATGAACTGGTGGCAGGCGTTGCACACCGGGTTGGCGCGGTGCTTTTCCATGCGCTCCCGGGTGGTGAGCATGCGTCCGCCCTCCGAGTCCTCGGTTTCCTCGAGGTCCGGGATGCCCGGTGGGGGAGGGGGCGGAGGCGTTCCCAGAAGGACCTCCATGACCCACTTGCCGCGCAGCACGGGCGAGGTCCGGTTCGCCACCGAGGTCAGGGTGAGGATGCTCCCGTGACCCAGCACGCCCCTCCGCTCGGCGCCGGGATACGCCACCTGCCGGAACTGGCTGCCCAGCACTCCGGGGATGCCGTAGTGCCGCGCCAGGCGCTCGTTCGCGAAGGTGTAGTCGGCGTCGTACAGGTCGAGAATGCTCCTGTCTGCCTCGACCAGGTGGTTGAAGAACAGCTCGGTTTCGCGCAGCATGGCGTCGGCGAGTTGCTGGTCATAGTCGGGGAACCAGAACTGGTCCGGACGCACCAGCTCCAGATCCTGCAGCCGCAGCCACTGGCCCGCGAACCGGGGTCCCAGCGAAGTCGCGCGCGGATCGGCCAGCATGCGCCGCACCTGCGCCTCCAGGACCGGGTCCCGTGAAAGCGCGCCTTCCCGCGCCAGCGCCATGAGCTCGTCGTCCGGGGGCGTGCCCCAGAGAAAGAAGGACAGCCGCGAAGCAAGATCCACGTCGCCGATCCGGAACGTCTCGCCCGGCTGGATGTCGGCCGGCGCCTCCTCCATGCGGAACACGAAGTGCGGGCTCGCCAGAATGGCCGTCAGCGCGGTGCCGATGCCCGCCTCGAAGCCGCCCTCCGTCTCGCCGGTGCGGTAGAAGGCCATGAGCGGCGCGATGTCGCGCTCGAGCAGGGGCCGGCGGTACGCCTTGCCGGCAAGCTCCGTCAGGATGCTGCGCGCGCAGCTCTCGCTCTCCCGCGCCGACTCGGGGCGGCAGGTGAAGATCCGTTGACGGCTCGGGGTCTCCGAGACGCCGGACGCGTCGATGGGCCCGCCGATCACCAGGTCCCGAAGGTGGGGAAGCAGCGTCAGCCCGTAGCCGCTGATGCCCGTGTGCCGGTCCGCCAGCGACCATTCGTGGGGCGACATGAGGTCTTCCACGGGTCCCTCGGTGCGCTTGACGAAGGCCGCGGTCACCCGCTGCGGCCCGGCACGCACGAAGACCGGATCGGTGCGCATGGAGATGCCTTCCGGATCGGAAATGTGCATCCACTGGTCCACATCCAGCAGCGCCACCCGTTCGCCGTTGATCGATACCTCGAGCTGCTCGAAGCGGGCGATCTGGCCGAAGAAGCCCTCCCCCGTGGTGGTGTGCTCGAAAACGATGCGGAACTGGTAGGTGCCGTCCGCGGGGAAGTGGTGGACCACGCTCACGCCGCCGCGCGTGCCGTAGGGCGCCCCGGGCACCCGCTCGTTCTGGGAGACGTAGCCCGAGACCGTGTAGGTCCGCTCGGCAGGCTGGGCGCCGGGGTTGCCGATGGCCAGGCGGCTGATCTGGTTGGCCGCGTTCATGTACGCGTCGAGGAGCGTGGGCGAGAGCAGTTGCGCCTCGGAGATGTTGTCGAAGTTCGCGCTCTTGGTATCGGGCGGCAGGTAGTCGCCGGCGTCGATGCGCAGGTTAAGGAGGTCCTCGATCGACTTCGCGTATTCGGCCTGGTTTAGCCGCTGGAAGGTGCGTCCGCCGGGGTTGGGCGCCTCGCGCGCGGCCGCGTCCATCCTCGTCTCCAGCTCCTCCACCAGCGCCGCGAGGGTGTCACCCGCGGGCCGGGGCATCCCGGGGGGCGGCATCATCCCGGCACGCAGCTTGAGGATCATCTTCTCCGCGGTCTCGGGCCGCGACGGCGCCTGCTCCACGTCGAATCCGGCGAGGGAGAGATTGCCGGTCAGGAGCGCGTCGTTGTGGCACACCTGGCAGTAGCGCTGCACCACGGCGGTGAGGGTGGCTGGCGCGATGGGGGCGTCGGAAAAGTCCGAAGTCGGCGCGTAGCCGACACCGTCCAACACGGCCCGGCCCGAGACCAGACCGACTCCGGTGACCGTGTCGCGGTCCCCGAAGGTTCCCAGTACAACCGATATCAGGCCCAGCAGTCCGACAGTCGTGACGTTTTTCACCGTGCTTCGCCCGTTGGATGCCGCCGCGTCAGCAGGACTGGCAGTTGTTGTTGTTCAGGGAACCGAACGACTCCAGCAGCGCGATCGCATCCGGGTAGGGCGTGGTGCGCTGGTAGGGTCCGTTAGCCATGTCGGCGGTCGTCTGGCCGATGCGGCTGATCGCCATCACGTCCGCGCCGCGCTCCACCAGGAAGCGGATCATCTCGGTGTCTCCGCGGGAGGCCGCGTGATGCAGCGCGTTGTAGGCGTCGTGGTCGCGCACGTTGACGTCCGCGCCCAACTCGTCCACAAGGTAACGCATCGCGGGCATCCAGCCGTCGGGCGCGTGGCGGTGGGCGTTGGCCGCGAACCCCTGCCCATAGCCGACGCCG
This sequence comes from Gammaproteobacteria bacterium, assembly GCA_009841185.1. GTDB lineage: Bacteria > Gemmatimonadota > Gemmatimonadetes > Longimicrobiales > Gaopeijiaceae > BD2-11. The sequence continues at coordinate 55,294 of VXMG01000051.1, forward strand.
GACGCGGCGTGGATGGGGTAGATTCCGGGGCCGCCGACCGGCACCGCAGGAACCCCCGACTTGTCCGCGCCCGGATCCTCGTCCCAGGCGATACGCCGGCGCGGAGGCGGCCGTTGCGTGGGCACGCGGGGGTCGGCGCCGTACGCCACCAGCAGCCGCATCGCGTTGACGTCGGCTGCGTAGGAGGCGCGCCAGAAGGGCGTCGCGCCGATCATGTTTACGCTCAGGATGCTTCCGCCGTACTGGGTGAACCAGAGCCGCTTGGAGAGGCGTGCGTTCGGTTCGGCTCCCGCCTGCAGGAGCGCCTCCATGACCTCCATATGGGTGGCGTTCTGCTGGAGGTGAACGTTGGGTTGGGCGTACCCGGTTTTGGGGATCCACTGCTGATTGATGGTGGCGAAGAGGGGCGTCCCGTTGGCGTGGTTGGACAGGTTCGGGTCGGCGCCGCGGTCCAGCAGCGCGAGGACCAGGTCGAAGTGGCCGTTCAGCGCAGCGATGAACATCGGCGTCGTCCCGTCTGCGCTGACCTGATCGATGTCGGTGCCGGCGTCGAGGAGCGCCTCGACGGCCCCCGCGTGACCTTGGCGCGCCGCGTGCAGCAGGGCAGTCATGCCGCCCATGTGCCCGACCTGCTGCCCCATGGAGAGGGGCTTGGGCGCCTCGGCCGGCTTCTCTTCCTCTTCGCCCTCTTCCTTCTGTTCCTGCGCCGCCCTGGCGGCGAGCTGGGCGTTGATCTGCTGGCGCACCCGGTCCTGTTCGCCACCGCGGAGGGATGCCTCCAGTTCGACCATGTCCACCACGGTGGTGGCGAGCGACGGGTCGGCCCCGCCCGCGAGCAGCGCCCGGATCGCCTCCACCCGGTTCTGCGCCGCGGCGAAGATGAGCGGCGTCTGCGCGGCTCTCTCCTCGCGGGCGTCCACGTCGGCGCCGTGCTCGATGAGCGCGCCGACCGCGTCAGCATCACCTGCGGCGGCCGCCAGGTGCAGCGGCGTGGCCCCGCCGCTGCCGGTAGGTGCCGCAGGGTCGCTTCCCGCCTCGAGCAGCGCGCGCACCACCGCCCCGTGGCCCGCCCGGCTGGCCAGGTGCAGGGGCGTGTACTCCGCCATGCGGGTCACCGCCTCCAGGCCGGCGCCCGCGTAGACGAGCATGCGTGCCATCTCCAGGTCGCCACGGTCGGCCGCCCAGTGGAGCGCGGTCATGCCGTCGCCCTGGGCGGCGTTTACGTCGGCCCCCTGCTGGAGCAGCGCGCGCACCGACCCGTGATCGCCGCGCATGGCCGCGTCCGCCACCGGCGATTCCGGCGGTGTCGCCGCCGAAACCAGGAGGGTCAGAACCAGGGCGGCCACAAGCGCCCCCGCGCTTCCCCTCCTCCCGGCTCCACCCCTCATTCCCTTTTCGCGCATCCTCTCTCTCATCTGCTCTCCAGTGTGCGCGTCATATTCTCGAATTCGTGAGCTTCGGCGATCGCCCTCGCGTCCGCCTATCGGCTGGAGCTGCTTGCATCGGCAGCCGCCACCGCGGGCAGCGACAGTGCGAACTCGCCGGTGCTGTCGCCGAAGTCCTCCAGGTCGTCCAGCCCCAGCTTGTGCAGCATGGTGAGCATCACGTTGGCCATGGGCGTGTCGTCGGGGGCGTGCAGGTGCAGGTTGCCCTCTAGCTGCCCGTTGGCCTTGCCGGCGAGGAACATGGGCACCCGCCGGTGGTTGTGGACGTTGGGGTCGCCCATGGGCGATCCGTACAGCACCATGCTGCGGTCGAGCAGGCTCGCGTCCCCGTCCATCGACTCGCTCAGCTTCTCCAGCAGGTACAGCGTCTGACCCGTGAAGAACTCGTTGAACTGCTGGAATTTGAGGATCTCCTCGTGGTTGTTGCCATGGTGCGACGTGGGGTGGAACGGCAGATCCAGCCCGCTCTCGGGATACACCCGGTTGGTCGCGTCGCGCGACAGCTTGAGGGTGAAGACCCGGGTCATATCGGTCTGGAAGGCCAGCACCTGCAGGTCGAACATGAGCTGCAGATGCTCGGTGAAGGAGTCGGGGACGCCCGCCGGGGCTTCCGGCAGGGCGCGCTCTGCGCCGCTCGCGTTCTGCTCCTCGATCATCTGAATGCGCCGCTCAAGCTCGCGCACGTTGTCCAGATACTGCTCCAGCCGCACCCGGTCCTCCCCGGCCAGCACCATCCTCAACTCGGCCACCTCGCCCGCGATCCAGTCCAGGATGCTGCGGTTGGCCCGGCGCCGCTCGGCGCGCGCCTCCGGGGTGCCGCCCGCTCCGAAGAGCATGTCGAAGGCGACCCGCGGGTCGCGGATCATCGGCAGCGGCTCGGTGGGTGAGGCCCAGCTCAGGGTGTCGGTGTACACGCAGGCGTAGCCGTAGGCGCATCCGCCCGCCTGATCGACGTTCTCGATGCACAGCTGCATCGACGGAATCGGCGTCTCCTGTCCGAAGCGCTGCGCGTACAACTGGTCCATCGAGGTCCCCACGAAGACGTCCGATCCCTCGGTCTGCTTCGCGTGCGCCTGGGTGAGAAAGGTCGCGCTCGAGCGGAAGTGGTCGCCGCCGATCTCGGGCGCGGTGTAGGCGTCCGCCATGCGCACGTCCGTGTTGCTCACGATGGTAAGGTAGTCCTGGAAGGGTGCGAGCGACTTCATGGCCGTGGGGCCCAGGTCGAAGTCCCGGCCGGTCTTCGCGGGCGACCACAGGTTCTGGGTCGCGCCCCACTCCGTGCATCCGGAGGCCCCGTGCACGATCTCGATGGCGATGAAGCGGGTCTGCTCCAGGTCGGCCGAGGCCCGGGCCCATCCCGTGCCCGCGGGCACCATGGCGTCGAGGAAGGGAAGCGCGAGGGATCCGCCCATCCCGCGCAGGAAGGTACGCCTGTGGATGTGTTTGCCGGTGAGGAAGTTCATCGATTCGCCTCCCAGGACATTCAGCCCTTCTTCAGTTGGATGACGTCTCCTCCGTGAGGAGCGCATCCGTACGCTTCATGGAGAATGCGTCGCTCTGGACCACGCCCAGTATGAACGACGACATCCGGTAGTCGTTGGCCTCCGCCTCGCGCGTGATTTCGCGGATCGCAGGCTGGTCGTAATGCATGACGCGACGCCCGAGCGCGTACGCCATCAGGTTCTTGGCAAAGGCGCGCACGATCGGGACGGGGCGCTTGAGGAGCACGTCGCGCAGGTCGCCCGGGCTCGCCACGGTGGTTCCGTCGTAGAAGGTGCCACGCGTGTCGAGCGGCATGCCGTACTCGCGCACCCGCCACTCCCCGGTCACGTCGAAGTTGTCGAGCGCCAGGCCGATGGGATCCATGAACTGGTGGCAGGCCTGGCACACCGGGCTGGCCCGGTGCTTCTCCATGCGCTCGCGCGTGGTCAGAACCTTGCCTTCCTCCGTGCCTTCGGTGGCCTCGAGCGCCGGAACGTCGGGCGGCGGAGGCGGAGGCGGGGAGTCCAGGAGCACTTCCATGACCCACTTGCCGCGCAGCACTGGCGAGGTGCGGTTGGCCATCGAGGTGAGCATGAGGATGCTGCCCTGCCCGAGCAGCCCGCTGCGGCTGTCGTCCGGGTACGCGACGCGCCGGAAGCTGTTGCCCGCGACATCGGGGATGCCGTAATGGGCGGCGAGCCGCTCGTTCACGAAGGTGTAGTCCGCGGTGAGGATTTCGAGCAGGCTGCGGTCCTCCTGCACGAGATTCTGGAAGAAGAGCTCGGTCTCGCGCCTCATCGCGTCCGACAGCGTCAGGTCGAAATAGGGGAAGGTGTAGATGTCCGGCGCCACCTTCTCCAGGTCCTGCAGCCGCAGCCACTGCGACGCGAAGCGGGTCGACAGTGCTTCGGAGCGGGGATCCGCCAGCATTCGCAGCACCTGCCGCTCGAGCTCGTCTGCGTCGTCCAGCCTTCCGCGGCGTGCCGCCTCCATCAGCGTTTCATCCGGAGGAGAGCCCCAGAGGAAGAAGGACAGCCGCGAGGCGACGGCGGCCCCATCGAGCTCGTATTGTTCGCCGGCGCGCGTGCCCGAGGGGGGTTCCTCGAAGCGGAAGACGAAGTGCGGGCTCGCCAGCAGCGCCTGGAGCGCGAAGCGAATGCCGCGTTCGAAACCTCCCTCTTCGGCTCCGATCTCGTAGAAGGCCATCAGGTCAGCGATGTCGCTGTCCGTGGCGGGTCGCCGGTAGGCCTCCGTGGCCAGGCGCGAGAAGATGTTGCGGGCGCACGTGGGCGCCTCTTCGGGAGAGGTCGGTCGGCAACTGAAGATCTTCTGCCGGCTCGGCGTTTCCGATACGCCCGTAACGTTGTTGGGGCCACGCACCGCGAACTCGCGCAGGTGCGGCACCGTTGTGAGCGCCAGGTCGGGCCATCCGCTGTTGACGGCGCGGCCGAGCGGCGCCCGCACTTCCTCCACGGGCCCCTCGAAGGTCCTCACGAAGGCGGCGGACACCTGGCGGGGACCGGCGCGCACGAAGATGGGGTCGGTGACCATCTCCCGGCCCTGCTGTTCGTTCTCCGTCCCGCCGCGCAGGTTCACGTCCAGGAGAGCCACCCGCTCGCCGTCGAAGGAGACCTCGATCTTCTCGCCGGTCGCCCTGCCGCCCACGCCGTGGAACTGCATCCAGAACACGTATTCCCCGTCCGCCGGGAAGGTGTGGTTGATGGCGATGCCGCCGCGCGAACCGTAGGGCGTGCCCTCCACGTGGACGAGCTGCGACGCGCGCTTCTCGACCTTGTAGGCCACCTCGCGCGGCGAGGCTTCGCGGTCCCCGATCGCCAGGCGGCTGATCTCGCTGGCGGCGTTGAGGTAGGCCTCGAGCAGCGTCGGCGAGAGCATCTGCACGTCGGCGATGTTGTCGAAGTTGGCGCTCTTGGTGTCCAGGGGAAGGTATTCGCCGGCGTCGATGTCGAGGCCGAGCAGGTCCTTCACCGACTGGGCGTATTCCGCCCGGTTGAGGCGCTGGAAGGTGCGCCCTCCGGGGTTGGGATTGCGGCGCGCGGCATCGTCTATGGTGTTCTCGAGGGTCTCGGCCAGGGCCAGCAGGGTGTCGCCGGCGGGACGCGGCATGCCGGGCGGGGGCATCATGCCGGCACGCAGCTTGCGGATCATGCGCTCGGCCGTTTCGGCGTTCTGCGCGGCTGCCTCCACCTGGAAGCCCGACAGGGTCATGTTGCCGGTCAGGAGGGCGTCGTTGTGGCAGACCTGGCAGTACCGGGCCACAACCTCGGTGAGGGTGGCGGCGGGGAGGTCGGGGGCGGCGGCCGCGTGGTCCGCGGGTAGTGCCGGAGCGGGAGGGGCGTCCGTGAACAAGCCGCTTCCGTTCGCCCCGATCATCAGGACGACGCCCAGGACGGCCGTGGCGCCAGAGAGTGCATTCATTCCGTGGCCTCCGGATCGCGGACATGCGCCACCAACCCGGCCTGCCCGGACGACACAAACCACCCGGTCGGACCGGCCTGATCTCACACGTCTGAGATGCAGACAATTTCCTACGACTAACATAGGTTTCCACAGATGGGTTCGCCACCACGTGCGGGCCGGAAAACAGAGAGGCGGGTTCAGGATGTTCAGCCAATTCGTTCGCAGGTCGTGCGCGTGTGCGCTTCTCCTCGTCTCGTGCCTCAACCCGCCCCTGGAGCCCCAGCCGCTGACGGTCACCCTGACCGCGAGCCAGGAGAGCGCGGCCGTGGGCCAGGAGATCCGCTTCCGCTACGAGTCGCGGGGCACCAACCTGTCCCAGACCGTGGTCGAATACGGCAACGGGGAGTTGGAGACCATCCCGTTCATCTACACCGGCGGCGCGCCCGTCAACATCAACTCGCAGGCCGGGCACTTCGACTACGCCTACGAGGAGCCGGGCACCTACGTCGCGCGCGCGACGGTATCCACGGTGGCGGGAGACTCGCAATCCGCCACGGTGACGGTCCAGATCAGCGGCCCGTGATGTGCGCCCCTCATACATCCCCTGGCCCTCGCTCCCGGGCTCGGGGGGATTTGCTGGTCGCGGCCTTCGTAGCGGCCATGGCCCTGTCGGCAGGCGCCGCGGAGGCGGTCGCCCAGTGGGTCGAGCCGCCCGGCCGAGGCTGGATGGACCTCTCGGTGTTTCACCTGGACACGCGAGACGCGTTCCACTCCGACGGCGACATCCGGGCCTTCGACCCCTTCACCCAGGGGCACGCCGTCAGCACGTCCGCATTCGCCACGGTCGCGCTGGGGCTGGTTCCCGGTCTGGATGCCTGGGTGCAGGTGCCCTTCCAGCGGCTCCGGTTCGACGACCTGGGCGGCGACCGGCTGCGCACGGGCATCGGGGACACGCGCTTCTACCTGCGCGTTCAGCCCGGCCGCTACCTGGGCAGCCGGTTCCCGCTGGCGATCCGGGGCGGGGCGAAGGTGCCCGTCGGTGATTTCGCCGTGGACGCGGAGATCATTCCGCTCGGGGACGGCCAGAGAGACTGGGAGTTGGTGCTCGAGCTGGGCCACTCCTTCTATCCCGTACCCGCGTATGTGAGCGCCTGGATCGGGCACCGCTGGCGGGAACAGAACCTGGAATCGCGGAGGGATTTCGGCGACGAAGTGTTCTTCCTGCTCTCCGGGGGAATCGAATTCGGACGCCTGGGAACGACCCTCATCGTCGAGGGCTGGGATGGCGGCGTTCCGGTCATCGAAGGGCTCCGGATCGCGACGGCATCCCGCTCGATGCTGCGCCTCACGCCCTCCCTGAGCTACGGGCTGGGGGCGGGCTCGGCGAAGGCCGGAGTCCAGATTCCTCTGCGCGGCACCAACCTGCCCGCTGGCAACACGCTGGTGATCGGCTATTTTGTAAGGTTGCGGGCGGAGACCTGACCCCGTCGAGCCCTTACCCCTGACATAGCGCGGCACGATAGGCAATGAACCAATCGAGACAAGCCCCGGTCCTCCATCGCGGACTCGCTCTGGCGGTCCTCACGCTCTCGCTCCTGGCTTCGCCGGGACACGGGCAGTGGATCGAGCCCGAGCGCGAGGGATGGGCCTCGTTCGCCATGTACTATCTTGACACCCGCGAGGAATTCAGCCCCACGGGCGAAGTCCGCAACATCCTTCTGGACGGTCACGCGCAGACTGCTTCCTCCTTCCTGACTCTCGCGATGGGAATCGCCCCCGGGGTGGACATCTGGGTGCAGCCGTCCTACCACCGCCTTGAGTTCGCCGACCTCGTAGGCACCCGCATTTCGTGGGGGTTCGGCGATACCCGCGTGTTCGTGCGCACGGCTCCGCTGCGGCTTCTGGGCAGCGACTTCCCCTTTGCGATCCGGGCAGGCACCAAGCTTCCGACCGATTTCGATTCCGGCACCGATATCATCCCCCTGGGAGACGGGCAGCGCGACTGGGAAGTGATGGGGGAGGTGGGGCACTCCTTCTGGCCCCGGCCCTTCTACCTGCAGGCGTGGGCCGGATACCGGTGGCGCGAGGCGAAGGAGGACGGAGGCGACTTCGGCAACGAGCGCTTCTTCAACGTGAGCCTGGGCGGCGGCGGGGAGCCGCTTGGCTTCAAGATCCAGTTCGAGGGGTGGTACGGCGGGGCGTTCACAGCCCCGGGACTTGGGGGAGCGGGATTGAAGCGCGAGATGGTGCGGCTATACCCCTCGCTGCTGGTGACCGCGGGTCCCGGGCAGGTGGAACTGGGTTCCCGGTTGCCCCTGTCGGGTCAGAACCTTGCCACCGGCCCCGAAATCGTGGTCGGCTACTTCACCCGCCTTTCGATCTAGGCTGGCCGCCAAGTCAGCTCAGATAGGTCAGAAGTTCCGGGTCGTACAGGTCGCCGACGAACTCGCTGTACCCATTGAAGAGCAGTGTTGGTTGCTGCTCACCGCCCGTGGTGGCATATAATTGCCTTTCCTCGGCCTGCGACCAGCGCGGATGGGGCACGTCCGGGTTGACGTTCGAATAGAACCCGTACTCGTTCGCCGCATAGTCCGACCAGAAAGTGGGCGGAATGGTGTCGGTGAATTCGATTTCGAGGATGCCCTTAATGCTCTTGAAACCGTACTTCCACGGAAGCGCGAGCCGCAGCGGAGCTCCGTTCTGTTTGGGCAGGGGCTCGCCGTAGGCGCCCGTGACCACGAAGGCGAGCTCGTTCATGGCTTCGTCCAGCCGCAAGCCTTCGTAGTAGGGCCAGGGCCACAGCGAGCCGCTCTCCTGTCCGCGCGCCTGCTCGGGCCGGTGGAAGCTGCGGAAGGCGACGTACCGCGCGGAAGACTGGGGTTCGGCCAGCTCGATCAGCTTGCTCAGCGGATAGCCGATCCAGGGAACCGTGATCGACCACGCCTCCACGCACCGCAACCGGTAGAGCCTCTCCTCGATCCCGAATCTGGCCTCGAGCGCGTCGACGTCCCAGGTGCCCGGGGCGTTGCAGAGCCCGGAGAAGGTCACCGTCCAGGGGCGCATCCGGAACGGTCCCGTCAGCCGCCACACGCTCGTCTTGGTCGTCGTGAACTCGTAGTAGTTGTTGTACGTCGACGTGACCCTGCGATCGGTGATCGCCCGTGAGCCAACATCATACCTGATGTTCCGTTCGGGCGGATACAGGTCGGTGTTGGGAGAAGCGCAGATGGTATGCAGCGGGTCTCTCGGCGGATCGTCGTCGCACGTGGCGGCGTTCGCATCCGGCGGGGTTACGGGTTGGGTGGGATCCGTGGGATCCGGCGGCGGATCCGGCTCGACGGGATCTTCTTCGTTCGCGATGAACCTGGAGCCGCACGCGGCGGACCCCAGCGCGGCAACCCCGATGCCCATTGCGCGCACGAATTCGCGACGCCGCAGATACACCCCGTGGGGCGTTGCCTCGGATTCCGGGATTCGCCACCCGGGCGGAATGATGATGTTCGCCATCTTCTTCTCTCGTACCTCTCGTTGCGGACAGGGCAGCGGGATGTAAATGATGTCCCACCCGTCACCGTTCTACGGTTCCGCGGCCTCACAGGGTCCCGGTTTGGGCAGGTCCAAACCTGCATCGACCGTGAAGCGCTTACGCACGACCGACCCGAAGACACCCGTGCCGTCCCCGTGGAGGCTGGGAACGCGAACGATGCCCGACGGGTTGAAGGCGCCGCGCCGGACCCAGTTGACGTAGTTGCGGTCGGCGGCGGCGATCACCACTTCCGCCTGCGTTCCGAAAGGTAGTCCCTCCTGCAGGACCAATGCCAGATCACGCCCCAGGTTGGGACGGTCGAACAGGCCGAACTCCGAAGGAAATACGATCGTGGTATCCGCTTCCGATACCGACAGCCCCACCAGGAGCAGCGGGTCTTCCTCCACTTCGATGTTCGTGTCCTCGAGCGCTGCGGTGAGGTTGATGATCTGCGTCTCGGAAATGTAGGCCCACGCGCCTGCGGCGCGGGTCCATTCCACAGTGAGGCGTTGGGCCGGCTCCAGTGAGCATTTCCGGCGGCGATTGATGCGCGGGGTCCGGAGTTCGTAGGGGCCCGGAACCCGCGTCTGCCCCGTGATGCGACCTCCGTCGGGCAGACGAATGATCGCTTCCACAAAGGAACCCGGGCCGAAGTAGCGGGGATCGAGCGGTTGCGCGAAATAGCACGATCCCGGGAAGTCCTCCGGCAGCTCGTCGCCGGCACAGAAGGAAGCCTCCGCCGGACGGAGGCGAACGGTGGAGACGCGGGACTCCGCGCGCAGGAACACGTCCGCGGAGGACAGCTCGCGCGTCGAGCCGGCACCTCCCAGCGTGCGATGGATCCACGCACTGGCGGAGATACCGTCGACATCGGAGGAGAGGTACACCTCGGCGACAACCACGTCCTCGGACTGCGCGACGGTGATCTCCTGCAGTTCGCACGCCGCGACCGACGCCAGCAGTGCCGTCAGCGCGCAGGTGGCGCCGAAGCCGCGACCCATCAGAACGTCACCTCCACCCCCACCGTGGGCAGAATTGGAAACATCGACAGGCCGGAGCGGGTCGCCGCTTCCGCGGAATAGTCGAAGAAATAGAAGAGCACGTTCCTGCGGTTGTAGACGTTGAGCACGTCCAGATGGGGCGTGAGCGTTCCCCAGCCGAAGGTGAAGGTTCGGCGCATGCTCAGATCGAGGCGGTGATACGCCGGGTAGCGGTTGGCGTTGCGGGAGCCGAGCAACATGGCATTGGCTTCGTCTTCCTGCATGGTGAGGCGCCCGCCCGAGACGTTCTGCGGCGAGAAGTACACGAACGAGGCCAGCGGGCGGGTGTAGGGCAACCCGGTTCCCAGGTTCCACCGCACCCCGCCGCGCAGTCCGGCCGGCATCGGAATCCGCAGGACCACGTCCAGGTCGAGCCGGCGGTCGAAGATCGGTGGGTAGGTATGGTCGGGCGGCGGGTTCCGGCCACTCAGGAAGTTCGGGAAGGTGCGGGTGGCGCGCAGCCACGAGGCAGACACCCATCCGGTCACGCTCCCACCGGTCTTCCGCACGAAGAAATCGATCCCGCGCGACCGGCCGCTGCCCGGCAACAGGTCGTCGTCGCCGCGGTTCGGGTCGTCGATCGGGTTGAAGGTGGTGACGCCGTCGAAAAGCCGCTCGTAGGTTTCCAGCGACGCGAACCACCCTCCCGGAAAGTATGCGTCGATCCCTGCCTGGACCTGGTCGGAGGCGATGTGGGGCGCCAGGTGTCCGGTGAGCACCCATACATCGATGCCGATGGGCACCTCGTCGTCCCGTGCCGAGTGCAGAAACTGGGTGAAGCGCCCCGCCGCGGCTTTCACCGCGAGGTCGCCGCCCCGGAAGAACCGCTTTACCGCGATCCTCGGGGCAAGCTGGTTGATGGGATCGCCCAGGGAGGGGGCCCAGCGGTCCGCCCGCAGCCCTGCCTCGACCAGCCAGGACAGCCCGCCCCTCCACTCGGCATGCGCGAAGACGCCGCCGAGCCATCCTTCGCCCGAATTGTCGGTGAATTGCGTGCCCCCCGCCCGGACCAGATTGAGGTGCGTCATCCGGTCTGCCGAAACCCCGCTCTTGAGCGTCCACCGCCGACCCAGGGCATGTTCCAGTTCGCCGCCCAGTGACAGCTGCGAGATGCCGCTGCTGAACTCCGTATCCGAGAAATCGGGGAAAGCCAGCGCGGAGTTGAAGCGTGTGTAGCCTGCCCGCACATCCAGGGCGCCTCCGTCGCGGCGAGGCATGGTCCAGCGCATCCCGATGAGGTCGTTGCCCCATTCCCACGCCGCGCGCAGGGGAAAGCCGTCTTCATCGTCCTCGTCGACCTCGGTCAGGTTGAAGACGTCGTTACCCGTATAGGCGGTGATCAGGATGCGGCTTCCCCCGGGCGTCCACCCCTCCACCACGCCCTGGAAGTCCGTGAGGTGGTAGGGGACCGACCTCGGCAGCTGGTCGAACCAGGAGCGCCGGCCGGACGCCCGCCACTTGAGGCGCTGAAGCCCGAGCGTCTCCTCCACCACCGCCGGCGCCCTGCCTCCGAGAGCCGCGCGCGCGGCAAGCAGCGATACGCCCCCGCGGACGTTGAAGTCATCGGTGCCGGGATCGCTTTCGACGAGCAGCAGCGACGACACCCGGCCGCCGTGCTCGGCGGGGAAGCCACCCGAGCTCAACTCGACCCGCCCCACCATGTCGGCGTTGAAGACCGAGAAGATGCCGCCCAGGTGGAACGGGTTGAAGATGGGCACGCCGTCCAGCAGGATCAGGTTCTGATCCGCGGAGCCGCCGCGCACGTTGAAGGACGCTGTGAAGTCGGAGGTGGACACCACCCCGGGCAGCACCTCGACCGCCCGGATGGGATCCGCTTCCGCGAGCCCGGGAACGAGGCGGAGTTCCGCCTGCGAGATCTCGCGGACGGTCACGCCCGCGGTCTCCAGGAAGCGGCTGCGCTCGCGGGTTTCCGCCGTGCTGACGGACACGCCCTCGAGCACCACGGGGGTGGCGGTGAGCGTGACGTCGACCTCGATGCGCCGATCGGCGACGATCTCGACGGGTCGTTCGATTTCGCCATACCCGATTCGCTGGACGCGCAGCAGATACCGCCCGGGCGGCAGGCTCTCGATCCGGTAGTAGCCGAAGCGATCCGACTCCGCCATTCGGTCGACCTGGTCCGGCGCATCCGGCAGGGCGAGCAGGATATTGGCGGCGAAGACCGGGGGACCATCGGAATCGACGACCCGGCCTTCCACACCGCCGGTCTGCGCGGTGAGTACCCCGGGAAGCAGGCTGAAGACCGCCAGCAGTCCGTGGATGCGTCCCCGCGAGCACGCGGGCTGGCGGTGGGCCGGGCCGTCAGGGGAGCGGGCACTCGCCGCCGAGACACTGTTGGCGGTCGCGATCTGTCGCTTCAAGAAGGTATTCCCGTGTTGGGGCGCCCGGCACTCCCGGAATCGCCGTTGCGCAATCCCGGGTTCAAGTTCATTTTGCATTTGCGAGGTTGGCCGAGTATTCCCCCCTGACAACCCCCGGTCGCAATGTACGCAATCCGGAGCCACAACGAAGATACGCGGCGCCACGGAGGGCAGCGGTTCGTCTTCGAGGCCTGCTCGTGTCCATGTTGCGTCCCGATGCGGGGTCGGGCGGGCCGACCCATGTAGCTCCCTCAAGAATCACCAGAGGATGCTCGGAGGCCCGACCAGCGACCCGGCTGGCGGGCGTTTTTGTTATCCCCTTGCCGAGAACGGTTTCAGGCAATCCCCTGATGGAGGAAGGTCCGATGACGAGATGGATCGTTTCAGCGGTAGCGCTGCTGGTACTGGCCGGCGGCGGCTGGCTGGTGATGAACCCGGCTGCTCCCGCGGAGGAAGCGGCGGCGCCCCACCCGCACGAATACTCCCCGGTGGTCGCCATCGACCTGACCGCGGAGGTAGCCGGCGCGGGCGGTGACAGGCTGGTGCCCTGGGAAGTTCTCCGCCGTGACTTCTCCGGCATCTCGCGGGACGGAGGCGAGATCGACCTTGAGCAAGTGGTGCGCGGCAACAGGGTCACCCTGCTGACCTATTTCGCCGAGTGGTGCGCCAACTGCCGGTACGAGGCCCCCGATCTGGTGGCCAAGTACGGCGCACATGGGGACGACGGTCTGATGATCATCGGGCGCAGCGAATACTCCCACCCGGACGTGGTGGACGAATACGTCGACGAGTTCGGCATCGAGTATCCCGTCATCCTCGGGAGCCCCAATCCGGACCCCGACAACGAGGACCTGGTGCGCGTCACGACCGCCCACTTCCGCATGCGCAAGGCGCTCCTCGATCCGCGCAAGTGGGGCACGCCCCTCAACATCGTGGTGGTGGACGGCGACCCCACCCGGGCTTCGATCGTGACCGGCGAGTTCTTCCCGGGAGCGTTCGACGAGACCTTCGGCGGATACCTGGACGGAACCATGGCGGCGACCGATGAGGCGTCGGACATGGACCGATAGCCCGGACCGCCACCCTCCCTTGCGCTGCCGCCCCCGAGCGCTCTATCTAGGGGTTCGTAGCAATTGCAGTTAGAACCCGCTCGGATGGTCACTTCACGGGTGCCGCCGGGCCTCATTCTCGGGGAGGAGGAAACGCCGTGGCCCGCTCGTACGCAGTCGTAACCCGCACCGCTCTCGCCGCTTGCATCATTGCCGGGCTCGCTCCCGCCACCGCGGCCGCCCAGGACCCGACCCCGGCAATGGAGTACCGCCAGACCATCATGGGCAGCCTGAACGCGCACCGGGGCGCCCTGACAGCCATCCTGAACGAGGACGTGCCCCATGAGGCGCATGTCCTCGGGCACGCGCTCACGCTGCAGCAGTTGTCGGTGATGGCATCGGACATCTTCCCCGAGGGATCCCACGGCGAAGGCTCGCGCGCGCTACCGGACATCTGGAACGACGCCGACGGATTCGGAGAGGCTCTCTCCGCCTTCCAGAGCGCCGCAGGCGCGCTGGCGGACGCGGCACGTGCGGGCGACATGACTGCCGTCGGCGACGCGGCTGCGGGCCTGGGCCGCACCTGCGGCGGCTGCCACCGCCCATTCCGGGCGCGCCCCGCGGGATAGCCCCCTCTGGTAGTCGGCGTGACAGCGCGGGTGTGCGCGGACCTCTGACGCGGGCGCATCGGTAGTACGAGAGGCGGCGCGCCCGCTCTGGCGGACGCATGGGCTTGTTTCCTCGGGGCATCTCGCGGATGATGGACCCATGTACCTGAACACTATGACGGAGGCAAGCATCATGAGACGAACCGGAGCGAAACTCGTGATGGCGATGGCGATCATCATGCTCGCCCAGGCATGCGTCAGCACCCCCGGCGACACCCCGGCCGTGCGCCAGTTGCGCGAAACCCTTACGGGCGACCAGTTGGCGCAGGTGTGTGCGGACGGTGGTCCCGCGGCCGACGCGCCGGGCGCGTCGGACGTCAGCGTCCTCTCGGCGGAGGAACTCGACCACCTGTGCGACCGCAATGTCCGGCGCGACCCGAACGTGATCGTGGCCGAGGAGTTCGTGAACTATTCCACCATGATGCTCGCCGACGCGATCCGTCAGCTGCGTCCCCGCTGGATGAACGTGCGCGGCGCGCCCAGCATCGAGTTCGGCGGTGACCGCAGGGTACCCGTCGTCGTGGATGGCGGAGCTCCGCAGGACTGGGGGATTCTGGATTCGCTACGCCCCGACCAGGTCCAGGCTGTTCGCTTCCACAGCGCCGCCGACGCCACCATGCGTTGGGGGACGGGGTTCCCCAACGGGCTGATCGAGGTTACGACCATGAGGGGTGGCGGAGGCTGAGGGGAACCCCCGAACCGAACCCACGCACGCAAAACGCCCGCCACGGGAAACCGTGGCGGGCGTTCTGCTGCTCCGGCCCTCAGGGGCGCGAAGATCGCTTCTACGCTTCTCCTAGCAGGAGATGCAGTTGTGGTTGTTGATCGCGCCCATGCTCTCCAGCAAGGCGATCGCCTCCGGGTACGGGGTCACGCGCGAGACCGGACCGTTGGCCATGTCGACCGTGGTCTGACCCCGGCGGCTCACGACCATCACGTCGGCGCCCCGATCCACCAGCCACTGAATCATCTCGGTGTCTCCGCGCGCGGCCGCGTGGTGCAGCGGGGTGTAGCCGTTGGCGTCCCGCTGGTTGACGTCGGCCCCGAGTTCGAGGAGGTACTCGACCGCGGCAATCCAGTTGCCGGGGATGTGGGTGTGGGCGTTGCCGGCGAAGCCCTGGCCGTAGCCGACGCCCGAGGCGGCGTGAATGGGGTACACGGCCGGGCCTCCCACCGGGACCGGCGGCAGCCCTGAAGGATCGACCTGTTCCTCATCCTCGGTGTCGCCGGTGCGCGGGTTGCGGCCCCGGCGGCGCTCGGGCTGCTTGGCGGTGGCGATGTTCCAGTCCGCGCCCCATGAGCGCAGCAGCTTCATGCCGTCGAGGTCGAGAGCCCGTGAGGCGCGCCAGAAAGGTGTTACGCCGTCCTGGTTCTCAAGTCCGCAGTTGCCGTTCCCGCACCCGCTGTAGGTAAAGTACCAGAAGTTCTTGGTCACCTGGTGATTTACTTCGGCACCGGCGTCGAGCAGCGCCATCGCGAGGTCGAGATAGACGGTTTCCTGCTGCTCGTGGGCGCGAGGCTGCGGATAGCGTGACCGGGGCGACCACTGGACGTTGAAGGCGGCGTAGAGGGGCGCCACGCCGTCGACCGTGGCCAGGTTGGGATCCGCACCACGTTCCAGCAGCTTCATCGCCAGGTCGAAACGGCCGTTGATGACCGCCATTGTGAGCGGGCTGGTATTGTCGGACTCGGTAACGAAGTCGATGTCGGCGCCGCCGTCGAGCAACGCCATGGCTGCATCGATGGCTCCCTCGCGCGCCGCGTGGTGCAGCGCGGTCAGGCTCCCCCATTTCTCGTCGGGAGGCTGCCGGAAGAAGGCCCTTGGGTCGTCCTCGTCCTCCTCTTCTTCCTCCTCAGGGACCACGCCGGCGCGCTGCACGGCGCGCGCGACCTCCAGGGCGGCCTGGATCTGAGCCGGCGTCGGCAGCTCGTTGCCGTCACCCTTGAAGGCATCGAGCACTTCCTGCATGCGTTCGCTCGCGTAGTTGTCCACCTCGCTGCGAGTCGCGGCTTCCATGAGGGTGGTCGTGACGTTGGGGTCCGCCCCTCTCTGCAAGAGAAGCGTCACGACATCCGCACGGTCGGCGGCCGCCGCGAACATCAGGGGCGTCTGCTGGGCATCGCCCGCCCGCGCGTTGACCTCTGCGCCGGCGTCCACCAGATGCTTCGCGCCCAGGGCACTGCCCGCGCCCGCCACCAGGTGGAGAGGCGTGGAGCCCGTGGCCGCCACAGTGCCCGGGTCCGCACCGGCGTCCAGCAGTACGCGAATGACCCCGGCAGCTCCCTTCCTGCCGGCTACGTGGAGAGGCGTATAGGCGCCCAGCCGGGTAGTGACCTCGAGGATCGCTCCGGCACTCACCAGAATCTCGGTGATTTCGGCATTGCCGGTCTCGGCTGCCCAATGGAGGGCGGTCATGCCGTCGCCGCGTGCGGCGTTGACGTCCGCTCCGCCCGCCAGCAGGGTTCGCACCGCCGTCGCATCACCCTTCATGGCGGCGTCCGCCAGTGGCGAATCCGGCGCGGCCGCGGATGTGAGCAGCATGCTGACGGCGAGCGCCGCCAGCGCGTTTACGTGCAATCTCTTCTTCATGCTGACCGTCCCCGGCTTAGCGTGACTGACTTGCCTCTTCGACCGCGGTCAACACCGAACTTGGCACGTTGAACTCGCCCGTGCTGTCGCCGAAGCTGGACATCTCGTCGAAGCCGAGCTTGTGCATGACGTTCAGGAAGACGTTGGCCATCGGGGTTCCATCCGGCGCCTTCAGGTGCATGTTGCCGGCGAACTGGCCGTTCGCGCCGCCCAGCAGCAACAGCGGGCACCGGCGGTGGTTGTGGATGTTCGGGTCTCCCATGGGCGATCCGTAGATGATCATGGTCTGGTCGAGCAGGCTCGAGTCGCCGTCCTGGCTGTTGTGCAGCTTCTCCAGGAGGTACGGCAGCAGGCCCACGTAGAACCGGTTGATGGTGTTGAAGTCGAGGATGGTCTCCTCGTTGTTGCCGTGGTGCGAGGTCGGGTGGAACGGGCTGTCGGTGCCGCTCTCCGGATAGATCCGGTTGGACGCGTCGCGGCCCGTCTTGAAGGAGAAGACGCGCGTCATGTCGGACTGCAGCGCGAGCACCTGCAGGTCGAACATCATCTGCATGTGCTCGGTGAAGGAGTCCGGCACGCCCGCGGGCGCCTCTGGCAGCTCACGCTGCTCTCCGCTCGAGTTCTGAGCCTCGACCATCTGAATGCGGCGCTCGATCTCGCGCACGTTGTCCAGGTACTGGTCCATCCGGCGGCGGTCGGTTGCGCCCAGTTCGCGCCTCAGGTAGGCGACCTCGCCCACGATCCAGTCGAGGATGCTCGCGTTCTCGCGGCGGCGCGCCTGGCGCTCCTCCGGGGTGCCGCCGGCACCGAAGAGGAGGTCGAAGGCGGTGCGCGGGTCGCGGATCATCGGCAGCGGCTCGCTCGGCGAAGCCCAGCTGATCGAGTCGGTGTAGGCGCACGAGTAGTTGTACGTGCAGCCGCCAGCCTGGTCGAGATCCTCGATGCAGAGCTGCATGGAGGGGAGCGGCGTCTCCTGTCCGAAGCGCTCGGCGAACATCTGGTCGAGCGAGGTGCCGACGTAGAGGTCGGAACTCTGGGTCTGCTTCGGATGCGCCTGCGTCAGGAAGGTGGCGCTGGAGCGGAAGTGGTCGCCGCCGATCTCGGGGCCCGTGAAGGCCTCCGCCATGCGTACGTCGGTGTTGCTGACGATGGTCATATAGCGGCGCCATTCCTCGAGCGGAGTCAGCGCGCTCTGGGCTGCGAGCTCGAAGTCGCGCCCGGTCTTCTCCGGCTCCCAGAGGAATTGCTTGGCGCCCCATTCGACGCTGCCGGCAGCTCCGTGCACCACCTCGATCGCGAGGAGACGCGTTTTCCCTTCCGCCAGCTTCCGAGCCGCCCACGGGTTCGCCGCGGGGAGCATGGAGTCGAGCAGCGGAAGTGCCACTGTTGCGCCCATCCCCCGCAGGAAGGTGCGGCGGGCGATGTGCTTGCCGGTGATGAATTGCATTTCAACTCTCCTGAAGCAGGTAATACGACCCGGTTTCCATCATGCGCCGATCCGTCGGGAAGGCGCTTCTGTTAGCGTTCGCTCTCCATCTCTTCTTCGGCCACCACGTCCGCCATCCTCATCCGGAACGGATCGCTCTGGATCACGCTGGTGATGAAGGAGGAGATGCGGTAGTCGTTCTCTTCGCCTTCCCGCGCGATCGCGCGCACGGTGGGCTGATCGTGGTATTCTACGCGCCGGCCCAGGGCATACGCCAGAAGGTTGGTGGTGAATGTGCGCACCAGCGGAATAGGCCGTTGCATTAGCGCGTCCCGGAGGTCTTCGGGCGCAGTCAACGGCGTGCCGTCGTAGAGGTTGCCGCGGGTGTCGAGCGCCATGTTGTTCTCACGGATGCGCCACTTCCCGGTCACGTCGAAGTTGTCGAGTGCGAGCCCGATCGGATCCATGAACTGATGGCAGGCGTGGCAGGTGGGATTGGCCCGGTGGATCTCCATGCGCTCCCGCGTTGTCAGGAAGCGTCCGTCCGTGGCCCCCTCCGTCTCCTCGAGCGCCGGTACGTCGGGCGGGGGCGGAGGTGGGGGCGTGCCAAGCAGCACCTCCATCACCCACTTCCCGCGGAGTACCGGAGAGGTACGCGTGCCCATCGAGGTGAGGACGAGGATGGATCCCTGTCCCATGACGCCGCCGCGGCGGCTGTCGGGGTACTGCACACGTCGGAACTCGTCGCCGAGTACGCCAGGAATGCCGTAATGCCTGGCCAGCCGTTCGTTCACGTAGGTGTAGTCGGCGGTATAGAGATCCAGAACGCTGCGGTCGTCGCGCACGAGGCTGTTGAAGAACATCTCGGTCTCGGTGCGCATGGCGTCGGCCAGCTGCTGGCTGTAGTTCGGGAACCAGTAGGAGTCCGGGTGCACCTTGTCGAGGTCCTGCAGCCGGAACCACTGGGCGGCGAAGCGCGGTCCGAGCGCCTCGGCTCTGGGATCGGCCAGCATTCGCCGGGTCTGCCTTTCCAGCTCCCTGTCGTTCTGGAGCCTTCCGCGCTCGGCGAGGTCGATGAGCTCGGCGTCGGGCTGGGTGCCCCAGAGGAAGGCGGCCATCCGGGTCGCCAGAGCCAGGTCGCTGATCTCGTATCGCTCGCCCGCCTTGATGTCCTCCGGCTGCCTCTCGATGCGGAAGATGAAGTGGGGGCTCGCCAGGATGGCCTGGAGCGCCCGACGCACTCCCGTCTCGAAGCCGGAGTCACCGGCGCCGTCGTCGTAGAACGCCATCAGCCCGGCCATGTCGCGCTCGTCCAGGGGACGCCTGTAGGCAGCGCTTCCGATCTGGTCGATGATCTGCTCGGCGCAGGGGCGCTCTCCCTCGGGGGTGGTGGGCCGACAGCTGAAGATGCGGCGGCGCGCCTCCGTCTCGGAAACGCTGGTGACGTTGTAGGGGCCGCTGATGATGAGGCTCTTCAGGTGCGGCAGGGTGGTCTGTCCAGGGCTTCCTCCGGCTCCGCCGGCCAGGGACCACTCCGGCGGCTTGATCAGGTCGTCGTAGGGACCGTCGATGCGACGGACGAACGCGGCGGACACGCTGCGCTGTCCGGCGCGGATGAACGTCGGGTTGGTCTTGATGGGCGAGCCGCCGCGGAAGTCGGCGCCTCCGCGCGGGAACGGGCCGGCCGCCAGGAGGGCGATGGGCTCTCCCTCAATGGAGATGTCCACGTCCTCGTAGCGGGCGCTGCGCCCGCCCTCGATCACCGGGGTGAGGATGTATTCGCCGTCGGCCGGGAAATCGTGGGTGACCACGATGCCGCCGCGGGTGCCGTAGGGCGCGCCCTCCACGTACTCCCAGGCGTGCTGCGAGCCGTAGGGCGAGGTGTTGTAGGTGGCGTCGGTGGGATCGACGTTGGGGCTTCCGACCGCCAGGCGGCTCACTTCGCTGGCGGCGTTGAGGTAGGCGTCGAGGTGGGTTGGTGTGAGTGCCTGGACGTCGGCGATGTTGTCGAAGTTCTCGCTCATCTGGTCGAGGGGAAGCCAGACGCCCGCATCGACCTCGATTCCCAGCAGTTCGCGGATGGCCGCCGAATACTCGGCACGGTTGAGGCGCTGGAAGGTTCGGATACCCGGATTGGGGTGGCGCCGGTAGGCGTCGTCCACGTTCTTCTCGAGCGTCTCGACAAGCGAAAGCAGGACCTCGGGCTCCGGCCTGGGCATGCCCGGAGGCGGCATCATGCCTGCCCGCAGCTTGCGGATCATGCGTTCTGCGAGCTGGGCATTGTCGGACGCGCCCTCGACGGTGAATTCGGCGAACGAGACGTTGCCGGTCAGCAGTGCATCGTTGTGGCAGACCTGGCAGTAGGTGCGCACGACCGTGGTCAGCTCCTCCGTGGGTACGGACGCGGCGTGCACCGCATCCGCCGGGGGAAGAGCCTTCCCGTCGGGTGCGATGGGGCCCGAACTCGTGCCGATCCCGGCACCCGTCACCAGGAGGCCTCCGACCAGCAAAGCGCCAGGGTTGAGGATCTTCATATCCGGTGCTCCCGTCCTTGTCTTGCGAACCAACCTGTGATCGCCTGAAACCGCCGCCCGCGGGCGGGGAACCCGGTTGTGGCGTCCGGACGCATACGCCAGACGCAACCGACCCCTCCCGTGCCCTGAATGACCCCCGACCCACGGAAAACGTTGATCCCGAGGGCTCGCGTCCGTGGATCGCGGAGACACTTCAACTAGTCTGTCAGAATAATGTGACCCGGCAGTTGCGGCAAGCATGCTTCACCATGCTCGACGGCCATGGTTTCGGGCTCGCTTGCGAGGCGAAAAGCGAGAGCCGTATGGTGCTGACAGGCACCCGTCACACACCGAGGAGATGACGATGAACACGGTCCTGAGAACCACATGGCGCTTGCTTCCCCTGGTAGCGGCGATCCTCGCTCTCGCGAGCGCGAGCGGGGCGCAGCAGATCGCCCCGGAGGCCTACCAGCAGCTTCGCTACCGACACATCGGACCGGTCGGCAACCGCCTCGCGGCGGTGGCCGGAGTTGCCGGAGATCCACTGACCTACTACGCGGGGGCCGCCTCCGGCGGGATCTGGAAGACCAGCGACGGCGGCGAGTTCTGGGAGCCCGTCTTCGATGACCAGACGGATCATTCGGTAGGCGCGCTGGCGGTGGCGCCCTCGGATCCGTCGATCGTGTGGGCCGGGACGGGTGAGCCCCACATTCGCTCCAACGTCTCGCTCGGCACCGGCGTCTACAAGTCCACCGACGCCGGCAGGACCTGGCGCCACATGGGGCTCGGCGAGGGAGGGCCGACGCGCATGTCGCGCATCGTCGTCCATCCCCACGATCCGGGCATCGTATACGTGGGTGCGCTGGGCCACGCCCACGGGCCGCAGCAGGCGCGCGGCGTTTTCCGCACCACGGACGGCGGCGAGAGCTGGGAGCACGTGCTCTTCGTGGACGAGAACACGGGGGCTTCGAGCATCGAAATGGATCCCTCCAACCCGCGCCGGCTCTTCGCCGGGATGTGGACCGTGGAGGTGCACACCTGGGGACGGGAGAGCGGGGGAGAGGGAAGCGGTATCTACCTCTCGGAGGATGGCGGTGACACGTGGAGGAAGCTCGAGGGCAACGGGCTGCCGCTGCTGCCGGTGGGGAAGACCGACCTCTGTCTGACGCCTGCCGATCCCAATCGCGTCTACGCGCTGATCGAGACCGGCGACGGGGTGCCCTGGCACGGGCGCGAGACCGAGAGCGGGGAGTTCTGGCGTTCGCTCGACGGAGGGTCGACGTGGGAGCTGATGAACCACTCCCGCGATCTGGGCGGCCGCACCGCGTACTACAACAACTGCTTCGTCAGCCCCGACGATCCCGATGAGGTCTACTTCCAGACCTCGGGGCTGTCCCGCTCCCTGGACGGGGGCGCGACCTACGTTAACCACCAGGGCCGACAGCGGCCCGGGGGCGACTACCACGACATGTGGATTGACCCGCTGGACGGCGACCGGATGATCGTGGGGAACGACCAGAACGTGGCAGTCTCCATGAACCGGGGCATGTCCTGGCACGCCACCGAGCTTCCGATTGGCCAGATGTACCACGTGACGGTGGACAACGCGATTCCCTACAACGTGCTCGGCAACCGGCAGGACGGGCCCTCCTTCCGCGGGCCCAGCAACAGCCGCACGGGAGGGTTCGGGGGCATCGGCGGGCCGATTTCGCGGTCGGAGTGGGTCACCGTGGGCGGGGGTGAGAGCGGGTTTGCGACCCCGGATCCCGAGGACCCGAACATCGTGTGGTCGAGCGCGTCGGGATCGGGTGCCCGGGGCGGTGTGGTGGTGCGCTGGGACGCCCGCAACCGCCGGTTCCGGGACGTCGAGGTGTGGCCCGAACTGGCCAGCGGCCATCCGGCCAGCGGTGTGCGCTTCCGCTTCCAGTGGACCTTTCCCCTGCATGTCTCCGTGCACGACCGCAACACCATCTTCGTCACCAGCCAGCACGTGCACCGGACCACCAACGGCGGCCAGGGCTGGGAGATCATCAGCCCCGACCTGACCACCAACGACGAGTCGCGCATGGGAATCTCCGGCGGGCTCACGCCGGACAACATCGGGGTCGAGTTCTGCTGCGTGATCTACGCCTTCGCCGAGTCCCCCCTCGACGCGAACGTGATGTGGGCCGGGTCCAACGACGGGCTCGTGCACGTCACGCGGGACGGGGGCGGAACCTGGAACGACGTGACCGGCAACATCCCCGACCTGCCGCCGGACGGCGTCGTGCGCGGCATTCACGCGTCCGCCTACGAGACCGGGAAGGCCTACTTCGCCATCGAGCACCACCAGCAGGGCAACTTCGAGCCCCACGTGTACCGCACCGGCGACTACGGCGAGAGCTTCGAAAAGATCGTCGAGGGGATCGCCGACAGTCCGCTCAGCTACACGCGCGACATCCATGAGGACCCGGTGCGTCCGGAGCTCCTGTATCTGGGTACGGAGAACATCCTCTACGTCTCGTTCGACGACGGGGACAACTGGCAGCCGCTCATGAACAACATGCCGGTGTCGCCGATGTACGGGATCGAGGTGCAGAGGCACTTCAACGACCTGGTGGTGGGGACCTACGGGCGCGGCTTCTGGATCCTGGACGACATCACCCCGCTGCAGCAATTGAGCGCCCAGGTCGCGGGGTCGGAGGCGCACCTGTTCGCGCCGCGCGATGCCTACCGTTTCCGCGCCATCACGGCCGCGCGCTCCATGCCCAACGACCAGTCCGACGGTGACAACCCGCCCTACGGCGCCTCGATCAACTACTGGCTGGGCGACGGCAGCGCGAGCGGGGCCACCGTCCACATCGCCGATGCGGCCGGGAACCCGGTGCGTTCGCTCGAGGGTCCGCGGGAGGCGGGCATCAATCGGGTGTGGTGGGACCTCCGGGACGAGCCGTCACCGGAGATCGTGTTCCGGACAAAGCCGCTCCACGCCGACTGGGTGGACCTGGGCGACGACCGGACGCGTTCCGGCGGGCAGGGACTGTCGATGCTCGTGCCGCCCGGCACCTACACCGTAACCCTCGAGGTGGACGGGCAGCCCGCCCAGTCGCAGGAGCTGCGCGTGCACAAGGACCCCAACTCCAGCGGCACGGAGGCCGATATCCGGGCGCAGTTGGCGATGTTCTCGGACATCCGCGCCGACTACGCAGAGGTGACGTCGATGGTCAACCGCATCGAGTGGTTGCGGCGCCAGCTCTACGACCTCCAGGCCGTGCTGGAGGACCGGGGCGGGGCGGACGAGATCCTCGCCGCGGCGGCCGAGCTGGACGAGAACCTCATCGCGGTCGAGGACAACCTGGTGCGCCTGATCACCACGGGCACGGGGCAGGACGGGGTGCGCTGGGCGCCCAAGCTGGCCGAGGAGCTGCGCTACCTGGCCGGGGCGATCATGAACGGGGACTTTCCGCCGACGGATCAGGCGGGCGAGGTCCAGCGGCTGCTGAATGCGGAGGTGCTGGAATACCGAGCGCAGGTCGAGGAGTTGTTCGAGGGGGAGATCGCGGACTTCAACCGGCGCCTGCTGGCGAGCAACCTGTCACCGCTGATTTCCGACGGGTGAGCGGGCGCACATGGCTATCGAGGATCCGATCCCAGGTATCGAGGAGCGTGCCCGGGTTCGGCCTCAGGTTCCACCGCGCGACCGCCACGTCTCGACCAGGATGACGCCGTTAGCCGAGTCGGGGTAGAGCGACGCGGCTGAGGGGCCGCGCAGAACGCGAATCCTCTTGACCTCGGTCGCGGAGAGGTCCTCCAGGTACACGATGTCCGCTCTCGCGCCGTCGATGTAGATCGAAGGCATGTTACTCTGCGAGACGGAAGCGTTGCCGCGGATGCGTATCTCGCTGCGCGTGGCCCCGCCCATAGCATCCGTGCGCACCGTAAGCGAGGGAACCCGGGCGGTGAGCAGCTCCAGGGCGTTGCGCGCTGAATCCGAGTCGTCGGGAATGATCTCGGTGAAAATGCCGCCGTCCGGTACTTCGACTTCGGACCGGTCCGCGACGACGCGAAGCTCGTCCAGCAGAAAGGCCATGGGAGAAAGCGGAAACTGCACGAAGGTCACGTCGTTTGCGCGGACCTCCACCTCACCCACGATGGCGATGTAGCCGAGCTGTTCAACCCTCACGGAGATATTTCCGGGCGGCACGTCGCGCAGCGAGAAATGGCCGTCCTCGTTGGTGACGCTCGCAAGCTCGTGACTCACCACGGTTATGGCGACGCCCACAACGGGCTCCAACGTTACGTTGTCCACCACCTCGCCCACGATGGAGCCGCCCTCCTGGCACAGCACCGGCGATGCAGCCGCCAACAGGGCGACCGCTGCCGAAGAAAACGGGATCGACAGACGGTTCATCGGGTTTCTCCTTCGCGAAACCGCCGGATGCCGGCGTCGCTCCGGCGAGATCGACACCAACTTCGGCTGACGCACATCAACCCGGGGCAGTAGCGGGATACCCCGAGGTTCATGGCATTACCCTTGGAACCGGTGATTCGTTTCCGGGACCGCCAGGCTTGAGGCTGGCACCAAAGCAACCGGGGGAGGGTGCCGAAACACCCTCCCCCGGTTTATTTCGCGCCGAAAAACGGCGTCTGTTCGCTTTACGGCCTGGGTACCCAGTCCCTGTAGTCCTCGGGAACGTTCTGGTTGGTGTCGTTCTCCGACACAGGAAGCGGGAAGCACAGGTTCAGCGGGTCGGTCGGCACGTTGTACCGCGCCGCATGCGACGGTGGAATGAACTCCAACCGGTTATAGGTGCCCGGCGTGTCTTCGCCTCCGGGCCCGGATGAGGGCGCCACGGGCTCGGAGTTGCTCCGCCAGCGCCAACGATCGCCAAGACGGCGGCCTTCCAGCGTCAGCTCGATGAGCCGCTCGAACTTGAGCGCGGTCCACGCCTCTTCCATGCTGCTGGCTTCGACAGCCTTCATCATACGGTCACCCAGCATCATGTTGCCCATCGGCTCCATCATCGCGCCTTCGGTGAAGTCCTTCAACTCGTACGCGAATTGATTGAAGTAGGCGGCCATGTCCGGGTTGGCGTCCCAGTCCGTCTGCTCCGCCGGATGTAGCCGAAGGTCGAACTTGTTCTGATCGGTCATGTCGATCGGATAGACCGGCGAGGTCGTCCGCACGTTGTTGATGAGCGCCATGGCGGCCTGCCAGTTTCCATTGCGCAACTCGACTTCGGCCTTGATCAACTCCATTTCGCGGCCGTCGACCAGATCGAGCTGCAATGTCTCGCGCTGCAGGGCGCGGTCGGGCTCGAAGAAGAGAAACTCCCGAGCCGGGTCACGCGGCGCGATTCCCTTGAGGGGATAGAACATGGGGACCAGAGCCGTCCAGGTGGGGCGAGCCGGGTGATTCTGGGCTCGGTCGGAGTGGCTCAAACCCTCCCGGACCTCCCGGGACCCGTTGTCGTAACCGAACGCAACTCGCGAATCTCCCGTCTGCAGGAAGTGTTCGCCGGCCGGAGTGCCCCAATACGAGAGGGATTGGAAGCCCTCGGAAAGGACGTGACCGTATAGCACGTAATACTCGCCGCCGAACCCCGTGTAGTTGGTCCGGAATACAAAATCAAACGGAACCTGGCCCGCATCGGCGGCGGCACCGCTATAGTCGCCCTTGAACAGCTTCGCCGCTGCCCGCATGCCGACGGCTGCGGTCACGAGTGTACTCTCGCCGGCGGAGCCGCCGATCGAGACCGCTTGATCGAAGTGGTTGATCGCGTAGTCGAAATGCGCCAGCTTGGGCTCGGGCGCGCCACCGTCAACAACGAACGTGCAGGCATTCTCGCCCAGGTATCTCGTTGCAGCACCGGCCCAGAAGTGCGCCTGGGCGATCAGACTGGGTGACCCGGGGGTCTCGGCCTCGGGATCCGTGAATCGGCGAATCGCCTCCTCGGCGATCCATCGACCTCGGTGGAGGGATGCCCAGTCACCACCGGCTCCATTGTTCTCGGCGGTGAGGACGGCGATTTCCTCGACCACCTGCACGCCCGCTGCTCCGGTGTGCCCGCTCGGCATGAGATCGTGCACGATGGACCCACCCAGGAGCGCGTACTGATCGAATCCCTCCTGGACGCTCCGAATGGCACCGTTCACGATTCCCTGGTAGGCGCCTTCGAGGTTGAGTGTCGCGTCCTGCACGGGACCAGGGTTGGTGACCGCCAAGTCACACGCGGCGAGAGAAAGGACGCCGGCGAGCGTGCCGGTCGCCATGATTCTCTTCATGAATAGTTTCGCATTCATCGTCGTATACTCCTCCTTGACTCCGGAATCTTGCTTCCTTCCCTTGTGCATCCGCGTTCCCACGGCGCCGGGGGGGCCCCCCCCCCCCCGCCGGGGCGCCCCGCCCCCCCCGCCAAAAAAAAAACAGAGGGATTTAAAAAAAAAACCCGGCCCCCCC
>VXMG01000126.1:0-11421 GCA_009841185.1 Gammaproteobacteria bacterium
CCGGTCGTTGTCGAGGACCGCATCGGAGACCCGGTAGAACGGCGGCTCGCTCCACGCCGGCCCGCCGCCCAAGACCGCGAGCGTGTCAAGTTGGTCCCATGGCAATTGGCTCCGGCGAGCATCGGCGGGAGGCGATGACGCGAGCGGCAACTCCGGCCCTCCTCCAGCGAGGACCGCCTGAATGGCCAGCACACCGAATGTCGAGATCCCCAACGCAACAGTCTCCTGATTCCCGCTCCTGTTCGCTCAACGTGCCGCACACGACGTCTCGCAATATACGGCGGCGGGCACGATGGCAACGCACCTGATAGGCACCGCCCCATGCCTTCACGCGAGGGACTGAAGGCCGGGAGTGACCCCCGGCGCAGCACGACGCTAACGGGCAGGGCGGCGGCTATGGCTGCGGTCTGCAAGGCTTGGAGACCATCGGCCAGCAGGAGCACGGCGGCCACTACACCCACTCCGAGCCCCCAGACGATGCGGAAGCGCCGGAGCGGATGAGCATCGCCCATGCTCAGAAAGGTGGTGATGACAAGGGTGCCGGAGTCCGAGGACGTGACGAACCACGTCGCCAACAGGAGGGTGGCCGTGGCGGACATGGCCCAGGCGAGCCAGCCGATGTCGGTCATTCGGTCGATGGTCGCGAAGAGGGCGGCTTCGTAGTTCGCATCCCGCACCAGTTCCATGATCCCGGCGGTTCCGACGCCGCCCGCGGCGTTGAGTTCCAGATGGATGGCGCTGCCGCCGAAGACCCCGAACCACAGCAGCACGAGGCCGGTCGGGACGAACATCACGCCCAGGATGAACTCGCGCAGCGTGCGCCCGCGGGAGATGCGGGCGATGAACGTGCCGACGAAGGGCGCCCAGGAGATCCACCAGCCCCAGTAGAAGATCGTCCAGCCGTTCTGCCATGCGGCTTCCCCCGGATCATCGGCGATCCAGAATGACATCGGTATCAGGCGCCACAGGTATTCGCCGAGCGAAGATGCGACGAATCCGGCGAGCCATTGGAAGGGGCCCAGCAACAGGAAGCACCCCAGAAGGAGCAGGCTCACGCGGATGTTCCACTCCGACAGGATGCGGATCCCGCGACTGACGCCGGATACCGCCGACAGGGTGGCCGCCAGCGATATGGCGGCGATGAGTGCGACCTGCGTGACGACACCCGGATCGACGCCGAGCAGCATGTCGAGCCCGGTGGCCATCTGGCTTGCCCCGAGGCCCAAGGAGGTCGCGATGCCGAAGACTCCGCCGAACATGGCCAGCAGATCGACCAAGTCACCGGCCGGGCCGTATATCCGTTCGCCGATGAGCGGATGCAGAGCCGAGCGGAGCGTCAGCGGCAGCTTCTTTCGGAACCCGAAGTAGGCGAGACACAGCCCGACCAGGACATACACGGACCACCCGTGGATGCCCCAATGGAAGTAGGTGACGCGCATCGCGTGCATGGCGCGCTGCTCGTCCAACAACACGGCACCCGCCAAGTCGGCGCTTGGGTTGTTAGGATAGCCCGCGGTCTGGCTGTTGTCGAAGCAGAAGAGCGGTTCGGCGATGGAGAAGAACAACAGTCCGATCCCGATGCCTGCCGAGAACAGCATGGCGATCCACGAGGACGTCTTGAACTCGGGGACGGAACCGTCATCGCCGAGCCGGATCCTGCCGAACCGGCTGCACACTAGAAACACGCATGTGAGCACGGCGACGGCGACGACCAGGATGTAGAACCAGCCGAGCGTGCTCTCGATCCAGTCGCGGATGCGGCCGAAGACGGCGCCAGCGGCGTCCACGTCCCAGACAATGGCGAGGACGAAGGCCAGAACGACGCACTTGGCGGCCAGCGCCATCGCGGGATTCAGCCCCTTCCACAGCCCGGCATCCGCCGTGGCTCGCCGGTGCCGCCCGCTTCTCATGGTCGCCGGCTGGGCCGTTCCCTACGACACCGGTACATGCACTTTGCCTACCGTGCCTCGGCTCTGTCCGCGCCCGCCGCGCGCCGGTTGAAGACCGTTCACGAAGCGCGGCAACGCGCTAATGTCAGAACGATACGGTGGCGGTCATGGATATGGTTCGGGGCGCGCCCAGCCATGCCGCGTTCTCGGTGATCGCGGACAGGTACGGGGTGTCAAAAAGGTTGTTCGCGACGATCGAGAACTCCGTCGACCGCAACAGGTCGCTCAGCGCCTCGCCCCTGAAGCTGACGTAGGCGTCCGTCGTCCAGTAGGCGTCGGTGTACCAGTCCGCCGTCAGACTGACCCGGCGCGCCGCCGTGTACTTCGCCGACAGCCCGCCGCCCAAGGGCCCGTCGCGGTCGAGGGAGACGACCCACAGCCTGGGCGGCACGCCGGTCACGTCTTCGCCTGCCACGATGCCCTGGCTGGCGTCGACGAGCGGATCGTCGGTCCCGAGATACTTCGAGTCGTTGAGCGTGAGGGCGGTGTAGAGGGATGTCCGGTCGGACAACGCCACGGTGGTGGCCAACTCGATGCCGCTGGTCTCGATGCCACCCGCGTTGAAGTAGGCCCCGCCTCCGGGGATGAGGTAGTTCGGACCCGCGGGCGTCTGCGGCCCGAGGTAGAAGATCCGGTTGTCGAAATCGATGGAATACAGGGTGGCGCTCAGGGCGACCCGCTCGCCCGCGTACTGGACGCCGACATCGACGTTTGACGCGGTCTCGGGTTCCAGGCGGTCAAGGCTGCGGCCCGGCACTTCGAGCAGGTTGCTGCCGATGGCGCGGAAGTTCTCGGCGTAGCCCACGAACAGGTCGAGGCCCTCGACCGGCGTCTCGTAGGTGAGACCGCCGGAGAACAGCACGTCTGAGTCCGAACCCACGTCGAGGGGCCGGTCGACCCCGAACTCATCCTCGCGCGACACGGAGACGAGGTACTGCTTGACGCCGCCGGTCAACTCGAACGGGCCGAAGTACAGCGTCTCCTCGGCGTACCACTTGACGACGCTCTGCGGAAACTCCCACTCGTACTGGTGCCAGTAGGCCCGCTCGTCCCACTTGAAGTTGATCGCCGGGTCCAGAATGCGGTGCCAGTCGCGGCCGAGGTCGCGGCGCGAGTCCTCGTACCAGATACCCGCGCGCAGCACGCTGCCCCGCCCGCCGCCGAACAGCACGGACCACTCACCGTCGATGTTCGCACCGAGACGGTTCTTCCCGTAGTGGCTGTGGCGGTACGACTGCACCGCGCTCGCGCCCGGGTGGCACGCCGGATCGACTTCCGGCCCGCCCGAGCCGTAGTAGTTGAAGATGTAGGACGACGTGCATCCCGGCGTCGGCCCGACGGCGACACCGTTGCCGTCCACGAACCGGATCACCCCGAGCTGGCTGCCACCCCGCACTGGCGCACGGCCCGCCAGTTCCGACTCCGGCCCGTCGCCGTCGTCCACCACGTCGACGATGTAGGGCGGCAGCCAGTCGCCCCGCCCCCAGTTGTGGTGGCGGTAGACGCCCGCGTTGAGCGAGAACAGGTCGCTCACGGACCAGTCGGCCTTGACGTAGGCGAGCGTGTTCTTGCGCCGCGTCTGCCACCCGGGCCGGTAGAACTGGTTCAGGTAGGGCACGCCCGGCCAGTGGCCGATCAGGCGGTCCCAGCGCGGGTCGGCCCTGAAGTCCGCATCGCTGTAGAGCCGCTGGTAGACATCCTCGTGGATGTCGTCGTGGGAGAGATAGCCGGTGAGGTCCAAGTTGCCGTGCGAGGACACGATCTTCGCGGCGAAGTGCTCCCGCTCGTTCCTCGCGGAGCCCTCCATCCAGTCGGTCGCCTCCTGCCGGATCGCGGCGACCCAGGCCCGCGTCGTGCCGCCGAACAGCGATCCGGTCTCCACACGCGCGGCGAACCGCTGGCCCTCGTTCTCCCCGATGGTGACCGAAGCCGTCTGGCTCGCCTCTTCCGACGGATCAGCGGTTAGGAAGTTGAGCGTCCCGCCCAAAGCCTCGACCGACCGCGAGGCGATGTCGGCGGTCCCCTGCGACACCTCGACCCCGCCGAGGTTCATCGGATCGACGAAGCGGCTCGCCTTCGCGCCGCTCCAGTAGTCCGACGTGCCGTTGGGGAACCCGTCGATGGTGGTGCCGATCTGCACGTCGTTGATCGTGGACTGGAACCCGCGCATGACCACGTTGCTCGACCAGTCGTCGAAGGCGTATCCGTCCCCCTCCTGAACGGAGACTCCGGGAAGGTTATCGATCACCGACGTGACCGCCGTGATGCTCGACTGCTGCCTCATCATCGGCTCCGCGACCAAGTTGCGCGCGAAGACCGTGGGCTCCTCCGCCACCACGCTGAGCGGAGAAAGCTGGAAGAAGGGATGCAGAATGATCTCGACCGTCTGGACCGCGCCCGCCTGAATTGTGACCGGCATCACCCGCGTCGCATAGCCGAACAGGGTGGCGGTCACCGTGATGTCGCCGGACGGCAAGCCGGTGAACTCGAACACTCCTGCCGCATCCGTGAGGTCTTCGGCATCCACGCCGGGACCGGTAGCTGCCACCCGGACGCCGGGCAGGGCGCTGCCGAACACGTCCACGACCGTGCCCCTGATGGTTCCGCTCGACTGGGCGGCCACCGGCGTTGCGGCCAGCAGCAACAGAAGCGCGGCACGGGCAGAGGCGGCGAATGGGCTGGGGCTTCTCCGAAAGGTTGGCATGGCGACGAAACTCCCTTTTGCGGACGCTGCGGCTGCGTAGCTGACTCTCAGGGGCCGTTCGGTTGTAGTCGCCAATCAAGTTAGGGGCCACGATAACAACGGGCGAGTGGATGAGCCCCGGATTGGGCGGGCTTGGCTCCCAAGTAGTGGACGGCGAAAGGTCCGGTTGGTGTCCGGTCAACCGATTGTACCAAGTGTTGGCAGCCTGCCCCGAGCCCCTTGCTCCCCAGCGTTCGAGCCAACATGCTGAACCGATCCCGGCGGTCGCGCACACGACCCCTCCAACTCCCACGACGCAACTGAGAACCCCGGCGATGATCCATCAACCGACCAGCGTGGATCAGTCCGACAGGATCGTGCCGATCAACCTGCGCCAGAGCGGTCGGACGCCGGTCCAACTGCTTATTTAAACCAGGGTTCGCAAGTCTCCGTACTGGCATCTGTCGCGTGAAGCGGGCTGCTGGCGGGCCACGGTGTACAACCGCATCTACTACCACCGCGGCTACGTTCGGCCCGAGGACGGCGGCGCGGCGGCGGAGCACGAGGCGCTGACCCAGGACGTCACGGTGTGGAATGTCGCGGTGGAGCGCCAGATCCGGGTGAAGGGACCAGACGCCGAACGGTTCAGCGACTACGTGATCACCCGGCACGCGACCCGAATCGAGCCGATGCACGCGAAATACGTCATCGTCTGCGACGAGAAGGGCGGCATTCTCAACGATCCCGTGCTGCTGCGACATGAGCTTTCGGATTCACATGTCGTTGTGATCGCTCAGCTTACAGGATTCGGCGGTCGGATTCCCGCTGATTGACTCCCGCCGAAGCATCAAACGATCATCGGCAACAGAGCATGAATTCAGTTCCTTCGCGAGATCAAGCAGCAGATGCCGAACCGCAACCGGGTCGCCCTCGTTCACCGGTGGCGCATCCACAGCGGTGGTTTCCTCTACTGTTGGGACCTCCGGTTCCGGTGGCGTCTCGGGCTCGGGCGCGGGGACAGCCGACTTCGGTTGCCGTGTGGGTCGCCGTTGCTCCGTCATCCGTCGCGCCACCGGCAGCCGATACTTGGCGTGAAACTGTTGCGGCCTAAGCTCACCGATCAACTCGTCGAT
Organism: Gammaproteobacteria bacterium; assembly: GCA_009841185.1. Taxonomy (GTDB): domain Bacteria; phylum Gemmatimonadota; class Gemmatimonadetes; order Longimicrobiales; family Gaopeijiaceae; genus BD2-11. Next base: position 5,766 of record VXMG01000126.1, read on the forward strand.
CTCACGGACACCCGCAAACGGGGTCGCCTTCCTCACGCCGGGGTCCTTCTTCATTTGCCGTTCCACGAATTGCATGACGGCATCATGCAAGCTGCCCATGTCCGTTACCCTGTCTCGAGGCGGATGAAGCTGGATGTCGTTCAATTGTACTCAATCGAGAATGCTCGGCGAGTGGTCGGACGGCGTCGATGTCGCCGGTTCGCCGTACGCGCCCGGCCTTCGGGGTGGCTTCGTCGATCAACGAGGTTAGCTTTAGTGATCGACCGTCTGCATTCTCGCCCACCGGCCGGGGGACTGCCCGACGTTAGCACCGAAGAACGCAGCGTGTGTCCCCCCGCGCACCGGAGGCCGGGGGCGAGGCGGACACCCCGAGTCATGCGCCGGAACTTGGCCGGTTGACCATTTCCACCTTGTCGATTGCCGGAATCGCGTGCTCGGCGATCCTGAGTAGGCCGTCGGCGTAGTAGGTCGTGATCGGCCCGCCGCCCGCATAACATTCTTCATAGAGTTCAGCCGCGAGCAGGTGCCAGCTCTGGTACCGGGGAAGCCATTCCCACTGCGGCCACCAATCGTCGTCGTGTCCGCCGAGCGAGAGGCCTTGGCGTCCCAAGGTCATGGCAAGTTCTTCGCGTCGTTCCTTCTCTGCCTCAGTCATTTTCACGAACGCCTTCGGGCTTCGCACACCCCAGTACCAGCCGTTGGGGCCACGGCGTCCGGAGTGGAGCATGATCGCGCTGCGCCCTTGCCGGGCGGACGGCGGGTCATCGTACCGAATCCAGGCGTCCCGATAGATCGATAGGACACTCGTCTTCTCCCTCCTGAAGCGGCACGTGACATGGAAATCGTCCTCGGCTCCCGGCAGAACCGCTCGCAGCCGGTCCTCCACGGTGTGGCGTAAGTGTTCCAGAAACCGCTCGCACGCTTCCGATCGCACGAGACGCCACCCATCGTGTACGGCGAGCGCGGCACGCATGTGGTTCGGGTTATCGGACAGGTACTCGCGCACGAATCGCGTGTCGGGGTTGGTCGTCATGGTCGATTCTCCAAATCGCTGTTGGCAGAACGATTCCGCGTCCCTCAGGAACGATCTCACCCGGTCGGCGTCGCAGACATTGCGGCAGGCCGCGAACCAGTACTCGAGTGACGGATCCCCGGCAGTGTACGGCATGACCCTGAAGTGATCCTGCCAGTGCCCATGGTCGGCTCGCGGAAGGCTGGATTCGTCCGGTTCGCGGTGGACGGGCGGCAGGTACACCAGGAGAAAGCGCCTTCCGTACCGCTCGTTGAGGTATTCCAGGTACGCCTTCACCTGGTGATGTCGATGAACCTGCCCCTCGTGGTCCGGCGCTCCGTCCGCACGCTGATCGGATCGCTGGTCGGGGCCGCCGAGCGCAGCTTGCCGAAGCGTCCGCGTGTTTCGGGCAGGGCGTCCAACATCGTTTCGAGGAAACGCGCGTCCTGGCCGTGCTCGGCGGCCGGGTCGAGCAGGTCCGCGATGATGCGCGACAACCCCACTTCGTCTTCGCGCAGGTACTTGAAGATGTTGAACCGGGGTGCCTGACGGCGTTCACGCTTCCGGTCGGCCGCTCCTGCTGCCTGAAGCCGCGGCGTGAGTTTCGACAGGAGATGCACGTACTCCCCCTGCCTAGCCAGCCGGGCGTCGTCCACATGGCGCAGCAGTTCGGCGACTCGGCCAGTCGCCTCTATGCCCTCCGGGATCATATCAGGAAACCGGCGGGATCGCGGTCAGGTCGCCTTCCAAGCGTCAACCCCCTCCTGTTGTGGAGTGTGCGGATAGCCCATTTTCGGATATGGATCGGTAGGACAGTCGGCGTGTAGCCGCCGACCTCGCAAGTTGTCCGCCGATGCGCGACGGATTTGGATTCAGTCGCCCTCATCCGTCGAGCCCCCGCCACGGCCACGGAGACGGGCGAACGGTGGACGCGCCCGCTTCTTCCGCTCTCGATCCGGTGATCTGGAGGTTGTTCCAACGCCAGACTTCAAAGCGTCGCTCGACCCCTTCCCGCAAGGATATTTCTCGGGGGAGCGACCCCAAGAGGGGGCGGAGACGAGCGTGTGAAAACGCGCACGGCCCGGCGCCCGAACCGGACACCTGTGCCCCTGGGGTCGCTCCCAGTCCAGCAGTCCCATGCGGGGAGACTCTCGCGACGGGGGTTTTCCGCATGCAACTCCGACCCAATCGCCCTTTGACATCCCGAGGCTTCGCCAAGCACGACCGAGGCGAATGTCGCCATGGGGGTGCCCGGCGGCGTGGCGTCGTCAAGGCAAGTCGTCGGGCAGGTCCATGCGGAACGGCCGCTGGTTCCTGCCGAAGGTCAGCCGCATGAACGCGGTCTGCGCCCTCGAGGCGGGCGCAAGGATCGCGCGGGTCTGGAGACGCTGAAAGGCTCGTTGCGACAACAGCCGCTTGACGAGCAACAGCAGCTTCGCGTCCAGCCCGGACACGATGTGCGGCCTACCCTTCGGACTGGTGGCAGCGCGATGGATCGCCCGGGCGATCCTGGCCGGACTTCCCGCGTTCGGCAGGGCCTTCTGGGCCGAGAGCATATTGGCGTAGTAGGGTTTGTAGGCCCGGTGCGCGGGCGTTTCGGCGGCGGCGCCCTGGTCGAGCTTGGTGAAGATGGCGGTCGCGTGGAAGCCGGGGTAGATCCCCTTGACGACGATGTTGAAGGGGGCGAGTTCGGCCGCCAGGCCCTCGGTCATTCCGCGGACGGCCCACTTGCTCGCGCCGTAGGCGGCGACGAATGGGTAGTTGAACATTGCGCTCGCCGACGCGATGTTGATGATGGTTCCGCCACCCACCTCGCGCATGTGGGGCAGGCACGCCTTGGTCACGGCGAACACTCCGAGCGTGTTGGTCCGGAACTGTCTTCGTATCTGCTCCATGGTGCTCGTCTCGGTCGGCCCCATCAGGCAGTAGCCAGCGTTGTTGACGACCACATCGATGCGGCCGAAGTCCTTCAGGGCTTCGGCGGCGACCCGCTCGACCTGCTCGAAGTCGTCGACATCGAGTTCGTACAGCCTGACGCCTGCGAGGTGGGAGAACAGGTTCTCGTGCGCCCGCTTGTCCCGCACGGTCGCGGCGACCCTCCAGCCCTTTTCGGCGAACAGTTCGACCGTGGCCTTGCCGAATCCGGAGTTGGTGCCGGTGATGAACAGGGTCCGTTGCGCCGAGTCGCGCTTCATGGGTTCGTCCTTTCGCCGCCGCTGTACATGCGACCGACGCGGGCGCGCCGACCGCTCGGTGAAACGCTAACGGTACCCGGTGGATCTGCCGAGGAGAAGGGAATCCAATCCCACCGCCGAGCGCGGAAGCCTCACTCAACCGGCAGGCACGGCGCTACGCATGGTTCCCATGCCCAAACGCTACGCGATTTGGAAACGAGACACGCAACGTCTAACGCTTGCGGCTTGGCAAGGGTGACTCCTCCCCGCCTTGGACCCCCCGGATGCCGACCTGCAGGCCGAGGCTGGGCGTGGCGGTGGCGGATCCGTAGCGGCCGTGGAGGTCAAGCCAGAGGCCGCCGGGCAGACTGACGCCGTAGTTGGCGCGCGCGTCGAGGATCCAGCCTTCCGGACCCGGACCGCCGCTACGGAGACCGCCTCCGAGCGGGACGCGCAGGAGCGCGCCCGAGGCTCGATCCGGACCGCCCCATCGCGGCGAGACCGAGAGCGAGAACCCTTCTTCGCCGCCCTGCCCGCCCAAGGCGAGGGTCACCGTCGCGCCGCGCTCGCCGTAGCCCTCCGCCGTGTGGTGAGTGAGCATGCGGGCCTGCGCGTCGAGGCGCACGATGCCGAGGACGGCCCGGAGTCCCCCGGCGACCTCGATGCCGTCGCCGGTCTGGCCCGCGCCGCCGTCCCTGCGTGCGTGCACCGTTCTGGACGGCGTCAGTTCCAAGCCGCCGAGCCGGGCGGGCGGCGACAGGTGGAGACCGATCCGCGCGCCTGGTTCACGGCGATGTCCTGCCGGTCGATGGTCTCGTCGCCGTCCCCGATCCGGAGCCTGGCTCACGCGGCGTCGCCGAGGAAGGAGAAGCCGAGGCGGCCCGGCATTACGCGCGGGAATCGAGTACGACGGAGAAGACGTTTCTCCTACCGCCGGTACCAGCCTTAGCTTTGGAAAGCGCTACGGGGGGCGCTTCATCCTTCATGTCGGCGACGTGTCCGGCGGCACGAACATCGTGCTCTTCCAGATGGGCGGTTTACATTTCGTTTCTGAAGCTCCGATGGCGTTCCCGGCGGCGGCGGGTTCGTCGGACGGGTGCAGCCAAGCCCCGGAACGGGGGGCTGGACGGCCTTCCCGCTAGGGATCGCCGGTTCGGTAGCGGGGTCGAACCCCAAGCTTCGCGCCGGGCTTCCGGCTCGACTCCACAATCGGTACAACCGTCGCCTTGTTTACCCCATCCACCACCTTGGCCGTGATCTTCTTGGTCTTGCGATCCTTCACCGCCACCACGGGAGTCTTGCCCACTGTACCGCGACCGGCCCGGAGCTTTTATGAGCGTGCTTGTTCTCCTCCAATCCGCCAAACCATGACTCGTCAACTTCAATTGGACCCGCGAACCTGTCCAATTCGGCAGCTTCTTCCGCCAATCCCTCGCGAATGCGGTGGAACATGAACCGCGCCGACCGATAGCTGATAATCAGGTCGCGATGCAACTTCACCGCGCTCATACCCTTGAGATTCGTCGCCATCAGATAGATGGCCCACACCCACTTCTTGAGTGGCAAGTTGCTGGCTTCCATCGCCGCGCCGGTCTTCAGGCTGAAATACCGCTTACAATCACGACACCTGTACGGCATTGGCTTGCCGCTCTTGACCCGATATACGTCCACGCTGCCGCAGCGCATACAGCACATCTCACCGTTCGGCCAGTTCAGTTTCTCGACCCACTTGATCGCCGATTCTTCATTCGGAAACCGTTCAGCCAACTCAATGATGCTGATACCTTCCCTGTACGACCGTCCAACACTTCCCGCACCACTCGACACTGCTTACCCTCTACAAGTTGAATAGCTATCCTGCTTACACCATTCAACTTAGGGGCTTGCTAACGAAATTCAAGTATTGTGCAGAATTACCTTTGGATATGATCCCCACATCGTATTGTTGGGCGAACACCCACAGGACGGCGGCCGAGGCGGTCTCGGTGATCGCCCACCTCGTGTCCTTCGAGCGCTCGCTGCTCCGTGTCGCCCGCATCGACGCGGACGGCGGCGATGCTCCTTAAGTACCTGCCCCACGGGAAGGGCTCGGCCCGGGCGGCCGTCAAGTACCTCGTAGGCGAACTGGACGCCGAGGGACGGGAGCGCGAGGGTGTCGAAGTGTGGCGCGGGAACCCGGACATGGTGGCCGCCGTGGCCGACTCGCTCGACTTCGAGCGCAAGTATACGTCAGCGGTGATCGCGTGGGCACCGGAGGACCGGCCCACCGGCGAACAGATCGAAGCCGTCCTCGACGAGTTCGAGAAGACCGCGTGGGCGGGACTGGAGCCCGACCGCTACTCGTGGACGGCAGTCCTGCACCGCGAGCGCGGAGGCGGCGTCCACGTCCACATTTTGGCCGCGCAGTGCGACCTACAGACGGGCCGCAGCTTGAACATCGCGCCCCCCGGCTGGGAGAAGACCTACGCCC
>VXMG01000103.1:0-11352 GCA_009841185.1 Gammaproteobacteria bacterium
AGCGTGAGCCAGCCCCTCGGCGGAGCCGCCGAACACGCCTCTCCGGGCATCGCCCGGAACAGACTCGACCGGGCCGTCGCGGGCAAGCTCCTCGGCCTCGCCGCCGCCAGCCTCAAGGACGGGGAGGACGACCGGCCCGGCTCCCGACTCCCCGGGTCTGCGCTACGCTCTGTCGCGCGCCCGGTTTCCGCCCTACCCTTACCCCTCGGAGACCCGAGATCGTGCGTTAGAGGCCATCCTGCGGCCCGTAGATCACCCGAAAAGCCTTTGAATCGACCCGAAACGGCCTCCGAGCCCGGTTCGAGCCTCGTCGCCGCGTCTCAGCCCGCGAGGTACTCGGCCCAGTCCTCCATGAGCCGACGCCTCCGCTCGAACAAATCGGTCCGCATGTACGCCGCCTCGACCTTGTTCTGAACGACGTGGGCCAGCGCCGCCTCGACCACCTCCCTCGGGTGATCGGTCTTCTCGGCGGCCCAGTCACGGAAGCTGGACCGGAACCCATGAGGCACCGCCGAGATCCCGCAGCTCAGGAGCAACCGCCCCGGCCGCTTCCGGGTCAAAGGCTTGCCGCGCTCGTTGACGAACACGATCGGACTCGACCCACCGTCCAGCTGCCGCGCCCCGTCAAGGACCTCCAGCGCCCGTCCGGACAGCGGCACCCGGTGCTCCTTCGCGGTCTTCGTCCGGCTTGCCGGAATCGTCCACACGCCCGCACCTTGGTCGATCTCGCTCCACACCGCCCCGCGGACCTCGCCGCCCCGTGCCGCCGTCAGGACCAGGAACTCGAACGCCAGCGTGTCCACTTTCCCCGGCTTCGCCGCCCGCACTTTCGCGATGGCCGCCGATACCTCGCCGTGAGGCAGGGCCTTCCGGTGGGTGACGACATCGTGCTGGGGGCCGAGCACCGGCAGGAGCCGGTCGCAGGGGTTGTCCTTCCGCCAGTCCATGGCGACGGCCCACTCCAGCACCGCCCGGATGCGGAGCCGGACGGAGCGGGCGACCTTCGGCCTCGCGTGCCAGATGGGGGCGAGCGTTTCCAACACGTCGGCGCTGGTGATCTCGGAGACCGGCAGCTTCCCAAGGCGTTGGAAGGCATACATTTCCAGCGAGCGCGTCCACAACCTTGGGGTCTTCGCACTGCGCCACCCGCCGCGCTTTTGCTCGATGACGCGAACGGCGGCCTCGGAAAAGGTGGGGACACCGAGGGAACGGCGCTTCTCGGCCAGCGGATCGCCGCCCGCGCGGGCCAGCTTCCGGTTGACCAGCGCCTGCTCGCGGGCCTCGGCCAGCGATACGAGGACGACGCTGCCGAGACCGATCTCGCGCTTGCGGCCCCGCACGACGAGCCGCTGGATCCAGCTTCGGGTCCCGGTCTTCTTGACGTAGAGGTACAGCCCGTTGCCGTCGCAGTGGCGACCGGGCGGAGCGGAGCGCACGAAGGCGGCGGACAGCCGGTTGTGGGGATGACGGCCCCTCGGCTTGCCCCGGCGGCGCTGGGTGCGGGTGCTGGTGACATGATTCATTCCCTAATCGTAGACGGGATGGAGCAGGATTGCAAGGGTCGTAGCTGGACGGGCGAGGTAGGCGATACCCTACATAACACGTTGATACACAGTCGATTACGGAACTCTATGGACACCTATGGACGGCAATGGATTTCAGAAGTCCGCCTCAATGGCTGCATGGGACTACAGGGCGTGGAGCGGGATCGTCCGCGAGATACAGCACGCGAACCATGGTACTTGTCGCGGGTCCAAACGCTTAAGGCATGGGATGGCGATGCGTTTCGCGCGCACCGTCGCACACCATGACGGCCGGCTGCCCGAGGCCGAAACCTTCGGGTTGGCGAGACGTACGCGAGCCCGGGCACGCGAGACCGGCAACCAATATGAGGAGGATAGTCGCAGTGACTATACCAGGTACAGTTAGAAAGTCCATTCCATTGTACGCGGAACATCCGGCATCCCGCAGCCTGCTCCTCGCCGGATTGCTCGCGGGCGCCCTTGCATCCGATGCCGCGCCTCTCGCTGCCCAGCAACTTCGCTACAACCTTCGTCCCTCCGTCACCTGGACCGAGTGGGACGAGTCGCTCGGCCTCGGCAAGGCGCGCTCCCTGGGCGGCTCCGCGGGACTCGGGTTCGGAGAGTACGTGGACCTTACGGCCTTCTACCGGAAGAGCGACTCCCGCTCGACTCACCTGTCCAGCCTGCCGTTCACGGCCGGCATGCGGACGCCCCCGGCCGATCAGCAACTGGACATGGATTCCTGGGGAGCCGAGGTGTCCATCGGGCTCGCCAGGGGCTCGCTGGTGCCGGTGATCATGGGCGGAGCGGGAATCCTGCGGTTCCGGCCGGAGGCGGGCAGCGACATCCGGCGCGTCCAGCTCAGGTACGGAGCGGGACTGCGGACCCGGGTGCTGGATCTGTTCGAAGGCGAAGTGATGGTGGAGCGCAGCAGGTACTATCTGGATCCGCTGGAGCTGGCCGCACCCGTGTCCGTGGGGGATGCGGCGCTTCCCGAGGATCCGGGTGCGGGCGCCCTGCGCCGGAATCTGGCCCTGCGCGTGGGGCTGATGCTGCAGCTCGGCGAGCCCCACTACCCGTCATGGTCGGATCGGTATCGCGCCGGAGATCGCCGCTTCCGATCCCCGTCGTCCAGTGCCGCGGTGCTGTTCGAGCCATTCGGCGGCGCACAGGCCTTCGATCCCGCCTTCGGCATCGACGATCAAGCCATCGCCGGCTTCCGCGCCGGCTTCGAACTCGGCCCTTCCGTGGGGCTGCGCGGCTTCTACTGGCGGGGCGTCGATGACCGTCACGCATGGGAGGACGGGATCAGGGGATACGGCGGGGAAGCGCAGTTCACGCTGGGCGGCCTCGCGCTGTTCTCGCCCCACCTGCTGGCAGGCGCGGGGAGGATGGAGTTCGGTCCGGAGCTGGCTTCGCATGCGGAAACCGTCCCCGCCGACCGCACGGCGCTGATCGTTGGAGGGGGCCTCGATCTCGGACTGGGCCGGCACCTGCGGCTGACGGCGGCCGCGCGCGACTACATCATGTCGAGGCCGAACCTCGATGCCGCTGCCGTGGACTTCGAAGACGTCAGGGACCCCGGCGACCTCGTCCACAACTGGCAGATGTCCGCTGGCCTCAAGATCCTCGTGGGAGGCGGCCGCGGCCCCCGCCCTCCGGACTTCAGCCGGGACGACCTCGCGGAGATGGAGGACCGCCTCGCGGAACGGGTGGACGCGCGCCTGGATGAGATGGAGCGGAGGATGGAGGAGACTGCTCGCGCCGAAGGTGCCGCTGCGGTCGCCCCGTTCGAAGCCGAGCCACAGGACGCTCCTGTGATGGCGGTTGAGCCCGAGTTGGCGCCCCCGCTGACCGAACCCGCGCCCGGATTCGAGTTTGATCCCGAATTCGAGTTCGACCCGGAACCAGTCGAGTTCGAAACCGACTTCCCGGAGCAGGTCTACGGTGACAGCCGCCTCGATCCCGCCCTCGGCTTTCCGGCCAACGAGCTGCGCCCCTACACGGGCGTCCTGGGAGGACCCGACACCCAGTGGATCTTCGGCGTCGCCGCCGACTGGGGTCCGAGCGATCACCTGAAGGCGTTCAACTTCGTCCCGGAAGCGTCCCTCTCCCTCGGGCAGGGGAAGCCCAGCTGGCTGGTGGCCGCCAACCTGCAGTACCGGCCGCCGTGGCTGTACCAGCGCGACAGCTGGTGGATCAGTCCCGTCACCTCGTTCGGCCTCGGGGTGCTCAACCAGGACGGCTCGGAACTCGTGCTGAACGCCTCCTGGGGCGTGAACCTCCAGCTCTCACACGTGCGCGGCGTCTCGGGCGAGCCCCTCAACCTCTACATCGCGCATCAGGGCATCGATTTGTTCAGGAAGGAGCGGCTGATCCTGGGGATGAGCGTGGAGAGATAGCGTCAGCCGCCGTCCAGAGTCTCCATCTCTCCGTAGACACCCTCGAGGCGGGCGAGAAGTCCGGCGTCGAGGCCCTGGGGATAGCGGGTCAGGAGCCGCAGGCGTTCGCGGGTTTCCGGGTCCAGGCTGACTTCATCGAGCACCAGGGAACGGGCCTCGGGCGGTCTGGGTGGTCCGAGGCTGAAGAGAAACGTCCAGGCGCTGTAGTCGAAGCCGTCGGCATTTGCGAATTCGGCGGTCCGGATGCCGGTGAAGGGAATCCGCGCCAGCCTTCCGGCCATGCCGTGCTGCGGAACCCGGTCGACCAGGACGATCAGTGCGTCGTCCTCCACAGCCAGAACCTCTGCCTGCATGAGGTCGCCTCCCACATCGAGAACCGAAGCGATGCCCGCGGGACGGGTAGCGGGCGCCAACTCGCTGACCCGCGGCCCATAGTAGGGAATGCAGGCCGACATCAGTAGGCAAACGATACCCGCACGGATGAATCGGTGTTGAAGGTGCGCCATTCTCGCCTCCCGGGAGTTCATCTTGCAATCAGCAGGGCGACACCCCCCGCCGCGAGCCCGAACAGCGTGCTCAGTGCATTGTAGGCGATCGTCTTGTCTCCATCGATCACGGTACGGAAGCGTTCCAGCGCCACCACACTGTCCCGCGCGATTTCGGAAACGGAGCCGACCGGACTGAGGCGAATATCGTAACGGTCTCCGTTGCCGGTGACCCGCGCCTCCTCGATGGTGACGCCTTCCGGGAACAGGACCGTGGATCCGTCCGCCAGATGAGCCTTGACGGACGACGGGATGACACGCGGCGAGACATCGAGCGCGACGGCATCATCCATCGCGACCGGCTCGTGCCTGAGAGCGGTGGTGCTCATGCACGAGACGCCGGCTCCCATCACCAGCAACCCGCCGAGCACGGCGATGCTTCGCCTGCGGACTTGGAGGTTGCGTGCGAAAATCGAAGACCGATCTGGAAGTCTCATTGACGTTGCCTCCTTCTTCAAGCTATTCACGCGAGGGTCGACCCCTTGATTGCAGCGAGAGTCGTTTTCGCAAGGGTCCACTCGCTATCGACTCCGAGCCCGCGGATCGGGTTGTCTCGCTCCCGGTCATCGTTGTTCCGAGGGTTAAGCGTTTCGACCCCGGTGAACTACCATGGCGCGGCGACCGGTTGAATTGTCCGACGGACCGGTCGATCCGTCAGGAATCGTCCAGCGGACCGTCGAGCCACTCCGCCCAGGCTTCGGAATCGGCGCCGAAATCCTCACCGCTCACGGCCTTCAGGAGGTCGATCGCGGGTTGGCGGGTGATCTCGTGCTGCGCGCCGACATGCGCGAGCAGGAGGTCGGGTGCTTCGCGGATGAGCTGCTTCCCGAACGCGGGTTCGATCCCGGTAGCGGCCAGGACTTCGATCACGGTCTTGAAGGCGAACGGATTGGTGCCATCGAGCACCGCCGCAATCGGTTCACGCGCCGCATCCCACTGGACGGGTCGGCTACGCTCCATCTGAGCCAGGCTCCCGAGCACGGATGTTGCCGCGCCGGACACCTGCCCGATGGGATCGATCGTCGCCGAAACCAGGTCGTGCCAGACCGCGTCGTGTTCGCCGAAGTTGACGAGGAGCGTCGCCGCGATTGCGCGCGATGACCACGAGTCGGCGTTGGCGAGTAGCCTGTGGGCCAGAAGCCGATCCTGCTCGCTGTCTCTGTCCGCGATCAGTTCCCAGACGCGCTCGATGGAGGTCAGGTCAGCGCCGAAGAGCGTGGCAAACTTCCGCGCGGTTTCCGGGTCATTTCGCAGATCGAACAATTCCCGGGCCATGCCCAGAGTCCCGATGTCTTCATCGGCTACGGACGCCAGGGCTTGCCACGATTCCGGCAGGTCGATGCTCTCGCTTCCCTCGGGTCGGTATCGGACTCGAGCCCGGTCTTCGATGCCGATAATGACCGTGTATCGTTCGGACCTGGATGTAGTCGACTGGAGATAGCCGAACACGCCGGCATCGGCGAAGCCGAGTTCGAACCTCATGGTGGCCGCGCAGGCGCTCAAGGGTTGGCCGGGCGCCGTCTCCCGGATCGCATCGAGCAACCCCTGCGGAGTCCAACGCTCCAGCCCGATGATTTCGACGGGTCCCTCCGGCCCCTCGAGGACCTGACCGGCGCCGGGTGACACCGTCACGGCAAGAAGAATCGCCACGCGAGGAATGGATTGCAGGAACGCCACGGTTGCACCTCCTCTTGAAGTGCCGGTGAGTAGCCGCCCAGGCCGCCGCGTCGCCACGCGATCGCCGTCCGCCCGACACCAGCTCGGCGCGGAGGGGCGCTGCACTGCTCCCGTGGGCATACCACCCACCCGGCATGTGGGTTTCGACAGTCGTGACCGGGTAGTACTTGCCGGCACGGCGCCCGCTCCCATGTTGGAGGACCTGATCGCAACTGACCGGAGCGCAAGGAACCTTGACCATCACCACCGTTGTGCTGTCCCTGGCGCTGCAGCAGGCCACCCTGGTGGGAGTCGTCCGGGACAGCGCCAATTCCGAGCCGGTCGCGTTTGCTCGAGTGACGGTCGCTGTTCAGGGTGCGCAGGTTCGGGAAGCGACCGCAGACCGGTTCGGCGCGTTTGTCGTTACGGGGATCGCGTCGGGCGAAGCGGTCGTCGAGGTGCGGGCTCTGGGCTACGAGTTGTGGCAGAGCGAGTATCGCGAGATGCCCGCAGGTGAAGTACGGGTGTTGATGCGGCGCTCGCGGGTGGCGCTGGACTCGATCGTCGTTGGCGCCGAAGCTCGCACCGGAAACCCTCTCGCCGTCTCGCCCGGTGCGTTTCTGATCGATTCGGCACTGGTGCGGGTGCAGCCCGTTATCCTCGAGACGGACATCCTGCGCTCGACGATGATCTCGCCTTCCGTCTCGGCGGCGTCGGACTGGATTTCGATTCCATACGTCCGCGGCGGAGCAAGCTACGGCACGCCGGTGCTGCTCGACGGGGTGCGTCTCTTCAACCCGTTTCACGTCGGGGGATTCCTGTCCGCCTTCAACGCGGAGGCGATAAGCCGGGTGACGCTTTTTGCCGGCTCGGGGGGAGATGCCCAGCCCATCGGATCGCTGTCGGGAGCCATCGACGTCGCCACCCGGGACGGCGACCGGGAGCGGCGCCGGATCGGCGGATCCGTCGGCATCGCGTCCACCCGGCTTGCCGTCGAAGGGCCCGTCGGCCGGAGCACGTCCTACCTCGTGGACGCGAGGCGGACGTACATCGATCTGGTCACCGGGGGTCTGGAGCGCGTCGGCGCCATGGAGCAGGCGTGGCCGTACAGGTTCGGCGACGTGCATGCCAAGGTCACGCGGGATCTCGGCGGCGTGGGACGCCTGTTGCTCACGGGGTACCTGAATGACGAGGTCCTCGAGACCGAACCCGGCATCAAGAACGGGTTCATCACGGAGTCCACCACGCTCGGATGGCGAAACGGCGCGATTGCGCTGCACTACCGAGGCCGGATCGGTGCCGGAACGCTCGTCGACATGAGCTTGGGTCACAGTCGCTTTTCGGGCGATTACGTCGTCCACGGACCGCCGGACGCGCTGGGCCTGCCACGCGAGGACACGGCCGCGGCCGCGCTGGCGCGAATGAGCGAGTCCCAGGCGGAGGTGCGCGCGACTCACTTCGCCGGATCGCTGACGATCGACGCGGGCATCCAGGCGCGTAGGTTTCTTGCCGACCACACCGGCTACGGAGACGGCAGCGACGGCGGGCACTCCGATGGGCTGTTCGGGCCGTTCGGCGTGAACCGCGCACAGACCCGCCTCGCAGCGTTCGGAAATGCCCGCATCGTCCTTTCACGCGGCTGGTTCGCTCGAACGGGTGCGCGGGCAGACCATTTTCCCGGGCTCGCGACGGCGCTGGCGCCCTTTGCCGAGTTGGGCCATCAGGGCGCGTGGTGGGACGCCTGGGCCACGGTGAGCCGGTCCCATCAGGCTCTTGTTTCGCTGCGCAACGACGAGTCGCTCTACTCGAGCCTGCTGGCGTACGACCTGTTGGTCCCCGTGGCGGCCGGACCCGTTCCGCGAAACAGCGAAATGACGGTCGGGTGGTCAGGCACCTGGGGAGCGCTCCAGGTCAGGATGGAGGCGTACGCACGCAGGCTGGAGAACCTCCGCGTCCTTCCCGTGGGCTTCAACCCGGCACAGGAGCCGATCCTCGCGGACGACTCGCTCCGAGTGATCGGGCGCGGCACGGCCAGGGGGCTGGAGACATCGATCACCTGGACGGGTCGGGGAGGGGTGGGTGTAGTGGCCACCTACCGTCGAGCCGCTGCCTCGCGCACCGTGGCCGGCCGGACGTTCACACCTCGGGTGCACCGGGACCACGAAGGTGAAGTGAGCGCGAGCTGGACACGCGGCGCCTCCACCTGGTCGCTGCGGTTCTCGGCCCGGTCGGGCCAGCCGTCGACACCGGTGCTGGCGATGTTTCCCTTTATGCGCTACCGGTCTCCGAACTCGGACGCTCGGGATATCACTGACGACGTGACGCATCTGGGCGGTCCCTACAATTCCGGGAGATTGCCTCCCCATGTGCGCATCGACGTCGGTTGGCGGTCCTCCTGGAGCGTTCGGTGGTTCGGCGGGGGCACGCTGAGGCCCTTCTTCTCCGTGGCCAACCTGTTCAGCCTGCCCAACGTGGTCGGTGCGTTGCCGGACCGGGATCCCGGCGCGACCTCGGAACTCGTCTATGCCCCGCAGCTTCCCATGCTCCCGTTCCTGGGGCTGGAGTTCCGGTTTTGAGAGCGTCGCTCAGGCTCCTGGCCTGGATGGCCGTGCTGACGGCAGGTGGCGGGTGTGTCCGCTCGGCCGACCCGATTCTGGCGACGACGGATGTCGTCTTTGTCGAATCGGTGGTGGTGGCCGGGCGGAGCAGGGCATACATGCTGGTCGGCAACACGCACGGGTCGGCTCCACCGGTTGTGGACGCCACACTCTCCGGCCCCGGTTGGACGGCCGCGTTCTCGGAGACCGTGGACGTGTACTGGTGTGGCGTCCGTGCTCCGGACTGGTGGCCCGGTCCGGTCGAATGCCGGCGGGCCAGGTTGCCGGAGCCAATCCGGGAGTCGACTCGGTACACACTGGCGGGCACCACTCCGATGGGGCCGTTCAGCGGACAGACCGTCGTCCCCAGGGCGCCGGTCGTGCTTCAGCCGGCGGACACCGTTCATGTACGGATCGCAAGCGCGCAGGAGAGTGTCGAGCTGACTCTGCGATTCGAGACCCCGTCTGAAGTCGGTTCGCTGACGGTGGAGCCATTCCGCGCCCTCCAGATCCACGATGACGGCACGCAGGAGCCCAGCAAGGTCGGGGGCGTGTTTCCTTCCTATCTGGCGGTGGGCAGCAACTCCGCGGAGGTGGCCATCCATGGTCACTGGGACGCTCCCGGGTTCCGCGTCTCTCTGCGTCTGATCGGATTCGAGGAGAACTACAGCCGATTCATGGAGGTCGTGGGAGATGACACCGAGCTCTTGGGTCACCCCTGGCCCACTTTCGGCCTCGAAGGCGTGATCGGCTACTTCGGCGGCGGCGCCCCGTCACGCACCATTCCGGTGGTCATTCGGATCGGGGAGGGGTCCTGAAGAACGGACAATCCGAAGAGCGGCGAGGGAGGGAATCGCGACCGGGGTGGGATTCGCAACCCTGGGTTCGAATAACAAGTTGCCCTGCGGAGGGGCTGGAAGGCGACCGGGGTGGGATTCGCAGCCGAGGCCCCGCGTAGCGGGGCCGAAGGTGAGCCGAGGATGCGAAGCACCGGAGGCTCAACCCTGGGTTCGAATCACAGCCTCTCCGGCGCGAGCGTTGCTCGCGAGCGGAGGGGGTGGGATTCGAACCC
Source organism: Gammaproteobacteria bacterium (assembly GCA_009841185.1). Classification (GTDB taxonomy): domain Bacteria; phylum Gemmatimonadota; class Gemmatimonadetes; order Longimicrobiales; family Gaopeijiaceae; genus BD2-11. The sequence continues at coordinate 9,796 of VXMG01000103.1, forward strand.
ACGTGGGTAAAGACCCGCCGGTTTTCAAGACCGGTGCAATTAGCCGCTCTGCCACCCCTCCATCTCCGCAAGATAGAAACCGCAGCGACCCGCTTCAACGCCGGATGAACGCCACGTGTCCTTGCAAAGCGAAGGACGTGGGCGAGGCGGGGCGTCTGCGTGCACGCGGTGACGTGGGGCACGAGTGGCGGAAGAGTGCGGAGTGAGTGGGAAAACGCAGACGCCCCACCTCCTTGCCGCACGCCGAACCGAAACTTCGATTAACGGTGCAGTCCTAAGCATCTCAACGAGTGCAGAACATCTCCGAAACCCGGCGGGAGGGCCGAGTCATGAAATCCCTGTGCAGTGCGATGGTAGCGGTGTTCCTGATGCTGCTGGCGGCCCCCGTCAGCGGGTTCGCCCAAGAGAACGACCCGACCCTGGAGGAGTGGGTGGTGCCGTGGGAGCAGAGCCGGCCCCGTGATCCGTACGTGGCTCCCGACGGCCGCGTGTGGTTCGCCGGTCAGAGGTCCCACTACGCCGCGGTCCTCGACCCCGAGACGGGCGAGATGGAGAAGTTCGACCTCCCCGATGGCGCCGGCCCGCACACCGTGGTGGTGGCCGACGACGGCATGGTCTGGTACACCGGCAACCTGGTGGGCAACCTCGGCCGCCTCGACCCCGAAACGGGCGATATCGAGATCTTCCCCATGCCCGACGAGCGTGCCCGCGACCCGCACACCTTCGCCTTCGACGCCGCCGGCGACCTCTGGTTCACCGTCCAGGGCGGCAACTTCGTGGGCAAGTTCTGGAAAGAGAGCGGGGAGGTGCGGCTGGTCGAGATGCCGGACAATCCCGGCGCTCGCGGCGGATCCACCCGGCCCTACGGCCTCAAGATGGACTCGCAGGATCGGCCCTGGGCGACGCTCTTCGGCACCAACATGCTGGTCATGGTCGACCCCGAGAGCTTCGAGCCCACCTACTACGAGCTTCCGGAAGGCGCGCGCCCGCGGCGGATGGTGATCGACTCCAACGACATCGCCTGGTACGTGGACTATGCGCGCGGCTTCCTGGGCCGCGTCGACCCGGCCACCGGCGAGGTCACCGAGTGGGCCAACCCGAGCGGCGGCGATGCGCGCCCCTACGGCGTGGCCATCGACGCCGACGACCGCGTCTGGTTCGTCGAGACCGGCGTCCAGCCCAACATGTTCGTGGGCTTCGACACCCGCACCGAGGAGTACATCAGCTCGGTGGCGGTAGAGAGCGGGGGCGGGACCATCCGCCACATGTACTACGACGCGAACAACAACGTGGTCTGGTTCGGAGCCGACACGAACACCATCGGCCGGGCGGTGCTGCCGCCCTCGCGGCCGGTCAGCTTCTAGCAGCCCGCGGGCTGCGGGACGCCGGACGGATCGGCCGGGTCGACAGCGGGATCGGCCCGGTCGGTCGCCTTTTACGTATTTTGCGTAAAATGCGTAATCTGCGTATTCCCAACCGGTGGCTCCTCGCCGGTGTGGTTGCCGGTGTGCTCGTTTCCGGCGCCGGCGGAGCCCCCGCCGGCCCCCCCGCCCCCCC
>VXMG01000105.1:0-11198 GCA_009841185.1 Gammaproteobacteria bacterium
TCCTCCAGCCCCGCCCCCCGCACCGCCGTCTCCCGCCAGTGCGCCAGCGCTTCCGCCTCCACGTGGAAGGGGTCGCCGGACGGGTAGCCCAGGTTGCGCTTGGTGGCGTCCACCTCCTCCACCCCCAGCGGCGCGCCGTGCGACGACGACGACCCCGCCTTGCCGGGGCTGCCGTACCCGATGGTGGTGCGCACGACCACCAGCGAGGGCCGGTCCGTCTCCGCGCGCGCCCCCGCGAGCGCCGCATCCAGGGCGGCCAGGTCGGTGCCGTCGTCCACGCGGCGCACGTCCCACCCGTACGCACGAAAGCGCTGCTCGTGGTCGGTGGAGCACGACAGCTCCGTCCCGCCATCGATGGTGACCTGATTGTCGTCGAACACCCAGATCAGCTTGCCGAGACGCTGGTGGCCGGCGAACTCCGCCGCCTCGTGCGAGATCCCCTCCATGAGGTCGCCGTCCGAGCAGAGCGCCCAGGTGTGATGGTCGACCACCGCGTGCCCGCGCCGGTTGAAGCGGTGCGCCAGCCAGCGTTCCGCGAGCGCCATCCCCACCGAATTCGCCACTCCCTGACCCAGCGGACCGGTCGTGGTCTCGACCCCCGCCGTGTGCCCGTATTCCGGGTGCCCCGGCGTGCGCGAGCCCCATTGCCGGAACTGCCGGATCTCCTCGAGCGGCAAGTCGTAACCGGTCAGGTGCAGCAGCGAGTAGATGAGCATTGACGCGTGCCCTGCGGACAGCACGAAGCGGTCGCGATTGCTCCACTCCGGGTTCGCCGGGTTGTGGCGCAAGTGCCGGGTCCAGAGCAGATACCCCACCGGCGCCAGCCCCATCGGAGCCCCCGGATGCCCCGAGTTGGCCTTCTGCACGGCGTCCATGGAGAGCACGCGCACGGCGTCGACGGCGAGGCGCGAAAGTGCGGGGTCCGGAAGCGGGGAAGCGGGCATCTCAGCCTTTCCTCAGGGTGCGGGAGCCAATACGCAAAATGCGTAAATTGTGTAAAATGTGTAATCGACGGGCGGCGAGGCGGAGGCACGTCGCATCAGCGGATGGGGTTCGCGTGGCGCGGCCGCGCGTCGGGAGGGAACCGACCTCACCCGACCACCAGGTTGATCAGCCTGCCGGGCACGTAGATCACCCGTCGAACAGACCCGTTCTGGAGGAAGCGCGCGACGTTCTCCTGCTCGCGCGCAAGCGCCTCCGCATCCTCCCGGCTCATCTCCGAAGGACCTTCGATGGTGCCGCGCACCTTGCCGTTGACCTGCACCGCGAGCTTCACGATGCGCCGCCTGGCCTTTTCCGCGTCGTATTCGGGCCAGCGGGCGCGTCCGAAGACGCCGCCTTCGTGTCCGAGCCGCTCCCACAGCTCCTCGGCGATGTGCGGCGCGAAAGGCGCCACCATCAGCACCACTGGCTCGATCTCGGCTCGCGCCGGCCTCCGGCCTCCCGCGCGCACCGCGTTCAGGTATTCCATCATCCCCGAGATGCAGGTGTTGTACTGCAGATCCGCGATCTGGCGCGTCACCTGTTCGATCGTCCGATGCAGTTGCCCCTCCAGGCGGGGATCGGGATCCGCGTCGTTGTCCGCGGCGCGCAGCACGGTGTCCCAGAGCCTCCTCAGGAAGCCCAGCGGTCCCCGGATGCCGTCGTCGCGATAGTCCCCGCCCTCGGTGAAGGGCCCCAGGAACATCAGGTACAGGCGGAAGGTGTCGGCGCCGAACTCCTCGATGACCGGATCGGGCGTGACCACGTTGCCCCTGGTCTTCGACATCTTGCGTCCGTCCTTGACGATGATGCCGTGGGCGCGGAAGCGGGTGAAGGGCTCCTCGAAGTCCAGCAGCCCGATGTCGTGGAGCGCCATGGTGATGAAGCGCGCGTACATCAGGTGGAGCACCGCGTGTTCGTTGCCGCCGATGTAACTGTCCACCGGCAGCCAGCGCCGGGTGATGCCGGGATCGAAGGCGATCGCGTCGTCTCCGACAGAGGGATAGCGCAGGAAGTACCAGGAGCTGTCCAGGAACGTGTCCGAGACATCCGTCTCGCGGCGCGCGGCGGCCCCGCAGGCCGGGCAGTCCACGCTGTACCACGACTCAACGCGCGCGAGCGGGCTCACGCCGTCGTCGTCGGGCTTGAAGTCCTCGACGCGGGGCAGGATCACGGGCAGGTCGCGTTCGGGCACCGGGACTGCGCCGCACTCGGGGTCGGGGCAGTACACGATAGGGATGGGCGGCCCCCAGTAGCGCTGGCGCGAGATGCACCAGTCGCGCAACTGGTAGTTGACCTGCTTTTCGCCCCGCCCCCGCTCCGCCAGGTCGGCGGTGATGGCCGCCTTCCCTTCCGCGACGCTCATGCCGTCGAAGCGGCCTGAGTTCACCATCCGTCCGGCGTCGTGGTCGGTGTAGGCTTCCTCGAGCGGCGTGTCGGCGTCCTCCCCGGGCCCCGCCACCACGCGCACCACCGGCAGTCCGAACTCGTTCGCGAACTCGAAGTCGCGCTCGTCGTGGCCGGGCACGGCCATGATGGCCCCGGTTCCGTATCCCGCCAGGACGTAGTCGGCGATCCAGATCGGGATTTCCGTCCCGGTAGCGGGATTCACGCAGTACCCGCCGGTGAAGACGCCGGTCTTCTTCTCGCCGGCGGTCTTCTGGCGGCTGACCACGTCCATCGCGGCCACGCGGTCGACGTACGCGCGCACCTCCTCGCGGTGCGACGAGGCGGTGATGCGTTCCACCAGCGGGTGCTCGGGCGCGAGCACCATGTAGGTTGCCCCGAAGATCGTGTCCGGGCGGGTGGTGAACACCTCGATCACGTCATCCGAGCCGGCCACCGGGAACACGAGCCGCGCGCCCTCGCTGCGGCCGATCCAGTTCGCCTGCGCCTTGCGCGTCGACTCCGACCAGTCGATGTGGTCCAGGTTGTCGAGCAGCCGCTGCGAGTAGTCGCTGATGCGGAAGAACCACTGTGCGATCACGCGCTGTTCGACGGTGGCGTCGCAGCGCTCGCAGCGGCCGTCCTCGACCTGTTCGTTGGCCAGCACCGTCTTGCACGACGTACACCAGTTGACCGGCGCCTTCTTGCGCTCCGCGAGCCCGGCTTCGAACAGCTTCAGGAAGATCCACTGGGTCCAGCGGTAGTAGTCGGGCGCAGTCGTGTCAACCGAGTGATCCCAGTCGAACATCCCCCCGATGCGGCGCAGTTGACGCGTGAAGTTGGCCACGTTCGCCGGGATCAGATCCATGGGATGCGTCCCGTGCTTCAGCGCGAAGTTCTCGGAGTGGATGCCGAAGGCGTCGAAGCCGATGGGCTCGAAGACGTCGTGCCCCTGCAGCCTCTGGAAGCGCCCGTGGATGTCCGCCCCGGTGAAGGCGTAGATGTTGCCCACGTGAAGCCCCTCGGCAGAGGGGTACGGGAACATCATCAGGTTGAAATAGGGCGACCGGGAACCGCGAAGCTCCTCTGTCGAGAAGGAGTTGGCGCCGCGTTCCTCCCAGATCCGCTGCCACTTCGCTTCGACCTGGGAGGGGGAGTAGCTCGGGGAGGGCCTCTCTTCCATACCCCTACTTTCGCGCCGGGCACAGCCTCTCGCAACCTCCGCGCCGGCCCCCGGCGCCACCCTTCCGCGGGACATCATGCCGTGACTGTCATGGCGCCCCGGGTCAGGTGTCCGGAGGGTGAACGCGCGCCGCTAGGGGCCTCCGCCGCTTCCCATGGTGGAAACCTCGATCAATCCGTTCTGGAAGCCTATCCCCCAGCGCATGGTGGCGTCGGCGGGGCTGTGAAAGCGAACCCACCGTACCTGGTCGGCGCCCAGCGTTTCCAGGATCGCCTTGGACTGCGCAGCTCCGCCATCAACGACCACGGACTGCGGTATGCTGCGCAGGTTGATCCAGCGGGGGCGCAGCTGACGGATCGCGTCGAGGAGCATCATGGTCGAATGGTTCGCCAACTCCTCGGCCACGATCAGGTCGGGATCCCGGCGGATCCCGTCACCGCTGCCCGTGGCCACGCACGCCTGGGCAAGCATGATTATAGACACTGCGATCACGAGTCTCATTACGATTCGTCGCATGGACGTCTGCCTCCGTCCAGGGGGATTACTACGGTGGTGCTACTCGCGGGGATCGGTGCCCAGGAAGCGGATCAGCTCCGCGTTGACGATGTCCGGCGCTTCCTCGTGGGGGTTGTGGCCGATGTTCGGGATGAGAAAGAGCTCCCCGTTGGGCAGGGTCTCGGCGGCCCGGCGGGCGTTGGCGGGAAAGTCCGGTCCGTCGATCTCGCCGCCGAGGATCAGCGCCTTCGTCCTGATGTGCGGCCAGTCGTCCACGATGGTGTCCATCGAGCGCAGGTTGCCGCCCAGCCGGCGCACGTACGCGAGCCGGGGCCAGTCCCCGCTCAGCCGCTGGCCGTGCCGGATGCGCAGGTGGTCAAGGTACTCCGGCTTCCACTCCACGTAGCGGCGCGTGTCGGTCCGCACGTCCGCCTCGTAGGCGCGCTGGAGGTCCGGGTCGGCGTCGATCTCGCCATCGAACGGACGAAACCCGCGCCCGGCACGGTTGTCGGTCAGACCGATCTGGTTGATGGTGACCAGGTGCGTTGTCTTCTCCGGATACAGGAAGGCGAAACGGGTCGCCATCTGCCCGCCCATGGAGTGTCCGATGATGGCGGCCTCGGAGATGCCGAGGTGTTCCATAAGCCTGGCCGTGTTCGAGGCGTGCAGGCTCATGCTGTACGGCAGAATCGGCTTGGACGATTTCCCCCAGCCGAGCCGGTCCTTCACGACGACCCGGTACCCCTCGTTGGCGAGGGCCTCGATCTGGCTCTTCCAGTACCAGCCGTAGTAGCTGCCTCCATGGAGGAAGACCGCGGCGCGACCGTTCGCGGGCCCGACCGGAGCGATGTCCATGTAGGCGATCCGCACATCCTGGTCGTAGACGCGCAGGTTCATGAACTCCACCGGATGCGGGTACTCGAACTCCTCCAGGTTGATCGAGATCGGCCCCCACTCGGCGGGCGGCTCGGCGGGCGGGCCATGGGACTGCGCCGCGCCCGGATGCGGCGGGGCGAGGACCAGCAGCGCGGCGAGTGACAGTGCGGCGCGCAGGTGCGCCGTGGGGCATGTCGTGCGGCATACGGTGGTGGTCATTGGTCTTCTCCTGTCGCTGCATGTCCACTGCCGGGGTCGGTTGGGGCGAATCTCATCCATTGTACGTCTATCCCGGGTTGCCGAGCACCTCGAACGGGTCCCCGGCTTCCTCGGTTCCCGCCCTGATCGCCGCGATGGCCGAGCCCAGATCGCCGCCGTGGTCGTCGAGCAGCGCCTGGAACTCGGGCAGGCGGTGATAGTAGCGCATGCGCGCGAGGAGCGTGGCGTTGTTGAGCGGGGTGTCCACGAAGCCCGCGTAGGTGCTGGCTTCGAAGGTCGGCTGCACCTCGGCGGTGAAGCGCTCCAGCGCCTCGGCGAAGATCCGTTCACGCGCCGACAGGCGTTCCTCCCGAGTCATCGCGGCATCACCGTAGACGCGCTCCAGGTCGGCCACCAGACCGTCCAGGAAGACCGAGAACTTCATCGCATCGCCCCACCTTTGGCGCGCTCGCGTGCAGCGCACGGTCGGGATCTCGCCCGAGTCCGCGCAGAAGAACGCGGCCGCGCCGGCATCGCCCACGAAGGTTGCGAAGCTCTCGTTGAAGCGGACGCTTCCCGGCACCCAGAGGTGGGCGTGCGAGACTTCGTGAAGGATGGTCTGCACCACACCGATCTCGTCCTGGCGCAGCACCGTCGACATCAGCGGGTCCGCGAACCACCCCAGGGTGCTGAAGGCGGAGGTGGGGCGCAGCCAGGTGTCGAATCCCTCCTCTTCCAGCTTGCGCTGTTCGTCGAGGGCGTCGTCCAGGTCGAAGAATCCCCGGTAGGGAACCCGGCCCACCACCGGAAACCACCAGGTCCTCGCCGCCAGGCGGTCCTTCTCGGCCGCGGACAGCACCATCGCCAGGGTGTCGCGGTCGAGGTGGGTGTAGGTGGTGTAGGAGTCGCCGACGTCGAGTCCCAGTTCCTCGATGGCGAAGGCGCGCGCCAGGCGGGCGAAGGTGAGCTTGCCGCGCGTGCGGTCGTCGGTGTCCGGGTCGACGATGACGTCCTCGATCGGCCGCCGGGCCGTGAGGATGCGCGCCTCCTCCCATCCCGCGCGCAGGACGTACAGGGGTGAGCACGACGTCGCCGCAGCCACCAGCGCGGTGGCCGCGACCCCCAGCAGCAGCAGGCGCCTTCCCCTTCCCATCAACCGGGTAGCGGTCTGTGGACCGCTAGTCGCTCCCGCCGAGGGACCGCATCAGGGGGATCCCGCCCTCGGTGGGCACGTACACCACCGAACCCGCGGGCAGCTCGCCCAGCTTCTCGATGTAGTGAAACGTCAGGTACTCGGGGGTCAGGCCCTCGGAGATGATCCGCTGGGCCTCGGCGATGCCCCTCGCCTCCTCGATCTGCTGGCGGGCGCGCTCCTGGATGATCTCGGTCTGGAAGCGCTCCTGAGCCACCTGCTGTTCGCGCTGCTGGCGCTCCTCGATGGCCTGGCGCACGCCCTCCGGGGCCTGGATGTCGCGCACGAAGGCCTGCACCACGTTGATGCGGTCCTCGGCGCTGGCCTGGATGGCGGCCTCGATGTTGTCCGAAAGCTCAGCCCGGTCCGGGGAGAAGATCTCGTTGATGGAGCGCGTCGCGACCGCATCGCGGACTCCGTTGCGCACGGAGTTGAGTACGATGGCGGCGGTGATCTGCCGCTCGGTGCCCAGTTCCTGAAAGAGCGTGGGAGTGCGGCTCGGCTCGATCTGATAGAGAACCGACACCTCCAGCGTCACGTTGAGCTGCTCGCTCGTCTGAGCCTCGATGCGCTCGACGGTCCCTCCCTGCGGGAAGCTCTGCTCGCGCACGGACATCTTCTCGATGTTCGCGAGGGGATTCACGACGTGGACGCCCTGCGCGTGCGGGCGCTGGTTGACGCGCCCCAGAAAGTGTTCCACGCCCACCTCTCCGACATCGATCAGGATGACGGAGTTCATTGCCAGCAGCCCGACGCCTGCCGCCATCACCCCGTAGGAGATGAGCCGGGTCATGCCGGGATTGCGGCCCGTGGTGGTGGAAAACAGGCGGATGAGCCCGCCGGCGACGATGGTCAATATGGCAAGCAATGCGGACGTCATGGGTCATTCCTCCTTCCAGGTGGATCATCGCCCGCGCGGCGGGCGAGTTCGGCGCCGACGGAGTGGAGCGAAACGCCCGCGCCCATCAGCGCGACCATCAGGTGGTACAGCAGGTCAGCCGCTTCCCCGGTTATCGCCGCGGGGTCGCGCCGGGTCAGGGCGACGGTCAGCTCCACCAGCTCCTCGCCCAGCTTCTTCAGACGGAGATTCCTGTCCGCGAGCAGGCGCGCGGTGTTGCTTCCCGGCGGCATTTCCGCGGCACGCGAGCGCAGGGTGATCCAGAGATTGTCCAGCACCTCGCCTGCGCGGAAGGTGGGTCGTCCTTCCGAGTCGTCGTCATCGGACGCGGCGGTGGTCGGCTCCGTTTCGCGTGTCCCCGGGTCGGTGAAGCAGGTTCGCGCTCCCATGTGGCACACCGGTCCGGCCGGGCGCACCTTCGCCAGCACTGCGTCCCCATCGCAGTCCACATGCAGCGATACCAGCGACAGCACGTTTCCGGATGTCGCGCCCTTGCGCCAGATCTCCTTTCTGCTTCGGGACCAGAAATACATCTGGCCCGTATCCAGGGTCAGGGCGAGAGAGGTGCGGCTGGCGTACGCCAACATGAGCATTTCGCCGGTCCTGGCGTCCTGTGCGATCGCGGGAACCAGGCCATCGGAGTCAAAACTGACGCAGGACAGGTCGCGCGTGTGCTGAATGCGCCGGCCGGGAAGCGTGGCCGGCGGCCCGTTTCGGGTCTGTGCATCCGGTGGGACGGTCATCTCTGACTGCTCCTTTCAGCGCCGTTCGAAGCGCGCATCAACATCCCGCGCGCCGCGAGTACGGACTTTATGTTCGTCACGGTGGTCACCCCGTCGTGGAGGATGCCCGCCAGCAACGCGGCCGAAGCTTCTCCCGCGGTGAGCACCTCCAGCACGTCCTCCGCCGAGCCGCCGCCGCCGGAGGCCACCACCGGGACCGATACGCGCGCCGCGACCTGCCGGGTCAGCTCCAGGTCGTAACCGATGCGCGAGCCGTCGCGGTCGATGCTGGTGAGCAGGATCTCGCCGGCCCCCCGGCGCGCGCATTCTGCAGCCCATTCGACCGCGTCCAGGTCTCTGGGCAACCTGCCCCCGTGCGTGTACACGCGCCATCCATCCCCCTCGCGGGCCGCATCGACGCTGGCGACAAGGCACTGGCTGCCGTAGCGCGCCGCGGCCTCGGCGGCGAGTTCCGGCTCGCGGGCGAGGGCGGAGTTAACGCTCACCTTGTCGGCGCCGGCCCGCAACAGCGCGCCCACATCGTCCACGGTTCCCACCCCGCCCCCGACGGTCAGCGGGATGAAGAGCGCCTCCGCCGTCCTGCGCACCGTGTCGAGCAGCGTGGCGCGACCCTCGTGGGACGCGGTGATGTCCAGGAAAACCACCTCGTCGGCCCCGTCGGCCTCGTAGCGGCCGGCCAGCTCCACCGGATCGCCCACGTCCCGGAGGTTCACGAAGCGGGTTCCCTTGACCACGCGTCCGTCGCGGACATCCAGGCAGACCACGATGCGGGGGCGAAGCATGACGGGTCTAAACGTCGGGAGCGGGATCGCGGGTCACCCGCACCGCGCCCTTGGTGCTGAAAACGCTGTCCCCCTCCTCCAGCGCCTGGCGCAGGGCGAGCCCCGTCGCCTTCACCGCGGCCTCGACTACGTGATGGCGGTTGCGGCCCCGGACGACCCGGATGTGCAGGGTCGCGGCGAGATGCGTGGAGAGGCTCTGGAAGAAGTGATCGGCGAGGCTGGTGGGAAGATCGCCGACGTAGTACGCGCGCCCGCCGGTATCGATCGCGGCCTCGACCAGTGCCTCGTCCATCGGGACCAGAGCCCAGCCGTAGCGCGCCGCGTGCTCGGGGACGATGTCGGCCAACGCCATCCCCAGGCCGATGGCCACGTCCTCCACGAGGTGGTGGTGCAGGTCGCCGCGCGCCTCGACCTCGAGCTCGAGCCCGGCGTAGCGAGCGAACGTTACGAGCATGTGATCGAGAAAGCCGTCCCCGGTGTCGATGCGGGGAGGGCGGTCTCCGCGGTCCACCGCGACGCGGACCCGCGTCTCGCCGGTCTCGCGCAGGATCTGGGCCATCGTCACCGCTCCTTGCCTTTCGATTGCCTCATCCGCCGAAGTCGCGCGCCACCGCCCCGGCGGGCAGGGTACCGTCGTAGAGGGCCATACCCAGGACCGCTCCGGCGGCTCCCATCCCGCGCAGGCGCCGCAACTCTTCCACGGAACTGATACCCCCGGACATCCATACGAGATGCGACGACGCCCGGATGACGGTCCCGGCTCGATGCAGGTCGCTGCCCCGCACGCGGCCCTCGCGCGCCACGTCCGTGCACAGTACGCCCGCGAGCGGAAGATCGTCCAACGCCGCCAGAAAGTCCTCGATGGTGCTTTCGCTGCTGCAGGTCCAGCCACGGCGCAGCACCATCCCGTCACGCATGTCGGCCGCGACGACGACCTGGTCGGGGAATGTCGCCGCTGCGCGCGCGAGCCAAGCGGCATCCTCGACGGCCCGGGTCCCCACGATGACCCGGTGGGCGCCCGCCGCGAGCGCCTGCTCGATGCCCTCGCGGTCGCGCACCCCGCCGCCGAACTGGGTGACCGCTGCCGTGCCGGCGATCAGTTCGCGCACCAGGGCGCGGTTGTCGCCCCTGCCCAGCGCGGCGTCCAGATCCACCACGTGCAGGGTGCTGAAGCCCTCGCGCCACCAGCGGGCGGCGACCGCCGCCGGGTCGGGGAGGGAGACTTGTTCGGTTTCCGGAAGCCCGCCCACCCACTGGACGCAGCGACCGCCGCTGAGATCGACGGCGGGGACGGCGATCACGGCGGGGACCCGGCCGTCGTTTCGAGCCGCCGGTTGTGCCGCGCCGATCTCCCGGTCACCGCGCGGCCTCCTTCAGGAAGTTGGCGATGATGCGCAGCCCGGGCCGGGAGCTCTTCTCGGGGTGGAACTGGGTCCCCCAACAGCGCCCGCGCCGCACGGCGGCCGCGAAGCGGTCGCCCTCGTACTCGGACCAGGCGGTCACCGAATCCTCGTCCCGCGGCTTGCAGACGTAGCTGTTGGCGTAGTAGGCGATGAGGTCCGGCGTGTCCGCGAAGAGCGGATCGCCGCCCGTGGCCACGTCGTTCCATCCCATGTGGGGCACGATCTCGCCCTGGAGCCGCTCCACGCGGCCCGCCAGGAAGCCGATGCCCGGTCCGCCGCCTTCGTCGCTTTCCTCGAACAGGATCTGCATGCCGAGGCAGATTCCCAGGCACGGCAGGCCCTCTTCCAGCGCCTCCCGCACCTCGTCTCCCGCGCCGGAGAGCGCCCGCGCGGCGGTTGCGAAGGAACCCACCCCGGGAAGAACCAGCGCGTCCGCCGAGAGCGCCTCCCGGCAGTCGGTGAAGACCTGCGTGGACGCGCCCGAGACCTCGATCGCCTTGACCAGGGAATGCAGGTTGCCCGCGCCGTAGTCGAAGACGCCGACGCGCAGCGTCATCCGGCAGCCTCGGCTGCGACGGCTTCCTGGCCGGCATTCCCGGCGACCGGGTGACAGATATCCACCCACGCCTCGATGAACCGCTCGATGACCGGCGGGGGGCCCACCGTCACGCGCAGCGCCTCGCCCACCCCGGGCACATCGGGGAAGGGGCGCACGGCGATGCCCCGGGCGATCATCTCCCGCGTCACTTCGACCGCGGGAGCCTGCACCGGCAGCATGATGAAGTTCGCGGAGGAGGGCAGTGGGTCGCCGCCGCGCCGCTGCAGCTCGGCCACCAGACGTTCGCGGCACGCGACGATCTCGCGCACGGTGGGCTCAAGCCAGTCGGACCGGTTGCGCAATGCCGCCGCCGCAGCCCGCTCCGCGAGCAGACCGACCTTGAAGGGGCCGCGCGCCTTCTCGACCTCGCCCAGCAGATCCGGGTGGGCGATGCCGAACCCGGCGCGCAACCCCGCGAGACCGTACGCCTTCGAGAAGGTGCGCGCGATGATGATGCGCGGAA
>VXMG01000139.1:0-10649 GCA_009841185.1 Gammaproteobacteria bacterium
GCTCGGAGATTTGTATCCGCCCCCGGGCGGCGGGGTCGGGGTTGGTGTGGTTCCACCGTCACCGCCGCAGGTGGCCACCCACAAGGGGGCTCCCACCGTGATCAGTACGAGGGCCAGGACTCGGATCGCTCGCATTTGCGCTCTTGCTCCGCGTAGCTGGTGTGCTCTGCGTCTCCAACAGGCGCGGGCCGTCGCGCACGAGGAGATCCTCAGGCGTGACGAGCCCGAACACCCGCAAGGCTATGACATGCGCGCGGAGCACGCAACGCGACAGGAGCGCGGTTTGGCGGCCTGCGGACGACTCCTCGCGGCATTCGAGGGGCGATGCTACCGCCCTCTCCGCGACCCCCTCCGGTTCATCGGCGTTCCCAGCCGGTACATCACCCGGAGCATGAAGTACTGTCCGAGCGAGTCCGTACGCGATTCCTGGATGTAGTTCGCCGAATTGGTGATCGCGACGCCCTGGTTCTGGTTCAGCAGGTCGTAGGCCCGCAGCTCGATCTCGGCGCGCTCGTCGAGCACGCGCCGGGAGATGGCGGCGTCCCAGCGCGCGACGTTGCGCGCGTCCCCAAAGAGGCCCTGGTCGAAGACCCGGTGGCGAAAGTCCGATTCCAGAGTCCAGGCGTCACCGATGTGCCAGGTGGCTTCCGCGCGGTACTGGCTGTTGACGTAGCCGCGGTCGAGCTCCTGGTTCAGCGAGTACGCGACGTCGTTGAAGTTGAAGCTGACCGAAGCCCGCACGTCGATCCGGTCCTTCTCCCGGTTGTCCACCCCGATCTCGAGCGAGTTGCGCAGGATGCGGCTCTCGTTGGCCGCGTGGTTCACGAGCTCCGTCCCCTCCGAATAGCTGACGTCGTATTCGAGCTCGACGTCGATGCCCAACCTGCGGATCGGGGTGTCGAAATTGGCGCCCAGGCTGCCGGACCACTCTCCGCTGGTGTTGACCGGCATCCGCGTCTGGAAGCCGCGTTCGTCGAAAACCCGCGACATCGAGATGTTGTTGTCGGTGTAGGTGAAGCGGGTGAAGGTGCGGAGGTTGATGAAGGTCACCTCGTTGAACAGACGGAAGTCCGCGTTGACCCGGTGCCGGTATTCCGGGCTCAGATCCGGGTTCCCGGAATAGACGTTGAGGGGATCCGTGTTGTCGGCGTAGGGCTGCAGCTGCGTGAGCGACGGTTCGCGGCTTGAGCCGTCGTACCGGATCTGGAGGGTTTGTCCTTCCTTGATCTCCTTCTTCAGCCGCGCGTTGGCGAGCAGGTGCGTATAGCCGTTGGCGATGGACGCGCCCCGGCCCAGGATGACGCCCTCGAGGTTGGATCTCTGCAGGCGAATCCCGAGCGTGAGCCACGAGGTTTCGGTGTTGCGGCTGTAGCGCGTGCCGCCCTGGAGATAGGTGTAGGCTCGTTCGAATCCCGAACTCATCCCGAGGTTGTGCACCAGGGTGCCGTCGACGTGATCGTAGACGGCGTTGTTGCGGTCCTGGTGGGTCGCGTTACGCTGGCCGAATAGCTCGACCGTGTGGCCTTCCGCGAGCGGCTGGGTCAGCGAGAGGCGCGCCGAATTGGTCCGGGTCCACCCCACGCGCGAGTGGTCCTGCAGGATCTCGCGCACACCGCCGGCATCGTCTTCGCCGTCCCTGGTGCGCCTCTCTCCCGTAACCAGCGAGGACAGGTCGGCGGAGACATCGGAGTCCTCGAGGTCGCTCGTCAGCTCCGCGACGATGCTGCGGCCCTCTTCGTTCAGGCGCCTGCGCCAAGTGAGCCGTCCGTCCCCGCCCAGCTCGTTGCCGTCCACGAAGTAGTCGGTGGTGGCGGAGTTGAGCATGTCGCCGCCGAGGGTATGCGTTTGCCGGTTGGCGAACGAGGTCAGCGACGACGCGCGCGCATTGCCTCTCATGCGCAAGCGCAGCTCATGCCCTTCGGAGAATTCGAGCTGCCCGTTCAGGTCCAGGCGATGACTCACGTTGCCGGCTTCCTGCTTGCTGGTCTGATCGACCAGCGACGCGACATCCGATCCGAAGAGCGCCCGCTGCTGCAGGCTCCGGTCCTGGAGATTATCCAGCTCCCTGATGGTGTAGCTGCCCCGCAGCCAGGTCTCCTCGCTGAATTCCCGGCTTCCGTTTACCCCGAGGCTCATCGTCTCGGTGAGACCGTCGCTCGACCTCCCGCCGCCGCCCCCGGGCATGCCGGCGGCAAGATTCGGAAACCCGCCGCGGGAGCGTCCCTGGTTCACGTTGTTCGCGTTTGCGGTCAGCGCCAGTTGGATGGTGGGCGAGAAGCGATTCAGAGAAAGCGAACCGTTGTACCTCGCTTCGCTGCCCACGGGCGCGGTGAGCCGGGCCCGGCTGCCCCCGTCACCGCCGATGTCGCCCCTCGCGCGGCCGAAGTAGCCGGCCTTGGCCTCTTCCTTGAGCTTCAGGTTGATCGTGCGCTCCTCTTCGCCGTCGGGGATGCCCGTGAACTCGGCCATGTCCGACTCCTTGTCGTACACGGCGATCTGCTCGATCGCGTCCGCAGGCAGGTTCTCCATTGCGACCGTCGGATCGTCGCCGAAGAACTCCTTGCCGTCCACGAGGATCTTCGCGACCGCCTCGCCCTGTGCCGTGATCGACCCGTCGGCATCGACGTCGATCCCGGGGAGTCGGCGCAGCAGCTCCTCGACGGTCGCGTTGGGCGGCGTCGGAAACGCCTGCACGTTGTAGCTGAAGGTGTCGCGCTGATTCACGAAGGGGACGTGTTCCACGCTGACCACCACCGAGTCCACTTCCAGCGCCGTGACCGCCAGCGCCACTCTGCCCGCGTCCACGCCGGCGTTTGCGACGTCGAAGTCGCGGCGCAGGGTCCGGTACCCGATCAGCGTGACCTGGAGGATGTAGCCGCCGGTGGGCAGGCCCTCGATCGTGAAGCGTCCGTCCTGGGACGAGAGGGTGTACTCGGCCAGCACCGAGTCCGGCCTTGAGAGCACGACCACCATGGCGTTGTGCAGCGCCGCGCCCGCCGAGTCGGTGACGACGCCGCGCACCCAGTGCCGATCCGGCGTCTGCGCGGCCGCCGCAGTAGGCTGCGCGAACAAGGCCACCATCATCAGAATGGCGAGAGCCCAACCTCCGACGGTGCGTCGGTGGTGGGCTCTCGCCTTGCTCCGCTTCATCTTCCTGTCCACCCCAACCTCTTTCGGGTCCCTCCCACGGGCGTCGGCCCGTGTTCGGAATCCCGCCGGCGCCCGGAGTTCCGCTCCGGAAGCACCGGTCAGCCTTAAGACTCTTTCCTACAGCGGTCTGTTGGGGTTCGCCATCGTCCGCCACATGTGCGCGACCGGGCTGTTGTCGTAGCCCAGCCCTTCCTTCGGCTGCCTGAACTGGCGCCCGATGATGTCGGTGAACACCTCGATGTCCACGTCCATGTCGTCCTGGAACGCGTAGGTGTCGTTCACCGTGATCAGCCGCGCCTCCCCGTACCAGGCGTGGCCGCGGGCGTGCTCGTAGGCCTGCTTGATGTACGGTTCGGGCACGTAGTCGTGGCCGAAGATGCGGTTGTACATCTCCGGATACTCGTAGCCGAAGTCATCATCCGCATAGAAGCGTAGCGGCCCGTGGTACCGGATGCCCCAGGCGACACGCGGGTCCACGTAGGGCTCGATCAGCTGGGCGCCCCAGAAACCGTGGTCGCCCTTGATGAGGTTGAGCACCACGTCGTGCATCAGGCAGGCGAAGATGGTGCGCTCGGGCTGCCCCGTGGTGAGCGCGTGCGTGGCGCTCTGCAGGACGTGGTTTGCGGGGGCGAAGCGCAGCCGGAAGAAGTCGAGCAGCGTCGGAGCTTCCGGCATCGGCGGGAACTCGTCTTCCCTCGGCGTGAAGAGCCGTCCGGTGCCGCGCGGTGCCCGGGGGCCCTCCTGCTCCAGCTCTTCAAGCGTGATGATGGAGCCGGATTCACCGTCCGCCTCCCCTCGCCGTGCGGCGATCTTGTCGTCCAGCTCGTCTTCCATGTAGTGCTCGAGCGCCTCCGCCTTGTCCTCATGCGACATGACGGCGAGAGCACCTGCAGGAAGGCTCGCGAGGAAGGTTTTGCGATCGACTTCCACCATCTCGACCTCCGGCCAGGGTGAGCGGCTTCGCTCCCGCCACCGATCCCCGGCGGCGCGAAAAGCCTTGTATCCAATTGACTAGTAGGGCGCGCGCGGGCGTGCGGCAAGGGACCAACGCAAACGGCCCGCCCCCCCGGCGGGGGACGGGCCGCAGCTTCGGTGGGACTTCCCCGCTAACCTGCGTCTGCCAGTTCCCGCACGGCGTCCGCGAGCATCTCCACCTTGGCGGCATCGAGCGCACCGCCAGCGTCACCGCGGAGTGCATCCGCCAGCGAGCGCAGCGCCGACGCGCGTCCCGATCCCATCATGCCCTCGGCGGCGGAGAGTTCGTCCCGCGCCGACGCGATTCGGCCCGCGTCCAGCCCGCGGTGCCGCTCGAGCTGGTCCAGATAGGCACGGGCCAGCGCGAAGGTCGCTGGCCACTCGAAGATGGGCTGGCCCTGGGAATTGAGATGGGTCAGCTGCACCGCGTTGGCAGCATCGATCTCGTTCTGCGTCATCGCCTCGCTGGGGACGAGCTCCAGAATATCCAGCCCGCGCGCGATCTCGGAGTTGACGATCGCGCCGTTGTACCAGTAGACCGACCAGCTTCCGCCCATCCGCATCACCTCGCCGTCGACGGGCCCGCGGTCGAAGTAGGCGATCTCCACCGGATTGGTGGGATCCGTCCAGTCGATCAGCGAGATGCCGCCCTGGTACCACCCCTGGATCATGATGTCGCGGCCGGGGATCGGAATGAGCGAGCCGTTGTGCGCGACGCAGTTCTCCTGCGGCGTCTGCGGCGCCGGCAGCTTGAAGTAGCTCTGGAACACCATCTCCCCGTCCTCGACGGTGAAGATGGCGTTGGCGCCCCACTCCACCGGGTCGGAGGCACGGCACTTGGGCGCACCGCCGCCGCCCCACTCGTCGGTGAACATGACGGCCGTGCCGTCGTTGTTGAACGTGGCGGAGTGCCAGTAGGAGAAGTTGGAGTCGGCCACTTCGGAGAGCCGCACCGGGTTCTCGGGGTCGCTGATGTCGATCAGCATGCCGTATCCCTCGCAGGCTCCGCCCGCGAGCCCGATGGCCGGATACACGGTGATGTCGTGGCACTGGGTGGGGCCGGTAGCCTCTCCGTGCGCGCCGCCCGTCATCTCGGCCACCATCGCCGGGAGGGCCTCGCGCAACGTGGCGCTGTCGGCCGCGGTCGGCGGACCCTCGCCTCCGCGCTGGGCGACGATCTGCGCCAGCATCTGTTCGGCCGAAGGGTTGGGCAGGATCATCTGTTGGCCCATGATTTCCACGATGAAGGCGCCGCGCTCGCGGGCGGCCTCGATTTGCGCGAGATCGTCCGGCGCGGGGCCGTGCGTGGGGGGCGCCACCAGATCCTCGAAGATGCGGGGCGAGCTCACGATGGCGGCGCTGGCCGGATCCGCCAGCGGGACCCTGATGACCTCGATGCGGAAGAGCGCCGTGTTGGGATCCTCATCCGGGGGTGCGCCGGAACAGCCGGGCAGCTCTTCGGCGGGCCGTACCGGAGCCGAGCCGGACACGTAGACGTACACGTTCTCGTCGTCGCCGGGATGCTCGAGCACGGTGTGCGTGTGCGAGCCGCGGCAGGTCTGCACGTTGGCGACGTACTCGGGCGCGGTGATGTCGGAGATGTCGAAGATGCGGATGCCGCGCAGGCGGTCGTGGCTCACGGCTTCCTCGATGCCCTCCCCGCCGCAGTCGAGCCGCCCGCCGAACCCCTCGCCCGACACGAACAGCAGATGCTCGTAGACGGAGACGTCGCTCTGCGAGGCCGGACACACGTACGTGATCACCGACTCGGGGTTGGCCGGATCGGAGATGTCCCAGATCTGGATGCCGTCGTAGTTGCCCTGGATCGCGTACGGGCCGGTGAAGGCCAGGTCCGAGTTGGTCTGGCCCACGAAGGGCTCGGTCGGCGGCGTGGCCGAGACCAGCCGCAGGTTCCAGATTGCCTCCCCGGCGTCGAAGAGTCCGGGGGCCAGCCCCACGCGCGGGTCGGGCGCAGGCGGATTCACGCTCAGGGGCGCGAGACTCGCCGGGGTCATGCCGGTATCGGGCGACGAAAAGCCGCCGCACGCGGACAGGAGCAAGAGCAGCGCCGCGCAGGACAACAGGGCGCCAGCGGGCGCCGGGCCCCGGACGCGGTCACGTGTCGATGGGAGAGAGGTCATCGGGTTCCTCGATTCGAGTTGACGGATTCGGGTGTTGACGGTCATGAGGCGGCCAGGTCGCGCACCGCGTCGGCCAGCTTCGACACCTTGGCGCCATCCAGCGCCCCGAGGGCATCCGAACTGAGCGCGTCGGCCAGGGAGCGCAGCGCAGCCCCCCGCGCCGGCCAGGCCATTCCCTCGGCCCGGGCAAGCTCGTCCCGCGCCTCCGCGATCCGCGCCGCGCCCAGCCCGCGGTGCCGTTCCAACTGGTCCAGATACGCACGAGCCAGCGCGTAGGTTGCAGGCCACTCGAAGATGGGCTGACCCTGGGAGTTGAGCTCGGTCAGGCGCACCGAGTTGGCGGCGTCGATCTCGTTCTGCGTCATGACTTCGCTGGGGACCAGCTCGAAGATGTCGAGCCCGCGCGCGATCTCGGAGTTGACGATCAGCCCGTTGTACCAGTAGACCGACCAGCTGCCGCCGCTGCGCATGACCTGCGCGTCCACCGGCCCGCGGTCGAAGAACGCGATCTCTACGGGATTGGCCGGATCGGTCCAGTCGATCAGCGAGATGCCGCCCTGGTACCATCCCTGGATCATGATGTCGCGGCCCGGAATCGGGATGAGCGAGCCGTTGTGCGCGACGCAGTTTTCGAGGGTCGTCTGCGGCGCCGGCAGCTTGTAGTAGCTCTGGAACACCATGTCGCCGTCCTCGATGGTGAACACGGCGTTGGCGCCCCACTCCATGGGGTCGGATTCCCGGCACTTGGGCGAACCGCCGCCGCCCCACTCGTCGGTGAACATGATGGCGGTGCCGTCGTTGTTGAACGTGGCCGAGTGCCAGTACGAGAAGTTGGAATCAGCCACCGCGGACAGCCGGAACGGGTTCCCGGGGTCGCGGATGTCGAGCAGCATGCCGTAGCCCCCGCAGGCCCCGCCCGCGAGCCCGATGGCGGGATACACGGTGATGTCGTGGCACTGGGTCGGGCCGGTGTCGCCCCTGGGCGGGATCTGCGCTTCCAGTTGGGGGATCATCTGTCGGAGGGTGGCGCTGTCCGCCGCGGTGGGCGGGCCTTCGCCTCCGCGCTGCTCGACGATCTGCTCGAGCAGATCGGTCACCTGCCGGTCGCGCATCACCCTGGGCTGCCCGCGGACCTCCATGACGAAGGCGCCGCGCGCGCGCGCCTGCTCGATCTCCTCGATGTCGGCGGGCGCGAGGCCATGGGTCGGAGGCGCAACCAGGTCCTCGAAGATGCGGGGCGAGCTCACGATTTCGGCGGCGGTCGGATCGGCCAGCGGCACGCGGATGACCTCGATGCGGAAGAGGGCCGTGTTGGGATCCTCCTCGGGCGACAGTCCGGAACAGCCCGCAAGTTCCTCGGCGGGCCGGACCGCGGACGAACCCGACACGTAGATGTAGACGTTCTCGTCGTCGCCGGGATGCTCAAGCGCGGTATGCGTGTGCGAGCCGCGGCAGGTCTGCACGTTGGCGACGTACTCGGGTGCCGTGATGTCGGAGATGTCGAAGATGCGGATGCCGCGCAGGCGGTCGTGGCTCACCGCCTCCTCCACGCCCTGGTCCCCGCAGTCGAGCCGCCCTCCGAGCCCCTCGCCCGAGACGAAGAGCAGGTCGCCGTGGACGGAGACGTCGCTCTGCGAGGCGGGACACACGTAGGTGACCACCGACTGCGGGCCGGTGGGCGTCGAGATGTCCCAGATCTGGATGCCGTCGTAGTTGCCCTGGATGACGTAGTCGCCGGTGAAGGCGAGGTCCGAATTGGTGCTCCCGACGAATACCTCGGACGGCGGCGTGGTCGAGACCAGGCGCAGGTTCCAGATGGCCTCCCCGGCGTCGAACAGCCCGGGAGCCAGGCCGACGCGTGGATCCGGGGTGGGCGCGTTCACGCGCAGCGGCGCGAGGGCGGCGGGCGCCATGCCGGTGTCGGGGGACGGATTGGCGGAGCAGGCCGGCAGGAGCGCCAGCAGCACCGCGCACGACAGGAGCGCACCGGGGCGCACGGGGACGCGGTCACGCATCGATCGCTGGGAGGTCATGTCACTTCCTCATCTCGAGTGGATGTATCCGTCAGAACAGGCGGGTGTCGGGTCGGCAGGCGGGTGGGTCAAAGAGGCCGGCGCGTCCAGGTCACGGACCGGGCGCCGTCATCTCCTCGAGCATCAGCTCCATGCGGGCGATCTCGGTGGCCTGATCGACCTGGATGTCGGAGGCGATCTTGAAGATGAAGTCGCCCTGGGCCGCGCCGTCGCTGGCGAAGAGGTCGTGCACCATGGTGACGGCGCCCTCGTGGTGCTCGATCATGTAGGTGAGGAAGAGCCGGTCGAAGTCCGCTCCGCGGGCCTCTCCCAGCTCGCGCAGCTGCTCGGGGGAGATCATCCCCGGCATGTTCATCGCGTGTTCCGGTCCGTGGACCATGAGGGTGCTGCCCTCGATGTGGATCTCGGGCACCGGGAGGCCGCGTTCGGCGAGCCAGCGCTGCATGATGGCGATCTCGTCGCTCTGGGCGTTGATGATGCGCGCGCACAGGACCTGGACCGCGGGGCTGGCGCCGTTGTCGGGTGCAAAACCCGCCATGACGAGCGCCTGGGCGTGGTGCCCGATCATCCCCGTGATGAAGTGCACGTCGGCCTCGTGCGGGTTGAGCAGAAGGCTGTCGGCGCGCGCCTGGTAGATAGCCTCGAGCCGCGCGACGCGGTCGGCGTCGGGGCGCGCGGCGGGCGCGGGCGCGCCCGGACCGGAGCCCGCGCAGGCCTGGGTGGCGGCGAGGAGAACGAAGAGCACGGTGCGGCGGGTATTCATGGCCTCCAACATACTAGGTTTGAGGATGGTTCGCTTCAGGGACCCGCGGTGCCGGGCCCGCGTTGTATCACGATCTCCTCAACGCCCGACCCCCTTTCGCGGAATGCGGGCGTCCGCGATCGCGGCGTGGTAGACGAAGGAAGCCATGATGACGGCGTTCTTCATCAGGTCGTCGATGGGGAGGGTGTCGTAGAAGTCGAGGTTGGTGTGGCCTCCCGTGCCGCCCACGCGCGCCTGCAGGAACTGGAATGCGGGCAGGCCGGCGCGGTCGAAGGGGACGTGGTCGGTGCTGCCTACGCCCTGGGTCGAGAGGGTGGTCATGCCCATGTCGCGCAGCGGCTCCATCCAGGCCTCGAAGATGGGGCGCACGTGCTCGTTCTCCTGCAGCCAGACCCCCCGGTACTGACCGGGGCCGTAGTCCTGGTTGAAGTAGACCGAGAAGTTCTCGTACTCGCGGGTGGTGCCCGACAACGGATTGCCGAAATGCTGGCGCACGTACTCGCTGGAGCCGAACAGCCCCTGCTCCTCGCCGGACCAGAGCGCCACCCGGATGGTGCGTCGCGGCCGCGCGCCGATGGCGTTCAGGATGCGGGCGGCCTCGAGCATCACCGCCACCCCCGAGGTGTTGTCGCTCGCGTTGGGGCTCGCGTGCCAGGTGTCGAAGTGGGCCCCCAGCATGACCACCTCGTGGGCGAGGTCGGTGCCGGGGATCTCACCCACCACGTTGCGCGCCTCCGTCACCTCGTCCCCGTGCCGGTTGCGCACCTCTACCTCCACGGTCACCGGGATGCCGCGCCGCAAGATGCGGTACATGCGGTTGTAGTGTTCGGGGGTGACCGCCACGACCGGCACGGACGCCAGGGTGGCGTCGCGCGACCAGCGGTCCACGCGGGCGCCGGGGCGGGCGAAGCCGCGCACTGCCCCCGGCCAGCCGCTGTTGGATTCGAGCACCAGGGCGGCGCCCTCCTCCACGTAGAATGCGAGCCGCTCGGCCGCGGTCAGGATGTCGAGGTTGGCGGGGCGATCGGGATAGAGGCCGGAGAAGTAGTCGTCCGGCGCCGGTGCAGGCGGGATCACGGCCTCGGCGAGCGCGCGCATCTCCTCGTCGCTGCGCCGCGGGGTGCCGGTCGCAAAGCGGGTCAGGTCGATGGCGGGGGGTGGGGTGGAGAGCACGGCGCGGCCGCGCAGCGTCCCCCGGAGCGGGGCCAGGCCGGTCCAGGTGCGCACGTCGGCGATGACGACGTCGAGCTCGAGTCTGCCGTCCGTGCCCGGCGTGTGGGCGATGGGGTAGGCCACCAGCGGCTGGTAGGCGGGGGCGGTCATGTGCACCGACACGTACTCGTTGTCCCAGCTTACCCCGTACGGCATGAAGGGCTCGCGCGCGACGTTCACAAGGCCGATGCGCTCCATTTCGCCGACCACCCAGCGCTGCGCCCGGTCCATGGCGTCCGAGTTGGTCAGGCGGCCGCCCAGCACGTCGGTCATGTAGGAGAGGGTGGCCGCCAGTTGCGAGCGCTTGAGCCCCTCCTCGCGGATGCGCGCGATCGTCGCCCGGTCGACCGGGAAGGCGGCGGCGGGGTCGGTGGG
>VXMG01000085.1:0-10216 GCA_009841185.1 Gammaproteobacteria bacterium
CGCCGGTGTCCCCACCGTGGCGAACAGGAACAGCATGGGCAGGTAGAGCGCGAGCGCGATGCCGAGCGAGAGGTACATCGCGCGCGGGAGGGTCCGCTGCGGTTCGCGCACCTCTCCCCCCACCGCGGCGATCAGGTCGAACCCCTGGAGCGCGATGAAGGTGTAGCCCATGGCCCGTACCACCCCGCCTGCTCCCTCCGTGAAGAACGGGTTGAGCCGGTCGGCCAGTTCGCCCGGCGACCCGGTGGCCCACGCCCATGCCCCGCCGGCGATGACCACGGCGAACACCACCACCTTGCCGATGGTCTCCGCGGTCCCGCCCCCCGCCGCGCGGCGGACCAGCGCCAGCATGTAGGCGCCGATGGCGATCGCGGCCGCGGCCAGGCGGGCGGTGTCGCCGCCCACCCGGGTCTCGGCCAGTTGCGGCAGCGCGCGCAGCAGCCCCTCCATGAAGAACGCCGCGAACCCGAGCGCATAGAGCACCCCGGCCACGATCGAGGCGAACCACACCACCCAGCCGACCACGAAGGCCAGCTCGATCGAGAAGACGTTCTTGGCGTAGGTGTAGGTCCCGCCGGACTCCGGGAAGCGGCGGGCCAGGCGGGCGAAGCTGGCCGCGGTGAGCAGGGCGATGCCGCCGTTCAGGGCGAAGGAGATGATGGCGCTCGGTCCGGCGACCGAGAAGGCGGTGCCCGCGAGCGCGAGGATCCCCCCGCCCACGATGGCACCCACCCCCAGGACGGTGGCGCCGAACAACCCCATGTGCCGTTCCTGAACCTGCACCGCGTCCTCCGTAACTCAGCCGTCTGGCCGCCCCGCCCGCGTGCTGGCAAGTGAGCCGGGCGAATCGGTCCGTCTACTCCCGCCGCACCTCCAGCGACCCGAGCAGCTCGGCCGCCCGGCCCAGATCGTCGTCGGGGAGGCGGACGCGCACCCCCCGCACCAGGTGCCGCACCCCGGCGAACATCTCGCGGGCGATCGCCAGTCCTTCCGCGCGGGCGTGCGCGGGGCTCCTGCGCTCGGCCGCCCGCATCCGTTGCACGATCCCTTCCGGCACCTCCACGCCCGGCACCTCGTTGGCCATGAACTCGGCGTTGCGCAGGGAGGAGAGCGGCAGCAGGGTCGCGATCACCGGAAGGTCGGTGTCGGCGCGCGCCAGGAAGTCCTCCAGGCGCTCGGGGTCGAAGAGCGGCCGGGTGACGGCGAAGTCCGCCCCGGCGTCCACCTTCCAGGCGAAGCGACTGAGTTCCTGGGCCTGGTCGACCGCCGCCTGGTCGAGCCCGACCCCCGCCACCAGCTCGGTGGGCGCGCCGATGTCGTTGCCGCCCGCGTCCAGACCGCGGTTCAGGCGGTGCACCACGTTGACCAGACCGATGGAGTCGATGTCGGAGATCGCGGTGGAGTCGGCGTAGGGGCCCAGGTCGGTCGACTCGCCGCTCACGATCTGCAGGTTGCGGATGCCCGCCGCCGACGCCCCCAGCAGGTCGCTGATCATGCCGTGCATGTCGCGGTCACGGCAGACGTAGCGCACCAGCGGCTCGATGCCCGCGCGGTCGCCGAGCAGCATGGCCGTGGCCAGGGCGTCCATGTGCGCCTGCCCGCGGGTGCCGCCGACCACGAAGACCGCGTCCACCCCGCCGCGGGCCAGCGCGCGCGCCTGTCGGGTAATCTCTTCCATGCGCCAGCCGCGCGGGGCGGCGATCTGCACGGTGGTGACGAACCGACCGGTGGCGAGCTTCCTGCCCCATGCGGAACGTTCGGCGAGCGGAATCGCCGACCTGCCCGTCCGCTCGGCTGCCCCGCCGCGCGCGGCCGCCCGGACGCGGACCGGCTGCACGCTGGCCACGTGGTCGCGGATCTTGCGCACGTGCGCTGCGGTGGTGCCGCAGCACCCTCCCACGAAGCGCGCGCCGGCGGCGACCAGGCGGCGTGCGTACTGGCCCATGTACTCCGGGCTGGCCATGTAGATCTGGCGGTTCTCGACCACCCGCGGCAGCCCGGCGTTGGGCTGGGCGGAGGCGGGCAGCCCGGAACTCGCGGCCAGGCGCTCCACCGCGTCCAGCATGATCGCCGGCCCCACCGAGCAGTTGATGCCGGCCACCTCCACGCCCCACTCCGCCATCGCCGCCCCGGCGGCCTCCATGGTGGTGCCCCCGGGGGTGGCGCCGTTGTCGCCGATGGTGACCTGGGCCAGTATCGGCAGGTCGGTGAGCGAGCGGACCGCCCGGAACGCCGCCTCCAGCTCGCTCAGGTCGCTGAAGGTCTCCAGGCAGAACCCGTCCACGCCGCCGTCAATCAGCCCCCGCGCCTGCCGCTTGAAGAACGCCATGGCTTCTTCGACGGCCGTCGCCCCCCAGGGCTCGATGCGGATGCCGAGCGGGCCCATCGCCCCCACCACGGTGGCCCGTCCCGCCGCCGCATCGCGGGCGAGCCGTGCTCCCGCCCGGTTGATGGCCTCCGTGCGCTCCTCCAGCCCGAACCCCGACAGCTTCACCGGGTTGGCCCCGAAGGTATTGGTTTCCAGGATCTCGGCGCCCGCGTGCACGTACTCTTCGTGCACCTCCCGCACTATCTCGGGTGTCGAGAGGTTGAGCTCGTCATAGCATACGTTTACGAATACGCCTTTTCCGTAGAGCATCGTGCCCATGGCGCCATCGACCACGTGCGCGCGCCCGTCAGTGATCAGGTCGCGCAGCGTCACGCTCATGGACGCTTCGGCTCCCCGGCCGGCCCGCGGCCGATCCGGGCGCCCGACTTCGAGCTCACCGGTCGTACGCCAGATTCGGGGCCAGCCAGCGTTCCGCCTCCGGCACACCCATCCCGCACCGGCGCGCGTAGTCCTCGACCTGGTCGCGCCCGATGCGGCCAACCCCGAAGTAGTGGGCCCGCGGGTGCGCGAAATACCATCCGGCCACGCTGGCCGCCGGGGTCATGGCGCAGCTCTCGGTCAGCCGGATGCCGGCCCGCCCGGTGGCGTTCAGCAGTTCGAAGATGGTGCGCTTGCCGGTGTGGTCCGGGCAGGCGGGATATCCCGGTGCGGGGCGGATGCCCGTGTACGACTCCGCGATGAGCGCCTCTCCGTCCAGGTCCTCTTCCGGGGCGTATCCCCAGATCTTCCTGCGCACCCGCTCGTGCAGCAGCTCCGCGAAGGCTTCGGCAAGCCGGTCCGCGAGCGCCTTGGCGAGGATGCTCGAGTAGTCGTCGTGCTCGCTCTCGAAGCGGCGGCAAAGTCTCTCCAGCCCGGCGCCGGCAGTCACCGCAAACGCCCCCAGGTAGTCGACGATCCCGGTCTCGCGCGGCGCCACGAAGTCGCTCAGGCACGAGTTGGGACGCCCCGGCGCCTTCTCGAACTGCTGCCGCACCCCGTGCGCGACCGCCAACGTCTCGCTCCGCCCCTCATCCGCGTAGATCACCACGTCGTCGCCCGCCGCGTTGGCGGGAAAGATGCCCGCCACGCCGCTCGCCTCCAGCAGCCCGTCCCTCACGATCTCGTCCAGCAGTGCACAGGCGTCCCGGTGGAGAACCCTCGCCTGCTCGCCCACCACGGGATCATCCAGAATCCTCGGAAACCTGCCCGCCATCTCCCAGGCCTGGAAAAAGGGGGTCCAGTCGATGTAGGGGAGCAGTTCGGCAAGAGGGAAGGGGGCCAACACCCGGATCCCGAGCGCCCGCGGCGCCACCGGCGGCTCCGAGGCCCAGTCGATGGCGAGCTTTCTCGCTCGCGCCTTCTCCACAGGAAGAATGCGGGCCCGCGCCTGCTTGCCGGCGTGCCTGGCGCGCAGCTCCGCATAGCTCGCCCGGGTGCGCTTCAGGAAGGCGGGGGCCTCGCGCTCGCTCAGCAGCCGGCTCATGACGCTCACCGCGCGCGACGCGTCGTGCACGTGAACCGCCGGCCCCGAATAGCAGGGCTCGATCTTCACCGCCGTGTGCGTGCGCGAGGTGGTCGCGCCCCCGATCAGCAGCGGCAGCCGGAAATCGAGCCGCTCCATCTCCGAAGCCACGTGCACCATCTCCTCCAGCGACGGCGTGATCAGCCCCGAGAGCCCGATGGCGTCGGCCCCCTCCGTGCGGGCGGTTTCGAGGATGAACTCCGCCGGCACCATCACCCCCAGGTCCACCACTTCGTAGTTGTTACACTGGAGCACCACGCCCACGATGTTCTTGCCGATGTCGTGCACGTCGCCCTTGACCGTGGCGAGCACGATCCGCCCGGCGGCGCGCGCCTGTCCGTTGCCGGCCTTCTCCGCCTCGAGGAAAGGCACCAGGTACGCCACTGCCTTCTTCATCACGCGCGCGCTCTTCACCACCTGCGGCAGGAACATGCGCCCCGCGCCGAAGAGGTCGCCCACCTCGTTCATGCCGTCCATCAGCGGGCCCTCGATGACGTCGAGCGCCCGCTCGCGCGCCTGTCGCGCCTCCTCGGTGTCCTCGACGATGTGCTCGGAGATCCCCTTCACCAGCGCGTACGCCAGCCGCTTCTCGACCGGCTCCTCGCGCCACCCGTCGTCCGCGCCGCTCACCCGCTGCGCGACCCCCCTGTATTCCGCCGCCAGCCGGGTCAGCCGCTCGGTTGCTCCGGAGTCCCGCGCCAGGATCACGTCCTCCACGGGCCCCAGCAGCTTGGCGGGGATCTGGTCGTAGACCGGAAGCGCGCCCGCGTTCACGATTCCCATGTCCATGCCCGCCCGGATGGCGTGGTAGAGGAACACCGAGTGCATGGCATCGCGCACCGCGTCGGATCCCCGGAACGAGAACGAGAGGTTGCTCACCCCCCCGCTCACCTTGCAGCCGGGAAGGTCGCGCTTGATGGCGCGGCACGCCTCGATGAAGGCGACGGCGTAGCCGTCATGCTCCTGGATCCCCGTGGCCACGGCGAAGATGTTGGGGTCGAAGACGATGTCCTCGGGCGGGAAGCCGACCTCGTCTGTGAGGATGCGGTAGGCGCGGCGGCAGATCTCCACCTTGCGCTCCAGGGTGTCGGCCTGCCCCTCCTCGTCGAAGGCCATCACGATTACCGCGGCCCCGTAGCGGCGCACCGTGCGCGCCTGTTCGCGGAAGACCTCCTCTCCTTCCTTGAGTGAGATGGAGTTGACGATGCCCTTGCCCTGCACGCACTTGAGCCCGGCCTCGAGGATGCTCCACTTCGAGGAATCCACGACGATCGGCACGCGCGAGATATCCGGCTCGGAGGCGATCAGCGACAGGAAGCGCACCATCGCCGCCTCGGAGTCCAGCAGCCCCTCGTCCATGTTCACGTCGATGAGCTGCGCCCCGTTCCGTACCTGCTGGCGGGCCACCTCGAGTCCGGCCTCGAAGTCGCCCTCCTTGATGAGCCTGCGGAAGCGGGCGGAGCCGGTGACGTTGGTGCGTTCGCCGATGTTGGCGAAGAGGGAGTCGGCGCCAAGGTTCAACGGCTCGAGCCCCGAGAGGCGGGAGCGGCGCTCGATGCGCGGCGGCCGGCGGGCCGGGAGCCCGGCCACGGCGTCGGCGATGGCCTCGATGTGCGCCGGCACGGTTCCGCAGCACCCGCCCACGATATTCAGGAAGCCCGCGCGGGCGAACTCGCCCAACTGGGCAGCCATCGATTCGGGGGTTTCGTCGTACTCGCCGAGTTCGTTGGGCAGGCCGGCGTTGGGGTGGCAGCTCACCAGTATATCCGCGCGGGTGGCGAGTTCCTCCACGTGCGGGCGCAGGGCGGCTGCGCCGAGCGCGCAGTTGAGGCCGATGGCGAGCGGGTCCGCGTGCCGCACGGAGTTCAGGAACGCCTCCACCGTCTGCCCGGAGAGCGTTCGGCCGCTCGCGTCCACCACGGTGCCCGACACCATGACCGGGACGTGCAACCCGCGCCGGTCGAGCAGCGAGCGGATCGCGAAGAGCGCCGCCTTGGCGTTCAGGGTGTCGAAGACGGTCTCGACCATGAGCACGTCGACATCGCCGTCCAGCAGGCCGCGCGCCTGCTCGTCGTAGGCTCCTGCGAGCTCGTCGAAGGTGACGTTGCGGAAGGCCGGGTCGTTCACGTCCGGAGAGATGGACGCCGTGCGGTTGGTGGGCCCGAGGATGCCTGCCACGAAGCGTGGCCGGGAGGCGTCGCGCGCGGTGAAAGCGTCGGCCGCGGCCCGGGCGAGGCGCGCAGACTCCAGGTTGATGTCGTAGACCGCGGCTTCGAGGCCGTAGTCCGCCATCGAGATCGAGGTGGCGTTGAAGGTGTTGGTCTCGAGGATGTCCGCCCCGGCGGCCAGATAGCCCTCGTGGATCTCGCGGATGACGTCCGGGCGGGTCAGCGAGAGCAGGTCGTTGGCGCCCTGGAGCGGGTGAGGATGGTCCGCGAAGCGTTTGCCGCGGAAGTCGTCCTCGCCCAGCCGGTAGCGCTGGATCATCGTGCCCATCGCGCCGTCGATCACCAGGATACGGTCCTTCAGGGCATGCTCCAGCGCAGCCACGCGCCGGGCGCGGACTGACGGGCCGGAGGCGGGGACAGATGCGGAGGTGGTCATGGCGTCAGTATAGTAACGGAAGGCGTGTCCGATACCGCAGGACCGGGCACCCGGTCCGTCCAGGAACTTTCGGGTTCCAGAGCCGTTTACTCCGGGAGCGCATGCCGGTGCGCCGAGCAGGCTTGTCGTTGCACCGGGAAGCCCGTCGGCGCGCGCGAACGAACGCCGTTGCGCCGGGAACGCGTACTGGAATCCCGAGGGGGGTCATGGAAACCGTCCGCATCCCCAACCAGGCGACCTACTCGCCCATCTCGCTGACCGACCTGATGGTCGCGGCGCCGCTCGCTTCGCGCATCCTGCTGGGGGCGACACCCCCGGGGCGCGCACTCCAGGCCGTGGCGCTGGGCGCCTACGCGGGGAGCGTGGCGGTCGACTGGTTCGCCCGGCGCAACGTGCGCGCCATCGACTTCCTGGACACCTTCGGTGCGGACGTGAAGCATCTCACGCCCATGCCCGAGGAGGAGCGCGAGCGCGAGGTCGAATGGCTCACGGAGCGCGTGAACGACGAATACACCGCCGAGCGCATCCCGCGGGCGGAAGTCGCGCGCCTGATCAACCGGCACCTGACCGACTTCATCGCCGACATCACCGACCAGCGCGTCGAAACCAGTTCGGAGATACGTCAGTTCACCCTCGCGGGACTCGTCTTTCCCTTCGCCCTCGGCACCTGCGACATCTTTTCGGGCGACGTGTCCATCCTCCGGGACGCGGGGGTCTTCGAACCGCACATCATCGCGCACGAGTTCTCGCACCGGAAGGGGTATCTGAAGGAACTGCACGCGCAGGTGCTGGGATACCTGGCGATGGTCGGATCGGAAGAGGCGGTGCTGGTGCAGTCGGCACGCTGCGAGCGGCTCCACCGCAATCTCTGGGTGCTGGCGGATCGCGATCCGGTGCGCTATCGGACGATGATCGAGGAGGGAGCGCTGCGCGAGGAACTGCGGGACGACTTCCTGGCGCTGCATCCCGAGGATGGACCCGCCGAGGGAACGGTGGCGAACCTGATGCGCCGCCTCTACGACGAGCGCATGAAGCTCACCGGCCAGAACGGACTGTCGGACTACGACGAAGGCTTCACGAACTTCCTGTACACGAGCGAGAGACGAGCTGCAGAGGCATAGGCGGAACGAGCCGACGCGCCTGGGAGGCAGGCAGGACTGCACAACTGGAAGGAATGCAATGATTGGTAGTGGCAGGATGTACGGGATGGTGTTCGTGCTGGCGTTGGTGCCGGGAGGCTGTGCGACGACTCCACCGGCCGATGAGACGACCGACTGGCTGGTCGAGAAGGTCGTGGAGGTTGAGGGGGTGGATGCGGCGCGGATCCGGAACCAGAGTGGACCGTTCCTCGCGAGGCTGAGCGCGCAGGCGGCTGCCGAGAACATGACCATCGCGTACCAGTATCGGGGAATCACGCTCGTCACGGTTCATCCGGATGGGCGCTACATCCTGGGCAGAGGTGGAGACCCGGCCGTGCCGGCGCCCGGCCGCGAGCCCGCTGCCGCGGGCAGGAGAGCCCCTTGGGATACGGTCGCGACCTTCTCGATCGTCGGCTACGACCCGGAGACCGAAGAGGTCGGCGTGGCGGTCCAGTCGCGGGTGTTCAGCGTCGGCAACGGCGTCATCTGGGGCGAGGCCGGGGTGGGGGTGGTGGCCACCCAGGCGGTGGTGGACGTGAGCTACGGGCCGCAGGCGCTCGCACTCCTGCGTGAGGGATACTCGCCCGCCGAGGTGGTGGAGCGCGTCCTGGCCGCCGACCCGAATCCCGATCCGGAGCGGTGGAGCATCGAGGGCCGCCAGTTCTCGGTCATGAACGCGCAGGGCGAGGTGGCGACCCATACCGGCCCGCGCGCCAGCGACTGGGCGGGGCACCGCGTCGGCCGCTACACCTCCGCGCAGGGCAACATCCTGGCGGGCCAGGCGGTGGTGGACGACATGGTTGCTGCCTTCGAGAACAACACCGGCCACCTCTCCCAGCGGCTGGTGGCCGCCCTCGAGGCCGGTCAGGCAGCGGGCGGGGACACCCGCGGCATGCAGTCCGCGGCCCTCCTGATCGTCAAGGAGGACGGCGGCGTCTGGCTCAACAACGACGTGGTGCTGCGCCTCCATGTCGACGACCACGCGGAGCCCATCGCCGAGCTGCGCCGCCTGGTGGAGATGGCGGCCGAGCGGCGGGCGCGGAGGCGCCGGTAGGTGGGCGCGATGCAGGAAAGCCAGCATCGCCCGGCGCCGTTCCTGTATCGCGCGATAGTGTGGGTCGACGCGTACCGCATGAAGGTGTTCTCGGGTACGGCGGTCGCAGGAGCGGTAGGCTATTGGCTGACCGGCTCCGGGTTTTGGGAGTTCCTGGCACTCGCAAGTCTTGTGATGCTGTTCTCGAATTGGGTAGAGCGATTCAGTCGCTGCCGGAGAGCCTAACGCGGGAGGCCCTGACGCCCCTCCACCAACCTTCCACCCTCCACCCAGACCTCATCCCCCACCGTCACCGTCGCGTCCGCGAAGAAGTTCCAGCGCACGTAGCCGCCCCCGACCGACCCGCCCAGCTCGGTGTTGTCGCCCAGCGACAGCCTCACCACGGCGTCCCCGTAGCCGTAGTACGGGATCCACTCCTCGCCCGCGGGAATCGCCAGCAGCGGGTTGAACCCCACCCCCAGCTCGCGGAAGGTCCGGCCCGCCTCCCCGGCTTCCTCCATCTCGCGCACCACCCCGTCACGCCCAGCGGCGGCCTCCACCTCCACCACGCGGCCTCCCTCGAAGCGCAGAACCACCCCTTCCGCGCGTTCACCGCCCCACTGCGCGGGAGGGAAGGCGATCCTGCCCACCACCGTCTCCAGCACCGGCAGGACCCTCACCGCGCCCGCCGGAATCTCCACCTCGCGATCGATCAGGTTGCGAGCACGTTCCGCACGCGCGGCCGACGCGTCCCCGTCCTGGCGCGTCACCGGTCCGTCGTCCACAAGGAAAGTGATGTCGGTTCCGGCGGGCGTCGTCACCCGCACGGGCCCGCTCGTGAGCGCCGCCTCGAAGGTCGTGAGCGCGTCGGCGAGGGCTGCGTAGTCGGTGTCCAGCACCGCGGTCTGGTAGACGCGATCCACGCGGGCGTCGACGGCAAGCTCCTCCATCTCGAACGAGGTGGCGCCGGCCCAGTGGAAGTGAAGGGTCCGCCCCCGCCCGCTCCGCAGCACGTCCTGCAGCGCGCGGTACACGTCGTTGTCCAGCGTCGGGTCCGCCGCGGCGCCTGGCAGCTTGACCGCGACGTCCACCGTGGCGAGCGGCTCCGCCCACCCCTCCGGTGCAGTTCCCAGCGCGGTCGCGAACTGAGCGGACCGACCCGCGTCAGGGTCCGCCCCGGCAACCGCCTCACCCGCTCCAAGCACCGCGCCACGTACATCGACCGCACCCAGATCCACTGCGCCGGCCGCCCTCACGCCCTCGCGCAGCAACGGCACGATCGCGTCCCAGCGGCTGCCGCCCTCCCCGACCAGCAGGACGCGTTCACCCGGCTGCAGGTCCATCCGCGCGAGGAGGGTCTCCGAGAGGGCTTCAAAGTCGAGGCCTTCGCTAGCGCCGCCGCCGCCGGGGTCACTGCCGCCCTCCGGCGCGCACGCCGAGAGCGCGTGGATCACGAAGATCGCCATCGCCGATGATACTATGCGACGACAGCCCGTGATACTACTGCGCATGAAGCCTCCTCACATGCCCGACGCCCCGCACTACCCGCC
>VXMG01000123.1:0-10160 GCA_009841185.1 Gammaproteobacteria bacterium
GGCCGATCTGCTACGGTCGCGGGGGCGGGGGGCTGACGGTCACCGACGCCCACGTGTGGCTGGGCCGCCTGCCCGCGGACGGCTTCCTGGGCGGGAGCGCGACCCTCGACCGGGCCGCCGTCGAGAAGCCCCTGGCGGAGCTGGCCGGCCGTCTGGGCTCCACCATGGAGGACGCGGCGGCCGGCATCCTGGCCGTGGTCAACAGCTCGATGGAGCGGGCGTTGCGCGTCATCTCGGTGGAGCGCGGCCACGACCCGGCCGCCTTCGTGGTGGTCGCGTTCGGGGGGGCGGGGGGCCTCCACGTGGCGGAGCTGAGCGAGCGCCTGGGCGCCGCCGGCGCGATGATCCCGCCCGACCCGGGACTCCTGTCCGCCTACGGCATGCTGGCCGCGCCGGTCACCAAGGAGGTCTCGCGCACGGTGCTCGTCGCCCACGATGACGCCGCCTGCGACGTCCAGCTCGGCGAGGTGTTCGCCGAGCTGGAGGAGACCGCGACCACCCGCATGGACGAAGAAGGCCATGGCCGCGCGTCGCTGGCCGTGGAGCGCTGGGTGGACGCCCGCTACCTGGGCCAGAGCTACGAGCTCGCCGTACTCGCGGACGGCTGGGTGGAGCGATTCCACCAGGCCCACGCGCAGCGGTACGGCTATCGCCAAGACGACGCCCGGGTGGAGGCGGTGACGCTGCGGGTCGTGGCGCGGGCCCCCGGCCTGTCCCTGGACCCGCCGGCGCTCGAATCCGCTGCCGAGGCGACCCCGCCCCCCCGCACCGTCCGGGTGCACGCCGGCGGCCGCCTCCGGGATGCTGCCTGCTGGTGGCGGCGCGACCTGCGCGCCGGACACGTGCTACCGGGCCCGGGCCTCGTCCTGGAGTACAGCTCGACCACCTGGATTCCGTCCGGGTGGAGCGCGCAGGTCGACGAAACGGGGAATCTGCTGCTGCAACGAGTGACTTAGTCCAACTAACCGGACTTAGTCTGAGCTCCGGAACTCATCGACTCCCGGAACTCACCGACTCCTGGAGTTCACTGACCCCTGGATCCTATTGCGGCTCGTACTCCACCCTCACGCCGCCCATCATCCGTGCCACGCCGTCGGCCGACACTTCCATGATCTCGACGCGCTCGGTCAGCTCGACCGTGTATTCGCCGGCGGTGGCCACGGAGAGGGTGCCCTGCGCGCGCAGGACGGCCTGCTGCCCGCCCGCGGCATCGCGCACATCCTCGTAGTCTCCTTCCAGAGCCAGCCTGAGGGTGTCCGCGGGCAAGACCCGGCTGTCGATCCACACCATGCGGTCCGTGAAGTTCGCCGTGCCGCGCCACGCCATGTCCTCGCCCCGGCTGTAGTTGGCGACCACGATCGCCCGGAAGTTGATTCCCTGCTGCAGGGCGATCTCCAGGAGTCCGTTGGCGGTTTCCTGCGTGCTCCCCATGTCAGCCGGGAGTTCGCCCGGCGGGAGAAACTGGTAGCCCGTGACCAGCGCGCGCAGGGCGACATCCACCAGGGGGTTCGGGGTATCCGACCCGTCGCCCGGCTCCAGCACCAGCGAACGGGTCAACTGCCGGACGTCGTCCCCGGGAATGGTCCAGGTGGAATCGATGGCAGCGCCCTCGAAGACCATGCTGTCCGCGCTGATGGCCCGCACCTCCAGCGTGCGCACGTTCAGGCGCCCGCCGCTGCCCTGCGGGGCGCATGCCGCCATCGCGACCGTCGCAAGCAGGGCATAGGCCGCCGGGCGCATATTGCCGGTCCATCTTCCGTGTCTGTCGTCCCTTGTCTCTGTCATGACTCCGGGTTTCCCGCTGGTTCGAGTGTTTGAGGTCGGTCCTCCAATATAGCCGCGCCCGCCGCATCTTCTTCCCCGGCCGCCGCGTCAGGATCCAACAGGTCTTTCTCCCGGTAGGCCAGATCCGCCGAGCGCGTCACGGCGGACCCGACCAGCAGGGCCGCGCCCGACACCGCCGCCATGCACAGCAGCACCAGTACCGGGGGTGCGAGTCGGGGAATGAGAAAAAGTCCGTAGATCAGGAATCCGGACGCGGCGCCCAGCAGCGCGGGCCCTCCCCCGGCCACGGTTCCCCCCTCCGCATCGCGGCTGCCCGCCCGGCACACCAGCCCGAGCACCGATCCCGCCATGTACAGCGGAAGAGCCGCCAGCAGGGCGAGCGCAGCCGCCTGTCCGCCCGGCACGTCCGACAGGCCGCCGAGGTAGCCCCACAGCGAGGTGAGGATGCCGGCGAGCCCCAGCGACACCAGCGTGAGATGCAGATGTCGTCGCAGGTGCCGGGAGAT
Organism: Gammaproteobacteria bacterium; assembly: GCA_009841185.1. GTDB lineage: Bacteria > Gemmatimonadota > Gemmatimonadetes > Longimicrobiales > Gaopeijiaceae > BD2-11. The sequence continues at coordinate 2,292 of VXMG01000123.1, forward strand.
CTCGTCGGCAGGCACGCGGGTGGCGAAGAGCAGCCCCGCCCCGGCCGCGGCGGCCTCGGTGGTGAGGACGACGGTGGTTGCCCGCAGCAGTCCGGCCCCCTCGTAGAGGATCAGCCCGGCGGCCATCTCGGCCATGACGCCCATCACCCCGCCGATCAGAAACGCCGCCAGATGTGTCCGGCGGACCATCGTGCCCATGCCCATCATCGCCCGTACTCGCTTCGGAAGAACACCAGCGGATCGCCCTCTCCGGCCCCGCACCCCAGCACTTCACCCACCACGATGGAGTGGTCGCCCGCGGGATGCACCGCCCGGACCCGGCAGTCCAGCCAGGCGAGCGCGTCCGGCAGGACCGGGCTCCCCGACGAGCTGTCGCGAAACTCGACCCCGGCGAACCGCTCGCGGTGCGTTCCGCGCGCGAAGCGATGCGCCATCTCCTCCTGGTGGCTCGCCAGCACGCTGACCGCGAACGCTCCCGAGGCGATGACGGGGTCGTGCGAGTTGCCGCGCCGGTCGAGACACACGAGGACCAGGGGCGGGTTCAGCGAAACCGAGCTGACCGCGTTGACCGTCAGCCCGTGCACGGAACCGTCGAGCCGGCACGTGACCAGCGCCACGCCGGTCACCAGGCGGCTCATTACGTCCCGAAACCGGTTCTCGTCTACCATCGCGTCCACTCCGCAGGCGGTCGCCGCCGTCCGCGGCGCCACTCGTCCGGCTGCCCATGCCAACGCTCCCCGCTCCGGCGCATTCAATCGGCCTCCTCGAGGAGTGCCTGGTAGTGCGCGTAGCGGCTCTGTGCGATCTCGCCCGAACGGACGCTCTCGTGAACGGCGCAGTCGGGCTCGTGCACATGGCTGCATCCGCGGAATCGGCAGCCGTCCCCGAGCGCCCCGATCTCGGGGAAACATCGGTCAAGTCGTCCCGCCGGAACACCCCACAGGCCGACGTCCCCGAACCCCGGGGTGTCCGCGACCAGGGTGCCGTCCGAGAGCCGAAGCAGGCGGCTGGTCACCGTTGTGTGCCGGCCGGTACCGGTCTTGCGGCTGAGTTCGCCGATGCGCAGGCCCAGCGTGGGGTCGAGCCGGTTCAGGAGGCTGGACTTGCCCGTCCCCGAGGGACCCACCAGAGCGCAGATGCCGCGCACGGCGACCGAGCGCAGCCGCTCGAGACCGAGGTCCGATTCAGCACTGGTGAAGACGACTTCGTAGCCGATCCGGCGATAGAGGTCGCGCACCGGTTCCGAGGCGGCGCGAGCTCCCGGCAGGTCCTGCTTGTTGATCACCAGCGTGCAGGAAAGCGCGTTGGCCTCGCACACGGCGAGGATGCGGTCCAGATAGCCCAGACTGATATCCGGGTCGCGGGCGGACATCACCACGACGACCCGCTCGAGATTCGCGGCCATCACCTTCGCCGTCCGCCCGTGCGGCCCCCGGCGCAGGAAGGCGGTCGTGCGCGGGAGCACCTCCTCGACGGTGGCGTCACGGCCGTCCAGGGCCACCCTGACGCGATCGCCGACGACCACGCGGCCTCCCTTCCAGGGTCTGGCCTTGATACGTCCACGGAGATAGGAGTCGACGGAGGTGCCGTCGCCGAGTTCGACGCGATAGACACCGCCCACCACCTCGTGAACCTGTCCGATGGGGGTCACCGGCGCGCGATGCGTTGAACCGGGACCGGTGGGGCGGAGGACTGAGACCCCCGGCGGTGGGGGGGGATGGGTGCGAGGCGGAGCCTCACCCCGGACGTCACGCGGCGAAGGATTCCAGCGCGGATCCCTTCTCGCCGTCCCGCAGGCGGCGCAGCGCCCGGTCGCGCAGCTGGCGGATGCGCTCGCGCGTGACCCCCAGCATGTTGCCGATCTCCTCCAGCGTGTGCTCCCGCTCGCCCTGCAGCCCGAAATAGAGGCGCAGCACCTTGGCGTCGCGGGCCTCGAGCGTGGTGAGCGCCACGTTGACCGACTCGGCCAGCAGCCGGGCTTCCACCCCCAGCTCGGGCTCGGTGGCCTCCTCCGTCAGGAACCGCTCCACGAGCTGAGAGTCCTCGCTGTCGCCGATGGGGGCGTCGAGGCGGATTTCCGCGGCGTTCAGAGTCTGAAGAGACTCGATGAGCTCGGGCGTGAGCCGGGTGGCCTTGGAAAGCTCCTCGGGAGAGGGCTCGCGGCCGCGCTCCTGCCGCAGTCGCTCCTTCTCGCGAAAGATGCGCGCGAGGTCGGAGGCGCGATTCAGGGGCACGCGCACCGAGCGGCCCTGGTTGGCCAGGGAGGCCAGGATGGCCTGACGAATCCACCACACCGCGTAGCTGATGAACTTGACGCCCTGCTCGGGATCGAACTTCCGGGCCGCCGTGACCAGGCCGACGTTGCCCTCCTGGATCAGGTCCGTAAGCGATACCCCCCGATTCTGATACTTCTTGGCTACGCTGATGACGAACCGCAGGTTGGCGCGCGCCAGTTCCTGCACCGCCTCCTCGTCGCCGAGCTGAGCCCGGGCTCCCAGCACCTTCTCCTGCTCCGGGGTGATCAGCTCATGCCGGCTGACGTCGCGCAGGTACTGGTCGAGCGCACTCTGCTCCTCTACTCCGGTATCGAAACCGACGAGCAGGCTGGTCGAGCGCTTCTTGGGTCGACGAACCGCCTTCTTTCGACGAACCACTTTCTTTCGACGAACCGCTTTCTTTCGCAGCGTGGCGGGCATTCTGAAAAGGTCTCCTTATTGGCTCCGGCGGCCGTTGGCGCGCTGGCATCGCGTTCGTATCGGCCTCGCATACCCGCGCGCGAGGCGTAGGATCCGCAGCCCTGAATCATAATAAGATTTGCGGAATTGTCCAGAACACCGAATTGAGGTGCCACGCATCCTAAACCCCACCGCCAACCGGGTTCCTTACGCTCGGACGGCTGGGGCGATACATGAGCCCGACCGTTGGTCCGCTCACGCCCCGGTTACCAGACCGATGACCTCGTCGGGCGCCAGAGACCTCTTCTCGAAGGTGAAGACGCGCAGCACCCGGGAGGTGCGGTAGAGCTCGCGAGCCACCCTGGGAAGGTCGATGACGCCGGGGATGCCGGCCTTGCCGAGCCGTTCGGCGCGCCCGCTGCGGCGGCGCACCAGGAGGTCGAGCTGGAACATGGCGGGTTTGTACGGGAAGTCGATCACCACCTCGCCGGGCTCCAGGGAGAGCGCCTCCGCGAGCTGGTCCTCGAGCCGGCGGCGTTCGGCACCCGGAGCCTCGATCCAGGGGGGGAGGCTGCGGTCGCCCAGGTCGGCCGCGGTGAGCTCGGCGGCGCGCTTGGGGAGACGGCGGGTCCGCAGGGCCGGCAGCCAGCGGCGGCGGATGCGGTCGGCGACGGGGCCGCCGCGGGTCTCTGCGCGGCGGCCGATCAGGTGCAGCAGCTCGTCGTCCGTCGGGCCCGCCAGCTCACGCCCCCCGACCAGCCCCGCGGCCACCGCGTCGTTGACGATGCGGGCGCAGAGCACCGTGCCCGCGCGCACCGCGTGGTGCCAGTACACGTTGCGGAACATCTGGTACTTGGCGAACAGCAGGGATTCCAGCGCGCTGACCGCCTTCTCGCCCACCCCCACCTCGTACGCCCCACTCTCCGGATCCTGGAGAATGACGAGGCCCTGCATGAGACGCTCGACGTCCACCTCTCCATACGGCACCCCGCAGGAGCGCGCGTCGCGCTTCAGGTAGTCCAGCTTGTCCATGTCGAGGCTGCCGTGCACCAGACCTCTCAGCGGAGCGGTGCTCTCACCACGGATGAGCGCGCCGATCTCCGCGGCGGCGCCGGGTCCCAGGCCGGCCAGCGCCTCCCGCACCTCGGCCGACTCCAGAAAGTGCCCCGCAACCGCCTCGTGGTCACCCGGATGATCGTCACCGCGCAGGTCGTCGAGCGCGTGCGAGAAGGGGTAGTGGCCGATGTCGTGCAGGAGCCCCGCGTACGGTACCAGCTCGGCGCCCCTCCACACGTGTTCGGGGAGGGATTCCCGCTTCCTCAGGCTCCGCAGGGCGGTGCTCACCAGGTGGTACACGCCGAGCGCGTGGGCGAAGCGGGTGTGGGTGGCGCCCGGGTAGACCAGGTGCGCGAGACCAAGCTGGCGGATATAGCGCAGCCGCTGGAAGGCGGCGGCGTCCGTGATGCGGGCGGCGGTCGCGTCCAGCCGGATGGAACCCCAGATCGGGTCGCGAATCAGGGCGGGCGCGTTCCGGGAGGACATGCGGGGAGTCTACCGTCGCGCGCGCGGGCGAAGCAATGGCGCTATGGGACCCCGGCCCGGGCGGTCAGCCCTCTTCGCGGCCCATCCCGCGGATGATCTCGAACTCCTCCTCGCGCACCGGCTGGACCGAAAGGCGCGAGTTCTTCACCAGCACCATCCCGCTGAGGGCCGACACCTGGCGGATGTCCTTCAGCGACACGACCTCGGGGAACTTCTCCACGAACTCCACATCGACCATGTACCAGCGAGGTTTGGCCGGGTCGGACTTCGGGTCGTAGTAGTGCTCGTCGGGGTCGAAGGCGAAGTGGTCCGGATACGCTTCCTTGCACACCCGCGCGAGCCCCGCGACGCCCGGCGGCTTGGCCATGCTGTGGTAGAAGAGCACCTCGTCGCCGATGCTCATCGCCTGCATGTTGTTGCGGGCCCCGTAGTTGCGGACGCCTTCCCACCAGGTGTAGCCGTCCCGCTCCAGGTCGTCGATCGAGTAGACGCCCGGTTCCGTCTTCATCAGCCAGTATTTCTTCGCCATCTGGGCTCCCTGTCCCGGCGCTGCGCCGGGCTGGTTTTTCGGATCCGGGGCGCGAGCTCGGCCCGCGGTGTTCGACGTTACTTCGGTCCCGCCGCCCGCACCTCCGCCGGAGCGGCGTCGGCGAATTGCGAGAAGTTCTCCCGGAACATGGCCGCCAGACGGCCGGCGGCGCGGTCGTAGGCCTCCGGGTCGGACCAGGTGGAGCGCGGGGTCAGAACCCGCGCGGGCACACCCTCGATCTCTCGCGGCACCGCGAGTCCGAAGACCGGATCGGTGCGCGTCGGCACCCCGTCCAGCGACCTGTCGAGCGCCGCGCGGATCATCGCGCGCGTGTGCGGAAGATCCATGCGTTTGCCGGTGCCGAACCCGCCGCCCGTCCAGCCGGTGTTCACCAGCCACACCCGCGAGCCGTGGCGGCGCAGCTTCTCGCCCAGGATGCGGGCGTAGACGCTCGGGTGCATCGGCAGGAAGGGCGCGCCGAAGCAGGCGCTGAAGGTCGCGCGCGGGTCGGTCACGCCGCGCTCCGTCCCCGCCACCTTCGCGGTGTACCCCGACAGGAAGTGGTACATCGCCTGCTCGGGAGTCAGGCGCGCGATGGGCGGCAGCACGCCTAAGGCGTCGGCCGTGAGGAAGAAGATGTTGTTCGGATGGCCGCCCCGTCCGTCAGGCACCGCCCCGGGGATGTAGTGGATGGGATAGGATGCGCGCGTGTTCTCGGTGAGCGTGTCGTCGTCGAGGTCCAGCTCGCGCGTGTCCTGGTCGAAGATCACGTTCTCCAGGATGGTCCCGAACATCCGCGTGGTGCGGTAGATCTCGGGTTCGTTCTCCTGGGAGAGGCGTATCACCTTCGCGTAGCATCCGCCCTCGAAGTTGAAGATCCCGTCGTCGCTCCAGCCGTGTTCGTCGTCGCCGATCAGGCGGCGCGCGTGGTCCGCCGAGAGCGTGGTCTTGCCGGTCCCGGAGAGGCCGAAGAAGAGCGCGGTGTCGCCGTCCTCGCCGATGTTGGCCGAGCAGTGCATGGGAAGCGCGCCCTTGCCGGGCAGGAAGAAGTTCATCGACGAGAAGATGGACTTCTTGATCTCGCCTGCGTAACGCGTGCCGGCTACGAGCACGGTCCGCTCGGCCAGATTCACGACCACCGCGGTGCCGCTGCGGGTGCCGTGGCGCGCCGGGTCGGCCTGGAGCAGGGGCGCATGCAGCACGACGAAGTCCGGGCGGATGGCGGCCAGTTCGGCGGCGGACGGGCGCAGGAACATGTTGTACACGAAGAGCGTGTGCCAGGCGCTCGGGCTCACCACGCGAACCGAGATGCGGTGCGCCGGATCGGCTCCGCAGTGGGCATCGCGCACGAAGAGTTCGCGCGGGTTCAGGTACTCGATGATGTCGGCCCTGAGTGCCCGGTAGTGCGCTTCGCTCATGGGGCGGTTGATGGAGCCCCAGTCGATCTGGTCGGCCGTGGAGGGCTCCTCGACGGTGAAGCGGTCGTCGGGCGAGCGGCCCGTGTGCGGGACGGTGACCGCAGCGAAGGGACCCATGTTCACGAGATGCCCTTCGCCCCTGGCGAGGGCGGCCTCGTAGAGCTGCGCGGGCGAGAGATTCCAGTGGATGTGCCCCGCGGGGGTCAGACCGTGGGCGTCGAGTTCGACGGCGGTGTGCGAGGGGGCTGGAGACATGTCGAGGGCTGGCAGGGTCATGAGGTCCGGGGAACTCCGGGCTGGATGGATGAGATCAGCGGCCCAAAACACGATCCTCCGCGGGCCTCTCGAATCACGACGCCGCGCGGAGGAGACAAGTAGCTCCAATTTTATTCCCGGCGACCGGCGAGGGTCAACGGGGCAGCCGTCGGCCCGGGGAACATAGCGCTGGCGCGGGCGTTAGCACTTGAGGCCGGTGTTCGGACGGATGATCTTCGGGTCCGCTCCGACCGGTCGCGGGTCAAACTTCCTCCCGAGCGCATTCTCTGCACGGTCCTTTGCCTGATCTCTCTGTAGCCCGCCTCCGTTGCCTGGCGTCCGCCGGCATTCTCCTAACGGGAGTTCTCGGGGCGGCAAGTCCGGCGCGTGCCCAGCTCCCGGTCGAGGATGCCGTCTGCGAGGAGGGACCGGTCTCGCGCATCATCATCGAAAGCCGGCCCATCTTCGACCCGGGACCCCCGTCCCAGCCGCGCATCCTGCGCTGGACGCGCGGGCTCGCCAACTTCATGCACGTCGACACGCGGGAGGGGTTCATCGCCGGCGAGCTGCTGTTCGGCGAGGGGGACTGCCCGGACCTGTTTCTCTTCGAGGAGTCCGAGAGGATCCTGCGCGAACTCGGCTTCATCGCCACCGCGGACATCGTCGCCGAGCCCCAGCCGGACGGAACCCGCCACGTGCGGGTGACGACCCGCGACGAGTGGACCACCAAGATCCAGATCGACGTGACCGTCGACGACGGGCTGCAGTTCGAGGGCGCGAGCGTGGTGGAGGAGAACTTCCTGGGCTCGGGCAACCTGATCGGCGCCTTCTATCAGGAGCGCAAGCAGCGGCGCGACTACGGGCTCACCCTGCACTCCACGCGCTTCGCCGGCACGCGCCTGGACGGGCGCCTCAACGTGGGCCGCACGCGCTCGGGCGGTTTCACGGAGGCGATGCTGGTGTACCCTTTCGTGGGAGAAGTGGGGCGATTCGCGGGGCGTGTGCGCTTCCATCGCCGGGAGTCGCTGTTTCCGTACGTGCTCGACCCCTCGCTGGACTACAGCTACGCCCTCCTGCCGGTGTTCGGGGAGCGCATCGAAGCCACCCAGGCGTACCGCTTCGGCGAGCCGGGAGATCTGACCCTGCTCGGTTTCGGCATCACGCACGAAACCTTGCGCTTCGACGAGTATCCCGACTCCGTGTCGCTCGTCCGGGGCCTGGACTTCGGCAACCTGCTCGACGACGAACCGGGCATCGGCTCCCGTCTCGCGCACCAGACGCGCGCCCACGAGCTCACCCGCTTCAACCTGCTCCTCGCCAGGCGAAAGGTGCGTTTCGAGACCCGGACCGGGCTCGACGCGGTGAGCGGCGAGCAAAGCGTGCCACAAGGCTTCGATCTTTCCCTGACGCTCGGGCCGCGTCTGCCGCTGGGAGGGGGGCTGTCCGGGGG
>VXMG01000136.1:0-75049 GCA_009841185.1 Gammaproteobacteria bacterium
GGGCTGGGGGCGGTGGCCATCCTGCTCTTCATCCGGGTCCGCCGCCTGCTGGCCCGGGGGGTGGGGCGGGTGATCATCGACGATCCGGCCGCCTCCCGGGCGGCCCGGCCGAGACGGGTGGCATGAGGCGCCTGCCCCTCTTCCCGCTCGACGTCGTCCTCTTCCCCGGGGAGCTGCTCCCGCTTCACATCTTCGAGCCCCGCTACCGCCGCATGGTGGCGCGCTGCCTCGAGACCGACCATCGCTTCGGGCTCATCTATCACGACTCCGACCGCCTCGGCCCCTTTCTCATGGAGGAGGGGCGCGTGGGCGCGCTGGCCGCGATCGAACGGCATCACGAGCTCAAGGACGGACGCTCCTTCATCCTGGTGAAAAGCATGGGCCGGTTCGCGATTCACGACGGGCTCGAGTCCGGCGAGCCCTACTACGAGGCCGTCGTCGCGGAGTACGACGACGAGCCCGGCCCGCGAAAGCTGACGGCGCGGCGACAGGCTTCCATCGATCTCTTCCGCGCCGCCGTCTCCGCCCTGCAGCGCCGGTCCTCCGCGTCTCCGGATTTCGATGCGGACAACGAAGTGTCGTTTCGGTTGGCCGCGTTCGTGCAGGTGGACCCCGAGTGGCGGCAGGATCTTCTGGAGATGCGCAACGAGGAAGCCCGCCTGGCGCGACTCGACGAGATCTTCGAGCAGGTGATCGCGCGCCGCACGCCGGAGGCGGAGGAATGATGAGCGGCACTGTACTGTCCACGCGCCACCTCCGGGTTGCGCGCACGGCTCGCTACTACACGCTAGGGGGCCGGGGCGACAGGGTCGACGAAGTGTGGTTCGCGCTTCACGGCTACCGGCAGGCGGCCCGCCGCTTCGCGCGGCGCTTCGAGGTGCTGGATGCCCCGGAGCGCATCGTCGTGGTCCCCGAGGCGCTCTCGCGCTTCTACGTGGATCCGAGTCCGGGGAGACACGGGCCGGAGCACCGCGTGGGGGCGAGCTGGATGACGCGCGAGGACCGGGACAACGAGATCGCGGACTACGTGGCGTATCTGGATGCGCTCGCCACGGAGGTGGCGCCGGCGTCCGCGCCCCCGATCCGCCGAAGGGTCGTGCTCGGCTTCTCGCAGGGGGCCCACACCGCGTCCCGATGGGTGGTGCTGGGGCACACGAACGTGCACGAGTTGGTGCTCTGGGGCGCCGGTCTCGCCACCGATCTGACCCCGGATGCCCTCGCGGCTGGGCTGGAGGGCGTGCACGTCACATTCGTGCGGGGCGCGCGCGACAAGTTCCGCGACCGGAGGGAGGAGGAGGCTCAGGACGCGTTGCTGGAGGAGCTGGGTGTGTCCTTCCGCGTACTGGTTCATCCGGTCGACCACGAGATCGCGCCCGGGCCGCTTCTGGCCGTCGCCGAAGCCGAAGTGTTCGAAGGCTGATTCCGGCTCCTCACGCGAGTCGCCGCGGGTCCTGACGCAACGCGCCGCAACGAACCCTCCAGCTCCGGTCCGCACCGGGTGCCTCGCATCTCTCCGCGCATTACGTTCAGCCCGGCAGCCCGAAAATCAGCGCACCGGATACGGAGGCCTCCATGCGCACGAGTCGAACGAAGAGCCCGGGAACGAACCTGCACCGCAGCCGGATGGCGATCGCAGCCTGCTTTGTCACGACGGCCTCTTTTCTGGCTTCTTCTTGCGCGGACGCCGATCTCGGAGGGAATGACGGTTCCGGGGAGAATCCCGACCGTGATCCTTCACCCAGCGCCGAGTGGACCTATTACGGCGGCCAGAACTCGTTCAACCGCTATTCGCCGCTCACGCAGATCAGCGCGGAGAACGTCGCGTCGCTCGAAATCGCATGGCAGCGCCCCGGCATCGATGTGAGCCTGCAGGACGAGTTCCCCGAGCTCGCCTTCAACAACTACCTGCGCGGGACCCCGATCCTCGTCGACGGGACGCTGTACGCGCCCAACGCGGTGGGTCTGGTGGAGGCCTTCGATCCCGGGACCGGGAAGACCCGCTGGGTCCAGCAGGCCGCTTCCCTGGAAGATGCGCGCGGACGCAGCTTCCGCGGCGTCGCGCACTGGAGCGGGGACGGCGCCGAGGATCTTACCTCCGATAACGGACACGCCGGCGGACGCATCATCTCCGTACGCGGATCCTGGCTGCACGCGCTCGACGCCGAGACCGGGACGCCCGTGGCTTCGTTCGGCGACGGCGGCAGCGTGAACCTCGTGCCCGAGGGCCGGGACCGCTTCAACTGGAGTTCGGGACCCATCGTCGTCGGCGACATCATCGTCATCGCGGGCACCGTCGACGGCGCCGGGGACTCGGGCACGGAGTGGCGCGACAGCGAGCCGGAGGACATCCGCGGCTACGATGCCCGCACGGGCGAACTTGCGTGGACCTTCCACGTCATCCCCCGGGAGGGAGAATTCGGCGCCGACACCTGGGGCGACGGCTCGCGCGAGCTCTCGGGAGACGTGGGCTCGTGGTGCTGCCTCAGCGCCGACGACGAACTGGGCATCGTCTACGTGCCTCTCGGCGCCCCAACTTCGGCCTACTACGGCGGGCATCGCCCCGGCGACAACCTGTTCGCGAACAGCCTCGTGGCGCTCGACGCCGCGACGGGCGCACGCCTCTGGCACTTCCAGATGGTGCACCACGACATCTGGGAGTACGACACCCTCGGCCCACCCGTCCTTGGGCGGATCAACGTGGGCGGTCGCGCGATCGACGCGGTGATGCAGGCGAGCAAGACAGGCTTCCTGTTCACCTTCGACCGCCGCACGGGTGAGCCCGTGTGGCCCATCGAGGAGAGGGCGGTCCCGCAGTCGAAGGTCCCCGGCGAAGCGACCTCCCCGACCCAGCCGTTCCCGAGCAAGCCGCCGCCGTTCGACCGGCAGGGCGTCTCCGAGAAGGACCTGATCGACTTCACCCCCGAGATCCACAAGCGGGCCCTGGCGCTGGCGGATTCACTGGTCCTGGGCCCTCTCTTCACGCCCCCGATGGAAGAAGGCTCGATCGAGGGGAAGATCGGCACCTACGTCGTCCCGGGGGCCTGGGGCGCCGGCAACTGGCACACCGGTGCATTCGATCCGGAGACGGGCACCTACTACGCCGTCTCCCTCACGCTGCCCAACGTCTGGCGCCTGTCGAAAACGGATGAACCGGGCGACATGGAGTTCGGCACGCAGGGCGGATGGCCCCGTGCGGAGATCGAGGGTCTGCCCATCGTCAGGCCGCCCTGGGGACGGATCACGGCCATCGACATGAACCGGGGCGAGCATCTCTGGATGGCCGCCAACGGCGACGCCCCCAACGATCATCCCCTGCTCGAGGGCCTGGATCTGCCCCCGCTCGGGAACGCGAACCGGCCGGCGCCGCTGCTCACGGCGACGCTGCTGTTCATCGGGGAGGGAAGCGATGCGGTCATCGGCACCCCGGATACCCACTGGGGAACCGAATTCCGAGCCTACGACAAGGCGACAGGCGATGTCGTGTGGGAGATGGACCTCCCGTCGGGCACCACCGGCGGCCCCATGACGTACATGCACGAGGGCAAGCAGTACATCGTGGTCGCCGTCGGCGGCAGCGAGAGCCCCGCGGAGTACGTAGCGCTGGCCCTGCCGTAGGCGAGAAGCGCTCAGAACTCTCCCACGAACACGATCTCCGGGACGAGTTCGTAACCCGTCTCGCGCGCAACCGTCTCCTGCGACAGGTCGATGAGCGCGCGCACCTCGGCGGACGACGCCCCACCCAGGTTCACGATGATGTTCGCGTGCCGGTGGAAGATCTGGGCGTTGCCGTGGGAGTGACCCTTGAGCCCGCACTCGTCGATGAGCCGTCCGGCCCCGATGCCCTCGATCTTCTGGAAGATCGATCCCGCGCACGGATACAGCCACAGGTCGGGATGGCGGTCGTCGCGCCAGCGCAGGTTCTCGCGGATGACCCGCCGCAGCTCGCGCGCGGGAGTGGATTCGAGGCGGAAGGTCGCGGTCAGGACGATATCGTCGCGCTCGTGCAGGATGCTATAGTCGTAGCCGAACCGGAAGTAGTCCACATCGACGCACCTGCGCTCTCCCTCCTCGGAAAGAATCTCGGCGGATTCCACGACCTCCTCGAGAAAGACCGTCCGGTCCCGCTCCGGGGCGAGGAAATGCAGGTTCTGCCACATGGCCCCGCCGATGGTGCTCGGGATGCCGACGAAGTGGTGGAGTCCCCCGAGTCCACGGCGCACCGTCGCCTGGATGAGATCCGGGAAGCTGTCCACTCCGGCGCCGGCGCGCACGCGCACGTCGTCGAGAAAATCGATGCCGGCGACCTCCGAGCGGATCACCAGCCCGCGGAAGCCGCCGTCCCCTACGAGAATGTTCGCGCCCCGGCCCAGCAGGAAGTGCGGGATGCCGAGTTCCCGTGCCGCCATGATGGCGTCCGCCAGCTCGTCGGCGGTGCGCGCCCGCACGAACAGGTCCGCGGGCCCGCCGATCTTGAACGTGGTCATGGGACCGAGCAGCACGTCGCGCTCGATCCGGCCGGGCCCGAGGCGCCGCTCCAGCTCGCGACAGAATTCCGCCGTATCCACGCTTCTCCAAGAGGACGAGAGGGACCCGTTCCGGCGCAAAGATAGCGAATCGGGCCTGGCGGTTGCCGTTTCTGTCACTGTTTCGCCCGTTGCGGGTAGTTTCTGCAGGACTCCTACCCGCAACCCCGAGGCATATGATCCCGCGCATGTCGACATGACGCCGCGCACGTCCGCCGGCTACACCGTCATCTACGATGGCGACTGTGCCGTCTGCCTGCGCTTCATCGACTACCTGCGGCGCCGCGATCCAGCGGGCACGATCGAGGTCGTCGCGTATCAGGAAGACGGCGTACCGGCCCGCTTCCCGTGGATCGACCCGGCCCGCTTCGAGGACGCGTTGCAGCTAGTGGCGCCGGGCTCGGCTCCCCGCGAGACCTGGGAGGGCGCACGGGCCATCGAGGAGCTGTTGCGGGTACTCCCAAACGGTCCAAGGCTGGGTTGGGTCTTCCGGCTTCCCCTCGCACGGCCTCTCTTCGCCTGGGGCTACCGCAACTTCGCCCGCAACCGCCGCCGCTTTGGGTGCGCGGAGCACTGTTCGATCGAAGCTGCCGGCGACCCTTCCCCGCGGATCGCGGGCGACTGAGCCGGGTTCGAGACCCGGGATCAGCGAACCCGCCGCGACGTATGGCCACATGTCCAGGTCCTGCTCCTCGAAATACGCGAGGCGGTTGGGTATGGAAGTCAGAATGATCCACCGCTCGTCGCGCGTCAGGCTTTCCGGTCGATACCGCACTGCGAAGTACATGATGCCGGTCTCCGCGATATCCTCCCGGACGGGATTATTCCGGGCATAGTCGGAAATGAACACGCCGTCGGCCGCCTGCGCGGCGCGCCAGCCATCGGCTCTTGCGTGAGGGTGATCCAGCGAAGCGTGCGCGGCTTCGTGCAGAAAGATCTCCTCGAGGAAGCCGCGGCGGATGGCGTCCCAGGCGGAGTGCTTGTGGATCAGCATCATCCCGGCCTGTTCGGCGTCCCGTCCGCCGCCCCAGGTCCCGTAGCCGCCGTTGATCGCCACCCACGCCACATTCGAAAGGAATGCCGCCGGCAGCCGTCCCACGGCGGCGGCGAACCTGTCGACTTCCGTCCTGGCCGCCTCGACGTCGGCAAACTCGGCATTGACCCGGAATTCCACTACATGGTCGACGATGTGTGCGTCGAACAGGAACGCTCTGGTGCGGATCCAGTTGTCGAACCGCCGATCGAATACCGTCCGTACCCCGCGGCCGGTGTAAACTACGCTTTGCAGCCACGTGGAGTCCGGTCCGAGGATGGACGGCGAGATCCGCGATGTGGACCGGAATGGCGTCACGCCGTTGTGCTCCATTGCGAAGTCCCGCGTCAGGTCACCGTCCACGCGCACATCCACCGTCTGGCTCACGTAGCTGAACTCCGCATGGGCCGTCACATGCAGGGTTCCCCCGACACCGGGGAAGCTGTACCGCCCCTCGGAATCGGTGGTCGTGGTCGTCCGCTTCCACCCTTCCAGGCGCACGTGAACCCCGGGCAGGACCAGGCTCGGTCTCCGGCTGTCGGTCACCGTGCCGGACAGGGTGAACGATGGGGCATCCACCCGGATCGCCACCGAGTCCGAAGTACCGCCGGTGGCCTTCATTCGGCCTCCGCGCACCTCCCAGTGCCGGGTCTCGGCGACGACCGTCGTCGTGCCATTGCCGACCGCCGTCACAAGCCCCGCCGGGCCTACCTCCGCGATCGTGGGATTCCGGCTGAGCCAGGAAACGTGCGCACCCGCCATCGCGGTTCCGTACTGATCGCGTACCTCCGCGGAAACCCGGGCAGTGTCCCCGAGGGTTCTGAACATCACGGCTGCGGGCGCCACCGCGACCATTGCGGGGTGGGGAGGATCGGCCGCCGTTGGTTCGGTACCCCCTTCGCCACACGCAGAGGACCAGACCGCGGCCGGCAGGAACGCAGCCGCCAGGGTCCCTGCTCGACGACCGCGCGCGCTGCCCACGTTCATGGCCGACCTGCACGTTTCCCGGTCAACAGCGTGGCCCCCTGGTCTTCGGGCTCGAGGCGCGACCAAAATCCCGGAAGCCACGGGTTGTGGATGCCGGCTTCCCGGATCTGTGGTTCAGCCGTACGACAGCCCTACATTACTTGCAAGTTCTGGTCCATTCGATCCGCAACCCGCGCCCGAACCGATTCGATCTTGCCCTTCCTGGAGTCCAGCCATGCGACGACCCACCGACACCATGCTGAGAATCGTTCCGCTCCTGCTATGCCTCGTCCTGACATCTTCGACGCGGCTGGCGCCATTGCCGGCCCAGGTCGCGACCGGCCCACTCCCGGCGGAAACGCTTCTGTCGCTTTCCTCCGCGGTCGGCGGCGAGACTCCACGCTGGGCGCCCGGCGGCGACTGGATCCTCCTGGGTGGCTCGAACCTCCGTCTGGTTCGTCCAGAAGGCGGCGCCATCAGCGAGCTCCCGATCTCGACGGGCGGAAGCGGTCACTTTCTCGCCTCGGCCGAACCCCGCTGGTCGCCGGACGGGCGGTGGATCTCCTACGTGTCGGACAAGAGCGGCACGCCGGAGATCTGGCTCTGGTCGCTGCAGGACGGCGAGGAGCTGCGCATCACCGGCAACGGCGGGCGGCTGATCAAGGGCTATTCCTGGTCGCCGGACGGGAGCAACATCGCATTCTCCGGCAATCGGAACGGACAATACGACGTCTGGACTGTGGAGGTCCCATCCGGAAAAGCGCGTCGATTGACGGATGGCCCGGAGCTGGAGGTCTACCCGGCCTGGAGCCCCGACTCGCGGTCTGTCCTCTTCGTGAGACTCGATGACGAATGGATGGACCACGCCGTTGTCGAGGTTCCTGCCGACGGCGGTGAGGAACGGGTGATTGTCGAGGACCGAGACTTCTTCGACTACGGGGAAGGAGGGACGTTTGGCTATCCGCTCGTCTCGCCGGACGGCGGCACCGTGATGTTCCCGTCCTACCGCTCCGGCTGGATCAACTACTGGAGTGTCCCCCGCTCGGGAGGTGAGCCGCGCCCGTTCGCTGCAGCCGAAGGCGACCAGACGGACGGAGTGTGGTCGCCCGACGGCGGCTCGTTCGCGTATGTCGAGAACCACGGCGGCACCTACCGGCTCCGGACCGCGGCCGCGCACGGCGGCGAGTCCCGTGTCGTCGCCCGTCCCGAATCCGGAGTCATCGGCTCGCCCCAGTGGTCGCCGGACGGCAGCCGCATCTCGTACACGCTCGAGACGCCGACCCGCCCCGGCGATCTCGTCATCCACTCGCTCGATTCGGGAAAGGAGTCCTGGCTGACCGATTCGATGCCGATGGAGGGCGTCGAGAGTCGTCTTGTCGCGCCTGCCAAGGTGGAGTTCCAGAGCGGGGACGGCCTCATCATTCCCTCCTACCTCTACAGACCCCCCGAGGGCTCGGGGGGCGACGACGGCCGCCATCCCGCGATCGTCTGGACCCACGGCGGGCCCACGTCCCAGTGGGAGGACAGCTTCGAACGCTCAATCCAGTACTTCGCGCAGCGTGGCTACGTGGTTCTGCTGCCCAACGTGCGCGGCAGCTCCGGCTACGGACGCGACTTCGAGGAGGCCAACGACGGCTGCTGGGGGAAGTGCGATTTCGCGGATGCGGTCGCGGCCGCCGAGTATCTCCGAACCCTGCCCTACGTCCATCCGGAGCGCATCGGCACCACGGGCACCAGCTACGGGGGCTTCATGTCGTGCGCGGCGGTGAGCTTCGGCGGTGAGACCTTCCAGGCCGTCATCGCGGCCTCCGGCTACTGCGACCGCGTCACCTTCTTCCAGGACGGCGAGTTCCGCCATCTGCAGCAGCTGCGCAAGGAGATGGGGCGGCTCGACGAGCACCGGGACCGATACCTGGCGAACTCCCCCTACTACCACATCGCCGATGCCCAGGTACCCGTCTTCGTGCTCCACGGCGAGGGCCGCTACCCCGGCTCACCCCAGATGACCGAGTTCTTCCGCGAGCTGCAGCGCCTTTACAAGCCGGCCCGGTACAAGGCCTATCCCGGCGAGAATTTCTACGTCCGGGGCTTCGACAACACGAAGCAGATGCTCGCCGACATGGAGGCCTTCTTCGGCTACTACCTGCTCGGCAGGGACACCCTGTTGCCCGGCGTCGGCTACCTGGAGGAGCTGGAAGGGGTGAGCTACTGAGGGAGATCAGGAAGCTTCCGTGCCGCCAGCCTGAATGTAGTCTCGCGCAAGCTGCAGGAAACGCTCGGCCGCTGCGATCGCGGCCCTGGCCTGCGGTTCGTGGAATGCAGCGAACGGCACACCGCCCGGAAGTCCGTTGGGATAGCGGGTCGGGATGTAGTATTGGTCCAGAATGCCGGCTTCCTCGTTCAGGTTGGCGAGCGCGGGCACCTGCTCCGCATACCGGGCAACGAGCACAACGACCGAGTGGCCCAGGATCGTCCGGTCACCGAGCCCATAGCCGATGGCCTTGACGGCTTTCTCGGCGCTCTGCTGGGCGATGAAGCATGCCTGGTGGAAGAATTCCTCGCGCAAAGCCATGCGCGCGAACTCGAGATCGTTCTCCGCCTGCTCCCACCAGCGGTTGGCTTCGGCAGCGCTATTCCACATGAACGAGCCTCGCGGACTTCATCGCGTGCGAGATAAACGGACGTTCCTCCGTTTGCATCTGTTTGAACTCCGCTGGAGTGTAGACGAACAGATCCACCCCCACACCCGCTGCCAGGATAGCCGGCAGATAATCCCGAAAGCGTTCAACCGGAATCCGGTCCGTGGGAGCGACGACGATCACATCGATGTCGCTTTCCGGAGTGGCGGTCCCGAGGGCATGAGAGCCGAAGAGCCAGGCAGAGCGGGCGGAGTTCTCGCGAAGGAGCGGGCGCAGTCTTCCCAGAAAGCGGTCGACAGCTTCCGACGTATGGTCGGTAGGTCCGAGTGCGCGATCCGGAACCCCGGGATGCCGGGAATGGCGTTTGCTCGCGTCGTCCATGTTGGCGTGCTCTATGCTGTTGGGTCTCCCGTCAGTATACCCGTCAGGCGTCAGGCTGTGAAGCTTCTGCCCGGGGGCGAATCACTCCACGGAAACCCTGATTCCAAGTCCTCCGTATCCCGGACAGGCTGGTCGGCAGTTCCGGGCACCGCGTCCCGGGGCGTCCGGCTGCCCGGGCTCGTCAATCCGTTCCGGGCCGGTGCGGCGGCAGCCAACGAAGGCTTGCGCCCCCGTCTCGCGGCGGTTCGCGTCAGATTGACACCGGTTTGACGCGTGGCGAGCTTACATAGCTACCCATCCCGCTCGCGGGAAGGAGCCTCGAGGGTTCAGAGGAGGTCCCCCCGGGCGGTACGCGAGCCGGATCACACCCGCGAAACCCTCCCGGAGCCAGCGGTGGCACCATGCTGAAGTCTCTTCGTGGCCGGATCATCTTCATTGCCGTGATCCTCGGGATCTGCGGCTACTACATCTACGCCAACGGCCTGAAGCTGGGGCTCGATCTGCAGGGCGGGATGCACCTGGTGGTCGAGATCGACGACCCGGACGGCACGCTCACCGACGAGGCGCGCGCCGACGCCATCGACCGCGCCGAGACGGTCCTGCGCACGCGCATCGACGAGCTCGGGGTCGAGGAGCCGCTCATCCAGAAGGTGGGCAGCGACCGCATCATCGTCGAGCTCGCGGGCATCAGCGACGAGAATCAGGCCAAGGACGTCATCCGGCGCGCCGCCTTCCTCGAGTTCAAGCTGGTGCGCTCGTGGGTGGATTTCGCCCCCGATCTTCCGCGCATCGACCGCGTGATCGTCGCAACGCTGGGGACCGATTCGCTGAGCAGCCTGGGCCGCGACGTGGAGGCCCCGACATCCTCGATCGAGGAACTGCTCTTCGGCGCCGCGTCGGAAGAAGGCGATTCCGCGGCAGCCGAAGAAGGCGGAGCCGAGGCCGGGGAGGATGCCGCCGTGGATGCGGAGGCCGAGCAGGTCGCCCAGGACGACGCTGCCGAGGCCGAGGAGGACGATTCCGCAGTCTTGAGCCCGTTCACCGCGCTCCTCAACCAGGGCAGCGAGGACGGCGTCTACCTGGTGGCCGAGGAGGACGTGGAGGCGGCGGAGCTGTTCCTGAGCATCCCGGAGGTCCAGCGCGCCATGCCGCGCGACATTTCCCTCCAGTGGGGCATGGATCCCGTCGGCCTGACCGGCAGGATCTATCGCCAGTTGTATGTCCTGAACGAGGACGCCTTCATCACCGGCCAGATGCTCGAAAACGCGGTTTCCGCGCGCGATCAACAGTTCAATACGCCGCAGGTGCAGTTCGAACTGTCGCGCCGGGGAGGCCGCCGCTTCGCCGAGGTGACCGGGCAGAACGTCGGCGAGTTCCTGGCCATCGTGCTCGACGGCGAGGTGGTGAGCGCGCCCGTCATCCGCGACCGCATCGGCGCCCGCGGTCAGATCGAGCTCGGCGGCTCGACCCTGCAGGAGGCGAGCGACCTCGCCCTGGTGCTGCGCGCCGGCGCCCTGCCTGCTCCCCTGCGCATCATGGAGGAGCGCACGGTCGGCCCCTCCCTGGGGCAGGACTCGGTGGACCAGGGGCGCATAGCCGGGATGATCGGTCTCGTTCTGGTGGTCCTGATCATGTGCACCTACTACCGCGTCGCCGGCATCCTCTCGGTGTTCGCACTGGGCGTGTACGTGGTCCTGGTGCTGGGCGGCCTCGCCATGTTCGGGGCGACGCTGACCGTGCCGGGCATCGCGGGGCTCATCCTCTCGGTCGGCATGGCGGTGGATGCCAACGTGCTCATCTTCGAACGCATCCGGGAGGAACTGGATGCCGGAAGAGCCGTGCGCACCGCGGTCGAGGACGGTTTCGGCAACGCCTTGTCCGCGATCGTGGATGCCAACCTCACGACCCTGATCACGGCGCTGATCCTGTTCCAATTCGGCACCGGGCCCGTGCGCGGCTTCGCCGTGACCCTCTCGATCGGGATTCTGGCTTCGTTCTTCACCGCGCTCTACGTGACGCGCAGCTTCTTCTTCATGTATCTGTCCCGGAAGAGGGCCACGGATCCCATCAGCATCTGAATCGCGAGACCATCTGAATCATGAGACTCTTCGGAAACGCGCGATACCGCTTCATCGAGGCGCGCAGGAAGGCCTACGTCTTCTCGGCCCTGGTGCTCGCCGTCGCGCTGGCGTCGATGGTGGTGAACATCGTGGCCATCGGCAGCTGGCAGAACTACGGCGTGGACTTCACGGGCGGCTCGCTTGTGCAAGTGCGCTTCGACGAGACGATGGACGCGGCGGAGCTGCGGTCCGCGCTGGGCGGCGCCCAGGCTCCTCCCATCACCAGCATCGGCAACGAAGGAAACGAGTTCGTGATCCGGGCCCCGCTGGCCGAGGACCGGGAGGTGGAGGCGGTGGCGCTCGAGATACGCGGGCAGATCCAGGGCGCCTTCCCGAACAGCGATATCGAGGTGGTCCGCACCGAACTGGTTGGCCCCAAGATCGGCGCAGAACTCCAGCAGAAGGCGGCGCTCGCGATCCTGTTCTCGTTCGCGCTGACCCTCATCTATCTGGCCATCCGCTTCGAGTTCCGCTTCGGCGTGGCGGCCGTCATCGCGACCGTCCACGACAGCCTCATTACGCTGGGCTTCCTGGCGCTCTTCCGGGTCGAGATCGCACTTCCCACGGTGGCGGCCATCCTGACCATCATCGGGTATTCGCTCAACGACACGATCGTCGTATTCGACAGGGTGCGGGAGAACCTGAACGCGAAGGGCGGCCGCCGCGAGGACCCGGTGGCGCTCGTCAACCGGTCCATCAACGAGACCCTTCCGAGGACGGTCCTCACCTCCGGCACGACGCTCGGGGTGCTGATG
Source organism: Gammaproteobacteria bacterium (assembly GCA_009841185.1). Classification (GTDB taxonomy): domain Bacteria; phylum Gemmatimonadota; class Gemmatimonadetes; order Longimicrobiales; family Gaopeijiaceae; genus BD2-11. Next base: position 12,418 of record VXMG01000136.1, read on the forward strand.
GCCCTGCTCATCTTCGGGGGCGCGGTGATCCGCGACTTCACCACCGTGTTGATTCTCGGGGTCCTGGTCGGGACCTACTCCTCGATCTTCGTCGCGTCGCCGGCGCTGCTGGAGATCCAGAGGCGCTGGGGCACGAAGGATCTGGTCGAAGCTCAGCGCGGAGGCCCGAGAGGCCCGGTGAGCGGAACCCCGCCGTCGCGGCGGCCCAGGAAGAAGAAGCGGGGCAGGAAAGGGCGGAGGGTCGCGGGCGCTCGCGCCTGAGCTGACGAGGCCGGGCCCGCGGATGTGCCGGCCAGGGTATCCCGGATTCCCGGCCGTGCCTGTGCCGTCGCCAGGCCCGCCGGGTCCACGACCGCAATGCTGTTCGAATCCCACTGCCATCTGACCGACCGGCGCTTTGACGCCGACCGGGTCGAGACCATCGAGCGGGCGCGCGCCGCCGGGGTGGGGGCGATCGTCTCCATCGCATCCTCGGTGACGGACGCGGAGCGGGTGGCGGAACTCACGCGGGCCCACCGGCAGGTGTGGGGGACGGCGGGCGTCCATCCCCATGAGGCGGGCCGGGCCGGGCCGGACGACGTAGGTCGGGTGGGAGAACTGCTGGATGCCTCGTCGCGCCTGGTCGCGGTCGGCGAGACGGGCCTGGACTACCACTACGACTTCTGTCCGCGCGACCGCCAGCGCGACCTGTTCCGCGCCCATGCCCGCCTGGCAGCCGAGACCGGGCTGCCGCTTGTGGTGCACTCCCGCTCCGCGGATGACGACACCCGCGCGGTGATCGACGAGTTCAGGGACGCGGCGCGAGGAGTGCTCCACTGCTTCACCGGCGGGATGCGGTTGCTCGAAGAAGCGCTCGACGCCGGCTGGCACATCTCGTTCACCGGGCTCGTGACCTTCAGGAACTTCGACGGCCAGGCAGCTCTGCGGGCGGTGCCCTCCGACCGCCTCATGATCGAGACCGACTCGCCCTACCTGGCGCCGGTGCCGCATCGGGGCCGGCGCAACGAGCCCGCCTGGGTTGCGCGGGTGCGAGATGGCGTGGCGGAGGTGCGCGGTGAGAGCCCGGAAGAGGTGGAGCGCTACACCGCCCGCAACGCCCTCCGCTTCTTCGGCTTGCAACCCGCGGAAGCAGAGGGCCGCGTCGAGCACGCATCGGCGGAGCAGTGACGCCGCCCGCCCGCCCCATCCAGGTGCTTCCGGACACGGTGGCGAACCAGATCGCCGCCGGCGAGGTGGTCGAGCGTCCGGCATCGGTCGCGAAGGAGCTTGTCGAGAACGCCCTGGACGCCGGCGCCGCGCACATCCGGATCGAGGTGGAGCGGGGCGGGAGGCAGCGCATCCGCGTGATCGACGACGGGGCGGGCATGGGGCGCCAGGATGCGATCATGTGCCTTGAGCGCCACGCCACCAGCAAGATCACGAACGCCCGGGAGCTGCGCGGGGTCGCGAGCTTCGGCTTCCGCGGCGAGGCGCTCCCCTCGATCGCGGCGGTATCGCGGCTGACCCTCGAGACCTGCGACGAGTCGGGCGCGGGCACCCGCATTCGGGCGACCGGCGGGACCATAATCAGCGTCGACGATCACGCGCGGGCCCGCGGCACCACCCTGGAGGCGGCCAACCTCTTCTTCAACGCGCCCGCGCGCAGACGCTTTCTGAAGAGCGGATCCGCGGAAACCCGGGTGGTGGCCGCCGAACTCACGTCGCTCGCCCTGGCCCATCCCGAGGTCGCGTTCACCCTCACCTCCGACGGGCGCACGCTGATGGATCTGCCGGCCGCCCCCGGCCCCGCGCGCCGGGTCGGCCGGCTGTGGGGCAGAGACGCCCGCGCCTCCATGTTCGGGTTCGCGGGGGAGGGCAGCGTCGGCCGGGTGAGCGGCCTCCTGCAGCGCCCCGACCAGGCACGTCCCGGCCCGCGACGCACCTACCTTTTTTTGGGCGGCCGACCGTTCCGGGACAAGGGCCTGAGGGACACGGTACGCCGGGCCTACCGCACCACCATTCGCGAGGCCGTGCGGCCGTGGTTCTTCCTATACCTCGACCTCCCCGCCGGTGAGGTCGACGTGAATGTGCACCCGGCCAAGCTGGAGGTGCGCTTCCGCGACCGGACCGCGGTGGAAGGCTTCGTCGAGGATGAAGTCCGGCGCGCGCTCGCGGGCGAGGAGAGCGCCGCCACGCTCGACGCTCCCGGCGAGTCCGACGACACGACTTCGCGCGCGCAGGACTTCGCGCCCGAATCGAGCCCGTCCGCCGCTCCGCCCGTTGGCGACGGCGCAGGCGCAGCCAGGGTGCGCGAGTCGGCGAAGTACGCGCCCGGGACGGCCGACCGGTCGCCGTCCGACCCATCCTCCAAAGCCGCCGATGCACAAATGGCGCTTTTCGCCAGCGGGGCGCCGGCGGCCGCCGATGCAGCCAGGCCGGTCGTTGCGGTCGAGGAAGTCCCCGTGGAACCGGCGCGCCTCTGGCAGCTTCACGGGACCTACATCCTCGTCGAGGTACGCGGCGGGATGATGATGATCGACCAGCACTCCGCCCACGAGCGCATCCTCTTCCAGGAGCTGATGGAAGCCTTCGGCGGGGCTGGGCAGCCCGGCCAGCGCCTCCTGTTCCCGATCACCCTGACCCTGCCGCCGGCCGAGTATCAGCACATCGAGCCGCTGTTCGGCATGCTCGCCCGCGCGGGCTTCGAAGTCGACGGGTTCGGGGGCAACTCGATCATCGTGCACGCGGTGCCGAACCCGCATCCGTATTTCGACGCCGAACGCTGCCTGCGCGAGATGATCGGCGAGCTGACCCACGGCTCGGAACTGGTGCGCGCGGCCCGGAACCAGCACGAGCGCATCGCGATGACCTTCGCCTGCAAGGGCGCCATCAAGGCCGGCCGGGAGCTGTCGCAGGAGGAGATGCGGGAGTTGATCGATCGCCTCTTCGCCACCGATCTCCCCCATCACGACGTGCATGGGCGTCCGACCGCCGTGCGCCTGTCCCTGTCGGAGCTGGAGCGCCGCTTTGGCCGCACCTGAATTCCTCGCCATCACCGGCGCGACTACCACGGGCAAGACCGCGCTCTCGCTGGCGGTCGCCGAGGCGCTGGACGGCGAGGTGATCTCCATGGACTCGCGCCAGATCTACCGCGGCATGGATATCGGCACCGACAAGGTGGCTGGCGGCATCCGCGCCCGCATCCCGCATCACGGCGTCGACATCCGGGATCCGGACGAATCCTACAGCGCCGGCGAGTTTGCCCGCGACGCCGTCCGCTGGATGAGCCGAATCCGCGCGCGCGGCCGGGTGCCGGTACTGGCGGGAGGCACCGGCTTCTTTCTGAAGGCTCTCATGGAACCCCTCTTCGAGGAGCCGAAACTGGACCCGGGTCGGGTGGCGCGCCTGCGCCGTTTCCTTGCGCAGCGCGGGATGGAAGAGCTGGAGCGCTGGGTGCGCGTGCTGGACCCGGAACGGGCCCGGCTCGCGGTCGCGGGCGGGGTCCAGCGCATCGAGCGCACCCTCGAAGTGACCCTGCTCACGGGCCGTCCGCTGTCGTGGTGGCACCGAACCGCGCAGGCGAACGCTCCGGCCGCCGAAGGCATGGTCGTGGTGCTGGAAGTTCCGCGCGACGAGCTCTACGGCCGCATCAACGAGCGCGTGGGCACGATGGCCGAGCGGGGAATGATCGAGGAAGTCCGCGTCCTCGCGGCTCGCGGCTACGGGGCGGGCGATCCCGGGATGTCCGGCACCGGCTATCGCGAGATCCTCGGGCATCTCGAGGGGCGTCTGAGTCTCGAGGATGCTCTGGACGCGACTCGGCGCGCGACCCGCGGCTACGCCCGCCGGCAGCTCACCTGGTTCCGCAACCAGTTGCCCCCGGACGCAGTCAGGATCGATGGCCTGAAGCCGCTTGACGCTCAATGCGCCGAGGTGCTGGAGGCCTGGTGGGCGCGGGTCGGCGCCAGCCGTGAGACACCGGACCAGTGAGCGTCTCGGAAGCCGTCCTGCTGGGTGTGGTCCAGGGGTTGACCGAGTTCCTCCCGGTCTCCAGTTCCGGGCATCTGGTCGTCGGCCAGGCGCTGCTCGGAATCGAACTGCCGGGTGTCGCCTTCGAGGTCGCCGTGCACTTCGCGACGCTGGTATCGGTGTTGGTCGCATACCGGCGGCGCGTGGGCGCGCTCATGCGGGGATCGGTCCGGCTGGACCCCGGCACCTGGCGCTACCTCGGGCTGATCGCGCTCGCCAACGTACCGGCGGCAGCGGTCTATTTCCTCCTGGGGGATGTCGTGGAGGCGGCGTTCGAGACGCCGGCCGCGGCGGGCGTGGCGTTCCTGGTTACGGGCGGGGTGCTGTGGAGCGCGCGCGCGGCGCTGCGGCGGGAGACGCCGCAGTCTGCACCGTTCCCGGGGGCGCGCGGGCTGGGCGTCGCGATGCTCATCGGGGTCGCCCAGGCATTCGCGCTCGTTCCCGGCATCTCGCGCTCGGGCTCCACGGTGGTGACGGCCCTCTGGCTGGGCATTGCGTCCGACGACGCGGCCGAGTTCTCGTTCCTGATGTCCGTGCCCGCCATACTCGGAGCCGCCCTCCTTCAGCTCGTGGACGCCGGGATCACGGCGCCGGCCCTCGGCACCGCGCCGCTCGTATTCGGGGCGGTGGCGGCCGCGGCGACCGGCCTGGTTGCCATCAGGATCTTCCTGGCCGTGCTGCGCGCCCGCTCGTTCCACCGCTTCGCGCCGTACCCCTGGGTTCTGGGGCTGCTCTTCCTCGGGTACCTGTGGATCGGGTAGGTGGCGGAGCCATGCGCGGCGGCAGGCCGGCCCGGCATGCCGGCGACCGCAGCTCCCGGGTCTGGGAGGGCGCACCGGTCGTCCGCTGGGCGGAGCGGTGGGGTGTGCCGCTCCTCGAAGTGCACCGCCGCCTCGGCTCCACCAACGACCGCGCCCGCAGCCTCGCCCGCGCGGGCGCGCCCTCGTTCTCGGTGGTCATCGCGGACGAGCAGACCCGGGGGCGGGGAAGGGAAGGGCGCCGGTGGCTGTCCCCGCCCGGCTCCGGGCTCTGGATGACCGTGGTACTCGCGAGGCGCCCATCCGCAGATCCCATCGTCCCTCTCTTCGTCGGAATCGCGGCCGCGCGCGCGATCGAGGAGATCTGCCCGGACTTGCGGGCGGGGATCGAGTGGCCGAACGATCTTGTCGTGGCGGGCCGCAAGGTCGGCGGCATCCTGTGCGAGTCATGGGACGACGGCGCCGGGGGCCGGGGCATGGCGATCGGAACGGGCATCAATATCTCGCAGCGCGCGGCGGATTTCCCCCCGGAACTCCGCGGCCGCGCGGGGTCGCTGTGCATGATGGGCGCAACCTCCGTGTCGAGGCCCGCCCTGGCGGGTGCGCTGCTCGCGCGGATGCGGGAGCTGCTGACCCCGGGAGAGGCCCGGCTGGAGGGAGCGCTGCACCGGGAACTCACCTGGCGCGATGCTCTCAGGGGCCGCGGCGTTGTTCTGGGGAGCGGCGAGACCGGAACGGCCCGCGGGATCAGCTCCGCGGGGGCGCTCCTTTTCGAGGAACCGGGAGGCGCGAGGCGCGAGATTCATTCCGGCGGCGTCAGGCTGCTGCCGGGTCCATAGGAAACCACCCGAGGAACCACGACATGCATCTGGTACTGGATGTGGGCAATACCGAAACCGTGCTCGCCCTCTTCGTCCCCGGCGAGGAACGGGTCACGGGCCGCTGGCGGGTGAGCACACACGTGCCGCGCACCCCCGACGAGTATGTGCTGCAGCTCGGCGCGCTGCTCCGCTCGGACGGCTACGATCCCGGCGCCCTGACCCGCGTGGTGCTGGGCTCGGTAGTCCCCTCCGCCTCCGATGTCCTGCGGGAAGCCGCGGCCCGGCTTGGTTCCGCGGAGCTGGTGGTCATCGACGCGTCCACACCCCTGCCCATCGTCCTCGACGTGGAGGAGCCTCGCACCGTGGGCGCTGACCGCGTCGCCAACACCATGGCCGCTTCCCGGCTCTTCGGGCGCGACTGCATCGTTGTCGACCTGGGCACCGCCACCACCTACGACTGCATCACCGCCGACGGCCGCTTCCAGGGGGGCGTCATCGCCCCGGGCCTCATGTCCGGCAAGGAGTGGCTCGCGGCGCGGACCGCCAAACTTCCACCCGTTGAGTTCATCCCCCCGAAGCGGGTGATCGGCAAACGCACCGAATCCTGCATCCACTCCGGCATCTTCTTCACCACCATGGACGCGATCGCAGGGATGATCGAGCGCGTGCGAGCGGAATGGGACGTTGCCGATCCCATGGTTGTGGGCACCGGCGGCTTCTCTCCGCTGGTGGCGAAGCACGTTGCCGCCTTCGACCACGTGGACCCGCTGCTTACGCTGATCGGGCTGGAGCTGGCGGGTGAGTACGTGGCGAAACATTCGGGGTAGCAACTCATCTGACGGAGCATCCATGTAGCCGGCCGCGAGCCGGAGACGCACCAAGCCCGACTTGCGGGGGTAAACATGTTTGGCACGACCCACGCCCCCGAGCCCATCCTGTAACCGGGAGAGAGGCCATGAGGAGACATGAGCCGCGGCGGGCCGGATCCGCCTGCGCCGTTGCAATGCGCATCCCGGCGCTGGCTCTGATCGTCGCCTGCGTCGGCGATGACGGGGCGGCGCCGACCGAGCCTCCGGAGCCTCCAGTCGCGACAACCGTCAGCATCTCGCCGGCCGCCGTCGACTTCTCCTCCTTCGGCGAGACGCTCCAGTTGACTGCGACCGTCGTCGACCAGAACAGCCAGACGATGGCAGGGGCACCCGTCAGTTGGACCGTCAGCGACAATTCGGTCGCGACCGCAAGCACCGGCGGACTGGTCACCGCGGTTGCCAACGGGAGCGCCACCGTCACGGCCACCTCCGGCAGCGCGGCCGGTACCGCCTCCGTCACGGTCGCCCAGCGGGCGGCACGCGTCGACGTCTCACCGGCTTCCGTGGAATTCTTGTCCCTCGGCGACTCCGTACAGCTCACAGCCGCGCCGGTCGACGCGAACGACAATGCCGTCGAAGGCGCAACCGTCGCCTGGTCCTCGGGAGACGACGCCGTCGCCACGGTCGATTCCAGCGGCCTGGTCACCGCGGCCGGAAACGGCACTGCGAGCATCACCGCTCAAGCGGGCGCCGCCAGCGGGGCCGCCGCGGTCACGGTCTTGCAGGTGATCGTCGAGATGGACGTCGTCCCCGCCGCAATGACGCTCTTCTCGCTCGGCGACACCATCCGGCTGGCCGCGACCGGTGTCGACGCGAACGGCCATCCCGGTCCGGCCATGGCCGTTACCTGGGTTTCTCAAAACGACGCCGTCGCAACGGTCGATTCGAGGGGGCTGGTCACCGCCGTGCGCACCGGCAGCACGGACGTGTTCGCGACCGCCGCGGAACTGCTCGATTCAGCGGGCGTCACGGTCGCGCAGCTTGCGACGGAGGTGAGCGTCACCCCGGAGGCCGACACCCTCGCGGTCGGCGACATGCTACGCCTGAGCGCCGTCGCGCTCGACGCGAACGGATACGAGGTCGACGACACCGACTATCTCTGGTCTACATCCAACCCGACCGCAGTGACGGTGGACGACACCGGCCTTGTGACGGCCGTGGGGCCGGGAACCGGAGACATCCGGGCCCGGGCGACCAGGGCGGGCGCGAACTACGTCGGCACCGCGACCATCACCGTGCTCGGGTCAACCGCTGGGGGAGGCGGCGCGGACCCTTGACAACCCCGACCGCGCGCGCAAGCCCTTAGAGCCATCATGATACAAGTGAGCATACAGGATGTGATGTCCCGGCGGGCGTGCCCGGGGCGGCCCGCTGTCCGGTGACCCACCAGGAGCTCCTTGACCTGATCGCCGCCGGCGAGGGCTTCGACGTCGAGTTCCAACGTTCGCTCGGGCGAGAGTTCGGCAGGGAGTTGTGCGCGTTCGCGAACGGGGACGGCGGGACGATCCTGCTGGGCGTGTCCAGTTCCGGGGAGGTGGTCGGCGTCGGCAACCATCGCCGGACCCGCGTCAAGGTGCTCACGGTTGCCCGGTCCGGCGACCCGCCGATCATGGTGGAGGTCGAGAGCGTGGGCGAGGTGATGCGCGTGATCGTCCCGCCCCAGAAGTACAAGCCCTACTCCATTGGATGGCGCGCCTTCGTGCGCGAGGGGAGCGGCAGCCGGCGACTGACGAATGCGGAGATCAAGGATCTCTACTACGCCGTCGGGCGCGCTCACTTCGACAAGGAGCCCTGTGAGGCCTTTTCGATGGAGGCTCATCTCAAGGCCGACGTCTGGGAGCGGTTCATCGCTCGGGCGAAGATTCCGGAAGCCATGCAAGCGATCCTGGCGCTGCGCAACCTCGGCCTCGTCGACAACGAAGACCGGATGACGCACGCCGGCGCGTGGCTGCTCGCCCAGGACATCCGCCAGTTCACGGAGAGCGCGCACGTATCCTGTGCTCTCTTTCGCGGGACGGAGGAGGCGGGAAGCCTCGAACGGCAGGACTTCCACGGCTCGCTGCCCGACATCGCGGACGAAGTGCTGGCGTGGGTTCTGCGCAGAATCAACGTCCAGTTCGCGATCTGGCGCGAAGACGCCAGGGGCCGTCCCGAGCTCCCCGAGGAGGCCTTGCGCGAGGCCCTCATGAACGCGATCGCCCACCGTGACTACCGTTCCCGCAACCACGTGCAGGTACGAGTCTTCAAGGACCGCGTGCTGATCGCCAGCCCCGGAGGGCTGCCCGAGGGCATGAACGCGGGCGATCTCGGAACCAAGAGCGTTCCGCGCAATCCGCTGCTCTACAGCATGCTCGGCCGCATGGGCCTGGTCGGAGGAATCGGCACCGGCATCCGGCGCATGAAGTCGCTCTGCCGGGAGTACGGAGTCCTGGAGCCTCGGATCGAGTCTTCCGGAACCGAAGTCACCACAAGCTTCAGGCGCCCGCCCGCCATCCGGCTCCAGCCCTCGAGCATCGACGACGACGACTTCGCCGCCATGCAGGCAAGCCTGTTCAACCCGCAGGATGCCGGGACAAAGGGCCCTGACCGACACACGGATCCCACGCCAGTCTGGGAGCGAAAGACCACGGCCCAGGTCAGGGATCTGGTACGGGTGCTGGATCGCGATCGATCCCGCGTGCAGATTCTCCAGGGCCTCGGCCTCAGGAACCGGAGCAATCTGGTGGTCAACTACCTGCGACCGGCACTCGACGCCGGCCTCATCGAGATGACGATCCCGGACAAGCCCACGAGCGGCAGGCAGAGGTATCGGCTCAGTCCCATGGGGCGTGAGTTGCGGCTGGTGCTGCTGGAGCGCGCGCGCGCCCGCGATGCCGGCGGGTCCGCCCCCCATACCCCGGATTGACGAGAAGCGCGGGCGACATTGACTGCGATGCTCATCGTCGCCGCCGTCACCCTGGCTGTCTGGGTGGCCATGACGCTCGTCACCGTCTACAGCTACCGGCACGTCTTCCGCCTCGAACGGATCGGAGATGCCCGCGAAGGCGATCCGCCGCTCCCCCGGCTGTCGGTGGTGGTGGCCGCCCGGAACGAGGAAGCGGGGGTGGAACAGGCGCTCGCGTCGCTGCTCGCCCTCGACTATCCGGACTATGAGGTGATCTTCGTTGACGACCGCTCGCAGGACCGCACCGGCGAGATCGCGGATCGGCTGAGGGCGCAAGACGACCGTCTCACTGTGCTTCACGTTGAGGAACTTCCCGCGGGATGGTTCGGAAAGAACCACGCTTCTTGGCGCGGGGCGCTGGCGGCCGGGGGGGACCTGCTTCTCTTTACCGACGGGGACGTTGTGTTCGGGCGCGGGGCTGTGACGCGCGGGGTACGCCACCTCCTGAGAAACAGGCTGGACCATGTCGCCGTCCTGCCGGCACTGGTGATGCGGAGTCCGATGCTGCAGGCCTGCATGATCGTGTTCCACTGGGGCGCGCACGTCACGGCGCGGCTGTGGCAGGTCCGCGACCCCCGCAGCACGGCCTCCTTCGGCGTGGGTGCCTACAACCTGTTCCGGGCGGACTCCTACCGCGCCATCGGAGGACACAGGCAGGTGGCCCTGCGTCCCGACGAGGACTATCAACTGGGTCGACTGGTAAAACTGACCGGCCACCGTTCGGACCTCGTCCGGGCCGAATCCAGTGTGCGGTGCGAGTGGTATCCGGACGTCGGGAGTCTGATCCGGGGGACAGAGAAGAACCTCTTCGCGTTCAGGGACTACCGTATCGCCGCCGTCCTCGTGCAGACGGCCGGACTGCTTTGGACCGGGATCGCGCCCGTCGTGCTGGGCGTCGCGCTCGCCCCGGTGGACGCTTTCGCCGCCGCATTGTTCGCCGCTGCCGCGATGGTTGCCTGGGGGTTCGCCATAAGCGTAGCCCGAGTCTCCCGCTTCCGCTGGTGGAGCGGACTTGCGCTTCCGGTGGCCAGCGCGGTCATCGCCTGGAGTTGGTGGCGCTCGATGATCGTCACACTCCGGGGACGCCTGGCCTGGGGCGGTCCCGCGGTTCCATTGTCGGAGCTGCGCGCCGCCCGTGTGCGGGCGATGGACGAACGTGGAAATGCGTGAGTATCATTGAACAACCGGCGATGATTCAGCCAGGAGAGTAAAGTGTCGAGATACATTGCCGTCGTGGTTGCAATCGGTTGCGCCGCCGGGGCCGCTCCCGTCCCGGCCGGTGCGCAGACCTGGTCCGCGGGCGAACCCGGGAGAACGATCGAGGTCACGATCTCGGAGGGCACCAACGTGGCCGCCGCGCTCTCCCCGGACGAGAGCACGCTCGCGCTCGATCTCTTGGGCCGCATCTGGGTGATGCCCGCCAGCGGGGGAGCCGCAACGGCCCTCACCGATCCCGTGGGGGATGCGCGCCAGCCGGCATGGTCGCCGGACGGAAGCCGCATCGCCTTCCAGGCGTACTGGGACGGCAACTACCACATCTGGAGTGTCGGCGCGGACGGGACGGGGTTGCGCCAACACACGCGCGGCCGGTTCGACCACCGCGAGCCGCACTGGTCGCCGGACGGCGGCCGCCTCGCGTTTTCGTCGGACCGGAGCGGGAGCTACGACGTGTGGGTGATGCGACTGGACAGCGGGGGACTCGAGCGGCTGACGGACTGGCCCGGCAACGAATACGGGCCCGCGTTTTCTCCCGATGGCCGGGAAGTCGCGTTCGCGGCGGATGGAGACCGGTCCGGGATCTGGCTGACCGGAAGCGGGGGATCCGGGGTCGTGGCCGGAGACGGGGGGCCGCAAAGGGTCGCGGAAGGAGACGGTGGCGAGTTGAATGCGCCTTCGTGGAGCGCGGACGGCGGGACGCTCTCGTTCAACTCGATATCGGAAGGGCGGTCGCGCCTGCATGCGGTGGCGGCGAGCGGAGGGGAGCTGCGCACCCTCACCGGCGAGGAAGAGGATGTCTTTCCGTTCCGCGCATCCTGGACGGTGGCCGGGGACCTGTACCACACCGGGGACGGGCTGGTGCGGTGGCGCCGGGCCGACGGCAGCGGCCGGCGGGACGTGGCGTTCTCGGCGACAGTGGCTCTCGACCGGGCCAACTATGCACGGCGGACGCGCGACCTGCAGGCGCCCGGCCCGTTCCCGGTACGCGGCATCGTATCGCCGGCGGTCTCGCCCGACGGGACGCAGGTGGCATTTTCGGCGCTGGGCGACCTCTGGCTGCACACCATCGGCGGGGAGGCGGAGCGCCTCACCGACGATCCCTGGATCGAGGCCGATCCCGCCTGGTCGCCCGATGGCGGCCGCCTGGCGTTCGCATCGGACCGCGACGGATCGCTCGACCTGTACGTGCGCGACCTGGAGGCCGGGAGCGACCGCCGGGTGACCGAGGGGGTCGCCGCCACCATGCCGGCCTGGTCGCCGGACGGGAGCCGCATCGCCTTTGTGGGTTCGGCGGCCGGGACGGCGGTGCAGGTGGTCGATCTGGCGACCGGGGCGGTGGAGACCCTGCGCGCCGGGTTGAACGGGGCGGGACGGCCCTCCTGGTCCCCCGACGGCGCCTCCGTGCTGGTCTCCGCGCTCTCACCCTACTCGGGACGCTTCCGGGAGGGCGTGAACCGCGCCCTGGTGGTGCCCAGCCGCCCCCTCCGCACCGCGGACGCAGCCGGGATGAGCGGTGCCGACACTCCCCCGGTGCCGAGCGCAGGCGCGCGCGCCGCCACCGCGGGTGAGCTTCACCGGGCCGCCGAGCGCGGGTCGCGCACGGCCACCACCACGGCGCCCGCCCTCCCCGTCCCTCGCGGCCACGGCCACACTCACGATCTGCCCGCCTGGGCGGGTGGCGACCCGGGACCGGCCGCCTCGTCCACCACCGCCCTCCAGGCCGCCGACCGCTACCTCGACCTGCCCCTGCACGGATCGGTCGGCAGCCGCGCCAACGACGGCCCGGCATGGTCGCCGGACGGCCGCCATGTGGCCTACATCTCCGACGGCGTGCTGTGGACGGTCGCCATGACCCCCGAGGGCGAGACCGCCGACCTCCCCCGCCGCCTTACCAACGAGGCCGCAGACGACCCCTCGTGGACCGGCGACTCGCGCTCCCTCGTCTACCTGAGCGACGACCGCCTGCGCCGCATCGACGCCCTCACCGGCGCCGCCGAGGACATCACGCCCACCCTCGCCTGGACGCGCCCGGCGCCTCCGGCCTCGGTGCTGGTGCGCGCCGGCGCCCTCTTCGACGGCCGCTCCGAGACGCTCCGCCGCGACGTGGACATCGTCATCGAAGACGGCGTCATCACCCAGGTGGCCGACCGCGACCCCGCGCGCACGGCCGACCGGGTCGTGGACGCCGCCGGGCAGGTGGTCATGCCCGGCCTGATCGAGATGCACACCCACGGCGGCCTGGCCGACGGGGAGTCCAAGGGCCGGCTCTGGCTCTCGTGGGGGGTGACCGCGACCCGCTGTCCCGCCTGCGACGGCTACGAGCTCACCGAGGCCAAGGAGGCCGGCGAGTCCGGCCGGCGGATCGCACCGCGCATCTTCGGGACCGGCGGCACCATCGACGGCAGCCGCGTCTACTACCCGAACGCGCCCGCCCTGGGCGCGAGCGCGCAGGTCGAACTGCAGATGGGGCGCGCCGCCACCCTCGGCCACGACATGATCAAGACCTATGTGCGCCTCTCGGATCCGATGCAGCGCCGGGCCATCGCCGACGCGCATGCCCTCGGCATCCCGGTCAGCTCGCACGAGCTCTATCCGGCTGTCGCATACGGAGGCGACGGGGTGGAGCATGTGCGCGGCACCAGCCGGCGCGGCTACTCGACCAAGGTCTCCGAGACCAACGGGATCTATGCGGACGCGGTCGATCTCCTGGCCGCCTCGGGCATGACCCTCACGCCCACGGTCGGCATCTACGGCGGGTACGGCCTGCTCGCCGCCGAGACGCCCGACCTCCTCTACGACCCGCGTGTCGAGGCCTTCTCCCCGGACGCGCCCGCCAGCACGCGCATCCCTCCCGACCTGGCTCTGGCGCGCCGCATGGTCGAGCGCATGTCCTCCCTCCCGCGGCGCGTGCTCGAGGCCGGGGGCCGGGTCATCATGGGGACCGACTCGCCCATCATCCCGCGCGGTCTCAGCCTGCACGCGGAGATGGAGATCCTGGTCCGCTACGGCCGCATGCGTCCCGTCGACGTCCTGCGCGCCACCACCTCGGAGTCGGGCGAAGCCCTCGGCTACGAGGGCCGCTTGGGCGTGGTCGCCCCTGGCGCCTTCGCCGACCTGATCGTCCTCGACGAGGATCCCCTGCAGGACATCACCGCGACCCGCTCGGTGCACACGGTCATCCTGGGCGGAGCCGTGCGCACGCTGGAGGAGCTGCTCCGGCCTCCCGAATAGCGACGCGTCGCCTCTCGGCGCGGAACCCGCCCGGCCCCGGCGTCCCGGCGCTCTCCGGAAGGGTTGACATCCGTGGTCCCCGGGGTACTTTTCTGGCCGTTAGCACTCCTCGGCGTCGAGTGCTAACAATCGCTCGCGCCGGAGATCCGGCCGGAAAGACCTGTATTCGGACCACCATTCACAGGAGAACCCACGCATGGCAACGAGTGCAGCGAACAGAATCAAGCCGCTCGCCGACCGGGTCGTCGTCCAGGCGGCCGAGGAGACGGAGCAGACCCGCGGCGGTCTCTACATCCCGGACACCGCCCAGAAGGAGAAGCCCCAGCAGGGCACCGTGCTCGCGGTCGGCCCCGGCAAGCTCTCCGACGACGGCACGCGCATCGCGGCCGACGTCTCCGTCGGCGACACCGTCCTGTACGGCAAGTACAGCGGCACCGAGGTCACGGTGGACGACGAGGAACTGCTCATCCTCCGCGAGTCGGACATCCTCGCCATCATCACCGACTGACCGCTTCCCCCGAGAAACCGAACGGCAACACGACGAGCAGGCGCGCGGCCGGGTGCCGCCCGCCGCTCTAAACAGAGGAGAAACAAAGCATGGCAGCCAAGGATCTCAGATTCGAAGTGGATGCCCGCACGCGCCTCAAGGCTGGCGTCGACAAGCTGGCCAGGGCCGTGAAGGTCACCCTGGGCCCCAAGGGCCGCAACGTGGTGCTCGACCGCAAGTTCGGCTCCCCGCAGGTCACCAAGGACGGCGTCTCGGTGGCGAAGGAAGTCGAGCTCGAGGACGGCGTCGAGAACATGGGCGCGCAGATGGTGAAGGAGGTCGCCACCAAGACCTCCGACGTCGCGGGTGACGGCACCACCACCGCCACCGTGCTCGCCCAGTCCATCTTCGGCGAGGGGCTCAAGAACGTTACCGCCGGCACCAACCCGATGGGCATCCGCCGAGGGATCGAGCGGGCCGTCGAGTCGGTGGTGCGCGAGCTCGAAGGGCTCTCCGTCGAGACCCAGGGCAAGCGCGAGATTTCCCAGGTCGGCTCCATCTCCGCCAACAACGACAACGAGATCGGCGCGCTGATCTCCGACGCGATGGAGAAGGTCGGCAAGGACGGCGTGATCACGGTCGAGGAGGCGCGCGGCCTCAAGACGACGCTCGACACGGTCGAGGGCATGCAGTTCGACCGCGGCTACCTGTCGCCCTACTTCGTCACCGATCCGGAGCGGATGGAGGCGGTGCTCGACGACCCCATGATCCTCATCCACGACAAGAAGATCTCGTCGATGAAGGACCTCCTGCCGATCCTCGAAAAGGTCGCGCAGATGGGCAAGCCCCTCCTGATCATCGCGGAGGACGTGGAAGGCGAGGCGCTGGCCACGCTGGTCGTGAACAAGCTGCGCGGCACCCTCAAGGTGTGCGCGGTCAAGGCCCCCGGGTTCGGCGACCGGCGCAAGGCCATGCTGCAGGACATCTCGATCCTGACCGGCGGCCAGGTGATCTCCGAGGAAGTCGGCTTCAAGCTCGAGAACGCCGTCTCCTCCGACCTCGGCAGCGCGAAGCGGGTGGTGATCGACAAGGACAACACCACGGTGATCGACGGGGCCGGGATGGCCGACCAGATCAAGGGCCGCATCGACGAGATCAAGGTGGCCATCGACAAGTCGACCTCCGACTACGACACCGAGAAGCTGCAGGAGCGGCTGGCGAAGCTGGCCGGCGGCGTTGCGGTCATCCACGTGGGCGCGGCTACGGAGACCGAGATGAAGGAGCGCAAGGCTCTGGTGGAGGACGCCCTGCACGCGACCCGCGCGGCCGTCGAGGAGGGCATCGTGCCCGGTGGCGGCGTGGCGCTGCTGAGGGCCCAGGGCGCGCTCAACGGTCTGGAGCTCGAGCGGCACGACGAGCAGGTGGGCGTGCAGATTCTGCGCCGGGCACTCGAGGAGCCCCTCCGCCAGATCGCGGAGAACGCAGGCGCCGAGGGCTCGATCGTGGTCGAGCACATCCGGCGACACGAGAACACCAACTGGGGCTACAACGCCCAGACCGACACCTACGAGGACCTGGTGAAGGCCGGCGTGATCGATCCCACCAAAGTGGTGCGCACGGCGCTGCAGAACGCCGCTTCGATCGCGGGCCTGATGCTCACCACCGAGGCAGTGGTGGTCGAGCAGCCCGAGGAGGAGAAGGCGCCCGCCGGTGCCGGCGCCGGCATGGAAGGCATGGGCGGAGGCATGTACTAGGCCCCAACCCGTACGGCCGGCACCTGGTCCGGCCGACATCCAGGAGCCCGGGCGGCGATGGTCGTCCGGGCTCCTTGCCGTTCCGTCGACGGTGCGCACAATTCCCGTTCCGCCGTGTATGTTCGGCGACCGTTGTCCCGAAGCATCCGAATCCCCGCAACGCTCCAGATGACAGATGGCTGACGAATCCATCCAGGTGCGGCTTCCCGACGGCAGTCCCGTCGAGACGCCGCGCGGCAGCAGCGCCGCCGACATCGCAGCCGGCATCGGCCCCGGACTCGCCCGGGCCGCCCTGGCCGCCGTCGTGAACGGCGAAACGGTGGACCTGGCACACCCCGTGCCGGAAGACTCGGAGGTGCGCATCCTCACCAGCCGGGACGACGACGCCCTTCCCGTGCTGCGCCACTCCGCCGCGCACGTCCTCGCCACCGCAGTGCGCGAGCTGCATCCCACCGCGGGCATCGGCTTCGGCCCCGCGATCGAGGACGGCTTCTACTACGACTTCGAGGTGGACGAGCCCTTCACGCCCGAAGACCTTGAGGCCTTCGAAGCCCGCATGCGCGACATCGTTGCGGCAGACCATCCCTTCGAGCGGCGCCGTATCAGCAAGGAGGAGGGCAGGGAGCTCTTCGCCGACGATCCCCTGAAGCTCGAGCGCCTGGAGGAACTCGAGGACGACGAGGTGATCACGGTCTACCGGGACGGTCCCTTCCTGGACCTGTGCCGCGGGCCACACGTGCCCTCCACCGGCGGCGTGAAGCACTTCAAGCTGCTCTCGACGGCGGGCGCCTACTGGAGGGGTGACGAGAGCCGCCAGATGCTGCAGCGCATCTACGGCACCGCGTTCTTCAGCAGGAAGGCGCTGGACGAGCACCTTGAGCGGCTCGAGGAGGCGCGCCGGCGCGACCACCGCGTGCTCGGCAGGGAGCTGGACCTGTTCAGCATCCAGGAGGAGGTCGGGTCCGGGCTCGTCCTCTGGCACCCGAACGGGGGCCTGGTGCGCCACACGGTGGAGGAGTTCCTGAAGACGACGCTGCTCGAGCACGGCTACGAACTGGTCTACAGCCCGCACGTCGCGCGCGAGGAACTGTACCGCATCTCCGGGCACCTGGAGGTCTTCAGCGAGGACATGTTTCCCCCGATGGCCGACGAGGGGCACCGCTTCCGCATGAAGCCGATGAATTGCCCGCATCACTTCATGATCTACCGCTCGCGGAGCCGTTCCTACCGGGATCTCCCGCTCCGCTATGCGGAACTCGGCACCTGCTACCGTTACGAGCGCACGGGTACGCTGCACGGGATGCTGCGGGTGAGGTCGTTCACACAGGACGACGCCCACATCTTCGTGCGCGAGGATCAGATCAGCGGCGAGTACCATCGCATGCTGGACCTGGTCGCGTATCTGCTGGGGGTCTTCGGCTACGAGTTCGAGGTGGCGCTCTCGACCCGTCCCGAGAAGGCGATCGGCGACCCCGCCGTCTACGATGCCGCGGTGGACACGCTCGCGGCCGTGCTCGAAGAGCGCGGGCAGGCGTACGAGATAGACGAGGGCGGAGGCGCCTTCTACGGTCCGAAGGTGGACATCCTGCTGGTGGACGCGCTCGGGCGGAAATGGCAGGGGCCGACCTTCCAGCTCGACTTCCTGATGCCGCAGCGCTTCGGCCTCGACTACGTGGGCAGCGACAACCAGCGCCACAACGTGGTGGTCATCCACCGCACCATGCTGGGGTCGATGGAGCGCTTCATCGGCGGGCTGGTGGAGCACTACGCGGGCGCCTTCCCGGTGTGGCTGGCCCCGGAGCAGGTGCGCGTCCTCCCGGTCTCGGAGGTGTGGAGCGAGAGCGCCCAGGAGCTCGTGGAGCTTCTGCGCGCGAACGGGGTGCGCGCCCAGTTGGACGACCAGGACACGCTCGGCTACCGCATCCGCGAGGCGGAGGTCAAGAAGGTGCCCTACATGGGGGTAGTGGGGAAGCGTGAGGCCGAGGCGGGGACGGTGGCGGTACGCCGGCGCGGCGCGGGGAAGAAGCAGGTGGTCATGGACCGGAAGGCGTTCGCCGGGCAGGTCGCCGAGGACATCCGCACGCGGGCGCGCTGGTGAATCGCGGCCCCGCTCCTATCTCCGCTGCTCCCGCCCGAGGCTGACGAACCGTCGCAGCCGGCGCACGGCCAGCGAAAGGCCGGTCCACACCATCAGCGCGGCCGCCAACGAGAAGAGTCCTGCCAACAATTGGCCGCCGAGCCCCCAGTACTCTCCCGTATGCGCGTACCGCAGGAACTGTTGCGCGCGCCGTGCAGGCGAATCGTCGGCGAAGGACTCCCATGCCCGCGCGGCGCCGGAGGCGGTGTCCAGGGTGAGAAAGCCGGTCCTGTGAGGCTGGCCGGCGCGGCCCCCCTGCACCTCGACGCGGACCTCACGGTCAGCGGGGCGCGGCAAGTTGAGGATCACGGTCCGCCACCCCGGCACCCATGCCTCGGCGGTTGCGAGCACCGCCCTCAGGTCCTGCTCCGCCACGCCAGCCGAGTCCTCCGGAATCGCCGCCTCCTCGAACCCCACCTCTCTCGACGCTGACCCAACCGCCCACGCGCCCCCGGACACCGCGTTCCCCACCATCGGGTAGACCCGATCTCCCACGGCCGGATACGACGTGGCGACCCCTGTTGCCGCGATCGCGGCCAGCGGCAGGACAGACCAGATCCCGACGACCTGGTGCCAGTTGAGGTCGCGCCCGGCGCCTCTCGCCCCGCGACGGAGGAGAGTCACGTTGGCGAGCGACCGGCGCGTGACGGGCCGCGGGATCCACAGGATCGGTCCGGTAAGCAGCAGAAAGAGGAACGCCACGTTGACCGCCCCCGTCACCGCCCGGGCACGACGCACCGAGCCTCCCGAGACGTTGAACCAGCGGTGCCAGTTGTGAACGCCTTCGAAGAACCGCTCAAGTCCGCCCGGTCCCGTTGCCAACACCTGCCCCGTGTACGGATCGACGCGGACGTACCGGTCCCGCCCCTCGTAGACGCGCACCGGTGCCCGCGGGTCTGAGCGGTAGCTCAGCGAAGTCGCCGTGAATCCCGCCGCTCCCGCGATCTCCTCCGGCGGCAGCCGTTCCACACCTTCGCGTGCGGCCACGACATGCCGCCGCTCCGCAAGCTCCGTGACCGTCTCCTCCAGCGACAGAACCACCCCCGTCGCCGCCAACATCAGGATGACCAGCCCGGCGGCCGCAGCTACAGAAAGATGCAGCCAGAAGATGATTGCGCGGATCATCCGCACGCCGCCGGGCCGACGAGGCCCGCGCCCAGCCGCGCCCCTATCCGCCCTGGTTCAGCGTGACATAGCGCTCGAAACGCGCGACCTCGTTCTCGTCCACGTACTTCCCGATCTCGCGCCGGAACTGGTCCAGGTCGGTGTACGGGCGGTACTCCTCGAACTCGTGGGCCATGCGCTCGCTCATCCCCGGAACCGCCATGATCTCGTCGCGGCTGGCGCTGTTCAGGTCGATTGGGACGTACACGTACCGGGCGAGCCGCTCCACCTCGTCTTCGTCGACGTACTTCCCGATCTCCATGCGGAACTCGCCCATGTCCTGGTATGGGCGGTACTCTTCGAACTCGTGGGCCATCCGATCCCCAACGCCTGGAATCAGCAGGATCTCGTCGTTGGTCACGTCGTTGAGGTTGATCGGCAGCCAGAGCGTGCGGTAGGCCCCCAGCGCCGCCTCTTCTCCGATCGCCCCCGCCAGCACCGTGTGCAGATCCGCCGCGCGCAGGTAAGGCCGTCCGCCGGCAACCGCCGCGGCGGCCTCCGCCGTGATTCCCGGAACCGCGGTCAGCTCGACTTCAGTGGCGAGGTTGGGGTTGGCGAGGGCGGCCATGGCATCGGCGGCATCCATACCGCCCATGGCCTCGACGGACTCGGCGGGCGCGGGTTCGGCCTGTGCCGTATCGCCGTCCGCGGCGCAGCCGGCCGACAGGAGCGGAATCACGGCAAGGGCGAGTGCTACGGTGTGGCGGCGGGACATGCTTCCTCCGTTTCATGTGGCGAGTCTCGTCGCGAGTAGCGCCAAAGGTGCGCCAAGCGCGATCCGAATGAAATGAGACTCATTCTCAACTCGCCCTGAAGATCCACAGGCAGGGGGATCAGGTCAAGTGTCCCGCAGGTCGAGATTCGATCGACCGGCATCGGTCCTGCGTGAGGCTCTTCGATGCTCGCCGGTCGGAGCGGCCGCCAGGTCCCTGGCAGCCGACGCTTGTGTCAGGCCGGCCCGCCGGGCCGTCGGGTGGTCACCACGATCGCGCCCCACATATGGCCGGTCCCGTAGATCGTGGTCGCGTCCCGGGAGGAGAGGAAGCGGATCTGCTCGACATCCTGCACGGGAATGCTCCGGAGATCGTCCAGCGCGAGCAGCTTCGCCTGGTCGACGTACACGGCCGGCTCCGGATTGGGGTTCGAGATGGTGGGGGTGCGCCGGTAGAAGAGCCACGATGGCCGCAGCTGCTCGACCGCCTGGTACGCGCTCTCGCTCAGAATCTGTTCCAGTTCGGGACGCGTGATGTCTCCCTGTGACGGGCTGCGCGCGGGTCCCGGGGCACCCACGACGCAGGCTGAGGCGACCACCACCGCAAGCGGCAGCACCCGGTGCAGCCGCGGCCGCGCACCGATCAGGCGGTTCTTCACCCGTATGGATACCATGGTCACTCCTCCGAGCCGCGCTCCACCGTGGCCCTCAGGAGGCGGGTGAGCATCGGGAACTCGCGGTCGAGATAGTCGTTGCCACCCGCCACGATCGCGCTTTGCTCGCCGCGCCGCAGCCCGCCCCCGGAGCTCTCGCCGTACCCCGGGTAGATGCGGTCCACAACCTCCATCCCCTCCACCACCCGGCCGAAGGGCGGGAAGCCCGGCGCGTCCAGGCGGCTGTTGTCCACCAGGTTGATGTACACCTGTGTCGTGCGCGTGTGCGGCTCCGTGAAGGCGAACGCGACGGTGCCGCGGATGTTGCTGGCCACCACCGCTTCGTCATCCGGGATAGTCTCGCCGATCCAGGCAGCCGTGACCTCGGGGTCGCCCGCGAGCCCCCACTGGACGATGAAGTTCGGCACGGTGCGGTGGAAGCGCGCGTCGTCGTAGTAGCCGTGGCGCACCAGGTTGTAGAATCGGTCGGCCCCGATGGGTGCCCAGGCCCGCAGCACCTCGATGGCGAAGCTGCCGGCGCTGGTTTCGAAACGGGCCACGAAGGTGTCGGGGGCGGCTTCGCTCCACGCCGGGAGCGTAGGATCGAGCAGGATCTCGCGGGTGGAGAGGGCGGAGCCGCCGTCCCCCGGCGTGCAGCCGACCGCGGTCGCCGCCACCAGCGCCACCGCCCACACCCGGCGGCCGCTCCCGCTTCCCGCTGCTGGCGCCACCGGCCACCTCCCGGATCGGCATGGACGGGCGGGCCTGCATCACCCCGCCTCTCTGAACCTGACGCCGCCGGGAGGGCGTGTCCAATCCGAAGAGTGGCCCCACCGGTGCCCCGTGCCGGCCACCCGCCGACTGGCCGCCGCTTGACGCGAGCCGTAGAATCACCGTGGAGGCGTTCTTCGGACAGTTTTGGACCCCCGCCAGGCAGCTGGCCCACGCGACCCGCTTCTCCGACGGGTCCACCTCCTGGCGGTTCACTCGGCAGTACGCGCCTCCAGAGGAGTACGCATGGGTAAGTTTCGTCCGTTCGCACGGGCGCTTGCCTGCCTGGCCGGAGCCTTGGCTGTGGTCCTTGCCTCCGGCACGCCCGCCGCTGCCCAAACGGGCAATCTCGTCGGCCAGGTGGTCAACGCCGAAACCCTCCAACCCCTCGCCGGAGTCCAGGTCTACATCCAGGGACTTGACCTGGGCACCGCCACCAACCAGAACGGGCGCTACATCCTGAGCGTCCCCGCCGGAAGCCACGAGGTCGCCTTCGAAAGCCTGGGCTTCGGCACGCAGACCGTGACCGCCACGGTCACCGCTGACCTGGCCACCGAGATCAACGTGTCGCTGCGCGAGGAGGCGCTTGCGCTCGACGAGATCGTGGTTACCGGCACCGCCGGAGGAACACAGCGGCGGGCCATCGGCAACGTGGTGGAGACGGTGGACGCGGCCGCCGTCCTTGAGGTCGCGCCGGTCACCAACGTCCAGACGCTCCTGGCCCAGCGCACCCCCGGCATGATCATGCTGCCGTCCGCCGGCCAGGTCGGCACCGGGTCGCCGATCCGCATCCGCGGCACCACCAGCATGTCGCTCGGCAACGACCCCATCGTCTACATCGACGGCATCCGCATGGACTCCAACCCGCGCGGCGGACCGGGCGTCCGCGGAGGGGCCCGGGTCAGCCGCCTGAACGACCTGAGTCCCGAAGACATCGAGAGCATCGAGGTCATCAAGGGGCCCTCGGCGGCCACCCTCTACGGCACCGAGGCCTCCAACGGGGTGATCCAGATCATCACCAAGCGTGGAGCGGTGGGCGCGCCCCGCTTCGACATCAGCGTGCGCAGCGGGGCCAACTGGCTCCAGAACTCGGCGGGCCGCGCGGGCGGGGATCCGAACTCCTGCTACAACAACCCTGCATCGCTGGACGCACTCGCGTGCGCCAACGGCCTCCAGTGGCGCAGGAACGCCAACACCGGGCAGCTCGAGGGGTTCAACCTCGTCCAGCAGGAGATCGACGCGGGACGCCCGCCCATCTTCCGCACCGGCCTCCAGCAGGGCTATAACCTGGGCCTGAGGGGAGGCACCGAGGACGTGCGCTACTACACCTCGCTCTCCTGGGACGACGACGAGGGCATCGTAGGCTACGACTTCGCCACCCGCCTCAACGCGCG
This sequence comes from Gammaproteobacteria bacterium, assembly GCA_009841185.1. Taxonomy (GTDB): domain Bacteria; phylum Gemmatimonadota; class Gemmatimonadetes; order Longimicrobiales; family Gaopeijiaceae; genus BD2-11. The sequence goes on from VXMG01000136.1 coordinate 35,339, forward strand.
GGTCAACCTGGATCTGGTGCTCTCCGAGGATGTCTCTCTCAGGACCAGCACGGGATACATGCAGAACCGGGTGCGGCTCGCCCAGAACCGGGGCGGGTTCGGCGCCGAGCCCTTCAGTGGCATCATCTGGGGATTCCCGAGCACCATCGAGACGCCGCAGCGCGGCTTCATGGTGGCGCCCCCCGAGGAGTGGTCCAAGCACACCACCAGGGCCGACAACGACCGCATCACGACGAGTCTCGAGCTCGGGTACAACCCGGCGGAATGGACCACGCATCGCCTCTCCTTCGGTCTGGACCGGGGCGAGGCGGTCGATTGGGTGCTCATCCCGCGCCAGCCCGAGGGCCGCTCGCACTTCTGGGGACGGCGCGGTCTCGGCTTGAAGGATGTTGCGCGCATTGCCAATCGCTTCACCACACTCGACTACAGCGGATCGGCCTTCCTCGATGTGCGTCCCGGCCTCCGGCTCACGAGCTCGGTGGGCGTCCAGTACTACCAGCGCCAAACTTCCATCATCGAAGCCGAAGGCTCCGAGTTCCCGGCCGTGCCCATTACGACCGTGAGCGGCGGCGCCGATCGCGACAGCGGTGAGAACTTCACCGAGAACATCACCCTGGGCGCCTACGTCCAGCAGCAGCTGGACTGGAACAACCGCGTCTTCCTTACCGCCGCGGTGCGGGGCGACGACAACAGCGCCTTCGGGGCCGACTTCGACGCGGCCGTCTACCCCAAGTTCAGCGCCACATGGGTCGTCACCGAAGAGGATTTCTTCGACGTCGGCTGGATCGAACAACTGCGGCTGCGCTCAGCCTGGGGCGCCGCCGGACAGCAGCCGGGCACCTTCGACGCGGCGCGCCTCTACGTCCCGGGCGTGGGGTTCGGCGACCAGCCCGGCCTGCTCCCCGGCTCCTTCGGCAACCCGCAGCTCAAGCCGGAACGCGGCGAGGAGCTGGAGTACGGGTTCGACCTGAGCCTGCTGGGCGGACGGCTGGAACTCATCTTCAGCCGCTACGACCGCACCATCAAGGACGCCATCGTCCGGCGCCCGGTCCCCACCTCCACGGGCTTCTCCGGGAGCCAGATCGTGAACCTGGCCGAGGTGAAGGCCTGGGGGAACGAGGTCGGCGTCGACTTCCGAGCCGTGGAAGGACCGGTCTTCAGCTGGGACATCAGCGGCCAGTTCGCCACCATGAACAACGAGATCCAGGATCTGGGCGGGCTGTCGTTCGTGCCCGCGGGCGGCCAGCAGTCCCACTACGAGGGCTACTCCATCGGCGCCTTCTTCGCCAAGCGCGTGGTGTCGGCGCAGATCGACGCCGGCGGCTTCGTGACCTCGGCGATGTGCGACGGCGGAACCGGTGTCGGCGGCATCGACTCGGGCGGCTCGCCGGTCGACTGCGCCGGCGCGCCCGATGTCCACTGGGCGCCGTCCACGCCCACCTGGCAGGTCGGCATCACCAACAGCTTCAGCATCAACAACCTGCGCCTCTACGCGCGCATCGAGGGCAACGGAGGCCACTGGAACTTCAATTCCGAGCTGCGGGCGGCGCACAACATCGGCGTGACCGAGGCCGTCATCTGCCGCTGCATTCCCGAGGTGCAGGCCCGGCGCCAGTACGAGAACAACACCATGGGCTTCCACGAGGGCGGATTCCTGCGCCTTCGCGAGGTCGGGGCGAGCCACAACATTCCCGGGAACCTGCTCACCCACATCGGGGCTTCCCGGGGCGTCATCAGCCTGTCGGCGCGCAACATGGCCATGCTCTGGACCAAGGCCCACGGATGGGGCACCTGGCGCGACGGCCGGGTGATGCCTCCGGGTGGATTCGGAGGGAGATGGTCCTGGGACGCGGAGCTGCGCAGCACCGGCAACATCCGCGCGGATCAGCAGACCGTCATGCCGCCGTTCGCCAGCTTCACGGCGAACGTGCGCCTGAGCTTCTGAGGGAGGTGGAACGATGATCGACCTTCGAAGCAGCGAATCCAATCCGCAGGGGCACGAGGTGACGATAATGAGACGGTACAGCGAATACATCGGACGCCGGCGCCGAACTCACCGGCAGGGAAGAGGCTCCCGGGCGATCGCGGTCCTGAGCAGCATTCTGCTCGCGGGAACGGTGGCCTGTGAGTCCCTTCTGGAGGTGGAGATCCCCGGGCAGGTCGAGGACGCAGCGCTCGACGATCCGGCACTGGCCGGCACCATGGTCATCAGCGCCCTGGGCGAGTTTGAGTGCGCCCTCAACACCCTGGTTCCCACCAACGGGTTTCTCACGGGCGAGTTCATCGCCTCCAACTTCTTCCTGAGCTCCAACGTCTGGGGCTGGCGCGGTGAGACCGAAATCCGGGCCACCTCGGGCGCCTGCTCGACCTCCCGGGCGGCCACCAACTACGGCTATTACACGCCCTTCCAGCGAGCCCGCTTCCTGGCCGAGGACGCCGTACGCCGCATCAGCGAGTTCAGCGACGCGGACGTTCCCGACAAGTCCAACGTGCTGGGCACCCTGAACGCGTACGCGGGCTACAGCCTGGTGCACCTGGGCGAGAACTACTGCGAGATGGCGCTCGACAACGGGCCGCTCATGCAGCCGCGCGAGGTGCTGGCGCTCGCCGCGGAGCGCTTCACCACCGCGATCAGCCAGGCCTCGGATCCATCCATCGTCAACATGGCGCGGGTGGGACGGGCGCGCGTGAACCTGGATCTGGGGAATCTGTCGGAAGCTGCCGCGGACGCGGAGCAGGTGCCCGAGGGGTTTGTGCGCAACGCCGAATACTCGACCGCCCAGGTCCGGCGCGAGAACTCGACCTACAACCGCACGGAAACCGACTACCTGTCGGTGGGCTTCGCCTGGCGTGACCTGACGGTTGCGGGGATGCCCGATCCGCGCGTGCCGGTGGTGAACACCGGGCGCAAGGGCCAGGACGGCGAAACCGACCAGTGGGACCAGCTCAAGTACACGGCGCGCGACGATCCCATTCCCATCGCGTCATGGCGCGAGGCGCAATTCATCATCGCCGAGGCGCGCATGGGACAGGCCGCCCTCGACGCGCTGAACCGGGTGCGGGACGTGTACGGGATTCCCCACATCCAGATGAGCGAGGTCGACGACATGCTGGCGACCATCCTGGACGAGCGGAAGCGCACCTTCTTCCTGGAGGGGCACTGGCACAGCGACATGATCCGCCACAACATCCAGTTCCCCCAGGGAGTGAACCACAAGGGCAACAGCTTCCAGCCCTACAGCTGCATGCCGCTGCCCGACATCGAGGTGAACAACAACGTCAACCTCTCGGGCTAGAGGCGGGAGCCGGACATCAACATCGAACCAGCTATCAGGAGTAGATCACCATGATCGGGTTCAGGGCATACGGAATCGCCGCGGGACGCCCGGCGCTGGTCTGCGTCCTTCTCGCGCTCGTCGCCACGGCATGCTCGCCCGCGGGAGAGGGGGCGCCCGCAGCGTCGGACGTGACGGTCGTCTGGGGCGGCGGCCTGTTCGACGGCACCGGGGACGCCGTGGTGGCCAACCCCGGAATCGTGATGGCGGACGGGCGCTTCCGGGCCGTGGACGCCGTGGCGGCTTCGGAGGCGGTCGCGGCCGGGGCCACCGTTGTGGACGTCGAGGAAGGGGAGGTGATCCTCCCGGGCATGCTCGACCTGCACGCCCACTTCCACCTCGACCTGCTGGGGGAAGGCCGCGTCGACGAGACGACCGTCTACCCCGCGCTCTTCCTGGCCAACGGGGTGACCAGCACCTTCCCGAACGGGGAAGCCAGCCCGGACAAGATGCGCGCCCTGCAGGAGCGCCTGCAGTCGGGCGAGCAGGTGGGCGCGCGGCTGCTCCGGTCCGGGCCCTACTTCGGCTCGTCGCGGGTGGGGTGGGATCCCTTTTTCACGGCCGAGGAGGTCCACCGCCAAGTGGACGCGCTGGTCGAGGAGGGAGTGGCGGGCTTCAAGGCCAAGACCATCCGGGCCCCGCAGTTGGAGGCGTTGATCGAACGGGCCCACTACCACGGCCTCAGCGTGACCGGCCACCTGGGCTCCGGCTTCGGGGGCTCGGTCAACCCGCGCGACGCCATCCACATGGGCATCGACCGCATCGAGCACTTCATGGGCGGGGATGCGATGCCGGCGGTGCGTTCCGCCTACGCCTCGTTCGAGGGGATGACTCCGGATATGCCCGAGTTCGAGCACATCGTCCAGCTCTACCTGGACGAGGGCGTCAACTACAACGCGACCATGAGCGCATACGGATACTCGGGAGGCCGAGATCCCGACATCTTCGAGCCCTTCGCGGACGAGATGAGCTACCTGACCCCCTACGCCCGCGAACTCGTCGAGGAGCGCCTCGCCGCGGAGCCCCGGCAGGTGAGCGAGCAGTTCGAGCGCATCTACAACGTCAAGCAGCAGCTCGTCAAGCGCTTCTACGACATGGGGGGCGGGCACCTGATCACGGTGGGAACCGACCACCCGTCCACGGGCGAGTTCTTCTCGCCCTTCTCGGTGCACCGGGAGCTGGCGCTGTTCGTGAAGTCGGGGATCCCCGAGGCCGCCGTGCTCCGGTTCGCCACCAGGAACGCGGCCCAGGCCCTGCGGGTGGACGACGACCTGGGCACCATCGAAGCCGGCAAGATCGCCGACCTGGTCATCCTCGGAGCGAATCCGCTGGAGGACATCCGCAACACCCGCCACGTGCGCATTGTGTTCAAGGACGGGATGGCCTACGACCCGGCCGAGCTGCTTGCATCCTCGAAGGGGAAGATCGGCCCCCGCGGGCCGGAGGACCTGCCCGACTTCGCCGCCGTCGACGTGCCGCCGCCGGGAGGGGAGTGAGGGGAGGTCGACCGGGCGAACAGACACGGACCCACTACCGGTAGTAGCTACCCCCTACCGGTAGTGGGGTCTGTTGTTGGCTGCCGGGTCTCGGTTGGCGGCGGAGGCTATGCCTGCCGCGCTGCCGTTCCCCTGTGCGCGGTCGAAGTCCGGTTCCGGTTACCGGTGCGGATGATCGTGCGGCGCCTCGTTGTGATGCGGGGCCTGCTCGTAGTGCGCCCGCAGCACGTCCCCGCCGAAGTCGTCCCGCAGATCGCGCCACACCGAGTGCACATGGTTGGCGTTGCCCTGGGTGTTGTCGTACTCGATGAGGAATTCCGGCGAATGGACGCGGTAGTAGTGGCCCTCGCCCGCCTCGGTGGCGCCCGCCCAGGCAAAGTAGAGTTCGTCGTCGGAGCCGGCAGCGATGCGTTGCATCCAACGGTGCGCGGATTCGTGGTCCATGTTGTGCACGTACTCGCCGATGATCCGGTCAAGTTGCGCGCGCTGGGCGTCGTTGAGCGCTGAGGCCCGGATCCCCTCGTACGCGAGATCCACGGTGCGCTCGGCCCCCGTGATGATGTCGTCGTAGGCTTCGCTGGCGATGACCGCCGACCCGCGCTGGCTCGAGGAGAGCATCATAACGAGGCCGCGCGCGAGGTCCTCCTCGTTGCCGAGCACGCGAAGCCCGGCCTTGGGGCCGGAGGATACGGTGTGCGGGTTGCTGCCCATGAAGGCGGGGCCCATGACCAGCGTTTCTTCTCCCAGGGAGGAGAAGCTCATCGAGAGATGATGTCCCTCGAAGCGCCAGGCCCAGGGCTCGTCGGCCGAGGGGGACCCGTAGATGGTGAAGTAGTAGTCCTCGGGATCGCGAAACTCCTCGCGTTCCTCGATGACGCCGAGAACGCGTTCGAGTTCGATGATGCTGTTGGCCTTGAGATACCCCTGGGTGCTCAGCGCCGACTTGAGCAGTTGATGGGCGGCCGTGCGCTGCGCGAGCGTCATCGCCTTGAGCGGGAGGCCGTTGCGCTCTCTCGGGACGAAGTGCCAGTTGAACTGCTCCGCGTCCCCGAGTGGGTACATGGCCCGGTCGCGGCCCTCGGCGTCCAGGGTGGCGACGAAACTGGTGGCGGCGCTCGCCACCTCGTCCGCGGTCCTGGATACGCCGGCGAGCACCACGCCGCCCAGCGCCGACGTCGCGGCGAGGATAAGCACCGGAAGCGCGATCGCGCGCCAGGACAGGGTCAGATTCTTCATGATGAGGCTCCTTTCTCGGGGACTGCGGGTCCGGATTGTGCCTGTCAACTTGCCCGGAGTTTCAGAGGTCCCGCAAGTACGCGACTTCTTGACCATCCCCATCGGGGCGGCTGACTTTAGGCCATGATCATTCCACGCCGCCGCATCACACGCCTCAGGGTCACCCGCCTGCGCGACCGGGACCGCACCATGCGCCAGGATGTCGTGGCCGTCGAGGAGCCTCTCGAGATCCGCGTGCGCTTCGCCGGCGGGGACGGATGGCAGACGCGCAGCGTGTCGGTCACGATGCGCACGCCCGGCGACGATTTCGAGCTGGCGGCCGGTTTCCTCTTCGCCGAGGGGCTGGTGTCGGACAGGCGCGACGTTCAGGAGATTTCCTACTGCACGGGTGACGAGCAGCAGGAGTACAACCTGCTCGAGGTGCGGCTGGCGCCCGACGCTTCCTTCGATCCGGGCCTCCTGAACCGCAACTTCTACATGACCTCCAGTTGCGGGGTGTGCGGCAAGGCGTCGCTCGACGCCATCGAGGTGCAGGGATGCGCGCCGGTCGCGGACGGCACGCTGTCGGTGCCGGCGGATGTGCTGAAGGGCCTGCCGGATGCCCTGCGCGCGGCGCAGCCGGTGTTCGAGAAGACGGGAGGCATCCACGCGTCCGGGCTGTTTGATCGCGACGGCGCACTGCTCGGGCTGCGCGAGGACGTGGGGCGGCACAACGCGCTGGACAAGCTGATCGGGCGGGAATTCCTGGCCGGACGGCTGCCCCTTGCCGACCGCATCGTGCTGGTGAGCGGGCGGACCTCCTTCGAACTCCTGCAGAAGGCGACGATGGCCGGGGTGCCGGTGGTGGCGGCGGTGGGCGCGCCCTCCTCGCTCGCGGTGGAGCTGGCGCGGCGCTTCAACGTCACCCTGGTGGGCTTCACGCGCGCGACCGGGTTCAATGTGTACGCCGGGCGCGCGCGGGTGCGCACCTGAGCGAGCGTGGGCGCCGACAACGCGTGGGCGGTGGCGGACCTGCCGGCGCGGCGTTGAGCGGAGAGGATCGGCCACGCTCCCGGCTCTTCGGGGTGGTACTGGCGGGAGGGCAAAGCCGCCGCTACGGCAGCCCCAAGGCGCGGGTGCGGCTGGCCGGGGAGACGTTGCTGGAGCGCGCGCTGGCCATCCTGCACGCCGCCGGTCTGGAGACCGGGGTGATCGCCAACCGGGCGGATGATCTGCCGGCCGGCCATCCGCGCGCGGCCGTGCCCGTCCGCCCCGACCTCACACCCGGCGCCGGCCCGCTCGGCGGGCTGCACGCGGCCCTTGCGTGGGCGCGGGAGCGGGGGGACGGGGGGGTCTTCCTGCTCGGGTGCGACCTGCCCCTTGTGCCGCCCGCTCTGGTGGCGCGCCTTGCCACCGGCTCCGACGCCGCGCGCCCGACGGTGCCAGCCAGCCCCGGCCCGCTGGGCATCGAGCCGCTGTGCGCCTGTTATCCCATCAGCCTCGCGGCCGCCGCGCAGGACTGGCTCGCGACCGGCCGGTTCGGCATGGGGGAGTTCGTGCGCGCGCACGACCCGGTCGTAGTGGCCCCCGACCAGCTCGCATCCGTCGCGGGCGCGGAGCACGCCTTCCTCAACGTGAACACGCCCGCCGACCTGGCGCGCGCGGCCAGCCTTCTGAGCGTGCAAGCCAAACCGGAATGACCTCGCCGGTGCCGTCGCCGGTGCCGGGCCCTCCGCTCAAAAGCCGCCGCCAGTCGAGAAACCGCCGCCCCCGAAACCACCCCCGGTCGAGAAACCACCGCCTCCGAAGCCACTCGCGCCAAAGCCGCCCACGCCGGAGCTTTGGACCGGCAGAAAGTGCTGGTTCCGCCCCAGCATCCGATGGACGTACACGGAAGAGTGGTGCCCTGCGACGAAGCCGAGGAGCAGGGCGTTGAGGTCGAGTCCATCGTCGAAGCGCGACCGTCGCCCGTTCCAGTCGTCGGCCTCGAAGCGGTCGCGGATCTCCTCCAGCCCCGCCAGGCGCTCGGCGAGACGCGTGCGCTGCCTCCGGCGCCCGGCAAGCTCCGTCCGCAGCTCGGCGAGCCGGCCATCGATCTCAAGCAGTTGCGCCACCAGGACGTCGTCGCGCGGATCGCGGGTGGCCCGCGCCATGGCGACCAGCTCCTCCAGGGTGCGGCCCTCCAGAAACGCCTCCAGGCCGTCGATCGCCGACTCATAGTAGGATCCGCGCTCGTCGTGGAGAGCGGCCAACTCGTCAGTGAGTTCGCGCAGCGCGGCTTCGGCCTCACGCACCGCGTGGCGGGCCGCCTCGCGCTCCGCGTAGAGCTGCTCGCCGCGCGCGAGCACCGGCGTGAGCCCGTTCCGGTCCATGACCTCCTCTTCCAGGCGAGTCAGCGGCGCTAGTGCCGTGGCGAGGGCCGCGCGATCCTCCTCGAGGACGGCGGCGGCGTGACCGGGAAGCGCGTTCAGGAAGTCGTAGCTGGCCCGGGCCTCCTCGTACCGCGTCACCTCCGCCACCCACCCGTCCAGGCGGCGGGTGAGGACGTTGCCGGCGGCCCCGGGCGTACCGTAGCCCCGGCGCGCGAGGTAGGAGAAGAGGGCGTCGCTCCGGTACGCGGGCGCCTTCTCCGCCTGTTCGCGCTCGGCGGCTTCCTGGCGCTGCTCCGAGGCGGCCACCCGGGCCTCAAGCAGGCGCGCCCGCTCGAAGAGACGCTGCCACCGGGACATGGCCTGGAGCTCCTCGAACACCACCCGCGCCAGTCGAGCCCGCTCTTCGCCGGTCTCGTTCAGCGCTTCGGTCACAGATGCCAGCGCGGCTTCGGTCGCCCCGACATCGTCGCGCTGCTCGGGAATCCGCGTCTCGACCTCGCGCAGACGGTCCTTCTTTTCGTCGAAGATGGCGCGCACACTGGACTCCATCCCGGCGAGGGTGGCCGCAACGGCGTCCTCCCGCATCGCCGGAAGATGGAACTCGGCCAGCGCGCGAATGGCGGCGCACCCGCGTTCGCCCGCCTCGCGCAGCGCGACCTGCAGTCCGTCGATGCTTCGCTCCCGCTCGTCCAACTCACGCCGGACCCGGCGGATGCGCCTGACGATCCCGCGGTGGATGTCTCTGCCGGTCTGCATGCCTACCACTCCGTGATCTGGCCGATGTCGGCGTAGCGGCGCTCTGCGGTGACGAAACCTCTGGCCTTGAAGCCGAACTCCTCGTCGTCGATGATGCCGTTGTCCGCCCTGTCGGCGGCGACGCGATCGTACACCTCCTGCGGAACCCGCTCTCCCCATTGCCGCACGCGTCTCGTCTCGCCGTCCTCCTCGCTGCGAATCGTCACCGGCACCGGCTCGCCGTCGGTCCCCAGCGCCTGTACCAGCAGGTAGTGGTTGCGGATATCGCGCGCGCGGCCGGGATAGCGCCACACACCCCCCGTGACGACGATGCGGTATTCCGTGGAGACCGCGTCGAGCAGATCGCGATAGCGCCCCGCGGCGGCGGCGAGCCCGTCGACGTCCCGGGCGGCGATGCGGGACTCGGCTTCGCGGGCGAGGTCTCCGGCATGCTCCCGGACCAGGTCCTCGGCGGCTTCCGCGAGCACGGCGGCATGGAGACGGAGAACGTCGGCCTCGAGGGCGCCCAGGCGGGCATGGCGCTCGAGCGCCGCGTCCGCTTGGCCGATCCCGACCCGAGCCAGCTCCAGGTCGCCTTCCACGGCCGTGGTCCTCTCTCGAAGCCGGTTGAGATCAGGGCGCGCGAGATCCTCCCGGGCGGCCTCCCGGGCGATGGGGTCGAGCGCTTCCTCGACGGCGGACAACTGGATCCCGGCGGCCGCCAGGCTGGCCGCGAACGCCTCGGCTTCCGCGGCGGGAAGGTCCGGCGGCGTGCCTTGCGACAGCAGGGCATCGAGTTCCGCGAGTTCGGTGGCCCGCGCCGCGCCGATGTCGGCCAGTTCCCCCCTGAGGCGCTCAACGTCGCGCGCGAAGGCGCGCTCGAACATCATCCCGGCGCCTGCAATGCTCCCCCAGATGAGGGCCGCGCCCGCGGCGGCCGGCAACAGAACACGCCTGGCAATCCAGCCGCGTCGGATGTAGAGCAGCGCCAGGCTCCTTCCGACGCCAGGCGGCGCCGGGGTGAAGGCGTAACGCTGGTAGAGGTAGTCGTCGAGCGCCTTCTCGATCGTCTCGCTGTCCACGAGGTCGCCCAACTCCTCGTACATGCGCTGTATGTCGCGGATCGCGCCGTCGCGGTCGAAGGCTTCGTGCTCCTCAAGCGCCTGCTGTCGCCTGTGGATGACCTGTGCGGCATCCATCACGCGCAGCACTTCGTGGGGAGCCAGCGGTGTCCGGCCTTTGTGAGTCATTTCGTTCACCTCAACCCATAGCGCAGGCCGATGCTGATGATCGGCCAGAAGCTGAGCCAGCCACCGGCGTCGTCCTCGGCTTCCAGTCTCTCGGTCTCGAGGTCGGTCCGGAACCGGGCTGAGCCGAGCACCGCCGGATCCCCCGTCGCGGACATCTCGAGTCCCGCGTCCAGCGGAAAGGCGGCGCCTGCGTCCACCACGAAGCCAAGCCCTTGCGACCGGCGCGATCCATAGCCGAGGAGCGCGTAGGGCGTGATCGACCCGGCGACCAGCGTCGTCGCCAGCGTGAGAACCTCCGGCTGCGTGTAGTAACCGCCCCCTATGTCAATCGAGGCGCCGTTCCCGTAGGTGATCTCGTAGACGGGGTCACCTGAGCGGATCAGCAGGCCCGCTCCGGCACGGAGAGTGCCCGACGAGACCTCTGCGCCGATCGTGAACATTGCGTTCGGCAGGGACAGTTCGGCCGTACGGTTGTCGGCGAGCCCGAACCTGCCGGTCAGGTCCAGACCGAATCCGTAAAGACCCGCGCCACCTCGCAGCGCGAAGGTCTCGTTGAGGGCAACCCCGACATCGGCGCCCATGCCAAGCGTCCCCAAATGCGCGCCGAGAGCGATGTGCTCCTGGAGGGCGCGCGCCGGCTGCGCGAGCGCGAGCAATGAGAGCACGGCGAAAGGAACCAGGGTGAATCGCTTCATTTGGGCTCAACGGGGTGCGGAGGTGTTGGACGTCATCATCGATTCGATGAGTCGGGGGCTCGTCGGTGGTACACCCGCACTCGGCGTTGGTGCACCCGTCTGGCTTGATGGAAGGGAGGTTGATCGCGTCCCCGCCAGATCCGAAGTTGGAAGTCGTCCCAGCGTTGCATTCCTCTGGCCCACGGACCGTTCGATGATCCATCCCAATCCAGCCATCTCCCGCCCCCGCCCGCATTCCTGCCGACTCCTCGCCTCCACGCTCGGTTTCATCTGCTTCTGCATCGGCATCCTGGCCGTGGCTCCCTTGTCTGCCCAGGTCACAACCGAACAACTGGGTGCCCTGCGTCCCCGCAACATCGGCCCCGCCGTCATGAGCGGGCGCATCGTGGATCTGGCGGTGGCGGAGTCCGACCCCATCAAGTTCTACGTCGCCTCGTCGACCGGGGGCGTCTACAAGACCGCCGACAACGGCATCACCCTGGTGCCGGTGTTCGAGGACGAGGGCACCCACTCGGTGGGGGCGATCGCGCTCCACCAGCGCGACACTTCAGTCGTGTGGGTCGGGACCGGCGAGCGGGCAAACCGGCAGAGTTCCTCGTGGGGGGACGGGGTGTACAGGAGCACCGACGGCGGCGAGACGTGGACCAACGTGGGGCTTCGCGACAGCAAGCACATCGGGCGCATCGCCCTCCATCCCGACGACCCCGATCTCGTCTATGTCGCCGCCATGGGCCACCTGTGGGGCTCCAACGACGAGCGCGGCCTGTACCGGAGCGCCGACGGGGGCGCGACCTGGGAACCCATCCTGCAGATCGACGAGGACACCGGTGTGGTGGATGTGGCGCTCGACCCGGAGGACCCGAACATCGTCTATGCCGCCACCTACCAGCGGCGGCGCCGCCCGTGGGGGTTCCACGGCGGCGGCCCGGGGAGCGCGCTCTACCGCAGTGTGGACGGTGGCGACACCTGGGATCGGCTGTCCGGCCCGGACATCGCCCGCGGGCTCCCGGATGGGATCCTGGGACGCATCGGCATATCCATCTACCGGAGCGACCCGCGCATCGTCTACGTGAGCGTCGAGCAGGGCTACCGCTACAACGCCTCCACCGCCTACACCGAGCGGCGCGCCGGCATCTACCGGTCCGAGGACCGCGGCGAGACGTGGGAGTTCATGAGCGACTGGAATCCGCGGCCCATGTACGCGAGCCAGATCCTGGTCGACCCGAGCGACGACCAGCGCATCTATATGGTGAACAGTTATTCCTTCTCGGACGACGGCGGGCGCACCTTCACCGTACCGCCCCAGAGCCTGCACGGCGACGACCGCCTGGTCTGGGTAAACCCCGACGACTCGCGCCACGTGATGAAGGCCGACGACGGCGGGCTCGGAATCTCCTGGGATCGTGGCCTGAGCTGGCTCTACATCTCCGACCTGCCGGTGAGCCAGTACTACCGGGTCCAGGTGGACATGGCCGAGCCCTACAACGTCTATGGAGGCCTCCAGGACAACGGCTCGTGGATGGGGCCCAGCGAGACGTACCGCACGGAGGGGATCGTCAACAGCGACTGGACCCGCCTCGGAGGCGGCGATGGCTTCGTGAATATACCGGATACGACCAACAACTATATCATATATACGGAATCACAATATCTGGGACTATCCCGACTCGATATTCGGAGCGGGCAGCGGACCAGCATCCGGCCCGGCAATCCCGAGGGGAATATCGCGGGCCGCCGCAACTGGGAGACCTGGAGGGAGGTGGGCACCTTCGAGGAGCAGCGCCTCGGCAACGCCATGGAACCCGCGAACTGGGACGGTCCATTCATCATCTCTCCGCACGACGGGTCCACCTTGTACGCCGGGACCCGGACAATGTGGAAGACCACCGACCAGGGGGACTCGTGGCAGGCGCTCGGCGACCTCACCACCGGCGTCGACCGGCGCACGCTGCCCGTCATGGGCCAGATGCCCGATGACCTCACGCCGTCCCTGGACGACGGCGTCCCCTACTATCCCACCATCTCGGCCGTCGCGGAGAGCCCGCTCAGGCAGGGGCTCATCTACGCCGGTACCGCCGATGGCCGCCTGCACGTCTCGCGCGACGGCGGCGAGCGCTGGACCGATGTGGCCGCCCGCGACATGTCCGACTCGGACGAGCCCACCGTCCTCCCGGACTTCCCCGGCCTTCCTCCCGGCGCGTGGGTGAACGGCATAGAGCCCTCCCGGCACGAGGAAGCGCGCGTCTACGCGGTCTGGAACAACTACCGCAACGACGACTACGCCAACTACCTGTACCGCTCCGACGACTACGGCGAGACCTGGGTCTCGATCACCGGCGACCTGCCCGCCGAGCGCGTGCTGCGGACGGTGCGCGAAGACCCGCGCAATCCCTCGGTGCTCTTCGTTGGCGCCGAGATCGGGCTCTTCTACACGATGGACGGTGGGGTGCACTGGACCGAACTGCGGGGCGGCATGCCGACCCTCCCGTTCAACGACCTCGTGATCCATCCGCGCGACAACGACCTCGTGCTGGGGACCCACGGGCGCGGAATCTGGATCCTCGACCAGATCAATGCGCTGCAGGAGCTGACGCCCGAGGTCATGGCCGGCCCGGCCCACCTGTTCACCATCGAGCCCGCCACCCAGATCCGGCGCGCAGGCGGAGCCGCTCACGCCGGCGACGTGCACTACCAGGGCGAGAATCCGCCCAACGGCGCCATCCTCGACTACTGGCTTGCCGAGGCGGCCGCGGAAGGGACGGTGAGCATCGCCATCGAAGACGAAAGCGGCGCGCGGGTCGCGACGGTGGACGGGACCACGGCACAGGGGATGAACCGCGTGGTGTGGGACATGCGCCACGATGTGGAAGCCGGACGGGGTCCGCTGGTCGTCCCCGGCACGTACACCGCGCGCCTGCAGGCTGCCGGCGTCGAGTCCGCACAACGTTTTCCGGTGCGGGAGGATCCGCGAATCGATGCGCCTGTCGACTTGAGGGCAGCCTGGACGGCCGCTTTGCTGGAGTTGGCCGAGGCGAGAGCCCGGGTCGCGTCCGAGGGGTCGCGCATCGAGGAGGCTCTGGAAGGGATCGCCGAGGACGACGTCGGCCCCCGCGCCGCCAAGCTGCGCGACCTGCGCCGCGAATTCGGCGAGCTGGCCAGCCGGTTCGCCCGCCTTACGGGCGCCGTGGAGGGCGTGGTCGCCCCGCTGACGCAGGACCAGCAGGCACAACGCGCGTTCTACATGGAGATGTTGGAGACGCTGACGCGGGAGGCGCGGGAGGCCGGGTAGCGCCGAGTTACGCCAGATAGCGCTCCATCAGCACCTGCCGGTGATGACGCGAGTGCCCGGCGATAATCCAGGCCAGGCTCCTGACGGTGAACTCGTAGCCGCTGGCGACGCCGCGCCGGTTCCACGCGTCCTCCGGAAAGCTGCGCAGCAGCAGGAGGGTGGCCGTCCGGACCGCCGACAGCTCCTCCGAGAGGTCGGCCAGGGTGCGCTGGTCGGCACCGGATTCGGCCGCGTAGACGTTCTCGTCGAACGACGGATAGTGTGACGCGTCTCCCCGGGCGAAGGCCATCGCGCGCACGCTGAACATCCGTTCGGCATCTATGACGTGTCCCACCACCTCGCGGATGGACCACTTTCCCGGGGCGTAGCGATATCTCTCGTGGTCGGGAGGCACTGCCGCGAGCAGGTCGCGCCACTCCGCGGCCTCCCCCTCGAGCCGCTCGAGCAGCGGTTCCTCGACGGCCGCGACGTAGCTCGCGTAGAAGTCGGCGTACTCGTCCGAGTGCGGTTTTCGGGTTGGATTCACCATGCTCTGTCTGTTCTCCGTCGTGTCTGTCGGTGCGGGAGCCCGGGTGCTCCCACCGTTCTCGTCTCTAGCCGATCGGCAGCACCAGACCCGCCCGCACCGTGAGCGCCCGGTGCTTCACCGATCCGTCACCGTCGTCGAGGACGTTGGAGAGCCCCAAAGTATAGAGCAAGCCCAGATGGACATCGATTGAGTCGGTCAACCCGATGTCGACTCCCGCGCCTCCGGCGAGGCCGAAATCGATCTTGCGCCAATCGAGTCCGGCTTCGTCGCAATCGACGCCGGCGCTCATTGCGGGCTCGTCCATACCGCTGATGTGGACGACCCCTTCGCAGGATGACTGCAGGCCCAACGCCGGTCCCGCGAGCAAGTGTCCGGACACGCGGTCGTTCGACAGCGGGAACCCGACTCTGGCCAGGACCGAGAGCTCGACGTAATCCATCTCGAAGTCCGCGTCTATCCTCGCGCCCGGCGGCATTTGCTCAACCCCACCGAACATGTCATCCATCATCGCCAGCATGCCGACCACGTCCAGACGCCCTCCCTTTTGAGCGTAGCGGCCTCCAAGCTGGACTCCGAAACGATCCGAGACCGGAATGGTGGCCGCCAGACCCACGGACATCCGTGTAAGGGACTCGAACTCTGGAGCCAACGCTCCGTCGCTGTCGGTGCTCAGGGAGGTCCGGCTCACCCCGCCCGTCAGGGACACCGTGGCCTGCGCGCGGACGGGTGTTGCTCCCAGCGTGAGAAAGACGGCCGTCAGCAGTGTGGGCAGCAGAAGTGTGGGAAACCGTTTCATGAGAACCCCGCTGGTGGATTGGGTGGAGAAGGACTCCCGAGCGCCCGGACGGCAAGCTGGCCGGACATACATCGGCAGAGCAATATTCGGACCATGAGACGATTCCGAGTGAACAGCTTCACGCTCACCTGAGCTGTCCCCTGGGGAGGACACCGTGAACCCCGACTCGCCCGGCAGGCTCCCGCACGCCCTTTCCGTCCTTCCGGTGCTCCTCGCGGCGGTCGCCGCGGCCTGCGCGTCGGAAGCCCCGCGCGCCACCGACCTCACGATCACGACCGACGCCGTCGGCGGCATCGTGCGCGTGACCAACACGGGGACCGCGCCGGCGTGGCAACTCACCCCGGTCGTGTCCATCGGCCCCACGTCCCTTTCGGAGACGGGCGCTCCGGAGGAGTTCGGCCGCGTCAACAGTGCCACCCTCGGGCCCGATGAGGCCGTGTTCGTGGCCGATGGCTTCAACGACGAAGTCCGGGTCTTCGGCCTGGACGGGGTCCATCGACGCACCTTCGGCCGGAACGGTGATGGCCCGGGCGAGTTTCGAAGCCTGTATTCGATTGTATGGATGGGCGACCGTCTCCTGACCCTGGATTCCAGTCTGGGTCGCATCGGGGCGTTCTCGGCGGACGGCGAGTGGCTGGGACAGCAGCGGGTCGAAGGGAGTTACAGCGGCTCCCCTGCCGGTATTCGCTTCATGCCCGTCGGCCCGGACGAGTTCTATCGACTCGGGCTTCTCATGGATGCGACCGGAATCGAGTCCCTGTTCGTCGGCCACGACAGCCGCGGGGAGACGGGCGACACGCTGTCGTGGCTCCAGCCGCCGCCGGGTCCGGCTGGCTTCATCCTTTGCCGATACGGTGGAGTGATCACCTCATTTCCCATCCCGTTCGGTCCGGGACTGGCTCAGCACCCCGGGCCCGGCGCAGTGATGTATTCGGCGATGACGGACACCTATCGAATTGCGGTCACAGCGGGCAACGGCGATACGTTGCGCGTGATCGAACGTCCTCTTCCGTCCGAGCCCATTTCGGATGAGGAATGGGCAGCCGGGAATCGGGACTTCGAGGAACTCCTTGCCGAGCGCCCGGATGCCGAGTGCGATCCCCGGCGGCCTAGCCGGCCGGAGGCGAAGTCCTTCATCCAGAGCATCTTCATCGCCCCCGACGGCAAGCTCTGGGTGGAGGTAATCCGCACCGCCGGCAACCGGTGGGAGATCTTCGATCCGGAAGGGCAGCTGCTCGGCGCCGTTCCCGCCCCTCCGCGCAAGGAACGCGCCGCTCCCGCCTTCAGCGCCGATCATCTCATCACGATCCGCCAGGACAGCCTCGACCTGGACCACGTCGACGTCTGGAGAATCGAGAGGGTGCCCTAGGAGTCCTCCTCGGGCCTCCGTCGCAGCCGCTTCACCTGCCCGCGCCTGCGCTTCGCCTCCAGCCGCTTGTGCTTCTGGGCCTCGGGCACGCGCGTGCGAATCCGCTTCGGCTTCCGCGCCAGATGCTGCTCGAGCCGCCGGCGAAGCCTCGCCAATGCGACCTGCCGATTGCGGTGCTGGCTGCGGCGCTCCCGGGCCACCACCACGATGCCGGTGGGGAGATGCGTGAGGCGGACGGCGCTGTCGGTCACGTTCTGATGCTGCCCGCCCTTGCCTCCGGCGCGCAGCGTGTCGACCCTACAATCACGCAGGAGCACCTCGTCGGACTCGGGGAGGGCGTAGTGCCCGGACGCTCCGGTCTCGCTCACTGGTAGATCACGAATGCTGGAACGACAGGAAGACAAGCGCGGCGCCCGCGTGCTCGGGGTCCTCGCATCGGTCGTGGTCGTCGTCGCCGGCCTGAAGCTGGCGGCCAGCATTCTCTCGCTCTTCTTCCTGGCACTGGTCCTCGCGTTCCTCACCCTTCCGGTGATGATGTGGCTGCGCCGGTACGGCGTGCCCTCCCCGCTCGCAATCCTGATCTCCGTGCTCCTGGTGGCCGCCGTCGTGGGAGGCCTGCTGCTGCTGGCGAGTCAGGCGTTCGCCGAGTTCCAGGCCCGCTATCCCGCATACGAGATTCGTCTGCTCCTGCTCTGGGAAGTATGGGAGGCGAGGCTGGCCGAGGTCGAGCTTCCCCTCGTGGGCAACGTCTTCGCGGCGTTGACCGACCTGTTCTCGTTCGAAGCAGCGCTCGACTTCGCCACCGGCACCATCCAGCGGGTCCTGGCCCTGGTGACCGACACCTTCCTGGTCCTGCTGATCATGGTTTTCATTCTGGCCGAGGCGGCGGTCTTCCCGCGCAAGCTGCGCATGGCGCTGGGCGATGTCGGGGACGACTCGATCAGGCTGACCAAGATCGTTCGCGAAGTCCAGACCTACCTGACCATCAAGACCCTGGTTTCCCTGGCCACGGGGATCACCATCGGTCTCTTCGCGGCGGCCATCGGCCTCGACTTTCCGGTGTTGCTCGGGCTCATAGGCTTCGTCCTCAACTACATTCCCACCATCGGCTCCGTGATCGCCTCGGTGCCAGCGGTATTGCTGGCGCTCATCCAGTTCGGCCTGGGCTCGGCGCTGGGCGTGGGCGTCGTCTACCTGGGCATCAACACCGTCTTCGGAAACATCATCGAACCCAACCTGATGGGACGCCGGCTCGGCCTTTCAACCCTCGTCGTCGTCCTCTCCCTCATCTTCTGGGGATGGGTCTGGGGCCCACTGGGGATGTTCCTGTCGATTCCGCTGACCATGATTCTCAAGATCCTGCTCGAAAACACCCCCGATCTCCGCTGGATGGCGGTCCTGCTCGGGAAAGGTGCGGGCGATTCCCTCGCGCGTGAGGAATAGGTGACCAGGACACAGCAGACCGATTCCGTCTTCGAGCGCTTGCCCGACCAGGCGCGGCTTTGGGTGTTCGCGAGCGAGCGACCCCTGTCTCAGCGGGAGTGCGCCGCGCTGCTCGAGCGCGTGGACGGCTTCCTGTCCCGCTGGAAGGCCCACGGAGCCCCTCTGGCGGCGGGACGGGCGTGGCTCTACGACCGGTTCCTGGCGGTTGCGGTGGACGAGAGCGTGACGCCTCCTTCGGGCTGCTCGATCGACGCCCTGGTGCACATGCTCAAGGATCTGGAAGCCGAGATCGGGTCCCGGCTCGTCGACAACATGCCCGTATACTACCGCTCGTCCCGAGGCGTCGAGCGGGTGAGCCGGGGAGGGTTCAGGAAGCTGGCGGATGCCGGGGAGGTGACGCTGGACACGCCCGTGTTCAACAACACCATCACGCGGCTGGAGGAGTTCAGGGGAGGAAAATGGGAAGGCCCGGCCCGCCAAAGCTGGCAGGGCCGAGCCTTCTTCCGGGTCTGAGCCGCGGCTGCGTTCAGGACTCCAGCCGGATCACGTTCTCCGCCGCAGGGCCCTTCGGGCCGTCAACGATGTCGAACTCGACGCGCTCGCCCTCGGTCAGGGAGCGGAAACCGTCTCCCGAGATGGCCGAGTAGTGGACGAAGCAGTCCTGGTTCCCTCCTTCGGGATCCAGAAACCCATACCCCTTGGCGTCGTTGAACCATTTCACGGTTCCAGTCGTTCTCATGCTACTACTTCCTCCTGATGGCGCGGGACCGGACGAGGGCGAGGAATATGCCGCAAGCGGCGCGATCCCGACGGTGGTGAGACAAATACGAAATGCCTGTGCGGCGAGTGGCTACGGCGGATGATGCGTACGGCAGATGAATCTGAAGCTGCGGATCTGGGCGCCGGGGCGTGAACCCCCGGCGGAGCAAACGCGCGAACGCTACAAGGAGAGCCGCAACTCGTCAAGGGATGCAACCGGTTCCGGGCAAGGCACCACGTCGGTTGTTGCGCGCGCCGTCAGGCTTTCGGGCTCAGATGGTGCACCAGAAAGCGCACGGCCTCGCCGTCGGCGTGGATCGACGCGCGCCATGGCGTCTCGCCCTGGACGAAGCCGACGTGGCCGCCGCCGGGGGCGAACGCAGCCACAAGATGAGGGTTGGACGCCACCTGCTCGCAGGGGATGGCGTCGGGGCTCGCAATGGGATCGTCGCGGCTCTGGATGAGCAGCGCCGGCACCCGGATGCGCGCGAGGAACGGGCGCGCGTCCGCCCTGGCGTAGTAGTCGGCGGCGTCGGCGAAGCCGTGCAGCGGCGCCGTAAGCGCGTCGTCGAACTCGCGCAGGGTGCGGGCGTGGAGCGCCGGCGCGGTGTCGATGATCCTGCCGAGCAGAGCCTGTTTCGCGCGCACCTTCCTTCGCAGTGAACGCAGGAAATAGCTGGTGTAGAAGCCGCCCATGAAGCCGCGGCTGATCCGGTCGCAGGATGCCGCCAGATCGAACGGGACGCAGATGGTCGCGGCGGCGCCGATCGGGCTTTCCGCTCCCCTCTCGCCCAGGTACTTGAGGATGACGTTTCCCCCCAGGCTGAAGCCGATCGCGCCGATGGGCCGGCCGGGATGGCGGCGCCGGAGGTGCTCCGCGACGAAGGACAGGTCGCCCGTTTCGCCGGCGTGATAGAAGCGGGCGGTCCGGTTCACTTCTCCCCCGCAGCCGCGGAAGTTCAGCCCGACGCCCCGTACGCCGCAGTCGAACAGGCGGCTCAGCACGCCCGCCGCGTAGCGACGGCGGATGTAGCCCTCCAGGCCGTGAAGCACGAGCGCGATGGGGGCGTCCGGGCCCGGATCGGGGGTGAAGTCCAGGTCGAGGAAGTCGCCGTCCGGGGTATCCAGCCGGCAACGCTCGAGCGGATGCCAGCCCGCGGGACGGAAGAAAGACCCCGCGAGCGTCTGGACGTGCGGGCTCTTCAGCCACCACGGGGGCCGGAACGCCCGCGGCCGGAAGGGCGCCGCGGCCCCCGGTCCGCGCGTCAACTCCCGTTCGCCGGATCCAGCATCGCCTCGATGCGCACCAGCACGTCGTCGTAGTGGAGCCGGGTCGCCCGGTCGCGGGTACGCTCGGCGCCCGCGCGCACCTCCCCGGCCAGCGTCGCAAGCTGGCCGCGCACCGCGGGCACGATGTCGGTGGCGAGGGCGTCCTGGTCCTCCATCAGCTCCGCGAAGCGATCCAGATGCACCCGCTGCAGGTTGCGCCGGTAGGTGTCCGTGGCCTCGCCGTTCGCCGTCTCGCGCCAGAGCGCGCCGCGCAGGTCGTCGAGCATCTCGTTCAGCCCGTACGCCGCCGTGCCGTCGAACGCCTCCTGCTCGATCAGGCGCTTCATGCGGTTCACGTCGAGCAGACGGTTGAGGGCCGAGGCCTGCCAGCCCCCAAGCAGGTCGGGCGCCCCGGACCCCTGCACGCGGTCGAGTATATCGGGATCGATCAGCCACGACGGCGTCCGGAAGACCTGCTCGTCCAGATACGCCATCGCCCGCTCCTGGGTCTCGCGCTCCACGCGTTGGTACGGATAGCCGTCCTGGTCCTGGCTCTTCCGGTTCCAGTGCACCCCGCCGACGTTGGTCAGCACGTGTCCCGAGTAGCGGTTCCACTGCGCCCCGATCTGCTGGTGCAGCTCGCGCAGTTGCGCGTAGCCCTCGCCTGCCTCGTAGGTCCAGTCACGCAGTGAGGTGGCGATGCGCTTCAGGTTGGCGATGCCCAGTTCCGACGCGCGCATGGCGTCGTTGCCGATGGCCTCGGTCAGCGACTCCGGGTCGGTCTGGCTGGGATCGCCGAAGCGATACACCGGGTCATCGCCGGTGTCCAGAATCCACTTGTGCAGCGTCGGCTTCTCTTCCTCCGGCGCACCCGCATCCGGGATGGGCCGGTAGCCCCAGCGGATCGAATAGACGTCGTAGGGGCCCACGCGCGGCAGCACGCAGGCGTCGTCTCCCGGCTGCGCCACGTAGTTGAAGCGGGCGTAGTCCATGATCGAGGCCGCCGTCCCCATCGTGCAGGTGAAGCTCGTGCGCAGCGAATCGACCGGATACGCGGCCGAAGACTTCATGTTGTGCGGCAGCCCGATGGTGTGCCCCACCTCGTGGGCGGAGACGAAGCGGATCAGCTCGCCCATCACCTCGTCGTCGAACTTCACCCCGCGCGCGTTCTCCTCGCGGGCCGCGGTCTGCACCAGATACCAGTTGCGCAGCAGGTTCATCACGTTGTGATACCACTGGATGTCGCTCTCGAGGATCTCCCCCGTCCGCGGATCGTGGACGTGAGGTCCCGACGCGTTCTGGACCGACGAGGCCAGGTAGCGGATCACCGAATACCGCGCATCCTCGGGGCTCCAGTCGGGGTCCTCCTCCGGCGAGGGAGGCTCCCGCCCCTCGATGGCGTTGCTGAATCCCGCCGCCTCGAACGCCACCTGCCAGTCGTTCACTCCCTGGATGATGTACGGGCGCCACTTCTCCGGCGTCGCGGGATCCACGTAGTAGACGATGGGCTTGACGGGGTCGACCAGCTCTCCGCGCGCCCACGCCTCGGGGTCGGAGGGCTCGAGCCGCCAGCGGGTGATGAAGCGCTCCTGCTCGGCGCGCTGCTCGTCCAGCCCGTAGTTGGTGCGGGTCACGGAGAAGTAGCCGACCCGCTCGTCCCACAGGCGCGGCTGCATGGGCTCGTCGGGGAGCAGCAGCATGGAGTGATTCATCTCGAGCGAGAGCGTGTTCGACTCGGCGTCGGACGGAGCCTCGGTGGCCTGGTAGGTGACCACCCGGCGCACCTCGACGTTGCGCGGGAAGCTGCGCACCGACTCGATGAAGGTGCGGTCGCCATCCATGCTGCGAACCTCGTAGGCCTCCCGCCGCTGCGGGCGAATGCCGAAGAGCGGCACGTCGCTCTCGAACAGTTCGTTCACCTGAATGACGACCGCCGACGAGTCCTC
This sequence comes from Gammaproteobacteria bacterium, assembly GCA_009841185.1. GTDB lineage: Bacteria > Gemmatimonadota > Gemmatimonadetes > Longimicrobiales > Gaopeijiaceae > BD2-11. Next base: position 57,837 of record VXMG01000136.1, read on the forward strand.
GGACACGGTCTCGATGTCGAAGACGTGGATGACCGGCTCGAAGTTGGAGTTCAGCACCGACTGATAGATGGTGCTCTCGGGGTCGGCGTAGTTCTCGTGGCTCACCTGGCGCAGCAGCACCTGGTCGCCCCGCCGCTGCCAGCGCACCACCGCCGTCCCCTCCTTGGCGCCGCCCCAGCCCACGTTCTCCGCGGTGCGCGAGATCCGTGACACCACGAGCATCTCGCGCCCGAACTGTTGGAGGGGGATCTCGTAGAAGAATTCCGTATCGACCTGGTGGACGGCGAACAGACCGTCGTCGCTGACGGCGTCACCGGTGATCACCTCGGAGTACGACGACATGGCGTCATCGTCCCGATCCGATCCCGCGGGCGAGGGAGCCGGCCCGGGGTCCGCGCGTCCGGCCGCGCAGGCGGCCAGGGCCAGGGGCCCGAAGAGCAAGGTTACCAGGCGAAGAAGGGACACCGGACGAAGCGAAGGGTCAAAGCGTGGCATGGGAGTCTCCGGCAGCAAATTCGGCGGGGCGGGGGTCTGTGAACGTGGCGGCGGGTGTCGAATGCGATGGGATCGCCCGAAAGTTAGAAAGCCGGGAGGGCCCAGGCCACGGCGCAGGACGGGGCACGATCCCGGGTTTCGGCCGGGGTAGCAGGCAACCGTGCGGATGGTGCGCTCGGAGGGCCGGGGCAAAGCGAGTCCGGGCCGTTGAACCCGCCAGGCGATTTGTTTACACTGTTCACATGGCGATTCAGCGATCCGACATCAGAAGCCACGCCACCGAACTCTATCTTTGTGGAGGGCTCAGGGCGCTTTCCATGCGCAACCTGGCGGCCAGGCTGGGCGTGACCGCGCCTGCCCTGTATCGCCATTATGCCAGCAAGGACGAGGTGCTGCGCGACATGGTGCGCGAAGCCTACCGGCAGTCGGCGAGCTACATCTACCGGGCGCTCTCGGCCGCCACGCCCCTGGAGCGGTTCCTGCGCGCCGGGGAGGAGAACCTCGATTTCGCCCTGACGCATCCGCGCTGGTACGAGATGATGTACCTCTCGCCGGAGCGCTTCGGCTGGCCCGACTACCCGCCCGAAGTGGCTGCCCACGCGCAGGCTACGCACCAGTTCTGGATGGATCGGGTGCGCGAGTGCGTCGATGCCGGGTATCTGAGGGCCGAAGCCGACATCCGCGACGTGGGGATGACCATGTGGGCCCATTCCCATGGCCTGATCACGATCTACATGCGGGGACTCCTGGACCTGAGCGAGGCCCAGTTCCGGGAAGCCTACCGGGCTTCCGCCCGACGAATGCTGCTTGGCCTCGGGACCCGCAAGCTGCTCAGCGAGGTGCGGGATGCGGGGCAAGGCGAACTGAACCGCGCAGGGGAAACGGAAGAAAACCGGAAAACCGAATACAGCGAGGCATACGGATGATGAACGATGGAGGACGAGGGTGGACGGGAGTCCCGCGGAAGCTGCGGGCCGTGGGGGTGTTCGTGAACGCCGTTCTCTGCATGATCGTGGCCGCTGAGACCGCTCTGCCGGCCCTTCTCGGTGCCCAGGAGCCGGTTTTGGCCGCCGCACCGGCAAGCGAGGCGCTCACGCTCCCCGATGTGGTCTCCATGGCGCTCCGGCGCAACCGCGACGTGCGCGATGCGCGCTTTGCCCTGGACCTGGCGCAGGAGCAGGTGTCGGAAGCGTGGGGCGGAGTTCTGCCCACCATCAGCATGAGCGCGGACTACCAGCGCAACCTCTCGCGCGCCGTGACCTTCATGCCCGCCTTCTTCGATCCCGATGCGGGTCCCGACGATCTCATCCAGGTACGGTTCGGAGCCGACAACAGTTGGAACACGAGCATCAACGTGGAGCAGCCCCTCTTCGATGCGCGCGTGTTCGTAGGCCTGGGAGCGGCCCAGCGCCTGGCGTCGATCCAGGAGGAGTTTGTGCGCGGGCGCAGTCAGAACCTGGTCACGCGGGTGCGGCTGGCCTACTACGATCTGCTACTGGCCCAGGAACAGGAGCGGCTCACGCGCAATTCGGTCACCCGGGTGCGCCAGTCGCTGAAGGAGACCAGCGCGATGAACCGGGCCGGATTGGCATCGGACTACGACCAGCTCCGCATCGAGGTCGAGCTGGCGAACCTGGAGCCGAACCTGCGTCGCGCCGAGAACGCCGCGATGCAGTTCCGCCGGGTGCTCGCGGTGGAACTCGCGCTGGAAGACCAGGAGAGCCTGCAGGTGGCCGGGTCCCTTGCCTCGATGGATCTGGACGATCCCGCGGGCAACACGCCGGCCAACCGTGCGATCCTGGCGTTCGCCGGTTCGGCGCCGCTGGAGGGCGCTGCCGAGCAGCGGGTCGAGCAGGCATGGGAACGGCGGTCGGATCTGCGCCAGTTGGAGATGGCCGAGCGCCTGCGCCACTCGGAGATGCGCCTCGAGCAGATGCAGTACCTGCCCACGGTGTCGTTCTTCGGCAACTACGTGCTCCAGGCCCAGCAGAACGGAGCGCCGGACTTCTTCGGCGACCCCATGTCGCGGGCGTCGGCGCAGGCGGTCGGGATCTCCGTGAGCGTCCCGATTTTCGAGGGCTTCCGCAAGGATGCGCGCGTGGACCAGCGCCGGGCGGCGTGGCGGCAGGCCGAGACCCAGTTCCGCTTCGCGCGCGACCAGGCGGCGAGCCAGGTCAAGTCGCTGATCGAACTGGCCGACGAAGCGCGGGCGCGGGCGCGAGGGCAGAGGCTGGCCGTCGGACAGGCGCAGCGCGGCTTCGAGATCGCCTCCGCGCAGTACCGGGAAGGCCTGAGCGGCCAGCTCGAGCTCACGGACGCCGAGGTGGCGCTCAGACAGAGCGAATTCAACTACGCGCAGGCCGTGTACGACTATCTGGTGGCCTGGGCGCAGCTCGACGAAGCGGTCGGCGCCGTGCCGATGGTGGATTCGGAATTCAGGCAGGCGGACGGACAGTAGACAACACGAAGTCTTCAAGGAAACGACGATGAATCGAGCAGTACGGCGGATGACAACGGGAGTGGCGCTGGGACTGGCGGGGGTCGTGGCCGCTTGCAGCAGCAGCGCGGAGGCGGGCGACACCATCCCGCCCATCATCGAGGGCGCCACGCGCGTGATCAACGTGGAGGTGGAGCCGATCGCGCCCACCGGTTTCACCGAACTGATCCGGCTCACGGGCACCGTGCGCGCGAACCGCGACGTGGTCGTGTCGGCCACCGAGCCGGGGCTGGTAGCCTCGATCCTGGTCGACCAGGGGAACCCGGTACGGGCGGGGCAGGCGGTGGCCCGGCTGGACGACACGCAATTGCGGGCGCAGGTGGACGAAGCGCGCGCCCGCGCGGACCTGGCGCAAGAGACCTGGGAGCGGTACCGGCGGCTCTTCGAGGAGGAACAGGTCGGGTCCGAGCTGCAGTACCTGGAGGCCCGCTACGCGGCCGAGCAGTCCGCAGCGAGCCTGACCGCGCTCTCCGCCCGGCTCGACGCCACCGTCATCCGGGCACCGTTCGAGGGCGTGCTCGACTCCCGGGACATCGAGCTCGGCAGCATGATCATGCCGGGGACGCCCGTGGCCCGCGTGGTGGATCTGGACCCGGTGCGCATCCGTGGCGGCGTGCCCGAGCGGTTCGCGCTCGACGTACGGCCAGGCTCCGCGGCCACCGTGACCTTCCAGGTGCTCGAGGGCGAGATCTTCGAGGGCGACATCACCTACGTCGGGGCCGCGGTCGATCCGGAGGACCGCACGTTTCCGGTCGAGCTGACCCTCGGCAATCCCGGCGGGCTCATCAAGCCGGAGATGGTGGCCAACATCGAGATCGTGCGCGAGACCCGCGCAGACGTGGTGGTGGTGCCGCGCGAGGTGTTGCTGAGGGTCGAGGACGGCTACGTCGCGTACGTGGTGGAGGGCGCCGGTGACGACGGAGTGGCGCGGATGCGCGAAGTCCAACTTGGACCCGCCCAGCGCAACCTCGTCGTCATCGAGGAGGGCCTTCGGGCCGGAGACCGGCTCGTCGTCATCGGCCAGCAACTGATCGCCGACGGCGACCGGGTGCGGGTGGTGAACTGACTGCGCAATCCAACTGATTGAACCCGAGAGAGACGGATATGTCAGAGTTCAGGGACGAACGAACGGGCGGGGAGGCGAACGCGAAAGCCCAGGACGTGGGGGCGGGCCGGCCCCGCAGCGACGCGGGCTATCTGGCGCGCTTCAAGGAATTCGTGCTGACCAGCTTCGCCATCGACCACCGCACCAGTTCCGTGGTGCTGCTGATCCTCATCACGATCACCGGCCTGACCTCCTACCAGGTAATCCCGAAGGAGTCGTTCCCGGAGATCGAGATCCCGCTGATTGCGGTGAACACCATCTACCCGGGGGTGTCGCCCGCCGACATCGAGACACTGGTCACCCGCCCGATCGAGGAGGAACTCAGCACCATCTCCGACATCAAGGAGCTTTCGTCCACTTCCATCGAGGGGTATTCCAGCGTAACCGCCGAGTTCGAGACCACGGTCAACATCGAGGAGGCGCTCCAGCAGATCCGCGAGAAGGTCGATCTGGCCAAGCCCGAGCTGCCCGAGGACGCGGAAGAGCCAGCCATCCTGGAGTTCACCTTCTCCGAACTCCCGATCATGCAGGTGAACCTCGCGGGCGACTTCGACCTGGTCTACCTGAAGGAGATCGCCGAGGACCTGCAGGACGAGCTGGAGAGCGTTCCCGAGATTCTGCGCGTGGATGTGCGAGGCGGCCTCGAGCGCGAGGTGAAGGTGGATGTCCACCTGTCGAGACTCCAGTTCTACAACCTGGCCCTCCAGGACGTCATCGACGCGATCGCGGCGGAGAACGTCAACATCCCGGGCGGCTCCATCGACGTGGGCAACCAGAGGTTCCTCGTCCGGGTGGACGGCGAGTTCGACGATCCCGAGCTGATCGAGGATCTGGTCATCACCGCCGACGATGCGGGCCCCATCTACGTACGCGACCTGGCGGACGTCGAGTTCGGCTTCTCGGAGCGCGAGAGCTACGCCCGGCTGGACGGGTCGCCGGTCGTGACGCTGGACATCGTCAAGCGCTCGGGCGAGAACATCATCGAGACGGCGGACCAGGTGAGGGCGGTCATCGACGAGATGACGCCGCTGTTTCCGGCGACCATGACGGTGAAAATCACCGGGGACATGTCGCGCGACATCTTCTCGATGGTGAGTTCGCTCGAGAACAACATCATCTCCGGGCTCATCCTGATCGTGAGCGTGCTGCTGTTCTTCCTGGGGCTGCGCACGTCGCTCTTCGTCGCCATCTCGATCCCCTCGTCGATGTTCCTGTCCTTCGGAGTGCTCAGGCTGCTGGGCGTGTCCATGAACATGGTCGTGCTCTTCTCGCTCATCCTGGCGCTGGGGATGCTCGTCGATAACGCGATCGTGGTAGTGGAGAACATCTACCGCTACGTGGAACGCGGGTGGAACCGGAGGCTCGCGGCCAAGAAGGCGACGGGCGAAGTGGCCGGTCCGGTAATCGCCGCGACGCTCACCACGCTGGCCGCATTCGCGCCGCTCCTGTTCTGGCCGGGCATCTCGGGCGAGTTCATGGGCTACCTGCCCACGACCCTCATCGTGACGCTCTCCAGTTCGCTCTTCGTGGCGCTGGTCATCGTTCCGACGCTGTGCTCGATGTTCATCCTGCGCGAAGGGGAGGAGCCTCCGCCGCTCACGCGTGCGGCGCGCCTCACCCTGATTGGAATCAGCGCGGGGGTGATACTCGGCTTCGCGCTCGCCAATCCGCTCACGGCCGCGCTGCTGCTCGTCACCGCGGGCCTGCTGTGGGCTCTCTACCGTTTCGTGATCAAGCGCGCGGCCACGGCCTTCCAGCACTGGTGGCTCGAGCGGGCGATCGTCTTCTACGAGGCCCAATTGACGCGCGCGCTCAACCGCCCCGTCCTGGTGCTCGCCGGTTGCGCGGCGATGCTCGTGGTGACGGTGGTCCTGTTCGGGCGGTTCAACGCGGGAGTGGAGTACTTCCCCGAAGCGATTCCGCCCCGGCAGATCATGATCGACGTCGACGCCCCGACCGGCACCCGCGCTGATTTCACCGACCGGCTGGTGCGCCGCATCGAGGACAAGCTGCCCGCCTACGAGGGGGTTGCGCTCGACGGCGAGTCGGTGGTGGCCACCGTCGGCGGAGGCGGGGCAGGCGGTCCGATGGGCGGCGGCCCGGGCGGCCCGGAAGCCGGACTCGTGACGATCTCCATGGTTGAGTTCCAGGACCAGCGGACCGACGCCTTCCAGACGCTGGCGCTGTTGCAGGAGACCATCGGCGACGACCTCGCGGGAGCAGACATCTCGGTCGACAAGGCCGAGGAGGGACCCGCCACCGGCCCGCCAGTGAACGTCGAACTGGCGGGTACGGACCCCGAGCTGCTGAACCAGTTCGCCGACGAGATGATCGCCACCCTGCAAGCCGATCCGGTCTACGCCAAGCTGGTTCGCCTCAACAGCAACCTCGACGACGCCCGTCCCGAACTGGGTGTCCGCGTGGACCGCGAGAAGGCCGCGCTCTACGGGCTCTCGACCCGTCGCGTGGGCCAGGCCATCCGGGGGGCCATCCAGGGCATCGAAGCCGCCAAGTACCGGACCGGCAACGACGAGTACGACATCATCGTGCGCCTGGCGGAGGAGGACCGGGACGAGCTCAGCACGCTCGCGGAGCTCACGGTGCTGTCGGAGGGCGACCCCATCCCGTTGCTCTCGGTCGCGTCGTGGGAAGTGGGGGAGGGCGCCGGCTCCATCCAGCGCCTGGACATGGACCGCTCGGTGACGGTGTCGTCGGAGGTGCGCGCCGGGTTCAACTCCAACGCCGTGCTGGGCGAGGTGCAACTGGCGCTGGCCGAGTTCGCGGAGTCGCTCCCGCCGGGATACCAGATCCGCTACACGGGCGAGAACGAGGAGCAGGCGGAGGCCCAGGCCTTCCTCACAACGGCGTTCCTGATGGCCCTCTTCCTCATCGGCTTCATCCTCATCTCGCAGTTCAACTCGCTGGTCAAGCCGTTCATCATCCTGACCTCGGTGATCATGTCCACCGTCGGCGTGTTGCTGGGGCTGATGGTGTTCCGCATGCCGTTCGGCATCATCATGACGGGAGTGGGCATCATCTCGCTTGCCGGCATCGTGGTGAACAACGCCATCGTGCTCATCGACTACATCGACGTGCTGCGCGGCCGTGACGGGGTCAACCGGCGGGACGCGCTGGTTCTGGGCGGCATGACCCGCTTCCGGCCGGTGGTGCTGACCGCGGTGACCACGGCGCTCGGGCTGGTGCCGCTCGCGATCGGGCTCAACTTCGACTTCTTCGGCCTGTACGGAAGCCTCACTCCCGACCTGTACTGGGGCGGGGACCAGGCCGCCTGGTGGGGACCGATGGCGATCGCGGTGATCGCGGGGATCATCTTCGCGACCTTCCTCACTCTGATCGTGGTGCCGGTGATGTACCAGGTGGTCGACGACATCGGGCGATTCTTCCGCCGGCACTACTCCTCGCGGGCCGCCGAGATCGCCTGATGAGGGGCGCCCGGGACCGCGCCACGGCATTTGCGTTTAAGGGCCCCTGCGGCCACTCTATAGGCTGGATTTCGTACCGTTCGCGTTCGTCGCGCTCTCATCTCTGAGGAGGTTGCCATGCAATCGAGGAATTCCGTTACTCGCCGCCGCTTCATGGGAGGAGCGGCCGCGGCGCTGGGGTACGCCGGGCTCAGGCCCACCGGACTGCTGGGGTGGGATTCGCGGCCGCGCCCGCTCACCCTGACCCCGCAGGAATACGACTACGATTCCTTCGCCAAGCTCTCCTCCAACGAGAATCCGTACGGCCCGTCCGAGCGGATGATGGAGGCGATGAACGGCGCCTGGAAGTACGCCAACCGGTACGGCTATCCGGACGGCGACATCCAGCAGAAGATCGCCGAGCACCACAGCGTGGAGTCGGAGAACATCCTGCTGGGAGCGGGCTCGGGTGAGACCCTCCGGGTGGTGGCGCACACCTACCTCGGCCACAAGAAGAAGGTCATCGGCGTGCGGCCGACCTACCTGAGCGTCTTCGGCGTCGCTACCGGGATCGACGCGGACGCCATCATGCTGCCGCTGCTCGACGACTACTCGCAGGACATCCCCGCGATGATCGACGCCACGAAGAAGAACTACCGGGACGTCGGGCTCTTTTACCTGTGCAACCCCAACAACCCGACCGGCATGGCGGTCCCGGCCGACGACGTCCGGCGGGTGCTGGACGAAATCCCCGAGGACATCCCGGTTCTCATCGACGAGGCCTACCATCACTTCGTCGAGGATCCCGCCTACGAGACGGCGGTGCCCTACGTGAACGAAGGGCGCAAGGTCATCGTCGCGCGCACCTTCTCCAAGATCTACGGCATGGCCGGGCTGCGCCTCGGCTACGGCATCGCGCCGCCCGACATGATCAGCGACATGCGCACCTATACCACCGGCAGCGTGAACGCGCTGGTGAGGTGGGGCGGAGTCGCCGCGCTCGAGGACCTCGAGAATGAGCGTTTTGTGCGCGAGACCACGTTGCGCCTGCGCAAGCAGACCACCGAGGAGCTTCAGGCCATGGGCTACGAAGTGCTCCCGTCGGAGACCAACTTCTTCATGGTGAACACCGGACGTCCGGCCGCCGAAGTCCGGGCCGCGTTCCGGGAGAGGGGCGTGCTCGTGGGCCGCGACTTCCCGCCCATGCTCGACTACCTGCGGGTATCGGTCGGCACCGAGGAGGAGATGGCGCGCTTCATGACGGCGTGGAAGGAGATCATGCCGCCCAGGACCGCCACCACGACCACCTCCGGCTGATCGCGGCGGCATCCGCGGCCTCCGGAACAGGAGGGGCCGGTCCCGGTCAGGGGCCGGCCCCGTTTTCTTTGGGGCGCCCGAGTGAACGACTTCTACGACGCCGTCTCGCCGGTTACGGGCGAGACCTACCGGCCGCTCGACGACCTGCGCTTCATGGGCGGAGCCACGCTCCTGCGCGCGCCCCTCGCCACTACGCTCGAGGGCCTCGACATCGCGCTCGTGGGCGTGCCGACCGACCACGGCGTGACCTTCCAGCCGGGTGCGCGCCATGGGCCGCGCGAGATCCGCAACAGGTCCAACGTGGTGCGCAGGATCAACGTGTTGACGGGGGTCGATCCCTTCTCGCTGTGCCGGATCGCCGACGTGGGGGATGTGCGATTCGACAGCATCTACCACCTCGACGAAGTGGTCGCGCAGATCGAAGCCCTCTTCACCCGTCTCCGCGCGGCCGGCCCGGTGCCGCTGAGCGCCGGGGGAGACCATTCCATCACCTACCCGATCATGAAGGCGCTGGGGGCCGGCCGGCCGCTCGGCATGGTGCAGATCGACGCGCATCTCGACACCTGGGACGCGATCGGCGGTTCGAAATACCACCACGGCGCTCCCTTCCGCCGCGCAGTGGAGGCGGGGGTGCTCGATCCCGAACGCTCGATCCAGATCGGCATTCGCGGCTACCAGAACTTCCTGGACGGCTTCGAGTTCTCGATCGAACACGGCATGCGCGTCGTGAAGATCGACGAGTTCCGGCGGCTGGGGGTGGAGGGAGTGGTGGAGGAGGCCCGCCGCGTGGTGGGCGACGGCCCGACCTACATCACCTTCGACGTGGACGGGATCGACCCCGCCTTCACGCCGGGCACGGGAACGCCCGAGGTCGGTGGGCTAACCACGCGCGAGGCGATCGCGCTCCTGCACGGCCTGCGCGGCCTCAACCTCGTGGGGGCCGACGTGGTGGAGGTCGCCCCGCCCCTCGATCCCAGCGGGGGCACGGCTCTGGTCGGGGCGTCGCTGATGTACGAGATCCTCTGTCTGCTCGCGGAGACGGTGGCTTCCCGTCGATAGCGCGGAGCCTCCGCTCCCGGCATAATTCCAGTAGACGTCAGTAGATGTCAGTGCGTCCGGCTCCCCGGGCGTTAACTCCGTCCCTATCCAGACCCGGAGCGTCGTGTCGCGGGCCTCGCTCCACCGCACGTCGATCTGGATCTGCCCCAGCATGCCGGTCTGGTAGTCGAAGTCCACGCGCTCTCCCGGTACCATCAGGCGTTCGAGGATGACCGGGTCCTCGGCTCGCGCCAGATCGCGCATGACGACATGCCAACTTCCCGTGTGCTCCTCCCAGATGAGCAGATGGCCCTTAAGCTGGATCCCGAGGGTTGGCACGGGCTGGCTCTGGAAGGAGCCGACGCCGTCCTCGATGGGCAGCGCGACCCACGCTCCTCCCTGCTGCAGGACCTGGAGAATCTCCGGCGATACCTGAGCCTGCAGGGAATGAGAGCCTGGCGTCAGCGACGAAACCGCTGCCAGGACCGAGACCGCCAGCGTACGCATCCGCGCCGACTGGCGCGGACGACGTGCGGACCGCGGATTCAACGCCGGCTCCTCAGCACTGCCTGCTGCAATCCTCCTCCCATCGAAAGCTCGCCCGTGACCGGCGGCGTCCCGGCCCCGTTTTCCGGATTCGGGCGCCGGTAGCTATACTCGCCATGCCCCCTCGCGTTCCGACACAACCACGAACCGGCATCCAGGAGCGACGCCTGTGGAATCCGGCCCCGGAAAGCCGGCAGGAGGCCTCCGCTACGCGGCCGACGAGCCGCCGCCGCATCCCGCCTCGTTCATCCTCGGGCTGCAGGTGGCCGTGCTGGTATGCACGCCCGTGGTCGTGGTCACCGCAATCGTTACGCGCGCGGCGAATCTGACGGGCGCCTACCTCTCCTGGGCCATCTTCGCCAGCATGGTCATCGGCGGGCTGACGACCATCGTCCAGGCCCGGCGAGTCGCGGGAGTGGGGAGCGCCAACCTGATGGTCATGGGAGCCTCCGGAGCCTCGATCGGCGTCGCCGTGCTGGCGCTGGCCGCGGGAGGTCCCGCGTTGCTCGCCGTGCTGGTGATCGCCTCGGGGCTCTTCCAGCTCGGCCTGGCGGCCCGCCTGATCCTGCTCCGTCGAATCATCACGCCGGTGGTGTCGGGCACGCTCATGGCGCTCATTTCGGTCACCGTGATGCCCATGGGGTTCGCGCTGCTGATCGAGGTTCCATCGCAGGCGCCCACGGCCGCGGCGCCCACCGTCACGCTCGTCACGGCGACCGCCGTGCTTGGCCTGATGCTGCGCGCCCCCCGGCTCCTGAGAGCCTGGACCCCGGTGGTCGCGCTCGCGCTGGGGTGCGCCACGGCCGCGCTCTTCGGGATCTTCGATCTCACGCCGGTGCGCGAAGCCGGGTGGTTCGGGATCCCCGCCACGGTGTTGCCCGGTCTCGACGCAGGGTTCGATTCGAGCTTCTGGCTGCTCCTGCCGGCCTTCCTGTTCGTCACCCTGGTCATCACGGTCAGGCAGATCGGCGACGCCATCGTCATGCAGCGTCTCTCGCGGCGCGAACAGAAGGCGATCGACTTCCGGAGGGTCCAGGGCGCCGTGGCCGCCTGCGGCGCGGGCACCTTGCTGTCGGGAGTCGCGGGCGTCCTGCCGATCTGGCCCTATCCAGCCGGCATTGCCCTGGCGGAGGGCATCGGCGTGGCGGCCCGAAGGGTGGGCGTCTACATCGGAGCCATCTTCATCGGCCTTGCGTTCGTTCCCAAGATCGGCGCCCTCGTGCTGTCCATCCCGGGACCCGTGCTTGGTGCCTACATCGTCGTCGTCATCGGGCTCGTCTTTGCCCGCGGCATGCGCGTCGTCTTCCAGGCCGACGGAGGGCGCAACAGCTCGCTGATCGCGGGATTCTCCTTCTGGGTCGGCGTCGGCATCCAGTTCCAGGCGATATTCCCGCAGCATCTGGGAACCCCTGCCGCGCAGATGCTGGCGAACGGACTGACGGCCGGCGGGGTGACCATCCTCCTGCTGAACCTCTTTCTGGAGCTGACTGGGCCCCGGCGGCGAAGGACGGAGATGCCGCTCAGTCCGGACAGCCTTCGCGCCCTCGACGAGTTCGTGGTCGGGTTCGCGGGGAAGTACGGGTGGGACGGCGAGGGAAGGGGGCGCCTCAGAGCGGCATCAGAGGAAGCCCTCCTCAGCCTGGTGCGGCAGGAGGAGGACGGGAGCCATGCCGGTGACCGGCGGCTGCGCGTCGTCGCGCGCAACGACCGCACGGGAGCCATCCTGGAGTTCAGCGCGGCGACCGACGCCGGGAATCTGGAAAACCAGATCGTTCTGCTCGGCGACATCCCGGACCTGGAGAGCAAGCGCGACCTGTCGCTGCGCCTCCTTCGCCACTACGCGTCATCCGTGAAGCACCAGCAGTATCACAACGCTGACGTGGTCACGATTCGCGTGGACAGGTAGCACCGGGCGGACCGAGGGCTCGCGACGGAGGGCGCAGGCTGGCTCAGACCAGCCGCCGCAGGATCAACTCGGCGCATTCCTCGGGCCCCAGCTTCTCGGTGTCGAGATGCAGGTCCGGGTTCGCGGGCTGCTCATAGGGGCTGTCGATGCCGGTGAAGTTCCTGATCTCGCCCCTCATCGCCCTGGCATACAGTCCTTTCGGGTCGCGCGCGGCGCAGACTTCGATGGACGCGTCGACGAAGATCTCACTGAAGTCACCGGATGCGAACAAACCGCGGGCGAAAGCCCGTTCGGACTGGAAGGGACTGATGAAGGACACGATCACGATCAGCCCCGCATCGACCATCAGTCGAGCCACCTCGGCCACCCTGCGGATGTTCTCCACCCGGTCGGCCTCGGTGAAGCCGAGGTCCCGGTTGAGTCCGTGGCGGACGTTGTCGCCGTCCAGGAGGTAGGTGTGATGGCCCTCCGCGTGGAGGCGTTTCTCGAGTAGGTCGGCGATGGTGGACTTGCCCGATGCCGGGAGTCCCGTGAGCCACAGACACCGGGCCCGCTGCAGCTTCAGTTCCTGGCGGGCCTCGCGGGTGACGTGGAAGTCCTGCCAGCGGATGTTGGATGCGCGCCTGAGCGCAAAGTTGACGGTGCCCGCGCCCGCAGTGTCGTTGTTGATCGGGTCGATCATGATGAAGCTGCCCAGCCCCGGATACTGCTCGAAGGGGGCGTAGGGGATCGGGCGGTTGGTCGCGATGTTGACTGTACCGAGGTCGTTGAGGCTCAGCGTGGCGCCCGCCAGCCTGCTTCCGCGCGAGACGTCCAGCCGGTACTTGATGCGGGTGACGGTCGCGGTCACTTCCCGCGAGTGGATCTTCAGCAGGTAGGAGCGCCCGACCACCAGAGGGCGGTCGCTCATCCAGATCAGGTTGGCCTGGAACTGGTCCGTCACGCCCGGCGGATTGAAGGCTTCCGCGATTACGTCTCCGCGCGTCACATCCACCTCGCTGGCGAGGGTCAGCGTCACCGAGTCGCCTCGCTCGGCCCGCTCCCGCGCCCCCTGCCAGACCACGATCGACTCCACGACGGTCTCCGCTCCCGACGGGGATAAGCGCACGCGGTCCCCCACCGCGACCCTGCCGGCCGTGATCCGGCCGCTGTAGCCGCGAAAGTCGGGGCTGGGCCGGTTGACGTACTGGACGGGCATCCGGAAGGACTCCCTTTCGATGGACGATTCGACATCGACCGTCTCCAGGTGCTCGATCAGGGTCGGGCCGGAGTACCACGCGGCCGATTCGCGCCGGCACGTGAGATTGTCTCCCGTGAGCGAAGATACGGGAATGATCCGCAGCTGCTCGACGCCCGCGTCTCGCGCCAGCGACCGGTATCCGTCCGCGACCGCTTCGAAGGTGCTTCGGTCCCAGAGCACCAGGTCCATCTTGTTGACCGCCAGGACCACGTGCCGGATGCCGAACATGGCGGCGATGCGGGTATGGCGCGCGGTCTGGGGCAGGATTCCCTTTCGGGCGTCGGCCACAACGACCGCCAGATCGGCGTTCGAGGCGCCGGTCGCCATGTTGCGGGTGTATTGCTCGTGTCCGGGCGCGTCCGCGACGATGAAGCGGCGCCGGGCCGTCTCGAAGCTGCGGTAGGCGACGTCGATGGTGATGCCCTGCTCGCGCTCGTCGCGCAGACCGTCGACCAGGAGCGCCAGATCCGCCTGGTCGCCCCGGGTTCCCCAGCGCCGGGAATCCTCCTCCACCTTGCGCATCTGATCGGCAAAGACCTGCCGGCAGTCGCAGAGCAGCCGGCCGAGAAGGGTGCTCTTGCCGTCGTCCACGGCGCCGCACAGGACGAAGCGCAGGGGGGGTCGCACCGCCGCCGGACCGGATGCCATCAGAAGTAGCCCCGCCGCTTCTTGCGTTCCATGGCGGCGTCCCCGTCATGGTCCACCAGGCGTCCCCGGCGTTCGGAATCGTGGGTCGCCAGCGTCTCGGCGAGGATCGCTTCCAGGGTGTCGGCGCCGCTCTCGACGGCAGCTGTGAGCGGATAGCATCCGAGGGTGCGGAAGCGGACTGGAAGCAGCCGCGGCTCCTCGCCGGGCTGGAGAGGCATGCGCTCGTCGTCGACCATGATCCACTGGCCTTCACGTTCGACGACCGGGCGCTTCTTCGCGAAGTACAGCGGAACCACCGGGATCCCTTCCGCTGCGATGTAGCGCCAGACATCGGCCTCGGTCCAGTTGGAGAGGGGCGAGACCCGGAGCGATTCACCCTGTTGGACACGCGTGTTGTACAGGCTCCAGAGCTCTGGGCGCTGGGCCTTCGGATCCCACTGATGGGCCGCGTCGCGGAAGGAAAACACCCGCTCCTTCGCCCTCGACTTCTCCTCGTCCCGCCGCCCGCCCACGAAGATGATATCGTACTTCCCCGCGTCCAGTGCCTGTCGCAGCGCTTCGGTGATCATCACGTCGGCATAGCGTTCCGATCCGTCGGCGAACGGGTCTGCGCCGGCCTCCAGGGCCTCCCGGTTCACGTGCACCAGCAGCTCGACGCCCGCCTCGACGACCATGCGATTACGGAAGGCGATCATCTCCCGGAACTGCCAGGTGGTGTCGATGTGCAGCAGGGGAAAGGGGGGGCGTGCGGGCCAGAACGCCTTGCGGGCCAGATGGAGCAACACCGACGAGTCCTTGCCCATCGAATAGAGCATGACGGGTCGAGCCGCCGTCACGGCTCCCTCGCGGATGATCTCGATGGCCTCGGATTCGAGCGCCGAGAGCCAGTGGGCACTCGAACGGTCAGTGCGGCCGCTGCTCTCGCCCTTCCCGCTCATGTTCTCGCAGATTGCATCGTGGAATTCGTCCCGGAGACGCTTGGCGACGGGATCGTACCACCGTTCCCGTGCCGGTTCAACTGGTTCCGGCGGGAGATTCCGCGCCGTGGGTGGATCATCCGGAGGTGAACCCGAGGCGTGTTGACACCGGGTAACGAAGCCTGCAGCTTGTGGCGATAGTATCCTGTCGGAGTGCGCGCTGAATCCCCATACCACGCAAGTGCACGGGTAGACCCATGGACCTGAAGGTCAGTTGGGAAAGGATGAATGGCGTGCTGATCGCCTCGCCCGCGGGTCGTGTCGACAGCGTGAACAGCGTGGCATTCCGGGAAGCCCTGGTCTCGGAGGTGCCGGCGGGCGAGAGAGCCCTCCTCCTCGACCTGCGCGATCTTTCCTACATGAGCAGCGCCGGCCTGAGCGTCCTGCTGGTGCTGGCCAAGAGATTCCGCGGATCCGGTAAGGCGATGGGGATGTGCGGGCTCCCGGCGGCGATTGCCGCGGTCGTCACGCTCAGCGGCTTCGACAAGATCATCCCCGTGTACGACACTCGGGACGCGGCACTCGAGACGATGTCCCTCCCGAAGGATGCCGATTCCGCGCACCAGCCCGCCGAGGCGCCGTCTTCGGACAAGGAGGCCGACTCGAACCGGAAGCGATCCGGTCCGCGGCGGTGGAGTTTCAAGATGCACTCGAACTGAGCATCGAGGACTCGTCGGGCCGTACGGTTGTGAAGCGGCCCGTCGCGCACGACATTCGCTCCTGTGCCCGCATGCGCGCGGCGTGCGCATCCCCGCAGCCAGGAGCCCCGATGCACGACACTTCGAGTCGCCCTCGGTTCACCCAGTGCGCCCGCCCCCGTCCGCCTCTCCAGCCCGCCATCGTGGTTCTCGTCGGTGCGATTCTCGCGGGACCGGCAGCCGCGCCGGACCTCGCTGCGCAGCAGGGGACGACCGGCGGCAACTGGCTCTATTACGGAGGTGACGCCGGGAGCACCAAGTACGCGCCTCTCGACCAGATCACCGCCGACAACGTCGCGGACCTGGAGGTCGCGTGGCGCTGGGAGTCGCGCAACTTCGGCGACCGGCCCGAGTTCAACTACCGGGTGACCCCCCTCGCCGTGGACGGCATCCTGTACGTCACGGCGGGCTATCGACGGGCGGTCGTGGCCATCGACGGGGCCACCGGCGAGACCCTGTGGATGTACCGCATGGACGAGGGGGTGCGCGCTGAGACCGCCCCGCGCGCCAACTCCGGACGCGGGGTCGCCTACTGGACCGACGGCCAGGCGGAGCGCGTCCTGGTGATCACCCCGGCCTACCACATGGTCTCGCTGGACGCGAAGACCGGGCGGCTCGACCCGGCCTTCGGCCAGGACGGGGTCGTCGACCTGCGCGCGGAGTTCGGCCCCCGCGAGGTCGACATCGACAACGACCCGCTGGGTTCGAGCTCCCCGCCGGTGATCGTGGGCGACGTAGCGGTGGTGGGGACCGCGCTGCCCTCGGGAAGCTCGCCTCCGAAACCCGACATGCCGCCCGGCCACGTGCGTGGCTACGACGTGCGGACCGGCGAACGGCTGTGGATCTTCCACACCATCCCGCAAGAGGGCGAATACGGCAACGACACCTGGCTGGACGGGTCCTGGCGCTACACCGGCAACGCGGCCGTCTGGACGCCGTTCTCGGCGGATCTGGAGCGCGGCTACGTATACCTGCCCATCGAAGCCCCGACGGGCGACTACTACGGCGGCCACCACCCCGGCGACAACCTCTTCTCGCAGAGCCTGGTGTGCCTGGACGCGCGCACCGGCGAGCGCGTGTGGCACTTCCAGATGGTGCATCACGGCATCTGGGACTACGATCCGCCCGCGCCCCCGATCCTGCTCGACATCAACGTGGACGGGCGCACCATCCCGGCCGTGGCGCAGGTCACCAAGCAGGCGTTCACCTACGTCTTCGACCGCTACACCGGCGAGCCGGTGTGGCCCATCGAGGAGCGGCCGGTGGCGCCCAGCGAGGTGCCCGGCGAGTGGACCGCCCCCACCCAGCCGTTCCCCACCCCCCC